>WYAZ01000060.1 GCA_011526105.1 Deltaproteobacteria bacterium | reverse complement strand
GTCGCTGGTCGGCGCGCTACGAAGGGAGTTGGGTCGCCCCCAATGACCGAGGAGCCCGAAAGGGCGGCCGCAGGCCGCGCGTCGGCCAGGGACGAAAAGGACAAGCGCGAACGTGATCTGAACTTCTCGGACGGGACACTGGTCCCCTGGAAACGCGGAGGCTAGCGAAATTCGGCGAGCAATCCTCGTGTCTGATCGTCGCGCAAGGAGGGCGAATACTCTCTGTATTCAACCGACGAGAGCCAAAGGCGTCGCGGCGAGCAGCCGCGAAGGGCCGGCGACATCTGTTAGCCTCCACGTGTCCAGGGGACTAGCGGTCGATCTCCGCCAACATCCCGCCTCGGCCGCCCACCAGCGCGGTGCGGCCGTCGAGTGAAGGACGAATCAGGGTGATGATGCGAGAGTCGCTCACGACGAAGGGTCGATCAACTTCGACGAGCGCGGTGCAGCCATCGAGCCGGCTCACGAGCACGTGAGGACACACCTCGGGCGCCATGAACACCCGAGGCTGCGCGTCGAGTCCGGACGCGGCCCAGAGCTCCGCAAGCTCCGGCGACGGCTGAGCGCGTCCGCAGGCGTCGATTTGGGCGTGACACGCGATCACCCGGCGAACATTCAGGTCCAAGTGTTGCGACACAGCAGTCCATGCGCCGTCCGGCCTGCGGAGCGCGAGTTCAGCCCGCTCGCCTCCCACCACGGCGAGGAGTCCGCCCTCGGACTCGAGCACCGAAACCGACCGAGCCAGGAGGCCCGCGCCGTCTGGGTGATACGGAATGATCTCGTCGACCTCGATCCTTCCATCAACCAGATCTCCGACCTGGAGGCGACTGGGCCTCAGGGTGATCAGCACGTGCGGCATTTCGGCGAAGGGTGAAGTGCGCAGCGCCTTGATCTCGTGGGTGTGTCGCGCCACCGCATAGGGCCGCTCGGCTTCGTCCGGGTCGGCGAACACCGCGGTCGCGCGGTGGGGTGGGTCTCCGCCAGACCCATGTTCCGACATCGGCGCGAAGAACCGGCCGCGTGCATCCAAACCGGATCGTCCCGCCTTGCCCAGAGTGACCGTCGCGCTGAGGACCTCGAGGACCTCATCTTCCAACGAGAGCAGCGCGGTGATGGACTCGAACGTCGCCGAGACCGCGCTCGGTCTCCAACCGGACACGAGAACACGCGCCGGTTGCGAACCCGCCGGGGCACGAAAGGAGGCAGAGCTGAGATTCCACGGGCGGTTGCTTCCAAATGCCGGAAGGCGGTCGGCGCTGAAATACTCGGGGGCGCTGACCGAGCTCAGCCGTTCCCCGCGCCGGATGAACGCAAGTCCGTGGAAGAAGACGACGAGCGCGGTATCCCGGTTGATGTAGGCGACGTCGGCAGGAGAGAACACGTCGATATCGTCCTCGGCCGCGGAGTCAGCGGAGTGCCACCGGTCCCGAAGATAGAAGGGGTTGTCGAGCGCGTATCCGTCCTTCGCAAACGGGCGGGCTCGCTGGGGCGGAGCGCAGGCACCGAGCTGGAGCGAGAGTACGAGCCGACCGAGCACCGAAGATGGCAGACGATCGGACGCGAAGCCTGAAGGCTCCTCGGGCGCCCAGCGCAGCACGGAGAGTTCCTCGGGCAACGGAACGACCGCGGAACCAGCATCCTCGCTGATTCGTTCCGTGCAGGTGTCCCCCGGCTCGCGCAGCTGGAGTTCGGCCGCTTCGAGCTTCGACAAGTCGGCGGCGGGGTGCGCGGCCGCGAGGCCTTCCGCGTCCAAGAGGACCACGGCAAGCTCCGTGCCCTCACGGAGAAGGAGCGTGGCTGCACCCTCCTGGGTACGCCGAAGACGCTCCACGCCGATGACCTGCTCACCGCTGTAACGCACGACGAAGGCGATCCCTGGATCGATCTGCAGCAGCTCTCCACTCGAGACCGCCGGGCCACATGCAGAAGAGAGAACGAGCAGGATCGCACGGGGCCAGAGGCTGCGCGGAGCCTTCGGTTCGCGCTGCACAACCGCGACCATGAGCGGCTGAGTCTAGCAGGTCTCGCGTCGTCGGAAAGTGGGTCACCCTCTCGGTCGAGCTCACCTCGACAGAGCGACCCCAGTGGTGTTCCATACGCCCATGCACGAGGAGCTGAGCGTGTGGCTCGAAGGCTTACTCGGAGAGGCGGGGCAGGTCCGGTCCTTTGAGCCCCTCGCGGGGGGCGCTTGTCAGGACAACCACCGCGTCGAGTTCGTGCCCGCGGCGCGTCCGGATGAGAAGATAAGGCTCGCGCTGCGCAGCGACGCGACCAGCAAGCTACCGGGAAGCCTCGACCGCGCAGCGGAGGCCTCCGTGATCAGCGCTGCCCGCGCGGCCGGGGTCGAGACCCCGAGGGTCCGCGGTCTGGCGAAGGATCTTCTGCGTGAAGGCGCCGTGTCCTGCGCGCTCGACTGGGTGGAGGGGACCGCCATCGGCCGACAGATCGTCGGCAGCCCTGGTCTGGCGGCGGCGCGCGAGAAACTGCCGGGTGAGCTCGCGGTTCAGCTCGCGAGGATCCACAGTATTCGGCGCGACGCCCATCCGAGTTTGCTGCCGGCGCGGCTAGGTTGGTCGGACCGAGGTGAGCATGTCGACCCGGTGCTGAATACGCTAGGCGCTCTCCGGAAGACGCTGGACGAGATGCCCGAGGCACACCCCGCGCTCGAGTGGGCCTTCGCGTGGCTGGTGGCTCACACGCCGCCGCCAAGGGAGGTCGTGCTCGTTCACGGAGACTTTCGAACCGGCAACTTCATGGTCACACCGGAGGGGCTCAGAGGCATCCTCGACTGGGAGTTCGCACACTGGGGCTATCCGGAGGAGGACCTGGCGTGGATCTGTCTTCGCGACTGGCGCTTCGGTGTCCTCGACAAACCGGTGGGCGGTTTTGCAGAACGCCGCCCGTTCTACGAGGCGTACGAGGCCGCGAGCGGACGAGCCGTCGACCTGCAAGCGGCGCATTTCTGGGAGATCTGGGGCAACGTCCACTGGGCGGCCGGCTGTATCTACCAGGGGGAGCGATATCGCTCGGGAGAGTCGAGCGACCTCGAGCTCATCGCGGTCGCTCGACGCGCCGCGGAGATGGAGTATGAGGCTCTGCGCCTCATCGAGAAGGGAGCACGTTGATGCAGAACCATCCCGATCTAGCAGAGGTCCTGACGGCGGTGGGACGATTCCTCGAGCGGGAGGTAAGGCCGGCCCTGAAGGAGAAGGACTCGGGGCTCGCCTTCAGAGCCTTGATAGCTTCCCATCTCTGCCAGCTCTCGTCCGCAGAACTCGGATTCGAGGAAGCTCAGGATCGAGCGGAGCTCGAAGGCCTCTCTCTTCTCTATCCATCCGCCGAGGAGGCCCGGTCGGCCCAGGACGCCCCGCGCAGTCGACGCAAGGCGGTGCTCGGGGCACTCAATCAGCGCTTGGCGGAGGAGATACGGGGCGGCCTGAGCGATCCCCAACGCAGCGAACAGCTTGCTCGGCACCTCCAGCAGACCCTTCGGACCCGACTCATGACCATCAATCCTCGTTTCGACAGCGCGGCGGACGTGCCTTAGGAGAGTCCATGAACTTT
Source organism: Deltaproteobacteria bacterium (assembly GCA_011526105.1). Taxonomy (GTDB): domain Bacteria; phylum Myxococcota; class Kuafuiibacteriia; order Kuafuiibacteriales; family Kuafuiibacteriaceae; genus WYAZ01. The sequence continues at coordinate 14,314 of WYAZ01000060.1, read as the reverse complement.
GATCTATCCGGGGAGCTGACCGCGTTGAGGCGCCGCGTGCGCGAGTTCATGGACACACGCGTCTTACCGCGTGAGTCGGAGATTGTGTCGCAAGATCGTGTCCGCGATGACCACTCACTTCTGGCGCTGCAGGCGGAGGCGCGAAGCGAAGGCCTCTGGACACCGCACCTTCCGACCGAGCTGGGCGGACTCGGGCTGGGCATCACGGGGATGTGTGTGCTCTTCCGGGAGATGGGCCGCTCTCCAGTGGGCGCCCGCATCTTCAACTGCGACGCGCCGGATCAAGGCAACATGGACTTGTTGCTCCGAGTTGGGAGCGAAGCCCAGAAGGCGCGCTATCTCGCCCCGCTCGCGGCCGGCGAGATCACCAGCGCCTTCTGCATGACCGAGCCCGCCCCCGGCGCTGGCGCGGACCCGAGCAATCTTCGCAGCTCCGCCACGCCGGATGCAGACTCGTTCATCATCGACGGCCACAAGTGGTACTCGACCGGCGGCGGGGACGCGGCCTTTCTGATCGTGATGGCGCGAACGAGCGACGACCTCGAGAACGGGGCCACGATGTTCCTCGTGGACCGGGACGCGGAGGGGGTCGAACACGTCCGCGATGTTCCCATCATGAGCGAACCGCTGCTCACCCACCGGGAGGCCGAGCTGCGCTTCCATCGAGTACGGGTGGGCAAGGACGCCGTCCTGGGCGACGTAGGCGATGGATTTCGGCTCGCCCAGGCGCGCTTGGTTCCAGCCCGGCTCACGCACTGCATGCGCTGGCTTGGTTGGGCGGATCGAGTGCTCGAGATGTGTAAGGCCTACGTCAGCACCCGCCGCTCATTTGGCAAAGAGCTGGGGCGTCACCAGCTCGTGCAGCAGATGATCGCGGAGAACGCGCTGGGCATTCACGCCGGAAACCTGATGACCCACCACTGCGCGTCGATGCTCGAGGCCGGCGCCGACAAGGAAGCGCGCCCTTACTCCTCGATGTGCAAACTTCACGTTGCTCGCGTGCTCTGCAAGACCCTCGACGATGCGATTCAAATGCACGGCGGCCTAGGCTTCTCCGACGATCTGCCTTTTGCGCAGTGGTATCGGGCTGCGCGGGCCGCGCGAATCGCGGACGGTCCGGACGAGGTCCATCAGGTCGTGATCGCGCGCGACTTCCTATTGGGACGGCTCAACCTGTTGGTCTGAGGCGAGCGCTACTGGCGAACAATCGCAAAGCGGAAGTTTGGAAACCCAGCCATAGCCGCGGTCTTCATGATGGGCGAGAGCGTCGTAAACGGCGTGCCCTTGTGCGCGAAGAGAAACACGACGTCGTCGTCCTTCTGCACGCCACCGGTCTGTTCCTGGAGTTCCTTCTTGAGCTGGTTCAGCTTCTCGTAGAGCGGGAGGATCTTGTCGCCCTCCACGGGCGCATCGATCTTACCTTCGAGCACTTTGGCCACCCGGACGTCGTTGACCTTGAGCTCCTGGTCCGAGAGCACGACCTTGGTCTTGATCTGAATCGCGCTGCTCGAACGAGCCACCGGGAGGAGCAGGTCGCCCTCGTAGGTGACCTCGGTGCTCGCAAAGCCCACGAGCAAGAAGAAGAGGATGTTGCAGAGCACGTCGATCAGCGGCACCAGGTTGAGCTGGACGGCATATGGATCTTCGTCACTCGGACCTGCACCACCACCCGACATGTCTACTTGCCCTTCCCTTCTGTGGCCGAGCCGGCCGCGGTGTCGGCCCGGACGATGTCCGCGATGACCATCTTGGGAAGCAGCTTGTCCGGTTTGTCAGGGTCCTCGGTGGGGCGGTCTTTGACCGCCTCCATCGTCAGAACGATCTCATCGTAGGTGGTCTCGGTGTTCGGCACGATCATCGCGGTGTCCGAAGCCGGGAACTCTTCCTTGATGGCGTTGATGAGCTCGCCGAGCTGCTTGGTATCGTAGCCTTCTTCCGTTCGCGGCAGCGTTTGCCGGTACTTGTTCATCTTCTCTGGATCGACGTCGTCGCTCGAGAGGTTGATCCGGTAGGCGTCCTTCATGATCTGGACGTTCACAACCACCTTGTCGAGGCGCGGTTCCGGCTGCTGGGATTCGTCACCCTCGGCCTGGATGGGAACAGAGGCTGCGAGATACGAGAGGATGGCAGCGCCGAAGGAAGCAAGCAGGAAGAACAGGATGTTGGAGAGCACATCCATCAGGGGCGTGAGGTTCAGATCGACCGCCCCGATGTTGTCGCCGGCATCACCGCCGCCGCTCGAACCCAGCGGCCCGTGGCCGAATATCCCCCCGCCTTCGTCGCTCATGCGCGGCTCAGCCGGACTTCTTGGCCTTCTCTCGTCCCAGAGATTGCTGAATGAGGAGCTGGTCCACGAGGCGCGCCGCGCCGAGCTCGATTTGCCCAACGAGCTTGGTCTGACGACCGAGGATCATCATGTAAGCGATGATCACGAGCACCGCGATCGTGAGGCCGTAGAAGGTGTTGTAAAACGCGATGGCGATACCTTCGGAGAGCATGGCCTGCTTCTCGGCCGCGTTGCCGGCCGCCACACCAGAGAACGAGATGATCAGGCCTCGGATCGTGCCGATGAGGCCGAAGAGGGTGGCCACGTTCGACAGCTGGGGCATGTAGCCGGTGCCCTTCTTGAGCCGAGGCATTTCTGTCAGGGCCGCGATCTCGATGGAGCGACGGATCTCGCGCTCCGTTCGATTCGCCCGCGTCAAGGCGGCCTTGAAGACCGAGCTGATGGGGTGGTCTTTGGCGTTACAGAGCTGCAAGGCTCGCGCGAAGCTCCCCGACTCCACGAAGCCAAAGACCTGCTTCAGCATGTCTTCCGAAGACATGCCGAACTTGAACCAAAGGCTGTGTATGCGCTGGACGACGATGACCAAGGACACCAGCAATACGAAGGTGTTGATGATGAGGAATGGTTCCTTGAATATCAAATCAGCCATGGTCGTGTGTGCTCCCGACTGGTGTATGCCGCGCCAAAACTGGTGTCAAATCGCAGCCAGGGCGGTATATTCCGCCGGTGAGGCACCTCGTACTGCTGTTCCCAGCCCTGCTCTGGGCATGTGATTCGACCAATGTGGGGGGAGCCCTCCTGGACGCCGGGCCGAGGGGCTCCGTCCTGATCGATCCCCTGTTCGAGCCGGTCGACGTGGGGCTGGGTACCTCCTCGACCGCGCCCAACCTGTTCGATATCGGCGGCACCGGCTCGGATGACATCTGGATCGTCGGAGAACGGAACACGATCCTGCACTTCGACGGCACCTCCTGGAGCCTCGCCGACCTGACCGCGACGACCACCCGGACCGTCAGCTTGAACAGTGTCCACGTGCGAGCTGATGACGACGTGTATGCTGTTGGGAGCGGGGGTACGGTGCTTCACTACTACATCCCTGCGGCCGAACGCCGCATCGAGGGCGTCATGCCCCGATGGATCCAGGAGACCACCGATACCAGCCTCGACCTGCACGCCGTGTCCGGGGGCGGAAACGGCCTCTACGCGGTGGGCAACAACGGTAGGGTCCTCCTGCGGGACGACGCCACCGGCACCTGGGGGACCCTGCCTCCCGTCACCCTCGAGAGCCTGCACGGGCTCTGGCTCAACCGCGAAGGCACCGTCGGCACCGCGGTGGGCAACCTCGGAGCGATCCTGCATCTGGCCGACGGCAACTGGTCGCGCGAGCGCATCGACGGCCTGACCGCACCCCTGCGTGAAGTCTGGGGTCGGTCGGCCGACAACCTCTTCTTGCTCGGACTCGATGGCACTCTGCTTCGAGGCGGCGCCGGTGCCTTTGAGTATGTCGAAGATCTCCCGCGCGTGTACCTACGAGCTGTGCACGGACAGAACGGCAACGACGTCTGGCTGGTGGCCTGGGCCGGCACCATCCTCCGTTTGCGGAACAACAACGCAAGCCCGTTCTACGAGTTCACCAACCACCGGCTCGAGGGCATCTGGACCACGCACGAGGACGATCCACTCGCGGACCCGGATGACGCCGGCATCTATCCTCAGCGCATCGCCATCTGGGTGGTGGGGGTCTCGGGCACGGTCATGAAGGGCCCCTTCGGTCTCAATGCGCGTTCGCGACCCGGACTCGAGCCCAACTAGTGTCGTCGGCCCGCCTTGCGGGCCTCGCGTCTTGGCCGTCTCGCTCGGTCGGGGGTCTTGAGATGAGCTCTAGCCCAGAGCCGCCCTTCAATCACCGTAGAGCAAGAAGTCTTGATCCGTGAGCTCGATGTCCGGCTGCGGATACCGATCCTCGACCAGGGGCGGCAGGACGGCGGTGCGAGTCGCGACCCTGAAGATGCCGAAGCTGTTGGGGTTGTTCGACGGCGTCTCCGCGAGGAAGACGTCGATGAAGTTCACGCCCTCGACGCCCGTATCTGGACGCGGCGCAGTGACCTTGAGCGCAATGTTCGCCACCTCGAACTCAAAGCAGGTCCGCCGGCTGGTGCGAAGGCGGATGTCGTTCACCACCGGCTCGTCGCGGAACATCGTCGTGACCACCTGCACCGTGATGCTGAGATCCTTCTCGGGGTCGAGCGGGTCCGAGGCCCCGGAGTGCAGCGTGTACACGCCATCGGCGGTCACGAAGACGTCCGGTCCGCGGCCGGGCGTGCTCCCGCTGGGAGTATCGTCGGTGGGATCACGCCACGCCAAAAGCGCAGGGTTGGTTTCCGACACCGGCTGCGTGGGATCAGCGGGCGGCTGGAAGTAGATCGTGGCGCGACCGTCGCTGCTGTTCGGGCTCACCGACACCACATAGACCCCGCTCGCTTGAAACGGCTGCGTGTACGAGATGACGTCGGCCTGGCGTTCATCGCGAATGGAATAGCGATAGATGCCGTCCGTGGTGGGGTCCTTGGCGATGGGTGAGAGATGAAATCGTGTCTCGGCGAGATTCGAGAGGCCGTCGTTGTCGGTGTCGTCGAGCGTATCGTCCGAGATCATGTTCGAGCCCAGCCGGAACTCGATGGGGTCTGGAATGCCGTCGGCGTCCGAGTCAAACAGGGTGGTGTCTGAGCGAAGCAGGATCTCCTCGCAGTTGGTGAGGCCATCACCATCCGAGTCTTCGTCGGGCAAGAAGGCATTGGGACTGGACGAGATCCCCTCAACCGGACACTCGAGGGGGAAGTCGATGAAGCCATCGCCGTCGTTGTCGTTGAGGTTGTTGAGCAGAGGATTGAGCCCGGTCGCGGCGAGCATGACCTCGATTTTGTCGGACAAGAAATCGCCATCCGTGTCGGCGTTACGCGGGTCCGTCCCGAGCTCATTGATCTCTCGATCGTCGTCGAGACCGTCCCCGTCTGAATCAGCCTTGAGCCCCCGACCCGTGGGGAGACTGTTCCGGTTGGCTACGATGAGCTGCTTGCGCACGAAGACGGATTCGGTGCTGTCGAGGTTGATGTTCGAGAAGATACAGCCCTGAGCGTTTCCGCCTTCAGCGTCGCACAGTCCCCCGTTCGCGACCCGATACAGCGTGCCACCACCCGAGAGCGTCATGTCCGTGTACAGAGTGATTGCGACAGGATCATCCATGGCCGCCGCGGCCATGTCCGGATCGCGCTGATAGACGATGTGGAAGTAGAACTCTTGGGTGCCGTTCGTGAGCGCGAGTTCGCGCATGCCCCGCACGATACGCGTGTATTGGTACCGCTCGCAGTCCTGAGGCTGAGGTTGAACGTTCTCGCAAAAGGCCTGGAAGTAGGCGGTGCTGCACGTGCCACCGAGCGGGATCCGAGGCACGCGGCTGCCGCACCAGAGTTCCTGCAAGGAGGTGGTGGGCGGCCCATTGGCGAGCAGGATGATGACGTATTTGGTCCGTGAGCGCAGGCCTCTGGAGCTCTGAAGCACATCACCGGAGATGACGCTGTTCGCCAGAGAGAGCGCTCCGCTGAGGTCTCGTCCGGGGTTGACCGCGGCGTCCGTACATCGGACCCCGAGGATCGCGTCGTCAATGAACTTTGAGAAACCGTCTGGGGTGAGATTTCGGAAGCCGCAGACCGTGCCGGCGAGCGGTCCCGCATAGCGAATCACGCCGAAGGAGTAGTTCGCGCCCGAGTACTGACGCAGCAGCTTCTGGATGGAGTCCGCCCGCTGGTTCAAGTAGTTCGAATCGCCGATCGAGGTATCGACGAGAAAGAGGACCTTGACCGGAAACTCGCGTTCCGCAGGATCCGAGGTGCAGACCTCGCCCTTGATACGCGTGCGGTCAGGTCGATTGCCGCGAGAGGGACCAAAGAGCTCTGCGTCGGTGCAAGCCGCGAGCAATCCCAAGGTCAGAAGCCCCAGAGAGAGCAGGTGTTCGCGCCGACCGATGGACATCAGAATTGCTCCAGAGAGTCGAGAACCGTACGGAAGTCTCCGCTCAGCGTGCGCTGCGAACCATCTTCGAGCACGAACAGGCAATTGAAGCAGCCCTCGATCTCTGAATTCACGGTGAGGGCGCTCTCGAAGGTGATGCTGCCGCGAGCGATCTCCGCTGGATATGCGTCACCCTCTTTGGAGGTGACGCGATAGACATCGCCGGTGATGAGCGGGATGCCATCACCAATCCGTGCGGCGGAGACCGAGTTCGCCACGACCTTGGCGTGGGAATCCGATCCACGCTTGAAGTCGATCGTGACGGTGTCGTCGTCTGCGTTCCAGCGGGCTTCGACCTTGTCCACCGTGATGTCGTAGAGCTCCTTCATGGAGCCATCCAGCTCATTGGTGGTGCCGTTGCACACCCCGCTGCCGCAGGCGCTCGCTGCGAGACCGATGCTCAGCCCGAAGACGAGGCGAAAGTTCGATACCGTCCTACTCATTCCACGCTACCCCTTGCCACCGTGACCCGGCTGTACTGCTCGTTGCTGCCGAGATCGATGAAGCTCGTCTTGTATGCGATGGCCGGAAGATTGTCGCCATCGAGGGTGACGGAGACGTACTCGGCGTCGAAGGCGCCTCGTTCGTTGCGCACATCCGTCACGCGCCAGGAGTTCCCCAAACGCACTCGATACCTCAGCGTGTCCTCCCGCGGCTGGCAGTTCGGATCGTTCGGGTTGAACTCGCCGCAGTGCCGATACGCGACCACCGGGTTGCCTGCGAGGTCGAAGGCCAAGGAAGGCGACCTGCCGGTGTTGCCGGTCTGGTCCACCACCGTCCGTGCCCAGTTATCCCCGTCCGTGCTCTCGAGGTAGATGAGCTTGTTGCCCTTGTTGTCGTGATAGACGATGGACAGCCGGTCTCCCACCACGCCGAGCCTCACCCTTCGCCCGATGTCGCCGTTGGCGACGATGCGGTTCCGCTTCCACGCGCTCCCGTCGTTGTAGACCACCCACAACCCCACCTTGGTGAAGTCTTGGAGATTGGCATGGGCCACCACGGGCTGCCCGTTCCATACGCCAAGGCTGGCGTAGTTGCCTCCGCCGTGCGGCGCATCGATGGCGAGTCGTGTGCCCGCCCACAAGAGCTCGACGTCCGAACGACCGTAGTCGTCCTGGGCAAAACCGGCGTGGATGTCTCGGAACGCGATCGCCGGCTGTCCCTCATGAAAGAGCAGCGAGGACCACTCGCCCACGACGGTGCCAAAGTTGCAGTAATCCTGAAGCTCCGCGCAGGAGGTGGCGTCCTCGGGGAACGCAGTGGGAGACGCAGAGACATCCGCCACCGAGCTCGCGGTCCAGCTGCCTCCGGTCTTACGGGCCAAGAACAAGCTCGAGGCACCGCAACGAATCAACGCGTCCTCGATGCCGCCCATGAAGGTGATCGCTGGATTGCCTTGCGGGTCGAAGGCCAGCGAGAGCCCCTGGGTGCCGCTCGTGTCGGTCTCGGCGACGACCTCGGCGTTCCAGTTCCCGTCGTTGTCTGGCTCCGCGTACATGACCTCCCAGAGAATGAGCTGGCTCATGGTGCCTTCGGTGCATGTTCTTCGACGCGGCGTATTTCGGAAGTAGGCGACGCCGAGACGGCCGCCCGGGCCTCGAGCAATCTCGACATGGTCGCCGGCGATCCGGCCATTCTCCGTTTGCTCGACCACACTCAGATCCCAGACCAGGGTCGCCGGATCTGGAGTGGAGCCGACCGGCAACACGCCCCCATCAGCGCCTCCGTCCGGACCGGAGGTGCTTCCGTCGTGTCGCCCGGAGTCGGGGACCAGGCTGCCTTCGTTGTCGCCGCAAGCGACGAGCAGGGCGAGGCTCGATAGAGAAAGGACGCCTCTCAGTTGCATATGCAGTTCCCCGTCGGTTCGTTGTTGTACCGACTCGGGCACGAGGCCGGACAACCGAAGTCTGTCGCAGAGGTGATGGTCCAGTTGTAGCAATGGATCGCGTTGGAGCTCCAGTTGCTCTGCGAGGCGTCACGCACTGTGACCGTGATTTCGCCGCCGCCGCCGCGCGCCAAGAAGCACTCCTCGCGACCAGAGCCGCAGGCGTTGTCACCGAAGGTCAAATCCGCCCCGAGCACGCTCTGCTGAACGCCGCCGCCGATCGAGTTGCCTCCGACAAAGAAGACGAGGTCTGCCCCCCAGGCGTTAGGCGCCACCGGACGCGGGGACACCGCGATCTGCAGCCCGCAGAAGTCGGACGCAACCGTCCCCGAGGCGACCGTACAAGGGTTGCCGCCGCCGATGACCCACCGGTCTATGTCCGACTCGTAGCCGATGCAGCCCGTGCCCGAAGCGACCGCGCGACCACCCATGCTCGTCCATCCCGTCTGCCTTCGGCTGTTGCTGTTGCGATAGCGCGCCTCGTCGAGCAGCACGTCCTCCTTGAGCGGCATGTAGAAGTTGTCTCGCTCGCCCGAGTCTGGGTCGGCGTAGCTTCGCACCGTGAAGCTGTAGGTCGCGGCTGAGTCGCGCTGGTCGTTGAAGTCGTGTACCAGGAGGTACGTCTTCGCGGCCTGCGCGGGCTGGGCGGTCCGCAGCGGATCACCTCGCCTGTAGGAGCCACTCTGAAGCTCGATCTGCTGCGGGATGAAGAGCTGCTGAACCCCGCACTGGCCTTCGGTCATGCAGCTACCGACGCCGGCACAGGCCGCGACGTTCCCGGTGAGTTGGCACTGGAAGGAGGCGCAATCGAGATCACCCTCGCAGGACCGAGCGCATCGCTTTTGCCCGCCCGGGATGTCTCGGCACACCCCGGAACCACAGTCGTTGTCGCGCGTGCAGCTTCCGCTATCCACGAGCAGATAGTCGCAGGTGCTGGCGCTGTCACAGGGCGAGGTGGAGTGAGGGTACACGTAGACCACGGAGGGCTGCATCGTCGTCCAGCAGTCCGGACAGTTGAACTCAACTTCGATGATGCGTCCCACCGGGGTGCTGATCTCGTACCAGTCGAGGTCCGCCTTGGTCGCGATGAGCCCCGAGACCGTTCCGCCTCCAGCGGGAATGACCGTGGCCGTGGCCGGGGTGTCGTTTCGCGTCGCGAGTTCGTTGGGGTCAGTCTCGGGGCTGACGACCACACTCAAGGTGTAGATGCCGGTCGGGTCGAGCTCGGGGCCGTCGTCGTCCTGGACCACGAGGCAGTAGTTGCCACCCGGTGAGAGCAGGCCACGGCGGAGTTCGAGGTTCGTGGGGCCATCGCCCCCGATCGGATCGACTTCGCGTGTGACCAGGTCGACGCCGCCCGGCGCGTAAAGACTGAGCTGGAAGTCGACCTCGCTCGCCTGAGCGGTGGTCAGGTTGACGGCCACGACCTGAGAACCCGCGGGCACGTTGATGAGGAACGCATCCACGTCCCCGTCCGACCCGATCACGCCGGTCGTCGTTCCGTTCAGGGGCTTCGCGGCGGCGCAGTCATTGTTGGGCTCGTTCAGGTCTGGGTCCGCGCTCGTCGTCGCCCGCAGGTAGTAGGCGTTGTCCACGTCTTGCTCGTCTCCACCCACGTCGCGCACGCGGATGTAGTGGGTGCCACCGCTCTCGGAGACGTAGTGGGTGCCAATCACGGTGGACCGGTTGTCCGAAGGGTTGGTGTCGACTCCAGAGGCAAGGGGGGTCTCGGTGTTGGCCGCAGTGAAGATGTCGTACGCGAGATCGACAGCGCTCCTCACACCCTGGTCGAAGCCAACCTCGACCGTGAGGAGCGGCTGACCCGCGGGGATGTCGATGACAAACCAGTCCATGTCCCCCGGAGGACAGATCTGGGTCGAGCCCTGAAGGCGCTCGCCCACGTTGAGCCGGACCGCGCGATCCGGCCGGTCGGCGTTGTCGATCGGGCAGCGGAGCTCGATGGGCAAGCCGGCATCGAATCCACCGTCAGGTGTCACCGCCACATCGTCCCCGCAGGAGAACGAGACGCAGCAAAGGATGGTGAAGGGGAGAAGATTTCTCGTGGGTCTCATCTCGGCGGAACCTCTCGTTCAGCTCGCGGTGATGCAGTGTCTCGCCGGGTCGAATATCTCGGGATCGCTGGGATCGGCGAAGTTTGCGTTCCGCTTGAAGTCGGTCTCCTCCAAACGAAGGAGACCATTCGTGGGTCGTTTGACGTTGCGGGTCCGGTCGAACCAGGCACGCACGCAGGCGATTCGGAAGTCGGCGACGCCCTTTGGGTCGTCCTGAGGGACTTCGCCGAGGATGAAGTGGATCTCGTTCCAGCCCGCGAGCTCGGGCGTAGCACCCAGAGATGGCATGAGCTGGATGTTGTCGACGATGAACTTGTAGCAGATCTGGCTTCCGCGCAGCTCGACCTCGCGCACGTCGTAGACGTAACGGATCTTGCCCCAGTCTTTTCGGTCGTCGATGCGCGGGTTCGTGTTGTCGCGAACCTCGAAGCCGTTGGCGATTCCGTCGCGGTCGAGATCCCCGTAGAAGTCATCGTCCACCGCGGAGAGTTGCGCCATGATCTCGGTTCGGTCGGATAGGCCGTCGGCATCCGTATCGAACAGACGCTGGTTGGTTCCGAGAAAACGCTCCTCGCAGTTCCTCAAGCCATCGCCGTCGTCATCCCGTTGATTGAAGTCGTCGCCGGGCGCAACCTGGCAGTCCGCGTCCGAACCGTCGAGCGCATCGAAGCCAGCGGCTGCGAGGCGAACCTCGAGCAGGTCGTTGAAGCCGTCGGCATCCGTATCCGCGTTCGTCGGGTCGGTGCCGAGCTTGTCTTCCTCGCTATCCGACAGACCATCTCCATCACTGTCCGTGGCTGCGTCCATGTCGAGCAGGGGCCGTGCATTCACGTTCCGCGCGATGAAGCTCTTCACCTGGAAGACCCGCCGGAAGGTCGGAAAGCCGATGTCGAGGAAGTTGAGCTTCTCCCCGGTGGCGATGTTTCTGAACGTGCCCGACCCCATCTCCGCGATGGTGCGCAGGAAGTTGATGGGCTCCTGCTGAAAGCGAGGCGGAGTGGTCCCCGAGAGATAGGCGGAGTGCAGCTTCAGCTCGGACAGACGCTGCGTACGCTCGAGGTCACGGATGTCTTCAGCGAGGAGGAAGATCTGCTCCGGGGTGTTGGCCGGCGGATCATAGGTGATGGGATTGGGCAGACCGTCGGACATGAAGATGACCACATAGCGCGAGCGGGCGCGCAGCAGGTCGTCGGCCCGGGTGATGTCATCGATCAGGACCTGGTATGTGGTCTCGAGCGCCGCCTCGATGTTGGTTTGACCTCCAGTGGTCGCAATATTCGCCGCCGTCTGGAGCATCGCCGCGATCTCGGGCGCTGTTCCCACGGGTTTGAAGCCGCTGGTCTCGTTGTTCACACCCGAGGAGAAGGTGATGATTCCGATCTCCACGCCTGGAAATCCAGCGAGCGCGGTGACGATATCCACCACCGAGCGACCGCGATTGGTGTAGTTGGCGTCGGCCGGATTGGGCGGGTCAGTGACCCCCATCGAGTTCGAGGTGTCGACGACGAACAAGATCTTGAGCGGGAACAGGACCGTGTTGGGGTCCTGCGTGCAAAAGTTCCCCGCGACCCGGAGGATGTTGTCGACCGGCGGGGGCGGCTCCGGAGCCAGCTTCCAGAGGGGCGCATCGCTGCATGCGCTGAGGAGCGTGGTCGCGCTGAGCGCCAGGACTACCCTCTCTACCTGCCTCTTCTTCATCCTTGTCATTCTCGACTCGACCATGTGGGTGTCCGACCGCCGGGAGCCTAGCACGGAGCTTCCCGCGTTGCCGCCTAGGGGGCGTCGGGCTCCTCTGCGGTGGCGTCCCCCGGCAAGGGCCGGTTGGAGGGTACACACTCGATGGCCGCGTCGTTCGGGGCGTAGAAGTCGTCCTCGGTCAAGACGATGCGGCCCCGAGCCGGCGCCTTCAGGTACGGCGCGATGTACTGCGTATCCACGCAGGCGACCCGTCCACTTCCGAAATCACGCGGGTTGTCCGGGGGTCCCTCGAGGAAGTGGAGCCAGATGCGGTTCCGTCCGCGGAGCTGCGGGGTGAGGCCCTGGGTCGTCACGAGCCGGATGTTGTCGACCTCGAAGTCGTAGCAGCTACGGCCTTCGGGAGAGACGCCTAGGTAGGTCACCTTGTATTCATACCGAGGAGGCAGCGCCTCGGCCGGCTCTTTTTGATTCGCGTCCCAGCGCCCGAGCACCTCTTCGAAGTTTCGGACCCCGTCCGAGTCATTGTCTTTGAGGGCGTCGGAGCGGTCCCGGGGGTCGAGTCCGGCGCGGTACTCGACCCCGTCTGGGATGCGATCACCATCGCTGTCGAGCAAGGACGGGTGAGTGCCGATAAACGCCTCCTCGCAGTCGCGGAGGCCATCGCCATCCGAGTCATCCGGCGTGTTGCAGACGGCGGTGAGTGCATCCGCGTAGGCGGGGTTGAAGCCAGACGAGCGGTTCTTGAACTCGAACAGATCGCCGTATCCGTCGCCGTCGGTGTCGAAGGGATCACGGAAGTTGTTTGTGTTGCCGATGCGACAGGTCGCCCCGCCCCGTTCGTAGGCACACAAGCCGGCCTGCGCCTCGAGGTAGTCGGGCAGGCCGTCGCCGTCCGAGTCGGGCACGAAGCCGTCGACCACCACGACGTTCTCCGGGGGACGTCGCTCGGGGATCGCGGAGCGGTTCTCCACGATGAGGTTGGTCATCGCGTAGGGCTGCTTCACGGAGGTGTAGTTGATGTTGAGGAAGCTGATCTCTCCACCGGAGCTGAACTCGGTGAAGGTACCATTGCCCGCCTCGGCCAGGCCCGTGAGCAAAGCCACCCCGGCGTCGCGGTCGAGTCCGAAGGCTTGGATGGCGGCGGGGATGGTGTTCGGGTCGAAGAGGAAGCCGGTGTGGAGCCTGATCTCGTTGACGCCGTAGATCTCTTGCAGCTCCATGATGTCTCGGACGCTCTGCTGAAGCTGCGCGAGCGTGTTGTAGTCGCGACCGGCCTGTAGGTCTGGGTAGAGCGTCATGAAGCCCGCCCAAGTCCAGGGCTGACCAGTGCGGGGATCGTTGCCGGGAGGTAGCGAGAACGTGTCGGGCCACTCGGCGCGATCGATCTGACAGACGAGGAGCCCAGTGCCAGGTGGTGCATCGGCCCGACAGTTGGGATCGGGCGTTCCATCGCTGAAGAAGATGATGACGTACTTCGAGCGCGCGAGCTGGGCCGGGCTCGCGGTGCGCATGTCGTTGGTCAGGGTGTTGTAGGCCGCGGCCAAGGCGCCTTGGTAGTCGGTCAAGCGGTCGGCGACGGAGAGCCGTGCGGAGACCGCAGCGATGTCGGGGTTCGAAGTAAAGCCGGGGGTGAGCTCTTGAGTGACCGCGTCGAAGGCGATCACGGAGAACTGAACGGCCGCGTTGCCAGCGTAACGGTCCATCAGCTGCTGGATGGCCACCACGCGTTGATTGGCCTGGTCGGTGAACTGCAGGCTACCCGAGGTATCGCTGATCAGCATGACCTTCACCGGGAACAGCTCGTCGCTGGGCGGATCGGTGCAGATGGTACCGCTCAGCATCAAGCGGTTGTCGACCGGGGCGTTTTCGTCCCCCTGGATGGGCTCGAGACCCGCATCCGAACAACCGATGGACAGACCCAAGATCGACGCAACAAGACCGAGACGGATTCGCATCACGAACCTCCCCAAGGACTATACTCACAAAAGAAAAGGCCCGGTCCAAGTCTTGGACCGGGCCTTTATTGTCACGAGGGCCTACCCCGCCTAACCTTGGCGGGGAGGCTCCGTTTCCTTGTTACTGGCGCCGGCGGCGGACCAGGAACAAACCTGCCAAGACAACGAACAGCGATGCGAGCGAGGTGTCTTTGCCCACCTGGCTGCAGCCGCCGGACTCGCCACCCTGAGCCTCCAGCGGGAAGCTGAAGCTCGCGGTGCTGGGTCCACCCTCGAACATCGGGTCAGCGAGCGCATTGCCGCTCGCGTCGACCAGGCGAGCCTCGAGCCGGAGCTCGTAGGTGCCCGC
>WYAZ01000059.1 GCA_011526105.1 Deltaproteobacteria bacterium | reverse complement strand
TCTGGTCGTCGCGCGAGGAGGGCGAATACTCTCTGTATTCAACCGACGAGAGCCAAAGGCGTCGCGGCGAGCAGCCGCGAAGAGGGCCGGCGACATTTGCTAGCCTCTACGTTTCCAGGGGACTAGTTCTTCGCCGAGGATGTCCCCGTGGCGCGGATAGCGAAGAGCGAACCGAAGGTGGCCGGGACCCGAGCCCCCGCTACCGACGCGCCTCCCATGCGCTTCGCAGCCAAGCCGAAGACCGCATCCTCCCCGGACGCGATCGAAGCACCACGCCCTGAACGGTCGTCCGCGAGACGGACCGCGGTAACCCCGCTGCCGCGCGTCGGACGGCCTGCGAAAGAGACCTTCGAAGGCGCGTGGCATGCCCTCACGGCTCGGCTCCGAGAGGCCGCACCGGAGCGCATCGAAGATGCGATCGCCGCCGCGGCGACGCTGGGCTTTGCCCTCGAGTCAGCCAAGAACGGTCGCGTCACCCTCACGCGAGGCAAGACGCGCCTGCGCTTCGAGCAAAGCGCCATCGGCGCCCACTCGACCCTCGCGATGAAGCTGCGCGGCCCGGGCAAGAAGTCGACGCTCGAACGAGAGGCGGTGCTCATGCACGGAACGCTGCTCCCTCCGGATCTCTACCGGCGGATGGAGCAGAGCTTCGACGAGGTCATGGGGACATTCGACAAGGCGCTCGAGGCCCAGGGAAAGAGCCCTCTGCCCACCACCTTCGACGCGCTCAAATCCTTCATCGATGGAGGCAAGGGAAAGAGCGCGCAGAAGAAGGACCTCGCGCGAGATGCCGAGGTCGAGGCGAAGGTCGCGGGCTTGACGGAGAAGCTCGATGCCATGAAACAGGCGGGCACCGCGCCCAGGGCCATCGTGGTCTACACCGACGGACCAGACGGCGCCGGGAAGTCCTCCACCGGCACTATCGTTCTCCGCTCGCTCACGAGCGCCGGTTACCTGACGGGCGTCGTCAGCTTCAAAGCCCCCAGCGAAGCGGAACGTGCGCAGCACTGGCTCCAGCGCTTCAGGGACCGAGGCGTGCCGGGCGGCGATGCAGAAGCCGTCTTCTGGGACCGCGGGCCGGCCGGGGATGCCGTCTATGGCGACAAGAGCCCAACGGCGGTGAAGAAGATGGCCGGTGAGCTGAGGACGTTCGAACGAGACCTCGAAAACGATGGGGTGCTGCTGTTCAAGGTCCACATCTACGCCGACCAAGAGAAGCAGGCACGCACCTTCGGCAAGCGCCTCGCGCGCCAGCACGCCGCTGATCTCATCGAGGCCAAACTCGAGAAGCGCGGCGCACTCACCGAGGCTGCATCGGCCGCGCTCGACAACATCCGCCAGAAGATCGACGGCGATGACCTCCGGGCCTTGGTTCGCTTCGAAGAGCACCAAGCGCGGTTCGCGCGATTCTCGAAACTCGCAGATATGCTGATGGTGGATGCCAGCAAGCGGCACCCCGCCCGGCTGAAACTGATCGAGGCGATGTCGGAAAAGCTCGATGCGTGGTCCGCGTCGCCCTGAGCGAGCGCGACGTAGCGAGGAATCGATGAAACGAGGACGGCCCGAAGGGAATCAGATCCCCTTCGAGCCATCGTTCGAGCCAGCGAAACGAGTCTGGGACTCGCGATTACTCCTGGGCCTTCGCAGGCGCCGGGGTCAGCGTGCCCTTCGCCTTCGTGGCGTAGAAGCGACCGGCCTCGCTGAGGAACACCTTGCGAGCGTAGTCGCTGGTGAACTTGATCTCCTGGCCATTCAGCTTCACCTTGAGCCGACGGTCACGAGCCTCCGCGTGAAGCGGACGCAGCACGTTGCCTTCGGAGATGTTTGCATAGGCGTCGGTCACTTTGCCGGGGATCTTGGGGCGGTCGTTCAGCTGCGGGCTCGAGAAGATGTCCCGAGCATCCGCGGCGGTGAGACCGTACTTCGCCTTGTTCTTGACGCGAGTCGCCAGCGCCTTGTCCATGGGCGCCTTGATGATGGGGCCCTTGGCGCCGATTTGAATGGTTCCGGTCATTGATGCGTATGCCATGATAGGTTTCTCCTCATAGAAGTGATGAATGAAGTTCGGAGAGAGGTATCGGTCCGAGCCTGAATGAGTTGTGTTCTTTTTGCCTACATTGGAGCCATCCCTGCGATCTCGGGTTTCTACTGACGGGTTGCCCGGATCCAGGGGCCGCGGGATAAGGCGAGCATGTCCGAGAGCCCGACGCGTCGTTTCTTCGAGGAGATGCTTCCAGAGGCCTTTGGCGCCAATCGCGCCTTGTTCGAGGCGGTCCGCGGAAGCATCTGCATCGCGGTCGAACCCGAGAGCGCTTGGACGATTCGCTTTGGGCAGTACGGCGCGCCGAACTGCTACGTCGAGGAGCTCGATGAGGAGGCGGACTGCGTGATGGTCTGGCAGGTTCGCGGCTTCGAGCGCATGTTGCTCAGCCAGCCTCTGGAGGACGAGGACGAGCCGCGCTGCTACGGCGACGCGAAGATGATCGATATCTTCACGAAGTTCATGCAGGCCCCGTCCAAGGGCGCCCTAGGGATCATGAGCCGGCGCTAGAAACACGAAGCGTAGATCGTCGGGAACGAGCCGAGCGCATGCGGGGCGAAGGTGCCCATGCCGGTTGCGGTGTTCCAGTTGACGCGGCCCGAGATCCAGCGCTCGCCCACGTTCATGCTCATCGTGCGCGTGCTCACCAGCGTGCCGCGAACCCGCACTTCGATCGTAGCGTTCACCGGCCCAGAATGGCCGTTCTGCGCGAAGTAGTGGGCGACGACATCGTACTCCCCGTTGTACGGCGAGTTCGTCAGGTTGATCTTCTCGGGGCCGGGGCCGACGAGGTCGTCTCGATCGAGGAAGGGATTGTCGTTGGCCTGCCCCACCACGCCCCAGTCTGGGTTGGTGTTGCAGTAGCAGACGTCCTCGGGGTTCTTGAAGAAGCGACCACCGGGACGGACCAGGTGAAGATCGATGTCCGCGCCCGAGGGCGACCAAGTCAGCGTGACCGCGATATCGGTCAGGGCGGGCGGTGGCGGGTCGGTGGCCGCGGACAGCGGGACATTCACGACCGGGGTGCCGGGGTCGTTCGAGTCGACCTCGAGCACGCCGTTGTAAGTCTGAACCACGCCGTTGTCGAAGTACTCGACCGCGAAGGTGGTGCTCTGGCCCGGCAGCAAGCTCGTGCCTGCGGCGGGCGGGGTCGGAATGGCGAAGCGATTGCCCGCGTGGTTCGTGAGGCGAACGAGGCCGAGCACCAGCGGCGCCGAACCATCGTTGCGGACCATCACCGAACGTGACGCGCGCACCCCTCGGGGCACGGATCCGAATCCGAGCGGGTTCGGATCCACGAAGATGCTCGGCACCGGGGCATTGATGCCTTCGCCGCTCAGGGTCACCTGCACCTCGGGCGCATCCGGATCATTCGTGCGCACCACCAGAACGGCGGAGGGCACGACCCCCTGCGCCACCGGGGCGAACACAACCGTGACCGTCTCTCCTGCCGCGGGTGGAATCAGATGGCCGGCGACGGGCGCGTTCTGCAGGCTATACGGCGCGCTCGCCGGTTCGATAGAGAGCACCTCGGTGATCTCGAGGTCCGCGTTGCCCACGCTGTTGATCCGGAGCTGGAGCGGCTTCACTTGCCCCACTTCGACCTGACCGAAGACGAGACTCGGCGGCAGCACCTCGATGCGCGCAACCGGCGCGAGCCCAGCCTGTCCGGTGAGCCCCACCATCGCGGTGCGACGAAGGCCGGTGGACTCGATTTGCACCTGCTCGGTGTCGGCCTGCGCGTCCGTCGGTCGATAGGTGACGTCGACCTGATGGCTCTCGCCCGGTCCGAGGGTCAGGGGCAACGCCGGGAGCGTCGTCGACACCAAAGCAAACTCGCCGGCCGAGGCGGTCCGGGTGGCCGCCATCTCGAGCAGGCCTATCTGATGCGCTCTCTGTCCGATGTTCCGAATGAAGAAGGACTTGGTCTGGCTCTGGCCCACATAGAGGCCCGTGAATGCGAGCAGCGCTGGCTCGATCTCGATGTCCGACTCAACCCCCTGCCCTCGAAGCCGCACACTCAGCGCCGCCGTGCGCGCGCCGGTATCGAGCACCGTGACCCGACCTTCACTCAGCTCGAGCGCCTTCGGGGTGAAGCGAGCTTCGAGCACCACGCTCTCTCCGGGGTTGAGGCTCACGCGCTCGAGCGCGGTCGAGAACACCTCGGCCGAACCCTCCGTGAGATCCGCTCTGAGCACTTCGACCGGACGGTCACCCGAGTTGGTCAGCGTCACCGAAGCGGTCACGGTCTGACCGATGACCACGCGACCAAAATCGACGAGCGGCGGGCTCGCCACGAGCGCCGGCTCCACGCCGCGGCCTCGGATGTTGACCTCCACCTCGGGCGTGAGCATCGAGTCCGTGCGGAAGACGAGACGGCCTTCGCGAAGACCCACCGACGTGGGTTCAAAGTAGAGCTCGACGTAGCGCTCTTCGCCGGGGGACACGCGCTCGGGAACTCCAACCAGTTCCATCTCGCCTCGGAGGCTCTCGTCGAGCTCCGCGCTCTCGATGTCGACCGGCACCGTCCCCGGGTTCGAGAGCGCGAGCTGCACGCGCACCCGAGCCGAGATCGCGACGTCATCGAAGTCGACGAGGGTGGGATCCACGACCAGCCTGGCCTCGGGTCGCGCGATGGTGGGCGCGTCCTCGCAGGCGGAGAGCAGCCCCACGGCAAAGAGCGAACATAGGACCCAACGCGGCGAACAGTTGCCCATCGGGGGCACACTGCGCCTACGGCCGTAGAGCTCGCATCGGTCAGATGCCGGAACGGAACGGGGCAGTCGGCTTCCAACCAAAGCGCTCGAGATCGATCCGCCCCGAAGCGTCGAAGATGATCCCCTCGTCCTCCAGCAAGCCGCGTTGCAGTTCACCGAGCTCCGAACCGGGCGGAAAGCTGATTCGGCCGGCAGCGTTGACCACCCGCTGCCAGGGGAGCCGGGCATCCGGCAGCGCCGAAAGCGCGTATCCTACTTGTCGTGCCTGCCCCGACAGCCCCGCCAACTTCGCGACCGCGCCATACGTGGTGACCTTCCCGCGCGGAACGAGGGCCACCACCGCATAGATCCGCTCGCGACTCTCGGCCCCCACCCCAAAGGCACGCTTCCCGAAGCCGAGGACTCGGTCAACCGTTGCCTGTTCGCCCGGCACCGGCTAGCTGGCAGAGGGTGGACGCCAAAGAGGTCCAGACGCTGCTCGAAGAGCTCTTCCCAGACTCGCACGAAGACGTGCTGGTGGAGTCCGTGGGCAATCGCTCTGCGCGGGTCAGGCTTCGGGTGCAGCCGAAGCATCTGCGCCCCGGCCAAACCGTATCCGGCCCGGCCATCATGGCGCTCGCCGACACCGCGATGTACGTGGCCCTGCTCGGCGAACTCGGACCGGTCACCAAAGCGGTCACCGTGAGCCTCGGGATCCACTTTCTACGTCGTCCGCGACAGGTGGACCTGATGGCGGAGGCCAAGCTCCTCAAGGTGGGACGCCGGCTCGCCTTCGGCGAGATCTCCATCGCCGAGCTGGAAAAGCCGGAGTCGCCGGTCGCCCACGCGACCGTGAGCTACGCCCTCCCCGCGACCTGAGCCCCGGCCCCGACCGGTTTTACATGACAGCGCTGCGAGCGGCCGCTATCGCTTGCGCATGTCCTCCGCAGGCAACGACGACCGCTCCGCGCAAGACCGAAGCTACGAGGTCTTGCTCGAGAACAACCGTGCGTGGGTGAGAGAGCAGCTCGGCCTGGATCCGAAGTACTTCGACAAGCTCGCGCTCGGACAGAGCCCGAAGTACTTCTGGGTAGGATGCGCGGACAGCCGAGTCCCCGCCAACGTGATCACGGGGACCGCGCCGGGGGATGTCTTCGTTCATCGCAACATCGCGAACGTGGTCATCAACACTGATCTCAACTGCATGTCGGTGCTTCAGTATGCGGTCGAGGTGTTGAAGGTGGAGCATGTGATCATCTGCGGGCACTACGGCTGCGGCGGCGTCACGGCCGCCTTGAGCGCTCAAAGCTTCGGCCTGATCGACAACTGGCTTCGGTCGATCAAGGACGTCTACCGCACCTATAAGACCGAGCTTCGTGCCTATCCGGACCAGATTGCCCTCGAGCGCCGGCTGGTGGAGCTGAACGTGATCGAGAGTGTTTACAGCCTCGGCAAGACGTCGATCCTCCAGCGCGCGTGGAAGGAGCGTGGGTTCCCTAGGCTCCATGGCTGGGTCTACGACATTGCGGATGGTCTCATTCGTGACCTCGGCGTGAACTTCTCCAGCGCCGCCATGCTCGACGAGATCTATCGCCATGAGCTGTAGTCCGTGGGCACTTCTTTTCCGGTCTCGCTCCGCCTAGCCAGAGGCCGTGCGAGCCGCGTTCTTTTCGACGTGCGCACTCGCGGCGGCCTGCGCGCCCTCCGCGGAGTGAGCGAATGGGCTCTACTCGTAGCGCACGCTATCTTCGCCCGTTCGAAGGTCCACCTGGACGACCGCAACCTTGTTGGAGCGCACTGTGACGTTCTTGAGGACGCTCGTGCCCTTCTCGGGATCGATCAGCCGAAGCGTCACACAACCGGCCAGCGCGTCCGCGCGGGCCACCGGGGTCGAGCCGAGCTTCTCGCCGTTCAAGTAGGCCTCCGACCACGGCGAGGAGCTGACGGTGATCTGACCCCACTCGAGCGCGTCGTTGGGTCGGCAGCTCGCGGTCACGGTCCGCGGAGCGCGCCCGCCCACGCTCCCGGCGACGAGCGCGTCCATCACTTGCCGCCTCAGCGCGTTGAGCGCGACCGGTTCTTTGGCCTCCTGCAACTCAGCCTTCAAGACCTCGTAGCGCTGGTGATCCACCTTCTTGAGGCGCTGCAGAAACATCTCTACTTGCTCGGCCGAAGCATTACGCTCGCTCAAGATCGCGAAGGCCATCTCGCGCAGTTCGTTGAGCAGGCGTGGACCGGGGTTCGGCCCGGCCTCTGCCAGGGTGAGCAACGCTCGAACCGCCCGCGGGCCATGCACTTCGCGAGCGGCCTTGAGGAGATCCGTGACCTCTCGCTGGGTCGCGTCGGCGGGTGAGGTGACCGGCTCCTTGCTGCGCGGGATCTGCGCGCGACCGCGAACCTCGGACTCGCGATCGATGGTGACCAAACACCGCTCGACCGTCTGCTCGAAGCGCTTCACCCCCAAGGTCTGCGCGTCACAGCCGGTGCAAGACTCGAAGAAGCGCTCGTAGTGCCCGAGTGCGTCCTCACAAGCACCCGCGAGGACCGCGAGCTCGGCGAGCCGGAGCAGCAGCAAGGGATCGGGCGCCTCGGCCTGGACGCGTTCGAGGAGCTCGACCGTGGCGCGGGAGTTCCCAGGCGCCGGAGTCGAGGGCGCATTCGGCTGCGCGGCCGCCCACCCGGGCATCGAGAGCCACAGGGTCGCCGCGGACATCGAGAACCATCGAAGGCAACGGGCACGCATGAGTTCCACTCTATCAGAGGAGTTATCGATCTCGGACTCGCCGCGTAGGCCCCGCCGCGGTCCCCCGGTCGAGCAAGAAAGCGGAACTCTAGGGTAAGTTCGTGTCCAAGCTGAGGAATCACGGCCACCTCGGAACTTCTAGGCCGTTGACGAACTCCGCGGAGCGTCGGAACGTCTGCGCCTCCGGAGACTCTGTGAGCATCCCCGCCATTCTTGCGCTGCTGAGTGTCGCCCAGACCACGACCGAGAGCCCTCTGCGCCTGTCTTTGGCGGAGGCGCTCGAAATCGCACTCGTCGAGAACTACTCGCTGCGACAGGCGAAGGAGAACTTGGCGGTCGCGGAGGCCCAGACCCGGCAGGCGTGGGGCACCGTGTACCCAACGCTCGATTTCACGGCGAGCTATCAGCGCAACATCGTCGCCGCCAACCCCTTCGCAGGTTCGAGCGCCGGCAACACCTTCGGCGTACTCGGCTGGCTCATCGCGAACGAGAGCGCGCGCACCGACCCCGCCTCCGGCCTGATGGTCCAGCCGCTCGACCAGTATCTCGCGGGGCAAGGCAGTGGAGGCAATCCGTTCTTGATAGAGAATCAGTTCCGGGCCGGGCTGAGCCTGAATCAGATCATCTACAGCGGCTCCGCCATTGCCGCGATCCGAAGCTCGAAGCTCCTCACTCAGGGTAGCGAGGCCGGCCTCGACCGCGGCGCGCAACGCGCCTTGCACGAGACCGCGCGAGCGTTCTACGGCTCCCTGCTCGCTGCGGCTCAGACCGAGGTCTTCGAGGCCAGCGTGGCGCGCGCCAAGGAGGCGGCGAGGGAAGCCGCGGAGCGAGTCCAGCGAGGCGTCTCACCCGAGCTGGACCGGCTCTCGGCCGAGGTCGAGCTCGCCAACCAAGAAACGCAACTCGTCGAATCGCGCCTGGCGAGACGCAACGCCGAGGACGCGCTGAAGGTCGTGCTCGGCCTGCCGCCGCAGCAGGCGCTCGAGCTCGTCGGTGAGATCAAGGGGCCCGGCGTCGATCGCCCCGCGCCCCCGGATGAAGCGGAGGCCGTCGAGGACGCGCTCGCCCACCGACCGGACTACGCCGAAGCCCAGATCGCCGCCGAACTCTTCGAGGCCGACGAGGACATCACCGCGGCTCGCTACCTGCCCACGCTCACGGGATTTGCGAACCTCGGCCTCGTCGGGAGCGTGCCCGACGATCGCACCATTCGGGATCTCTTCGGTGAGCCCACTGGCGAGACCGAAGGCTTCTTCTCCAGCAACTACTGGTTCGGCGACTTGAATCTCGGCGTGCGTCTCTCATGGAACCTCTTTGACGGCTTCCGCACCTCGGGGGAGCTCGATCAGCGCGAAGCCGAGACGCGGCGCGCACGGATCCAGACGGAGCAGCTCGCCGCCGCGATCCGCGCCGAGGTGCGCATGGCCTTGAGGGCGCTCGTGGGAGCGGTCGAACGCATCGACGCTCAATCCAAGAACGTGTCCCGGGCCGAGCTCAACTACGCACATGCGGAAGCCCGCGTCGGCGAGGGCGTCGCGAGCGCCCTCGAACTGCGCTCGGCCTCGAGCCAGCTCGATCTCACTCGCCTCAGCTATCTGCGCGCACTTCACGACTACGAAGTCGCGCTCGTGGACTATCAGGTCGCGCTCGGGCGTCGGCCGAGTCCCGTCTCACCCTCGCCTTCGACCGAACCCCACCCCGCCGGGAGCACTCCATGATCACCAGGCCCGCACGCTCTCTACTGCCCTCCTTGTCCCTCCTCGCCTGCGCCGCGGGATGCGAACCGGCGGGCGCACGCGCCCCGACCACCCTCGACGCCGGTGCACGGATCGCCCCGGCGGTCCGCGTCGAGACTCAGGTCCTGGCCGCTCGAGACTTCGAAGAGCGCATCGAGCTTTCGGGTTCGCTCGAGGCCAAGCAGGACGCCACGCTCTCAGCGCAGTCCGCGGGCACCGTGACGAGCCTGCTCGAACTCGGAGACCACGTCGCTGCCGGGGCCCTCATCGCCCAACTCGACGCCGCCGTCCTGAAGGCAAACCTCGATCAGGCCAAGGCGATGGTTCAGGCCTCCGAGGCCGCCCTGGCCTTGGCCAAGGACAACCACCATCGGCAACAGCCCCTCCTCGAGAAGAAGGTCATCAGCCCCCTCGAGTTCGAGAACATCCGAGCTCAGCTGCTCCGCTCCGAGGCCGACCTCGCGCAAGCTAAGGCCAACGAGGCCCGAGCGCGCAAGCAGCTCGTGGACACCCGCATCGTCGCCCCCTTCGCGGGGCGGGTGGAGCACCACTTCATCAAGACCGGAGAACAGGTGAGCCCAGGAGCACCGGTCGTGCGCATCACCAACGCGCGGGTCCTCACCGTCAAGGCGGGCGTACCCGAGCGCTACGCGGCCGACCTCGCGCCCGGAGCTGAAGCGCGGGTGAGCTTTGGCGCCTATGGGCTCGAGCCGAGGACCGGCCGAGTCGGCTTCGTAGGTGGGGCCATCGATCCCAAGAACCGCACCTTCACCGTCGAGATCGAACTCGAGAACGAGGACGGACGACTCAAGCCCGAGATGCTCGTGAAGCTGCTCCTCGTCCGTGCCAAGCATGAAAACGCCCTGGTGCTCCCCTTGAGCGCGGTGCTCTACGATGACACCGGCGCTACCGTGTTCGCGATCGAAAAGGCGGACGGAATGGCCCGCGCAGTCCGAAAGCCGGTCCGCCTCGCGGTCGACTCCGACAAGGAGGTCGTCATCGCGGGCGGGCTGCAGGCCGGCGACGAGGTCGTGGTGCTCGGCCAGTCTCAGCTCAACCCGGGTGACGCGGTCGAGGTGGTGACTCGCCACTCCGGTCGGCCCGAGGCTCCATGAAGGTCACCGACACCGCCATCAAACTCAGAACGAGCGTCTTGGTCCTGACTGCGCTCATCTGTCTCGGAGGCGTACTCGCGTACGTGAAGCTCCCGAAGGAGTCCAACCCTTCGATCGAGATCCCGAACATCATCGTCACCACGGTCTACCCGGGGGCGAGTCCCGACGACGTGGAGAGCCTGATCACCCAGCCCATCGAGGAGGAGGTCCAGGCGATCTCGGGTATCAAGGAGATGCGGTCGACGTCGACCGAGGGCGTCTCGACGGTGATGATCGAGTTCGACCCGGACGTGAAGATCTCGGAGGCGACGCAGAAGGTTCGAGACAAGGTGGACCTCGCCAAGCCCGATCTGCCGACCGACGCAGAGGAGCCGTCGATCACCGAGATTGACCTCTCCGAGTTCCCGATTCTGACGCTGAACTTGGCGGCGGACTATCCGCTCTCGCGGCTCAAGGATGTGGCGGAGCGACTGCAGGACGAGCTCGAGGCCATCCCTAGCGTGCTCGAGGTCGATCTCATCGGAGGGCTCGAGCGTGAAGTGCAAGTCAACGTCGACCTCGCCAAGCTGCAGGGCTACGACCTGGCTTTTGAGGACGTCATCAACGCGGTCCGCAACGAGAACACCAACATCCCCGGCGGCTCGGTCGACATCGAGCACCTGAACTATCTCATCCGCATCGACGGCCAGTTCGAGGATCCGCGGGAGCTCGAAGACCTGGTCATCAAGGCCCACGACCGCAAACCGATCTTCATGCGAGACATCGCGTCGGTCCAGTTCGCCTTCAAAGACAGGACGAGCTACGCGCGCCTTCGCGTTCTTCAGGATGACGGCCCAGAAGGTGAACTCGTCGCGGTCAACCAGAAGCACTACGCCCAGGTCATCGCGCTCAACGTCAAGAAGCGCTCGGGAACCAACATCTTGGACACGGCCGAAGCGGTCCGGAAGGTGGTCGACGAGTTCAGCTTCCCCACCGGCACGCAGATCCTCATGACCGGCGACCAGAGCAAGATGGTGCGCGACCTCGTCAAGGACCTCGAGAACAACATCATCTCTGGTCTGGTGTTCGTCGTGGCAGTCCTCCTCTTCTTCCTCGGGGTGCGCACGTCGATGCTCGTCGGAGTGGCCATCCCTCTATCGATGGGGGTGAGCTTCATCGTCTTTCAGGCCATGGGCCAGACCCTGAACTTCGTCATCCTCTTCAGCCTGATCATCGCACTCGGCATGCTCGTCGATAACGCGATCGTGATCGTCGAGAACATCTACCGCTACATCGAGGAAGGGCATCCGAAGTTCGAGGCCGCCCGCCTCGCGACCAACGAGGTCGGCATGGCAGTGGTGAGCTCCACCGCCACCACCGTGGCAGCGTTTGTGCCCATGCTCTTCTGGCCAGGGATCATCGGCGAGTTCATGGGCTTCATGCCCCTCACCCTGATCGTCACCCTCACCTCCTCGCTCTTCGTAGCCTTGGTCATCAACCCGGTCATCACCGGTTACCTGGGTGAGGTCGAAGGCCGAAGCAGCGGGCGAGGCCTAAGCCGCGCGGGTCGCAGGGCACTCGCGGCGGTGGGGCTCGTCGTGGCTATTCTCATCGGTGCATACAGCCCCATGATGCTCCTGGTCATCGTGGTCAGCGGCGCCGGAGTCATCGCGCTTCACTTCGGAGTGATGAAGAAGATCGCGGACAGATTCATCACAACTGGCCTTCCCAACATCGTAGTCTTCTATCGAGGCTTCCTCAGGATGATGCTCGAGCGCGACTACTCGGTGAAACATGCGTATCTGAGAAACGTCTCGGCGCTGCTCGCGTTCACCGCGGGCTTTGGCCTGCTCTTCTCCGGCGGCATCCTCATGGCGGCCTTGGGCTCCGGCCCCGGACTCGTGCTCGTGGCCCCGGGCGGCCTCCTCTTCGCGCTCGGCTTGCTCGGCATCATGACTCACACCCTGGAGACCGTGTTCCTCGGCGCAAGGAGGAGCGTCAAGACCGGCCTCGTCGCCGGCGCGCTCATCCTCGGCCTGCTGATCATCCTCTACATCAGCCCCAGGCCCCTCGCGGTGGAGACCATGTTCATCATCATGATGCTCCCGCTGACGATCGTGATCGTCGGCGGTCTGGGCATGATGTTCGGTGGCGGGCGTACGCATCTCATCCTGACCGACAACCGCGCGCGTCTCCTCAACACGGTGCTCGGCGGGCTCTTCGCGATCGTCATCCTCTTTGCCGCTGCGCCCCCGCCGGTTGTGTTCTTCCCCGACACCGACCCCACCTTGGTGCGGGTCGCGGTGAAGGGTCCGCTCGGCACCAACATCGAAGCCTCGAATCGGTTGGCCTCGACGTTCCAGGAACGCGTCGATGAGCTCCTGGAGAAGGACCCGGGCGCCAAAGCCAACGTCAAGAACGCGCTCGTCATGGTGGGAATCAGCAACGACCCCATGGCCGGCGGACACACCAGCCCCGAACGCAGCTCGGTCACGCTCAACGTCGTCGACTTCGAACAGAGGCTGGAGACGAGCCGCACCACGCTCGAGAAGCTGCGCGCGCGCCTCAGCGGCATCCCGAGCGCCGAGTTCGAGATCCAGCGCGACCAGCAGGGGCCGCCGACCGGCCCGCCGGTGAACATCGAGGTCTCGGGGCCAGACTTCGCCACGATCGTGAAGCTTTCGAGCCAGGTCAAAGACCTCATCGCGACGGGAGCGGAGACCGGCGTCATCCCCGGGCTCGTGGACGTGCGAGACAACCTGGACACCGGCCGACCCGAGATCGCGGTCCACATCGACCGACAGCGAGCCGCCCAGTTCAACCTGAACACCATGCTCATCGCGAACACGGTGCGCACCGCCATTCATGGGACCGAGGCAAGCAAGTACCGCACCGGGGAGGATGAGTACGACATCACGGTGCGGCTCGAAGAGTTCGACCGAAAGAGCCTGGATGCCGTGAAGAGCCTCACCGTCGTGAAGGACGGTCAGGCCATCCCACTCTCAGCCGTCGCGGACTTTCGTGTGGGGAGCGGTCTCGGCTCCATCACCCGCAAGGACCGACAGCGGATGGTCACCGTGCAGGGCAACGCGGCCCCCGGCGCGAATCCTCAACAGGTGCTCGCCGCCACTCGAAAGCACCTCGAGGCCTTCGAGGCCGCGCTCCCGGCCGGCTACCGCATGGCATACACCGGCGAGAACAAGGACCAGGAGGAGAGCTTCTCGTTCCTCACGACCGCGCTGATCATCGGCTCCGGCCTGATCCTCATGATCTTGATCGCGCAGTTCAACTCGCTCGCCGGCCCCTTCATCATCATGTCTGCAGTGGCGCTCAGCATGATTGGCGTCATGCTCGGGCTGGTACTCACGCGGACCGAGTTCGGCATCATGATCTTCATCGGCATCATCAGTCTCGCGGGCATCGTCGTGAACAACAACATCGTACTCATCGACTACGCGATGCAGCTGCGAGACCGCGGCCTGGGTAAGAAGGAGGCCATCGTCGAGGCGGGGGCTACGCGCCTCAGACCGGTGCTGCTCACCGCGCTCACGACGGTGCTCGGCCTCATCCCGCTCACCTTCGGGATCAACATCGACTTTGTCGGCTACCTCACGACCTTCGACCCGGACTTCCGCATCGGCTCACAGAACACCCAGTTCTGGGGACCCATGGGCACCGCGATCATCAGCGGGCTCACGTTCGCCACGTTCCTCACGCTCGTCATCGTGCCCACGATGTATTCGGCGTACGACTCGCTCGTGACGAAGCTGCGTGAAATCTTCCAGGGGCAGAGCGAGCCGGCGGGCGCGCGTGAGGGGAGCGACTCCAGCACCGCCCCTGCAAAGAACGTGGCTCCCACCCTTCCCGGGACGACTGCGCCATAGGTAGGCGCCTTCGCCCCCCTGTTCACCCCACATCGGTCGTGCCGCTTTTCGAGTTTCAGGCTTCAGGGATGTGAGGTCTTTCGGGTGTCACCGGTAGGCAACTTGAGGGGGTCGCCCCACAGCGCTACTCTCGAAAGGCCCCATGCGCGACGAAGCTCGTTCCCCGAGCCCGGACTCATCGGGCGCGGCCTCCGCCTCGGAGCTCAGGTCGGAGCGAGTCATTGGACGGGAGCTGGAGCTGGTCTTCGAACTCGCCCCCATCGGAATGGCCATCTCTTCCCTCGATAGCGTTCTGCTCGAGGTCAACCAGGCGCTCTGCAAGACCCTCGGCTACGCCCGGGAGGCGCTCAAGGGACTCAGCCACGCGAAGATCACACACGCAGAGGACCTCGAGAAGAGGGACGCGCTCACCCACGAGCTCGTCGATGGCCGCATACCGCACTTCGAGCTCGAGCATCGCTATCTGACCGCTGATGGTCGCACGGTCCACGCTTTGACGCGGGCGGGCCTCATTCGCGACGACGCCGGTGCCCCACTTCACCTGGTCACCCAGATCATCGACATCACGGAGCGTCGGGAGATGGAGGAGCGACTGCGCTACGCGGCCGAGCATGATCCGCTCACCGGGCTCCCAAACCGCGTGGCCTTCATGAAGGCGTTGCGAGCCCACCGCGGGAGCGAGCTTCCTTTTGGGGTCATATTTCTGGATCTGGATCAATTCAAGATCGTCAACGACAGCTTGGGGCACCAGGCCGGCGACGAGCTTCTGGTCCTGATCGCCCGGAGACTCAGAGACACCCTGTCGGATGACCACATGCTGTCCCGTCATGGCGGGGACGAATTCACGGTGCTGCTCAGCGGGGTAGGCACGACGCAGCCGGCGATTGAGGTCGCCCACCACATGCAGGCCGCCCTCACGATGCCCTTTGACCTGCAGGGCCAAGACGTCTTCGCCTCGGCCAGCATCGGCATCGCGTTGGGCATACGCGGATCCGCTACCTTGGAAGAGATCCTACGGAACGCCGACACCGCGATGTACCGCGCGAAATCCAAGGGCCGGGGTCGACAGGTGGTCTTCGATGACACCATGCACGCCAAGGTCGTCAAGCGCTTGACGGTGGAGACCGACCTGAGGCGCGGCGTGAAGAACGGCGACTTCCTCACGTACTTCCAGCCCATCGTTCGGCTCGCAAAGGACGCCCCGACCGTGGGCTTCGAAGCACTGATGCGGTGGCGTCACCCGTCGCGGGGGCTCATCAAACCCGACGAATACCTCGAGGTCGCTGAAGACACCGGTCAGATCATTCCGCTGGGGAACTGGATCCTGAACGATGCCTGTCAGTCCCTCGCGGGATGGAGACGCCTTCACGGCGCGAACGCCCCGGAGTTTGTGAGCGTGAATGTCTCGAATCGACAGTTCGCCCACCCCGAGTTCGCGGTTCAGGTCGAGGAAGCCCTGCTCCGCTCCGGACTACCGCCCGAGTGCCTTCGACTCGAGATCACGGAGACGGTCATCATGGACTACGGGCTCGAGACTCAGATCCTCCTGGCCCATTTGCGTGACCTGGGTTGCCGCCTCTACGTGGACGACTTCGGCACCGGCTACTCCTCGCTCGCTCACCTGCATCGGCTTCCCATCGATGCGCTGAAGATCGATCGCGGATTCGTGCAGGGAACGGTGCCGCGGGGAGACGGCCTCGAGATCGTCAAAGCGATCATCTCCTTGGCCAAGAACCTCAACCTCGAGGTCATCGCGGAGGGGATCGAGACGGAGGAACAGCTCGAGCAGCTCCAACTGCTGGGCTGCAAGCTCGGCCAGGGCTACCTGTTTGCCGAGCCCATGAGCTACGAGGACGCGACGAACCGCATGACCGGCGATCTTCCAAAGCCCATCGAAGAGGACTGAGCGCTCACGGAGCTGGGGCCGAGACCTGCGCGTTCATGGTGCGAAGCACCCCTCGCGCGATGAAGGCC
Organism: Deltaproteobacteria bacterium; assembly: GCA_011526105.1. Classification (GTDB taxonomy): domain Bacteria; phylum Myxococcota; class Kuafuiibacteriia; order Kuafuiibacteriales; family Kuafuiibacteriaceae; genus WYAZ01. The sequence goes on along the minus strand of WYAZ01000059.1, from coordinate 140,568 downwards.
CAAGCTCGAGATACAAACCATCCGTCGTAGTGTTCGAGGCTCGAGCGGACCATGAGGTCGAGCTCTGACCGCGTATATCGGCGGCCCGCGACAACCACCTCTTCGATCGACTCGAGCTGACTCAGATTCTGAGCTGGGTTGTTCGCGAAGAGCGCTAGATCGGCAAAAGCTCCGACTTGGATTCGACCGAGCTTACCCGGCGCGAGCCGCGCTCCCGGGGCGACCGTCGCGGCGACGAGCGCCTCCTCGGCGGAGAGACCGGCCTCTTCGAGCAGCGAGAGTTCGCGCCACAGGCTGTGCCCGGGGACCACTCGGGTCGGCGCATCAGTTCCGGCGAGGATGGGTGCCCCCGCGCGCTCGAGCGCCTGCACCACGGTGGCGGTTCGCGCGAGCATCGTCGCCAGCGCCGCCTGGCCGCGATCATCGAGGCGATAGTATGTGGGCAGGGCCGCGTCGTCCCATAGGACCTCGCGAACGAAGCTGGGCATCAGGGCGTGCTCCTTTGGAGCGCCCTCGCTCGACCCGCGCCGGTCGTGCATCGCGTGCCACAACACCAGCGTTGGGGTGTGAGCGATCTTCTGCGCCGCAGACACGCGCGCGAAGTGACGGAGCCGCGCGTCATCCGCTTCCGAGAACCGGACGAGCCAGCCCGACAGGCCCTCAGTGCGCGCCTCGAGCTCCGTGTAGGGCGCCGGCAAGCCCGTCAGGTGCTCCACCGCACTCAATCCCGAGGCGCCGAGCTCGACGGCCACCGGCACGTGGCCGACGACGGGGACATCGAGGCGCTTTCCCACCCTCGTCACTTCCTCGAGCGCGTCCAGGCGGAGCGTGTTGTAGACCTTGAGACAGTCCACACCTTCTGCGACCTGCTCCATCGCCCGCTGCCTCGCGAGCGTCGTTGTGCCGACGACGAGGGCGCCACCGAAGGTGGGCGGGTCGCCTTCGAGCGGCAGCCCGCAGGCATAGAGCCGGGGCCCGGCGAGTTCACCTTGCCGCCAAGCCTTTCGGTACTCCATCACCGCCTGGCCCGGGGTTCCGGGATCTCGAATGGCCGTCACTCCGTGCCGAAGAAGGAGCAAGCCCGCATGATCCGAGAGCAGAGAGACGTGGATGTGGTGGTCGACGAGTCCAGGGAGAAGAAACTTCCCGCGATGGGGGCCGTCAGCGGCTTCCGTGATCTCCGCGATCTTGCCCCCCTCGATGAGCACTCGGCGTCCCACGAGCGGCGGCTCTCCGGGATTGACGATGGTGACGCCTAGGAACTCGAGTCGAGCCGGCTCCGGTATGGAGAACCTCGGCGGACGAAGCGCGAGGTACACCACGAGCACGACGCCCATGAGCAACATGCCGAGGGCGAGAACCACCCGTTTGAGCCAGGTGAGCATCGCCTCGCTCTACAGCGGTTTGGCGCCCCTGTGAACCGGACATCCCACCTCCGAGAAGCGCATGAGGTCCCTCGTGCGGAAGTTCCACTCCGGGGTCGGGATGGAACCCTTCGCCTGGGCGTCGTACCAGGGTCCCTCCGCGCTCGGGTTTCGAAGAAGATGGATCTCCTGAGCCGGCATATAGCTTTGCGCGAGCAGGTACCGCCGCTCACCCCGCTCGTTCTCGGCCACGTCCATGACGATCACCGCGTGCCCAGGGAAGCCGCCCTGAATCAGAACATCCCCCGGCAAAATACGCGCGAGTTCAATGCCGCTCTCGAGCTCGCGACTCAGCGAGGCGCTTCCCGCGTACATGAAGATCGCATCGAGATACCGTCGAAAGCTCGGGTGTCCAGCGGAGGCGCCGTGGGGCTCCCACTCGACGCTTCGACCTCGGACCCGCGGCCGCTCTCCGCCGGCCCACCTTCGCCATGGAACCGCGTCGCCGGAGGTGAACCGAAAGCAGATGTCCTTGGTGCGCTTCATCGCAAAGAGGTACTCGGCACGAAGTCGCATCACCGCGTCCGCGCACTGCTGCAGGTCTCGCTTTCCCACGTCGATGTCGAAGGTGAGCACGTGCGCGCTCTGGTTGCCCTTTTCGCGTCCATCAAAGAGGCGCACCGGCTCGCGGCCGGGTCGGGTCGGAAACGCGCGGAGCCAGGCCCCAAAGCTCTCGGGCGGGAGATCGATTCGGCGAAATCCCAAGGGGGCATCGATGCGCGAGGAGAGCGGTTCGGCCTTCGGCGACGGGCCCCAAGCATACTGCCCGAGGAGCAACACGGCCAACGTTGGGAAACATCCGGACATGCGCCTCTGTTACACTCGGCGCCCGTGTTTGTCTTCCCGAGGTCGGTGTTCCTCGCGGCGGCTCTGCTCTCGAGCCCGAGGCCCGAGGCGGCGCCGCCGGTTGAGATCCTTGATCTCCCCATCCCGTTCAGCGACGCCCGAACGCGCGCCATGCTCGAATACCGACGCACACATGAGGACCCACGCGCCACCGACCTTTCGATCCGTCCTCGCGTGATCGTCGTGCATCACACCGCCATCGCGACGCTGCCGGCCTCGCTGCACGCGTTCGAACGCCCCTTTCTGGGAAAGGACCGCCCTCACCTCGCGAAGCAGGGCGCGGTGAACGTCTCCGCGCACTTCTTGGTCGCGCGGGACGGCCGCATCCATCGGCTGATGCCCGAGACCCAGATGGCTCGTCACACGATCGGTCTCAATCACCTGGCCATCGGCATCGAGAACGTGGGCGGGACCAAAGAGACACCGCTCACCCCCGCTCAATTGGAGGCCAACATAGCGCTGATCCGTTGGCTCTCGGCGCGGCACGACATCACCCATCTCATCGGCCACCACGAGTATCGACGTATGGAGTCACACCCGTACTGGCGCGAGAAGAACGCCACCTATCGAACCGCGAAACGCGACCCGGGTCCGGCGTTCATGCGAGCGCTGCGGGAGCGGCTCGTTGATCTCGGGCTCTCTGGACCTCCGTCCGGGCCGTAGCACCCGACTGGCCTGGGAGACGCGGCTCTGCTAGTCGGAGCGGAGTGCTTCGGTCGTTGCTCTCTGTTTGGACCTGGCTCGAGATCGCGCTCGTCGTCATCCTCGGGTTCTTCTTCCTGTTCGTCCTCTTCGTGCTCACCGCCGCCTTCGACCGTCGGCGATACGTCGCCGGCCGATTCCTCCGGTGGTTGGGCACGGTCGCGGTGAAGCTGGCGCCGACATGGAAGTTCCAGATCCACGGAGAGCCCCCCAAGCCGCCCCCCGGCCGAATGATCGTCGTGGGCAATCACTGCTCACACGCCGACGTCTTTCTGATCTCTCATTTGCCCTGGGACATGAAGTGGCTGGCCAAAGACAGCCTGTTCAAGCTCCCTTTTCTCGGGTGGAACATGGCGATGGCGGGCGACGTGCCAGTCAAGCGCGGCGCCAAGGGTGCAGGCGAGCGCGCGATGGCCTCATGCCGACGATGGCTCGAGCGCGACGTGCCGGTCTTCATCTTCCCCGAGGGCACGCGCTCGGAGACCGGGGAGATGCGCGAGTTCAAAGACGGGGCGTTTCGGCTCGCGCTCGAGACTCGAACCTCCATCCTGCCCCTCGCGGTGGCCGGCACCCAGCGGGCCCTGCGAAAGCACGACTGGCGAGTGGGCGATGCCGACGCCCGGGTCCTGGTGGGACGCCCGATCGACATCGAGGGCTACGGTCCCGACGAACTCGCCCGCTTGAAGGCGGATACTCGGCGCGAGATCGAGGCTCTGCGCGCGGTCATCCGGCCTCTGTCGACCCCTGACGAGCCCGCACCAAGCCCCCCATCCAGCGTCTGAGCCTCGGGATTTTCCCGAAGTACTCAAAGAACGCTTTACATTCCCGGGCGCTTACCGCTTTTAGCACCTCGTCATCATGATCAAAGACCTCTCCATTCTCAGGAACATCGGCATCTCTGCGCACATCGACAGCGGCAAGACCACGCTGACCGAACGCATCCTGTTCTACACGAACCGGATCCACGCCATCCACGACGTCAAAGGTAAGGACGGCGTCGGCGCGAAGATGGACTCCATGGAGCTCGAGCGCGAGCGCGGCATCACCATCCAGTCCGCCGCCACGCACTGCTACTGGAAGAAGAACCACATCAACATCATCGACACCCCCGGCCACGTCGACTTCACCATCGAAGTCGAACGCGCGCTGCGTGTTCTCGACGGTGCGGTGCTCGTGTTGTGCTCGGTGGCCGGCGTGCAGAGCCAGTCGTACACCGTTGATCGCCAGATGCGCCGGTACAACGTGCCGCGCCTGGCCTTCGTGAACAAGGTGGACCGCACCGGCGCCAACCCGGTGCGCGTGAAGAACCAGCTCCGCGAGAAGCTCGGACACAACGCGGTGCTCTTGCAGCTCCCCATCGGGCTCGAAGACAAGCACGAAGGCGTCGTCGACCTCGTCGAAATGCGCAGCATCCGCTTCCAAGGCGATAACGGCGAGAAGATCGTCTACGGCGAAGTGCCGGCCGAACTCCGCGACGAGGCCGTGGCCGCCCGCGAAGAGATGCTCGACGCGGTCTCCATGTTCTCGGATGAGCTCATGGAAGCGATGCTCGAGGACAGAGTCACTCCCGAGCTGGTGAAGGCCGCCATCCGTAAGGGCACCCTCGCTCTGAAGCTGACCCCCGTCTTTTTGGGCTCTGCCTTCAAGAACAAAGGCGTCCAGGCGCTCCTCGACGGCGTGATCGACTACCTGCCCGACCCCACCGAGGTGAAGAACGAGGCCATCGACCTCGAGAAAGAGGGCGAGGAGCGCGTCGAGATCCCTTGTGATCCGACTGCACCCCTCTGCCTCCTCGCTTTCAAGCTCGAAGACGGTCGTTACGGTCAGCTCACGTACTTGCGCATCTACTCGGGCAAGCTCGAGCGCGACATGTTCGTGGTCAACACGCGCACGCGGAAGAAGACCAAAGTCGCGCGTCTCGTGCGTATGCACGCGGACGACATGGAAGACATCCAAGACGCCTCCGCCGGCGACATCGTGGCCATCTTTGGCCTCGACTGTAACTCTGGAGATAGCTTCACGGACGGCACCAAGCTGTACGCGATGACCTCCATCCACGTCCCGGAGGCCGTCATCTCGCTCTCCATCAAGCCGCAGGACGCAAAGTCGGAGACCAACCTGTCGAAGGCCCTCCAGCGCTTCACCAAGGAAGACCCGACCTTCCGGACCTACGTGGACCAAGAGTCCGGCGAGACCGTCATCCAGGGCATGGGCGAGCTTCAGCTCGAGGTCTACATCGAGCGCATGCGTCGGGAGTACGGCGTGAACGTCGCCACCTCGGCGCCGCAGGTCGCCTACCGCGAGACGATCACGCGGCCGGTCGATTTCAACTACACGCACAAGAAGCAGACCGGTGGTTCGGGTCAGTACGGCAAGGTCATCGGAAGCTTGACCCCGGTCGAGGGCGAGTTTGTCTTCGAGGACAACGTGGTCGGCGGCAACATCCCGCGTCAGTTCATCCCCAGCTGCGAGAAGGGATTCCGCTCCATGCTCGACAAGGGCCGCAAGCTCGGCTTCCCGGTGGTCGGTCTCAAGATCTCGCTCGATGACGGCGCGTATCACGCGGTCGACTCCTCGGACATCGCGTTCCAGGAAGCAGCCCGCGGCGCCTTCCGCGAGGCGTACGACAAGGCGAAGCCGCGCATCCTCGAGCCAATCATGAAGGTCGAGGTCGAGGGTCCTTCGGACTACTCCGGCAACGTGCTCACCACGATCATGCAGCGCCGCGGCGTCGTGGTCGGCTCCCAAGAAGAGGGCGGGCTCACCACCACGATGGCCGAAGTCCCGCTCGCCGAGATGTTCGGCTACTCCACCACGCTGCGCTCGGCCACCCAAGGCAAGGCGGAGTTCACGATGGAGTTCCTGAAGTACATGCTCACTCCAGAGCAGGTCGAGGCGGACCTCATCGAGAAGATGAAAGAGAAGCAGGGCAAGAAGTAGGTCTCCTCGGAAGCCCTGCTGTCGAGGACGGAGGCCGTGCCGAGGCGGCCTGCTCAACGTGGTCGACCCCCCACTCGCGCGGCCGCGCCCACCAACGCCGCGCCATGAGAATAGAACTGCGGCTCGCGCTTGCGCGAAGCCCGTGCGCAATACGAAGGCCCGGGGTTAATTCGGGGGACGCTCGACTGGACCCGATCTCAATTCGGGGGACGCTCGACTGGACCCGATCTCCATGCACGACGGCGAACCTCGGAAGCTCAGCAGACGGCGGCAGTTCGCGACGGCTCAGCCGTTGATGGCGTCTACCTCGCCTTTGATGCGGTAGATCTCGGCGATGTCCGCCTTGCAGTTGTTGGGATGCTCGAGCGCGCGTACGACGAGCGCGGACGCCTGGTCGTACTGAAGTTCCTCCATGAGTGCTCGAAGATGGGGGTTCTTCTGGAATTCGACCGCTGGGTCGAAGGCCGCTGGCCCCTCGGAGCGGGGGGACCCGCTCGACCCAGCGCATGCAGGAAGAAGGAGTAAGGCCGAGAAACAAGCGATTCGCACGCCCAAGCTCTAGCCTGGGGCCGCGGAAGGCTCCAGTGACCCGGGCCGGGTTCGGGTCCAGTCGAGCGTCCCCCTAACTGAGATCGGGTCCAGTCGAGCGTCCCCCGAATTAACCCGGGGAGTTCAGCTTCCTGCGAGAGCGGCGCGAACCGCATCCACCGTCGGTACGCCCTGCTCGTAGCGGACGCCGTTGATATAGAAGCTCGGGGTGCCCTGAACCCCCGCGGCCTCGGCCTGAACCATGTCGCTCTTGATGGTGGCGGCGATCGCGGGGTCCTTCATGCAGCCCTCGAAGGCAACGAGGTCTAGACCCCGCTTCGTGGCCGCTTCCTTGAAGTGCTCCTCTGTCAGGCTGTGCTGCGCGGCAAAGAGCTCGTCGTGCATCTCCCAAAACTTGCCCTGCTTGTGCGCACACTCGCTCGCAACTGCCGCGGGCATGGCCTTCTGGTGGAAGCTCAGCGGGAAGTGGAGGAAGTAGAGCTTCACGTCATCTGGGTAAGCCGCGAGAATCTGCTCGACCCCGGGCGTTGCCTTGGCGCAGTACGGGCACTCGAAGTCCGAAAACTCGACGATCGTCACCTTCGCGGTCTCCTTGCCCTTCATCGGGCGTCCCGCGAGCTCGAACTTGACCTTGGCCTGTTCCGGCGCCGGAAGGTTGATGTTCACCTTGGCCGCGGTCTTCAGCTTGTCGATCTCGCCCATGAAGGCTTCCTGCTTCTTCTTGTTGACCAGGTACTCTTCGATGCGAGGGCGGAGGGCCTCGATGGGCTGGCCGCTCTGTTTGGCCACCTGCTCGTAGAACTCGAGGATCTCCGCTTCCGTGGCGCTGGGCTTGCCCACGATCGACTCGAAATACTGCTCCTCGGTCTGCCCTTTGGCGGCGGCGGCCTTCTTGACGAGCCCTTCGACGACTGTGGCCTCGAGGAGTTGCTGCTCCTGGGTGTGCAGCTCCATCAAGTACTGGTTCCGCATCCGAGTGAAGTTCGCCTCGCCCTTCTTCTGAAGCTCGGCATAGGTCATCTGGCCGCCTTCCCAGGTGGCCACGACCAGGTTTGGATCCAGACGGCTGGCCTCGGCAGAAGGGCCGGCACTGGCCCGACCGCCACCTTGGGCCGGTTGTGCGGTGTCCGTCGGTTTGGGACACGCCATGAGGAGCCCGGCGAGGGAGAAGATAGCCGTGAGTTCGCGTGCTTGCATGGCCCTCCCATGCCACGTCCGACGAGACCTTACAAGCCGCGTTTCTTGTATACTCTCGCCGCCATGAGCCACGAGGAAATCCTCCGCCTTCACGCCGAGGCCCAGCAGGCTTTCGTCCAAGAGGATTATCAAAAGACGCTGCAGTGTTACGTGAAGCTCGAGAACCTGCAGCCCGGCGAGCCCACTTGGCCCCGCGGCAGCGCAGTGGTGTTCAAGAAGATGGGCCTCATGCCTCAGGTCGTGGCGGCGCTGTCCAGGGCAGCACGCGCCTACTCGGACCGGGGCGAGTTTCTCAAAGCCGCCGCACTCGCGAAGCAAGTGCTGGTGCTCGACGCCAAGCATCGACCCACGCTCAACTTGATGTCGGAGCTGCACCGGAAGGCCCAAGGCAGCGCCCGACCCGAAGCGGTCCCCGCCCCGCGCCCGAGCCAGCCGCCCGCGCCGGTCCCACAAGCGGTGAGCTTCGCCGAGCCCGCGCAACCCAGGCTCGATCAGCTCGACCTCCGAAAGATCATGCCCGGGGTGACGCAAGTGCCCCGCGGGCCCTCCGCAGACCCTTCGGCGGACGGCCCAGGTGTGTTTCAAATCCCCCTGCAACACCAAGCCTACGAGGATGCGGCGGTCGATGCCGTCGCCGCCATGACCAAGGCGGCGGAGGCCAACATCCAAAAAGGCGACGTCCTGAAGGACGCTCTGCCCGCCACACCGATCTTCGCCGATCTCTCGGAGGACAGCTTCGCTCATCTGATGGAGCGAGCGCGGTTGATCGAGCTCGAGAAGGACCAAGTCCTGTTTCAGCAGGGCTCGCCCGGCAGCGCTCTGTACGTCGTCGCAGAAGGCTCGGTGGGAGTCATCGACGAGGGTCCTCCTCGCCGGGGTTTGGCCAAGCTCGAAGAGGGCGCCTTCTTTGGCGAGGTGGCGCTCGTCACGAGCCAACCGCGCAACGCGACCATCGCCGCCCTCGAGCCGGCGCAGATCATCGAGATCGATCTGGAGACCGTCCGTACCTTGGTCGAACGCGATCCCAAGGTGCTCACCGTGCTCCTCCGGTTCTTCCGCGATCGACTGGTCGACCGATTCCTCAGCACCAACCCGCTGTTCGGAGGACTCTCGAACAGCGATCGCACGGTCCTCAAGGGACGATTCCGCTTCCTCGAGGTCGAACCGGGGGCCGTCCTCATCCACGAGGGCGAGCGGGCCGAAGGCCTGCTCATGCTGCTGTCCGGGCATGCAGAGGTGCTGCGCCGCGAGTGGACCGAGCAGAAGGTCCTCGGCTATCTCGCGGCCGGTGATCTCGCGGGCGAGATGTCTTTGGTCACCGGCCAGCCCGCGATCGCTACAGTCCGCGCCGGCAGCAAGTGTTTTGCCATCGAGCTTCCCGCAGCCGACTTCCTGACGATCCTGCGCTCGCGACCCAGTGCTCGCGACTTCATCCAGGAGGTGGTGGGCCGCCGGACTCAGCGTCTGCGCGATCTGGAGACCGGGACGGCCGAGCTCCACGAAGGACAGCTCGACCTGGTTTAGCCGAGAGCCTTTGCGCGCGATAGATCGTCCGCTGCCCGCTGAACACGCACGCGAGAACGCAGACGATCGCCGCGTGCGGAAGCACGGCCGCTCCGAGCAGCTCCACCGCCATGACGGAGAGCGCCAGTGGCGTATTCGATGAGGTCGCAAAGACCGCGGCCAAACCCACACCCGCCGCGAGTCCCAGCGGCAGACTCAGCGGCGACGCCAGCGCGTTGCCCAGCGTCGCGCCGATGAAGAACAGCGGCGTCACCTCGCCGCCCAGGAACCCCGAAGCCAGGGTGACGGCGGTGAAGAGCAGCTTGAGCACGAACGTCAGCGGCGACATCTCGGGCTCTACGAAGGCGCGCACGATCGTCGGAACGCCCAGACCAAGGTAGTCGCTCGTGCCGAAGAGCTGCCAGAGGAGCACGACGAGTCCGCCGCCCACCACCATCCGCACCGGCAAACGCGGAAACCAGCGAACGCCCAGGCGTTTGAGGCCGTGCGTGAGCTCGATGAACACGACGCTCACCGCCGCCACCGCGAGCGCAAAGACGACCCACTTGGCGAGCAGAAGGGGGGTGAGTGCCAGGGGCTCGACCGGCGGGTACGGAGTGTGAACCACTCCAAAGACCCGGGAGGTGACGAAGTCTCCGACCACCGCCGCGGTGAGGGCGGGGACGAGCGCTCGGTACTGGATCTGGCCCCAGACGACGAACTCGAGGGCGAAGATGGCCCCCGCGATCGGCGTGCCAAAGACAGAGCCAAAACCTCCCGCCACTCCGGCCGCCAGGAGCTGCAAACGCAGCGCGCGTGACAGACCGATTCGGTGGGCGAAAGCGTCCGCAAGACTGGCGCCCATCTGGACCGCAGTGCCTTCTCTACCCGCGCTCCCGCCGAATAGATGGGTCAGCACGGTGCCGAGGAGCACCATCGGGAACATGCGAAGCGGGATCTCGGGGCCATCGTCATGGATGGTGTCGATGACGAGGTCGTTGCCGGCGCCGATGGGGGCGCCGAAGCGCTCGTAGAACAGGCCGATGCCAAAGCCCGCGAGCGGGAGCAGAAAAACCAAGCCCTCCGTAGAATCGCGAAAGTGGGTGGCCAGGTCCAACAGGATGAGGAAGACCGCAGAGGCCGCCCCTGCGAGCGCCCCCACCACCGTGCCGAGCAGTAGCCACCTCGAGAGCAGCAGCGCCTGGTGCGGTTCGAACTCAGATTCGCTCGGTCCGTCTCGCTTCCCGCTCTGCTCCGCCTTCGTGCTCAAGTTCTCTCTCCGGCGGGCGCCGGAAGGGGACTCATTGAGACCCCACGGCACCCGAGTCATGCATGTCGGGCATCGTAGGAGTCATCGGCGGCCGCTCGGGCCGCGGTTCTCGGCGGACCCCACCGCCATCGTCTCGTCGTCCGGCGAGGTTGCGGCCGAAGGGCCACGCTGTCAAGAATGGGGCCGTGGATGAGTTCCGCTACTGTGGACGACCGGTAGCGCTCGGTCTACGCGTCGTCGGAGCCGGAGTCGCGACCATCCTCAGCGCCGGACTGCTCGCCCCCCTTGGGCTCTTCTACGTCTCGGACTACCTGTGCAAGCACAGCGAGCTCGACGGACACCGCTTCGTGCTTCGTGCCCGGCCCCTCGCCCTGTTTGGTGAGTGCCTGTTCATCACTTTCCTCGGGTTGATCACGCTCGGGCTCTACCTGCCCTTCGGCCTCGTACGTCTGCTGCGCTTTCTGTGCACGCATGTCGAACACCGTGGTCGCAGGCTGGCTTTCGCGGGAGACGCCCTCGGGCTTCTGTTTGTCTTGGCATGGGGCACGCTCCTCAGCCTGCTGACCTTGGGACTGCTCGCGCCCTGGTGTGTCCTCGAGCTGTTCCGCTACGTCGCCGACCGGGTCATCGTCGGCCCCCGTCGATTTGATCTCGATCCGCCTCTCTTGCCGGTCTTGGGCCGAATGTGGCCAGATGTGCTGCTGTGCATCCTGAGCCTGGGCCTCTATCTACCCTGGGCGCTCGACCGGCAGATCCGCCTCATGCAGCCGCACCTCCGAACGGTGCCCGCGTCCGAGGCCCCGGCCGTCGGCATTCGCGCCCCCGCCCTCGCGCTGGTGGCCATGATCTTCTGCGCCGGTCTCTTGTTTGCGTACCGCCATCGCCACCACCTCCCCTTGGGCGTGTGGGAGACGGCGCTCGTCGAGCAGTCCCAGGCCGCCATGGGCCCGACGCCACCTCCGGAAGGCGGACGTGTATCGGGGGCTGGGGCGAGCGGCATCGCGGACGAGGTCTCGACCTCCACCGCGTCGAACACCGACAACGAGACGCGACTGCCAGTGCTCCGGCGCCCGGGGCTCATCGCGGCGCCTCTGGCGCCGGTCGTCGCGTCGCCGGAGGCGGTTTGCTGCACCGACGAGCTTCCTCCCGGCCCCGAGGTCCGCGCGGTCACAGGCGAAGACGGCACCCTCACCATCACGAACCGGGACCCGAGCATCGGAGAGTAGCTCCGCGGAGGACGCGCCGTCAGAGCATGCATGAGCGGACTGACCGTGCGTCGCCACCGCTCGAGAACAAGGCCGCGACCGCATTCGCGAGCCGTCCCGAAGCCTGTGCCAGATCTTCGCCCAGCGTGGCCTCCACCTCGTCGAGCACTCTGAAGTTCCGCCCGTCCAGAAGCTGCAGACGCAGGACCAGTCCGCCGCTCAGATACGCCACCGAGCCGACGAGCATCGCCACTTCGGAGGTCTCGCGCTGCTCGCTCCAAACCTGTTCCGAGACCAGGGCCACATCCGACCGGGCCGCGAGAAGCCGTTGCAGGGCGACGGTCAGGGCTCGTGCTTCCTTCACCAGCCGCGCACTGCTCCGCACGCCACGAACGAGCACCGGTTTGGTGGCGCGATCGCCGAGCAGCGCACGAAAGGACTCTGCAATGCGCGACATGACACTTCCCTCTTCTGCGTAGTTGGACTGAGCAAACATGAGGACTACACCCTCTCCTTCGCTCGGCTCGCGAGGCGAGCGGCGAGCTTCGCCTTCTTGCTATAGACAGTGCTGACCGATATGCCCATCTCCGCTGCGACGTCCTCGGCTGCTCGGGCCTCCATGAAGTAGAGGCGGACAAACTCCCGGTCGCGCTCGGACAGCTCGCCGAGCTGGGCGTCGACAAACGCCTTCTGCTCCCGGTCCTCCATCTGCTCTTCTGGGCCCGGACCTTCGGCGACCATTCGGTCGAGCTCGGCCTCGGTCATCATCTCCGCCCTCTGGCGCCGAAGTCGCCGCACGCAGTCCTTCGTCGTCGAGAACGCGATGACGCCCACCCACGTCGCCACACTCGTCCCCGCATCCGTGCGGTACATCCGGAGCCGACGGAAGTCTCGGTCCACCATCCGCAGGTTCACTTCCTGCACGATGTCCGAGATCTCCTCGCCGTCGAGGTAGAGCCCGGCCTCGGTGCTGGCCTTGACCGCGCAGCTATAGACGAGCCCGTTGAATCGCCGATGAAACACGACCCAGGCGCGACGTTCACCCTCGGTCACGAAAGACAGAAGCTCGAGGTCGCTCATGTCCGCGAACAGTCGTCGCTCCTGAGCCGCAGACGCGGTCTCGCTCGGTGCCTTCAGTGCCCGTGGAGCGGGCGCAGTCCTGTCCTCGAGGGCGCGTTCGGGTGCGCTCCTCGCCACTTTGGCAAGCATGATGTCCTCCTGGATGTAAGGCGGTCGGGGCTCGAGCTAGGCGTTCAGCAGTCCCACTCGAGCGTCTTGACCGGAAGCAGAGTGCGAGTCGCCGGCACCCCCTCTGCGTTGCGAACTCGGATCTCGAGCTGTGTGTTCGCGATGATGGCCGCGTTCACGTCGTCGATGGGCAGCTCGAAGCTCATGGCCTTGCTGCACTGGCCGGAGACCTTGAACGCCTCTCCCCCCTTCCAAGAACCGTCTGGCGCTCGGTATCCAACCTCGACGGTGTAGCCCGCCACGTTGGCCGGCGACTTCCCGCTCACGAAGCCGGGCTCGAGTTCGACGCGCGCACAGAAGCCGTTTTGCTCCGGGTCGCCTGCGAGCGGCACCACAGCCGCCTTGAGCTTCGCCGCGGCGCGTTCCTCCGGCTTGGGGGAGAATTCCGAGAGAGGCCTCAGCTGACGCCCCGCGACCTCCGTCTCGGCCGCGTGCGGGTACACGAGCTCCATCATCTTGACCTGCTCGGCCTTCTGGTCCGTCGCCGTGGCGATACTCCGAGAGGTGACGTTCACAGCGGCGTTCAGGAGGCTGTGGAACGTCTGAGCCTGGATCAGGTTGCCCGGAATCGCGAGCACTCGCTCCTCGGAACCCTTCGCCGAGAAGTCGTTGGCCGCTACGCTCACAGTCGCAGAGGCGCCCGAGAACTGCACCGTAGCCTGGGTGTCCGGTTCCGCGATGAGCCCGTCCCCGATGTTCAGCTTCAGGGACACGGCGGAAGCAGGGAGCTTCTCCGAGATCCAAGCAGGAGAGGCGAGCTGGCCCACAACCTCGAGCTGAGCGCTGAGCGTGGAAAGCCAGGTCTGAACCGGGGTGGTGTCGAGGTTCGGGCCCGTCTCCCGCTGGGGAGCGACGTTGACCGGGGCGGTGAGGTTCGGAACCTGCTGGCCGCCTTCCACCTTGGCCTGGTAGAACTTCGTGACCCGCACGTTCTCCGGTCGCGTTTTGCCCGCGCGCCCCTGCTCCTCTGCTTTCTTGTCGAAGCTGATGATGGCGGCGGGGTGCCCGAACGCGAACTCGTGTTCGTCGGTGTCTTCAATCTTGTAGTAGGCGGTGCTGTTCGAGATCTTCACGATGTCGAGCTCGTCGCCGTGGGTGTGATATCTCTCGAGGACCTTCGGGAGCTTCGACATGTCGGCGCGCTCCCGGCAGATGACCTTCATCGCGAGCGGCTTTCGCTCCGCGTCGAAGACCCCGAAGTTGGCCACCACCGCGAAGTCGGTATCCTTGGCGATGACCGCTTCCGCAAACAGCGGGTCACGCGCCGGGCGCGACAGCTGCGGAGCCCGATAGACCGCGTCTCGATCTTTCTGGATGAGGAGGGTCGCGAGCTGGCTCACGAACTGGCCGTTCTTTCCGTCGCACTGGTGTGTGGCGCAGCCCTTCTTCGCCTGCTCGATCTCGCCCTTCTTGTCGGGCATCGCCTGAATGAGCAGAGACTCGAGGGCGGCCTGATCGAGGGCATTTGCTCCCTGCGCGGCGACGGCCTGGTCTATGGGAGCCTTGAGCGCGGGATGATCGGCGCAGAGGCGGTCGTAGAGTTTCTGGGCGGTGGGTGCGAAGTGCATGACGGTGTCTCCTCTTTGCCCCGAGTGTCTCGCGGGGACAGAGACGTTCTCGGGTGGGGCCCCAGCTTCGTCCCCGGCCGGAGACTCCGGTTTGGGTACTGGGTGACATTCCTCTCGGCTGGGACGGGCAGGAGTGAGCTTGGGCACATCCTGGCAGGCAGTGGGGCTAGTCCCCTGGAAACGTGGAGGCTAGCCGGTGACCCGCACTAGGGAGAGAGAAGCTCGAACCAGGCGAGGATCATGGCCTGCAGAAGCAAAGCGAGCACCGCCGCGAGCACAAGGCGGCGCTCCATCAAGGGGGACACTCGCCCCCCCCGCAACCGTCCGCTGAGCCACCAAACGAGCGGCCCGGCGCAGGAGGCCAGGACCACGGCCCCATACCAACCGATCGTGATCACCTCCGGGGACGCCTCGAGCGCGACGCGGCCCTCCGCGGGTAGATAGAGGGGGCGCGGCGCGGGCAACACGATGATCAACAGATATACAAGGGCGCTCGCGAGCCACGCGAGGGCCAAACGCAGCGCGCCGCTCATACCGACTTCACACTCACCAAGAAGAAGCCGACCAGGCCAGCGTAGAAGACGACGAGCATCACGGCCACCCGGGCGACGTCGAAGAGAAGTCGGTCGGCAGCGGTCATTTCATCCCGGCCGGCCAGGACGCGCTGAACCACCGCCGCGAAGAGACCCATCGCCACGAGGTGCTCCTTGAACTCGAAGAGCCGGGTGCCCAGGGGCATCGCCTCATCGAGATACGCCGCCCGAACATCCACCCGAAAGCTCGGATAGAGGAGCGCGCCGATGAGCACGCTGGCCAGGAAGAGCCACAAGACGGCACTCGGGTAGAACCGCTCGAGCCGAACCCGGGGCGGCCGTCCCCGAAGGCTCGACAGGCCGAGCAACCCGTTGTGGGTCGCCGCACCCGCGAGCGCGACCGCCACCGCGGCGTGCAGCACCAGCAGCAACTTCAGGAGCACGAGGGGGAGAAGCGTGGCCGAAACGACGAAGGTCCGGCAACCGCGTTTTCTCTTTACGCGAGCTCGAAGTGAGAGTGAGGTCATCCCGTGCTTGTTCTATTGCATGGTTTTGGCGGGCGGCCAGAGGCGTTCCACTCGATGCTCGGGCACCTCCCGAGCGACGCCGAGGTGCTCGTGGCCGCGCTCCCCGGACACGACCCAGGCTTTCCAATCTCGGCCGAGTGGCGGTTTCACGACGCAGTGGAGGTGCTGCTCCAGCGCCTCCCCCCTCGCTTCGACCTCCTCGGCTACTCCATGGGTGCGAGGCTCGCCTTGGCGATCGCCATCGCCCACCCCGAGCGCGTCCATCGCCTGGGACTCCTCGGCGTCCATCCGGGCATCGAGGATGCGGCCGAGCGTGCCGAGCGCCGTGCCTCGGACCGCCGCTGGGCGGACTTGCTGCGCGACCGGGGGCTCGCGGGCTTCTTCCCTTCCTGGGACGAGAACCCGCTCTTTGGCGGCCGAGTAAACGCCTCGCCTGAACAGCACGCCGCGATGAGCCGCTGGCGTGCGCAACACGACCCCGCTCAACTCGCGTTTGCTATGGAGATCCTCGGACTGGGAGCGATGCCGAACTTCAAGCCGAGGCTTCGCGAGCTATCGCAAGAGTCCCAGCTCATCGTTGGAGCGCTCGACTCGAAGTTCCGAGAGATCGCGGAGGAACTGGTGAAGCTCATCCCGCGCGCTTCTCTCCACGTCGTTCCGAACGCCGGTCACGACGTACCCTTCGAAGCCCCGACGTCACTCGCCGCGCTGACTCGTGAGTTCTACCTGCGGGACTGAACTCTCCGCCGGCTCGATGTGGACCACCACGTCCACGACCTCGGGGAACGCGGCGCGGATGGCCTCCTCGACGCGATGAGAGAGGTCATGAGCGTCTTTCAGCGAGAGCTGAGGCGCGACTCCGACCGCCAGATCCACAAACACCGCGGTCTCGAGTCCGCGGCTCCGAACCTCGCCCACCCGAATCACGCCGGGCAGAACCTCCGCCACCGAACGCACCGCCCCTGGCTCGAGCTGCGCCGAATCGGCGAGCACGAGCACCGCGCCTTTCACGATCCGAACCGCGATGTAGACAATGAAGCCGACGAGGCCGAGGGCGAGCACGGGATCAGCCTGCGGATAGCCGAGCTTCACCAGCCCCAGCGAGCCGAGCACCCCGACCGTGACGAGCACGTCCGAGAGCGTATGCTCTGCGTCCGCCAGAAGAATGGGGCTCTTCAAGCGCTTCCCCTCCCAGCGTTCGTAGGAGACCACTCCGATGTTGACGAACAAGGTGGCGAGCATCACGGCGACCGTTGCGCCCGACACCGAGGGGCTCCGGTCCTCGAGGAGCGCGGTGACGGACATCCGCACCAGCTCGATCGCGGTCATGCCCACCATGCCGCCGATAAAGAGCGCCGCGAGCGCCTCGAGTTTGGCGTGCCCATAAGGATGCTCACGATCAGCGGGTTCCGCGGCGAAGTAGACCGCAAAGAGCCCCACGATGTTGGAGCTGGCATCCACGAGCGAGTGGATGCCGTCCGCGGTCACCGCGGCCAGTCCCTGCGACAAGCCCACCACGAGCTTTGCGAGGCTGACGAGGAGGTTCGCGCCCAGGATGAGGATGAGGACCCGCCTCACACGGGCAGAACGAGCGGCTGGTGACAAAGCGACCAAGAGCGGGCACCGAAACCCGGGTCAGTCGGCCTTCTTGACCTGCTGCGAGAGGTAGTTCTGGACCCCAATCTGCTCGAGAAGATCCTGCTGCGCTTCGATCCAGTCGATGTGCTCTTCTTCGGAGGCGAGGATGGCTTCGAGGAGTAGCCTCGTGCCGTTGTCATTCTGCTCCCGGCAGATCTCGATGGAGTCGTTGAGCCTCTCCACCGCCGCCATCTCGAGGGCGTGATCGGAGGTCAACATCTCCGGCACGGTCTCGCCGATGTTGAGCTTGCCGAGGCGCTGCACGTTCGGGATGCCTTTGAGGTAGAGCACGCGCTCCATCACCTTCTCGGCGTGTTTCATCTCGTCGATGGAGTGGTGTCGCATGGCGCCGTAGAGCCGTTCGTAACCCCAGTGGTGACACATCTCTGCGTGCAGGAAGTACTGGTTGATCGCGGTGAGCTCCGCGGTCAGCACGTCGTTCAGAAGGTCGATGATCTTTGGGTTCGAGCGATTCTCAGCCATCTTGGGGCGCCTCTTCAGCCCGCGGATGGTGTTGGGCTCTCGTTGTTTTGGCAAGCTTCCTCGGTCTCGTGAAGGAGACTGCGAATCGATACCAAACACGCTCCACAACCCTTGCCTGTGCCCGCGTCGCAAGCATGCGCGACATCCTTCACGGAACCCGCGCCTTCAGAAACGACCTGGCGGACCTTGCGGTCCGAAACGGCCTTACAGAGACAGAGAAACATCGGCCCTCCTGCGAATGCGAATGATTCTCATCATCATCAATCCCAGGTCGAAGTCAAGCGTCCGTTGACAATCCTGGCGCCCAGACGCCTTTTGGCTGGGTCGATGCAGTGGTGGAGGACCCTCGGCGCGCTCGTCGCCGCCGCCTCTTGGGCGATTCCGGGGCTAGGTGCCCTCTCGCACGCACACGAAAACGCCCACGCCGTGTGCCCCGAGCACGGCGAGCTCATCCACGTCGAAGCGACCGAGCGCGAACCTGGCGCGGAGGCCGGTCTTTGGGCCAACGAAAACGCCGCTTCTCCGCACGAGCACTGCGACCCGTCGTTCTCGCTGCGATCTGAAAGCGCGGCGCTTCAGCCCGACACCGGCGCGTTCATCGCCGCCCGCTCTGCGCCTGTAGCCGCACCGAGCGCCGCCCCTCCGCGCCCCGCCCCGCTCGCCTACGCACCCAAGTCTTCCCCTCCCGCCTGAGCCAAGACCTCTGCCCTTTTTGATCCCCCCCTGCAGGAAGTGGGTACTCGATGAACTCTGCGTCTCTATCGGCGCCTCTATTGCTCCTGGTGGGCGCCTTCGCCCCCTCGCTCGCGACCGCCGGACGGGAGGTCTCGACCTCGAGCACGACCGCCACCCGGACGAGCACCACCCCGCTCGTCCCCCCCGCTCCCGAGCTCACGGAGCAAGAGCTTCGCGCGATCGAGGAGAGCACCTTGGGGGAGCCGCCACCGGCGAGCGCGGACTCCGGCGTCGTGCAGGGACTCAGCCGCGCCCTGCAATCGATGAACCCGGCCATGTCCTTCATCCTCGACGTGGCCGCCGGCTACTTCACGATCGACACACCCGACCAACGAGGCGCACACGACCCAAGCCGCACCGGATTCACGTTCCAGCAGCTCGAGCTATCGGTGAACGCGAACGTGGACCCGTTCTTTCGCTTCGACGCGAACCTCGTCTTCGGCGAATTCGGCGTCGAGATCGAGGAGGCCTACGCATCCACGCTGCGCCTACCCGGGAACTTCCAGTTACGGGCCGGGCAGTTCCTCACGCGCTTCGGCCGAATCAACGGCACCCATCCTCACCAGTGGAGCTTCATGGACCAACCGCTCGTGAACGCGAAGTTCTTCGGCGGCGAAGGCAGTCGCGGACTGGCGCTCGAGGTCTCATGGCTCGCGCCCCTCCCCTGGTACCTCGAGCTCGTCGCCTCGTCCGGCAACCCCACGGGGGACTGTTGCGCGAGGAGCTTCCTCGGTGACGCCGAGATCCCTCTGACCGGACCGGAAGACCTCCTCTACACCCTCGCCCTCGAGCAGTTCATCCCGTTCGACCCGAGCTGGTCTCTCTCGGTCGGCCTCTCGAGCCAGCTCGGCCCCAACAACACCGGCCCCGGGAATCGCAGCGTGATCCACGGCGCCGACCTCTACCTCCGATACCGCCCGGTCGACTCGACCGAACGCGCGGCGCTGAGCTGGCAGACAGAGGTGATGTTCCGAAGCCGCCAGGTGCCTGGCGATCTCTTGCAGGACCTCGGCCTGTACTCGCAGCTCGTCTGGAACCTCAGCCTTCGGTGGGAGCTGGGCCTCCGCTACGAGTTCGTCACCGGCGTGGCAGAGGATCCGCTGGACCTGGACTGGGACGCCGAGAGGCAGCGCTACGCCGCACAAGTCACGTTCTATCCTTCGCACTTTTCTCGCGTGCGCGCGCAGGTGAATCACGACTACCCCCGCTATGCCGAGGCCTACTGGGCCTTCTTGGTCAACCTCGAGGTCCTGGTGGGCGCGCACGGCGCGCACCAGTTTTGATGGAGAGAAAGATGAGTCCCATCGCCCGAATCCTCACCCTCTGCCTTCTCGTGGTTCCGGCGACCGCGCAGGCGAAACTACAGGTCGTAGCCAGCGTGCCGGACCTGGCCGCCATCGCGAGCGCCATAGGGTCGGAACACGTCGACGTGGTGTGCCTCACCTCGCCCAACCAGGACCCCCACTATGTCGATCCACGCCCCAGCTTCATGGTGACGCTGAACCGCGCCGACCTCTTGGTCGTGATCGGTCTCGACCTCGAGTCTTCATGGCTGGGTCGCCTGATCACAAACAGCCGCAACCCGGAGATCCAGGTTGGCTCGAACGGGTATCTCGAGGTCTCGAGCGTGGTCGAGCGCCTCCAAGTGCCCAATACCCCCATCGACCGAGCCATGGGCGACATCCATGCGGGCGGGAATCCGCACTTCCTGCTCGATCCGCGCCGAGCGCGCTCCGTCGCACAGGCCATCGCCGGGCGGCTCGCCCTCCTCGCACCGAATCACGCCAAAGACTTCAACGCCAAGCTCGAGCAACTCGACCGGCAGCTCCTCATCGTGGCGACGGAAGCGCGCGAGCGCTTTCAAACCCTGACGCCGGGACAACGTCAGGTGGTCGCCTACCACCAGTCGCTCGCTTACCTCCTCGACTGGCTCGGCCTCACCCCGATCGCCACCGTCGAGCCGCGACCCGGCATTGCTCCGAGCCCGAGTCATACGGCTCTGGTTCTGAGGACGATGCGATCCACCAAGACGCACACCCTGCTCCAAGAGAGCTACTACCAGAGGGGCCCGAGCGAGACACTGGCAAGGCTGGCGAACGCGCGGCTCTACGTGTTTCCAGGCGGCGCAGACTTCGAGGGCGGCGAAAGCTACGTCGAGCGCCTTAGAAAGCTGAGCCAAGGGCTGTTCGAGGTCCTTGGTGCGTCGAACGCGGCGGTCAGCGGAGACTGAGACTTGTCCAAAGACACCCCAAGACGCTCGTCAGTTCCGGTCGAGCTCACTGGTTTGGAGGCCGGCTACGGCGGCCACGGACTCCTGCCCGCGGTCGACCTCGAGATCGAATCCGGACAGATGTGGGCGCTCATCGGCCGAAACGGCAGCGGGAAGACTACGCTCCTGCGCACGATCCTCGGGCTTCTGCCCAGCGTCGGAGGCCTGGTCATTCGGGACAAGAGTTCGTGCGTGAGCTACATCCCGCAACGCACCGACTACGACCTCGCGGTCCCGGCGCGCGTGATAGACATCGTACGCGAAGGCTTGGATCACCACCGCAGCTTTCTATCCCCCTTCTTCGTCGGCCGGCATGCGGCCGACGTCCAACGCGCGCTCGAGGAGACCGGTACGAAAGAGCTCGCGCATCGCCGCTTCCGCGAGCTCTCCGAGGGTCAACGGCAGCGCGTCCTGATCGCCAAAGCGATCGTCTGCGACCCGGGGCTCATCGTACTCGACGAGCCCACCTCGGCCATGGACCCTCTGGCCGAGCGCTCCATGTTCGAGCTCCTCGATCGACTGCGACGAAGCCGAGACCTCGCGGTGCTGGTCGCGAGCCACAGCATGTCGATGTTGCCTCAGTACTCGACCCACGCAGTCCTGGTCGACGCGGATGCTCAGCAGGTCGTGGCGGGGCCGATTCATGAAGTCCTCGAGTCGGAGGCTTTTCGCCGTATCTATGGTTTCCGGGCGGCGGCCGAGACATGAACACCGAGGACACCAGCCTGCGGGTCTTCTTCGAGAGCTTTGAGCTCTTCGCCGATGCCGCCTGGTCGGGAACCTTGCTCGGCCTCGCGCTGGGGGCGATGGGCGTCTACATCGTGTTGCGACGCCTCGTCTTCCTCGCCGCCGCGCTGGGACAGGCGTCGAGCCTGGGGGTGGCGTCGGCCTTCTGGCTAGAGCGTCGCCTCGGACTCTCGCCCGAGCACTTCCCACCCACGCTCGGCGCCGCGATCGCAGCCGCGATCGCGGTGATGCCGGCCGCGTTCGAGCGCAAACGAGCGGGTGCGCACCGAGAGGGCCTGCTCGGTCTCATCTACCTCGTGGGTGCAGCCGGCACCTTGGCGCTCGGCACACGGATCGTTCAAGACCTTCACGACATCGACTCGCTGCTGCTCGGCAGCGCGGTGGCGGTCTTGCCCGAGCAGTTTCGACTGGTGTTCGTCGTGGTGACGCTGCTCGTGCTCCTTCATGCCCTCGCCTGGCGCGGTTTCGCTGCGGTGTCTTTTGATCGCGCCGGAGCGAGAGTCCGTGGTCTTCCGGTGCGAAGCTTGGAGCTCGTTCTGCTGCTCTCGATCGCGCTCGGGGTCTCCGTGTCGACCCGAGTCATCGGTGCCCTCCCGAGCTTTGCGTTGAGCGTTCTGCCTGCGCTGGCCGCCACGCTCGTGTGCGCGAACGTGCCGCGGGCGCTGGTCCTCGCTGGGCTGCTCGGCGCGGTATCCGGCTTTGTCGGCTACGTGCTCGCGTTCTGGGCGCGGCTGCCCGTCGGCGCGGCTCAGACCTTGGTTGCGGCCGGCCTCGCGGGTGGAGCGTGGCTCTTCACTGCATCAGATTGGCGGAGAAGGTCCCGCTGATGTCGCCGTAGCCGTTGAAGTTGTCCGACCCAACCTGAGAGAAGCTCGCATCGAAAGAGCCGTTGATCCGGAGGTTCGCCTTGTCGAAGCACTCCACCACGACTTGATGTGAGGCGGTGTTCATGGCGGTGGGTCCGTTGAGGTTGATGCCGTTTCGAAGCGTGGCCGAGACCTCGACCACGGTGTCGTCGTTGTAGGTCGCCGCGAAGGGCTCGGATTTGATGTCGAGCGTGACCTCGTAGCGAGGGTCCTCCGCACGCTGGCAACGGATGGCGCCGCTCGTGATGTTCGGCGTCTGCAGGAAGATGATGTCCTCGCGCTCGGCGGTACTGAGGTCGCAGTCGAAGGTGTACGCGTCGCCGTTGACGGTGAAGCTTCCCGACATGCGAGGGCTCGTGATCTCCGGACAGGGCATCGGCTCAGCGCCGAGATCCACGGCGGACGCATCCGGTCCGTCCCCGCTGCTGTCTCCACAGGCGAAACAGAGGGGAGCGAAAATGAGCGCAAGGCTGCGGAGGACTCTCATGCGCGAGAGTCTTCTAGAGGCTGGGACTCCGGTCAACTCAGCGGCCCCGCGAACCCGAGCCGCCGAGGCCGCCCGCCGAGGGCACAGTCACTCCGTCCTCGAAGCGATCGTTGGTCGAGCTTCCGCCGGCGGTGCAGAAGAGCCCGCCGCCGCAGCCATCCACACACTCGTCACCCCGCTCCAAAGGGGCCACACAGCGGCCTTCGGAGGAGCACACCCCGGGCGGAGCACAGGCCGCGCTCGCGGCACACACCTCCCCCAGCGTCACTTGGACCAGACAGCTCCGGGTGCCCGCGAGCTCACAGAAGTGGCCGGCCGGGCACTCCGTGTGGGCGCTGCAAGGCGAAAAGAGGGCGGAAGCGATACACGTGCGATCGACGCAGCGATGCCCGGTCGCACAGCTCCGCGATTCGCAAGGCTCACCGTCGACGGAAGGTTGAGCACATTGAAAGATCGAGAAGTCGCAGACCAGCGGCGGCGCACACGAAGAGCCGTCGAGGCAAGGCTGGCCGATGCCGGGCAGCGGCTGACAAGTCAGGGTCCGGGACTCGCAGCCTGCATTTGGCTCGCACCCTTGGTCCTGAGTGCTCGATGGTGGAAAGCTGGGATCACCTGGGATGAACAGGCCGGGCTCACGAGCCGGGGCCTCATCGGCGGCGGACAAGCCGAAGGCGCAGGTACCTCCGACCTGGATGCGGGGCTCGCAGCGGCGTCCGTCTCGATTGAACTCACACCCGAGGATGCCGGTGAGCGACAGTAGCGCCACCGAGGAGATCAGGACGCGCATCGCCGAGAGACTATCGCCCACGAGCAGGCGGAGCAAGCGGCGAGGTTTGACACCCTCCAGCGTCGGTGCGATCTCCGGGTCATGAGCCCGCTCCTCTTCGCCCTCGCCGGCTTCCTTACCACAGCGCCAGTGGAGTGGAGCGCGCACGTCGAAGCCCATCGTGTGTTTGTAGAAACGATAGACAAAGGCTGGTCGGTCGCGGACTGCGCCGCCGAGGACGCGCTCGTCCATGAAGCCGTGCTCTACGTCGCCTGCGGCTTCGATGGAGTCATCGAGTACGCCCTGAGCGACGGAGCCCCGCGCCGGATCGCCACGAGAGCGGTGCCGGGCCGAGCCATCGCGCTCTTCTCGAGGTCGGGGGTGGTGTGGGTCGAAATCGAGCGGCGTGAAGCCCATCCGGTCGGGAACGTGGCACCAAGAACGGTGCCTTCGAGCACGACTGCGGTCACCGCGAGACCCACCGCACCGGGCGAGCCCATCCCGCCCCGTCCCCCGAGCGGCGTTGAGAAACTCGCGATGCCCGAGGGAGCGGTTACACGGGTCGAGGACCTCGATGTGTTCATCGGTATCGGTGCCGCCCAGGGACTCCAGATGGGCGATCGCATCGAAATCCTCTCGGGGGAACGAGCTACGATCGTGGGGCGCGTCGAGCAGATCACCGACGACAGCGCGATCGTGGGGGTGGGGCTGGGTGAACCAGTCACCGAGGGGGCGCGCGTGCGCAAGGCCGACCGAGCGCCGGTCACGCGCAGCATCGTGGCACCGCCCCGGCAGTGGGGCATGTTCGAACTCGTCGGTGAGATGCAAGCCTTCCTCCCGATCTCGACGCTGGGGCTCGGCACCCTCACGAGCCTCAGCGCTGCCTATCGTTTCAAGCTACCCATGGTCGTGCGAGCCCAGATTCGCCCCGTCGGCCTCTCGGGTTCCGATCAAGGCAACGTGTTCTCCATCCTCGGCTGGGCCGCCGTGGGTCTCGACACGCAGCTCTTCGAGCTCACCTTGGGTGCGGGCGGCGCGACGGTGAACGAGCGGAACTTCGACTCCGTCGCCAAGAGCGCGTTGACATTAATCCCTACCATTCGCGTCGGAGCTCACGATGGGCTTCACCTCGCGGCCGAGAGCGGCACACAGGTGTACGATGACGCGTTCAACTTCGCTTTCCTGCACGCGAGCGCTCAGATCCCAGTCGGCACTCGATTTGCGCTGCGGCTGCGCGGGGGTGGTGGACGAGTAGGACACGCCTTTGGAGACCTCGGCGTGCGTTATCTACTCAGCGGAAACGGCGGCCACGACTCGGTCTTTCTCACCGGCTTTCTTGGCGGGGTGAGGGTCGCTTTCGAGACGCGCTGCACCCTGCTCGACCAAACCTGCAACACCACCGAGCTCGCCGGTCCCTCGCTCGGCGTGGGTGTGGAGTGGCGCCCCTGAAAAGTCCGGGTTTGCGCGCCCTCACCTACCCAGACCGCGCCTGCCGCAGGTATTGTGCCTCTCATGACGCTTCTGCGCGCCCTGCCCTTCACCCTCTCCCTCTCTCTCTGCGCATGTGAACTCAACTCAGAGAAGCCGGTGTCCGATGGTCCGGGCAACGATCGGAACTCGGGCGCGCAGGTCCTGCCAGGCCACGCCGTCCAGAGCGCACAACATCACCTGCCGGCGTGGTCGGGCGGAAACCTGCACATCGTCGGCGACCGGCTGGCGGTGGTCGCCGACGCCGATCGAGACCAAGTTCACGTCCTCGACCTCGAGACGAAAGAGGTGCTGCATCACGTCAGCCTCAACCGAGGAGACGAACCCGGGCGGCTTGCCTCGGATGCAGAAGGCCACGTCTACGTCGCGCTGCGTCGCTCCGGCGCGGTGGTGGTGATCGATCCAGCGGCGGGCTCCGTGCTCTCGCGCTTCGACGTCTGCGCCGCCCCCCGAGGCGTCGCCTTCGACGAATCGCGTGCGCGCCTGATCATCGCTTGCGCCGACGGCCTGCTCGCGTTCTGGGACCGAAGCGGCGGCACTCTGACCCACGTCGAGCTCGACAAGGACCTTCGCGACGTCGTGATCCTCGAAGGGGGCATTGCGGTCAGCCGCTTCCGTTCGGCCGAGGTCTTGATGCTCGACCCCGAGGGCAAGCTCAAGCAGCGGGTGAGGCCGACCACCCAATTCGACACCGCCCCTACCGTCGCGTGGAGAACCATCGCAAGCCCGGACCGAGACTCCGTGCTCGTGCTCCACCAGCTCGCCCAGACCTCAGAGGTGTCGATCCAGCCCGGCGGCTACGGCGGCTTTGGCTGCAGCGTGGTCTCGAGCGTGGTCACCGAGATCGGCGCGGACGGAGTCTCGCGTGCGCAAGCCGCGCTGGGCGCCACCTTGGTCATGGACATCGCGGTGGCGGAGGAGGGCCAGTTCACTGCCGTGACCCCGGCCGAGATGGAGGGGCGACGTCCCGCGTCGGTCTCCGGTAACCTCGACGAGCTTCCGCCGGGCACCAACGCGCACCACTGTGACTTCGGGGGCGAAGTCGTCATCGGCGGGAACACGCCGGGCTCCTACGTCGCGGTCGCATACCGCGTGGATGGAACCGTCGTGCGGCTCAGCCAAGACCCGCCCGTGGTCGAAGTGCAAGGGCGCGTGATCCCGTTCGCCGCGGAGCGTCTCGTGGACACAGGCCTCAAGCTCTTTCACATGGACGCGGGCGGCGGCGTCGCCTGCGCGTCGTGCCACCCCGAAGGCGGAGATGACGGCCACGTTTGGCACTTTGAAGAGCTGGGTCCGCGGCGCAGCCAGACCATCCACAGCGGTCTTTTGGGCAGCGAGCCCTTCCACTGGAACGGCGACATGCCAAACTTCCAGCACCTCGTGAGCGAGGTCTTCCAGAGTCGCATGGGCGGCGGACAGATGAACGAGGAGCAGGTCACCGCGCTCTCTCGATGGATCGATCGCATCCCTGGCCCGCCTCCGCCTCGCCGCTCCGACGATGCCGAAGTGGCGATCGGCAAGACGCTCTTCGAGCGCGCGGACGTGGGTTGCGTGGGCTGCCACAACGGCCCTCGAATGAGCGGCGCGGGGGCCTTCGACGTCGGCACCGGTCTCGTGCTCGAAGTGCCTGCCCTGGTCGGCGTCGCGTACCGGGCGCCCTTCCTCCACGACGGGTGCGCGCCCACCCTCCTGGACCGTTTTCGCGCGGATTGCGGGGGCGGGGACCGACATGGCAGGACGAGCCAGCTCGCGCCGGAAGAGGTCCAGGCCCTGGTCGCTTATCTGGAATCTCTGTAGGGGCTCTCGAGGTCCAGCGCCCAACAACGCGGTTGACAAATGGGGCGGCTCCGACCAAATAGGACTCAGCTAGTCCTATTTGGAGAGGCCGCGTGCTCAAACTCGGAAAGCTCACAGATTACGGCATTGTGCTGCTCACCTACTGCGCCGAGACCCCGGGGCAGGCGTACAATGCTCGCGAACTCGCATCTGCATCCAAACTCCCCTACCCAACGGTAGGCAAGATCCTGAAGCAGCTCGCGAGGGCCGAGATCCTAGCCTCCATTCGGGGCCAGACCGGAGGCTACCGCCTCGCTCGCCCGGCGGAGGAGATCTCGGTCGCCGACATCATCGCCGCCATCGAAGGTCCCATCGCGCTGACGGAGTGCAGCACAGAGAACGTACTGCCCTGCGACATCGAATCCGCGTGCCCGGTGCGCTCCAACTGGCGCCGCATCAACCACGCGGTGCAAAGCAGCCTCGAGCAACTCTCGCTCGCCGAGATGCAACGGCCCCACCGCGAGACCACGGCCGAGTCCAAGCTCGTGCAAATTCAGAAGAGGCCACAACTATGACCGACAATGTCGAACTCCGCGAGATCGCCGGACGCGACTACGAACACGGTTGGGAGACCAAGATCGAGACCCGATCCCTCCCGCCCGGCTTGGACGAGGGAACCATCCGCTTCATCTCGCGTGAGAAGGATGAGCCGGCTTGGATGCTGAACTGGCGCCTCGCCGCGTTCGCGCGATGGAAGGAGATGGCCGAGCCCAACTGGCAGAAGGTGAAGTATCCGCGCATCGACTACCAGGCGCTCTCCTACTACTCCGCGCCGAACACCAAGAAGCGCCCCAAGAGCCTCGAGGAGGTCGACCCCGAGCTCTTGCGCACCTACGAGAAGCTGGGGATTCCGCTGCACGAGCAGGCCACCCTCGCTGGGGTCGCCGTCGACGCGGTGTTCGACTCCGTCTCGGTCGCGACCACCTTCAGGGAGAAGCTGGGCGAGGCCGGCGTCATCTTCTGCTCCATGTCCGAGGCGGTGCGCGAGCATCCCGACCTCGTCCGGAAGTACCTGGGCTCCGTGGTCCCGGTCGCTGACAACTACTTTGCCGCGCTCAACTCCGCGGTCTTCTCGGATGGCTCCTTCGTCTTCATCCCCAGGGGCGTTCGCTGCCCCATGGAGCTCTCCACCTACTTCCGAATCAACGCGCGAAACACCGGCCAGTTCGAACGCACGTTGATCGTGGCCGAGGACGACAGCTACGTGTCGTATCTCGAAGGCTGCACCGCACCTCAGCGCGACGAGAACCAGCTCCACGCGGCAGTCGTCGAGTTGGTCGCCTTCGACCGAGCCGAGATCAAATACTCCACGGTCCAGAACTGGTACCCCGGCGACGAACACGGCAAGGGCGGCATCTACAACTTCGTCACCAAACGCGGCGCATGCCGCGGAATACGCTCGAAGATCTCCTGGACCCAGGTCGAGACCGGCAGCGCCATCACCTGGAAGTACCCCAGCTGCATCCTCCAGGGCGACGAGTCCGTCGGAGAGTTCTACTCCGTCGCGCTCACCGCGAAGCGGCAGCAGGCCGATACCGGGACGAAGATGATCCACATCGGAAAGAACACGAAGAGCACGATCATCTCCAAAGGCATCTCGGCCGCGCACGGAGACAACACCTATCGCGGGCTGGTCAAGATCATGCCCGGCGCCGACGGCGCCCGGAACTACACCCAGTGTGATTCGCTGCTGCTGTCCGCGACCAGCGGGGCGCACACCTTCCCGTACGTCGAAGTGCGCAACCCCACCGCGAAGGTCGAGCACGAGGCGACTACGAGCAAGATCAGTGACGACCAGCTCTTCTACCTCGCCCAGCGAGGCCTGAACGAAGAGGCTGCGGTGTCCATGATCGTGAACGGCTTCTGCCGGGAAGTGTTTAATCAACTCCCGATGGAGTTTGCGGTCGAGGCCAACAAACTGATGAGCGTGAGTTTAGAGGGAGCAGTGGGCTGAGCCCGAGAGACATCATGAACCTACTCGAGATTGAAGATCTGAAAGCAACCATCGCCGGCCACGAGGTGCTGCGCGGCGTGAACCTTGTGGTCCCCGGCGGAGAAGTGCACGCGGTCATGGGCCCGAACGGCTCAGGCAAGAGCAGCCTCGCACACGTGCTGGCTGGAAAGCCCGGCTACGAGGTCACCTCGGGCAAGGTCCGCTTCATGGGCCAAGATCTGCTCGCGCTCGCCCCCGAAGAACGCGCTTGGGCCGGGCTCTTCTTGGCCTTTCAGTATCCGGTGGCCATCCCCGGCGTGAACAACACGTACTTCCTGCGGTCGGCGCTCAACGCACACCGCAAGGCCCGGGGCCAGGACGAGATCGACAGCCGCGATCTGCTCTCCAAGATGCGGCAGATCATGAAGGAGCTGGGCATGGACCCCAAGCTCGCCCAACGCCACGTCAATGATGGCTTCTCGGGCGGCGAGAAGAAGCACAACGAGGTGCTGCAGATGTCTGTGCTCGAACCCAGGTTCGCCATCTTGGACGAGACCGACTCGGGGCTCGATATCGATGCGCTGCGGATGGTGGCGGAGGGCGTCAACCGTCTTCGCAGCCCCGAGCGTGCCTTCTTGGTCGTGACGCACTACCAGCGACTCCTCGACTACATCATTCCGGACGTCGTGCACGTCTTCGCTGAAGGCCGCATCGTGAAGAGCGGCGGCAAGGAGCTCGCGCTCGAACTCGAGTCGAAGGGGTACGGCTGGCTGAAGGAGGCACGCCCGTGAACTCGAGCGAACGGAGCGAGCACTTGTTCACGGAAGGCCGCGCCTGGCTTGCGGCGGGCCTCGCCGAACACGGGTCGTTCGGAACTCGGGCCCTCAGCCTCGATCGCTTCCGACAGCTCGGCTTGCCTTCTCGAAAGGACGAGAGCTGGCGGTATCTGCCGCTCAAGCGGGTCTTCGGCAAGGATCTGGCCCCTAACCCCGGCCCAGAGGCCGAGCCTCTCGATCCTCGGCTGAAGTCGGAGATCGACAGCCTCGGGTTCGCGCATCGCCTGGTGTTCCTCGATGGGGGGTACAGCGCGGCGCTGAGTTCGCCCGAGGCACTGCCCACCGGAGTTCATCTCCTATGTGGTCCGGCCGCGTCCGCGGACGCCTGGGCCGCAGAACGACGCGCCGCCCGCGCCGGGGTCGAGAACCAAGGGCTGACCGCCTTGAGTTCGGCGCTTGCCCGTGAAGACCTGCTTCTCCGGATCTCGAGTCCGCACCCGGTCGACCTGGCGCTCATCCATCTGACGAGCGCGTCCGGTGAGGCGCCCGCGGTCTTCGGCGAGCTCCGAGTCCACCTCACGGCCGGCGCCAACGCCTCTTTGGCGCAGGTCTTCTTGTCATCCTCCGAGTCTCGAGCCCTGGCCTCTCACCAGACCTTGGTGACAGTCGACGAGGGCGGTTCGCTGACGGAGTCGCGGGCCGTACTCGGGGGGCCAGACTCGAGTTTGCTCCTCCGGAGTGAGGTCGAGCTCGGAAGGGGCGCCCGCTTCACGGGCCACCAGCTTCTGCTCCGAGGCGGGGTTTCGCGGAGCGAACTCCAGGTGAACCTCGGCGAAGCGGCGGAGGTCGCGCTGGGCGGGCTCGCCCTCGCCAGCGGCACTTCGCACGCGGAGCACGACGTGCTTGTTCATCACCGAGGCCCGAGAGCCAAGAGCCAACAGCTCTACAAGACCATCGCGGATGGTAGCGGCCACACCGCGTTTCACGGGCGAGTGATCGTCGACGAGTCTGCGGGCGGCGCGGTTGCGCATCAAGTGAATCGAAACCTGCTCCTATCGCGCGAGGCCGAGGTCGACACCCGCCCTCAGCTCGAGATCTACGCGAAAGAGGTCGAGGCCAGTCACGGCGCCACGGTCGGCCAGCTCGATGAGGAGCAGCTCTTCTTCCTTGCCAGTCGCGGCATCGATGGCGACGCCGCCAGAGCGATGCTGAGGGCGGCCTTCGTCGAGGAGGCTTTGGCCGCGATCTCCCCGGAGCCGCTGCAGGCTTGGTCCCGAGCTGCGGCCTTCGCGGCGCTCGGAGTCTCGCCCGAGCTGGCAGGGGTGAGCGGAGGGTCCCTGGATGTCGGCTAGCACAGTCCAGAGCCCCCACCGATCGAGCCTCGACGTGGACGGCTTCCGTGAGCATTTCCCGGGCCTCGCGGGCCGGGTCCATGGACGTCCCCTCGTCTACCTCGATAACGCGGCCACCAGCCAGCGCGCCAAAGAGGCCATCGAAGCGGTTCGTCTCATGCAAACCGAGCTGTGCGCCAACGTGCATCGCGGGGTGCACGAGCGCTCCGCGCAAGCGAGCGCGCGATTCGAGGCGGTGCGCGAGATCGTTCGGCGCTTCATCGGCGCAGCCTCAGAGCGCGAGATCATCTTCACCCGCGGCACCACCGAGGCCATCAACCTCGTGGCTCAAAGCTGGGGACGACGAAACGTCGGCCCCGGGGACGAAGTCCTCATCACACACCTCGAGCATCACTCGAACATCGTGCCCTGGCAGATGCTGACCGAGGAGAAGGGCGCGACGCTCCGGGTGCTCCCGGTGGACGACCGCGGCCAGCTCCGCATGGACCTGCTGGATGCGCATCTCTCGCGAGCCACGAAGCTCGTGGCGGTCAACCATGTGTCGAACGCGCTCGGCACCATCAACCCAGTGGATGAGCTCGTGCGTGCGGCCCACGCGGTCGGGGCCAGGGTGCTGGTGGACGGGGCTCAGGCGGCCTCGCACCTCCCCGTCGACGTGTCCGCGATGGACGCCGACTTCTACGCGTTCTCCGCTCACAAGGTCTATGGCCCCACCGGGGTCGGCGCGCTCTACGGCAAGCTGGACCTGCTCGAATCGATGCCCCCATGGCAGGGCGGCGGAGACATGATCAAGGAGGTTCGGCTCGACCGAAGCGTGTACAACGACGTCCCATACAGGTTTGAGGCCGGAACCCCGAACATCGAAGGTGTGGTCGGCATGGGTGCGGCTTTGGAGCTCGTGGAGTCGTTTGGGATCGAATCGCTCGGTGCACACGAAGACACCCTGCTCGCTCTTGCGACCTCTGCCATCACCGAGATCCCGGGCGTTCGAATCGTCGGCACCGCGGAACGGAAGGCCTCCGTGCTCTCCTTTCTCATCGACGGCTTCCACGCGCATGATCTGGGGACGCTCCTTGACGGCCAGGGGGTGGCCATTCGAACCGGCCACCACTGCGCCATGCCCGTCATGGAGCGCTTCGGGACGACCGCGACGGCACGAGCTTCTTTCGCTGCATACAACACGATGTCAGAGGTCGAGACCTTCATTCGCGCCACACATAAGGCGCTCGCGATGTTGAGGTGATGGACGATATGTTAGCTCAGCTGAACAAGCGGCTCGAACTCGTGCGCGACGTCAACGCGGTGGAGGTCCCGAGCGGGGAGATCGTCACTCTCAGCCAGGGCGCCGAGCTCTACATCATGCAAAAGCTGGGAGGCAGCTACACCGTTCGAGGTGCCTACGGGGGCATGGCAAGGATTGCGGCCGAAGACGCGGACGCATTGGGGCTCGAACCGGAGCGTTCGGACGCCCCGGGCATCGAGGAAGGCCCGTTCTCCGAGGCCAAGGTTTGGGCGCAGCTCAAGACCGTGTTCGATCCGGAGATCCCGGTGAACATCGTCGACCTTGGACTCATCTACGAGTGCGAGACCTCGGACGCTCCGGCCGGAAAACACGTGCGCGTCGCCATGACCTTGACCGCACCTGGGTGCGGGATGGGCGACGTCTTGAAACGGGATGTGGAGCTCAAGCTCCAGCGGATCCCGGGCGTGTCCGAGATCGAGGTCGATCTGGTGCTCGACCCTCCATGGGACCGCGACAGAATGAGCGAGGAGGCTCGCCTGGAGCTCGGACTGATTTAGCCACAAAGGGGAAATAGAACGCAGAGCGGGAGGGTTCATCCCGCGTGAAGGAAGCAACTATGACGAATCCCGAGCGGAATACCCAGAACCGACCCGAACGGCGCCGGAACCACGGCTCTCGCGCACGCATCCCCGGCGACTTCTTTCGCGCCACCGCCCACCTGTACCTGGAGCTCCGGCCCGATGTCGCGCGCGAGAACCTCGCTCGCAGGATCGCAAATCATCTCGCGCTTCAAGGCGTCGAATATCATGTACGCACCGTGCGTCGTCAGATCCTCGGCATCGTGACCACCGTCCCTCCCGAGGTCGAAGACACAATGCGACGCTTCGCGCGAGAAGACCTGGGCTTCAGCTCTGACCAAGCGCTTCTCGATGCGCTTGCGGCGAGGGGTCATCAGTTCGCGCCCGAAGAGCGCCGCTCCCGCTACGTCGCAATCACACGCCTCGCCCTCTTGACCGAGCTCTGGCTCTACTTCAACCGAGGTCGCTCAAAACGGGTGCTCGCCCGACGCCTCTCAAAGGACCTCGCCGAACGCGGCGTGCGGCTCAGCTTCGACTCCATTCAGGGCAAGCTCGCCGGCAAGGGTCACCTCGTGCGTCGCGAGGTGCTCGATCAGATGCTCTCGTATCTCGCGCCTCGAGGCATCTCCACCGAGGCCGAGGCTCTGGCGTTCCGATCCGCTCAGTCGGACCGCATCGGGGGCACGCTTCACGGCAGAGAACTCACCGGCTCGGTCGAGTTTCGGAAGCTCTGTCGGCTGTGGCAGCTCAAACACAAGGAAGGCTCTTCACGGCGCCTCGCTCAGCTCTTGAAGGAGACGCTGGCCGAAGACGGCGTGAACATGAGTATCACCCATCTGCAGCGCGCCATCGGCGGAAAGACTCCGCGCATTCGACGCGACCTGATGTCTGCGATGGAGGCCCTGCTCGAGACCACGCTCCCGGAGGGCCGATCGCTCGAGCAGGAGCTCGAGGCGACCGCCTGGAACGGCACCAAGAACATTGACCTCGCCTGGGTTGACTGCGCGCCCATCGCCACCATGGCCGGAGAGTGGCTGACCGAGAACCCAGACTCGAGCATGAGGCAGCTTGCCATTCTAGTCGCGGGCACGATTCGCCGGATGGGTTATGCGTCGAGCCACAACACCATTCAGCCCATCCTCGGAGGCTGGAAGAAGAAGACCCGAGGCTACGTCTACCGCGCGGTGCTGAAGCAGTTTGCCGATCGTCCGAGCGACAAGATCCCGGAGGAGCACATCATCGGGCCGGTGCCCGGGTCGGAGTTTGCGCCGGCCGCGCCCGCGCCGAAGAAGCGCTCCACGCAGCGCGTGCCGAGCCTCAACACCTTCCTTCGAAACGCGAGGAAGGACCTCGCGAGCGCGAAGTCCCCGCATGTAGCGAAGCTGCTGGCCCTCCGCGCCGAGCGCATCTACGGCCTCCCCGCCGCCGAGATCTCCGCAAAGCTCGAGGGCAAGCGCAAGAAGACCGGCGCCGGCGACAAGCTCTACCGAAGCGGCGCGGCAGGACTGGACGAGGCCGGATGGCCGGAGCACCTCGCCGCGGACGACCCTTCGCCTGCGGGTTCGGATGACGGCTTTGGGGACGAGGGCCGGCTCCCAGCGGCGAATCGCGAGGAAGCGCACGACGTCGCAGAGGCCCCCATCGCCGCTTTCTTCGACTCGGAACAGGACTGAACGGACTTCGCTCGCCAGGCACCGCCCAGTTCGAGGTATCGCCATGGGCGCCTCGACCGCCTATCATCTCGTCACGGTCCGGTGGCTCGTCACGCCGCTCTTCGCCCTGACCCTGACTCTAGGCTTCGAAAACAACGAAAGTGCCCCTGACTTCGGGCTCGAGCGGCCGACCGGCTCACCGACCCTCGCCGCTACCCGCGACGCACCCGCCAACACAACCGTCAGGTGGTGCACCTCCTTTGAATGAGAGAGCGCATTGACGTGTGCGCGGGTGGGCCGTGTCAGTGTCCGCGGTGGGTCTCGATGTGCTCGAGGAGCTGACGGCGGGCAGCGTTGAAGGCGTCGCGAATGGCGACGAACGCATCCTCGTGTGCCCGATCTTTGTGGTGTTCTCGGTTCACCACGATTTCTCCGCCCGGTATGCCGATCTCGATCGATACCGTGAACATGGACCCCTTGTCGCCCGATCGATGTGGCGCGTCGAAGACCACTCGACAGTGGTCTATTCGTTCCGAAAGCTTCTCGAGTGACTCGATCTTCTCCCGGATACGCGCCTCGACCGCCGAGGAGGGATCCATCCCTCGGAACACAATCTCAGCCGGATGTAGCATTTTCTTCCTCCTTCAATCGTTTTTCTCTGCGTCGAACGGCACGACCAGCACGGGACAGCCGGCCTCGGCCACCACCTTGCTCGCGGTGGAGCCCAAGAGCATTCGCTTCCAGGCGTTGCGCCCGCTGGTGCCGATCACGATCAGCCCGGGCTCGAGGTTCTTCGCCCGCTCCAAGAGAAACATCGAGGCCGGGGCGCGCGCAGAGACCTCGATCTCTGCCTCTACGCCGGCCGGACGGACCTCCGTCACGAGCTTCTCGACGGCACTCCTGTATTCTTCGGCCATGCCTTCGATCTCATCCGGAGCCACGTACCGCGGAAGGAACCCCCCGTCCCCAGGAAGCACAACCGGCTGCTCGTAGTACGAAGACACCCAGAGCTTGCTGTGGGTGAGTCGCGCGAAGAGCGCCGCATGCTCGAGGATGTTTCTCGAAGGGGGAGACATGTCGATCGCGGTCAACACGGTGGTCTGATCTCCCGTGAAGGCACGCTCCGGGGAGACGATCATCACCGGGCAATGCGCCACGCGGATGATGCTGCTCGCCACGCTGCCGAGCAGCGCGCGTCCAATCGCGCCATGACCGTGGGTCGCAACGATCAAGAGGTCCGCGTGGACCGCTTCGGCCGCGGTCGCGAGTTCCCGTGCCGGAATACCAAAACGCACCTCGCGATGAACCTTGGCTTCGCCCATCGGGACCCGGTGTTTGGCTTCGAGTCGCTGGTCGGCGAGCTGCTTGGCCTGATCCTGGAGCCGTCGAAGCTCCGCTTCATCCAAGACGAAGGGCGGAACCGAATACGATGGCGTCATCGCCACGACGTGGATGAGATACACATGCTCCGCGCCAAGCGGGCCCGCCAGGCGAGCGGCCGCTTCGATCGCCGCTTCGGAGGTGGGGGAGAGGTCGGTGCCGACGACGATGGTCTTGTACTTCTGCAAGTGAGCCTCCTGCCTCGAATTGTGCAACGCTCGGGCCAGCCGCGGCCCGGGCCCGAGCGCTCGGGATCGGGATTTCGACGCGGGCAGCCCGTGCGCAGTAAGCCTCAGTTGCGCATAGTCTGCACCCGTCGGCAATGCCCCGGTTGACCCCAAGCGGGCGTCCACACAGGCTGTTCGCGGGTGAGAGTTCTAGTCACGGGAGCCACGGGATTCATTGGGCGCGCGTTGTGCGCACGCCTCTCGGACGCAGGTTTCGAGCTCGTCGCCTGGGTCCGGGACCCCGAATCCGCACGGCGGAGGCTACCGGGCTCGGCCGAGCTCTTCGTGGCCAGCCCAGGGAGCACGGAGTCGATCTCGAGCGCGCTCGAAGGCACGGGCGCCGTCATCAACCTCGCCGGAGAGCCCCTCTTTCTCGGCCGATGGACTGAAGCCCGCAAGCGCCGATTCGAGCTGAGCCGCGTCGCCCTCACGCGGGACCTCGTCCGAGCCATCGCCGACACCAAGCGGCGGCCAAGGCTTCTCGTCTCCGGAAGCGCGATCGGCTACTACGGAGATCGCAAAGACGAGGTGCTGACGGAGGAGAGCACCCCTGGCGCAGGCTTCTTGGCCGGCCTGTGCCGAGATTGGGAGAGCGCGGCGACCGAAGCCGAGGCACTGGGTCTCCGAGTCGTCTCTCTCCGAACCGGCATCGTGCTCGGTCGGGGTGGCGGTGCACTCGAGCAGATGAGCTTGCCGTTTAGACTCGGCCTAGGGGGCCGCCTTGGATCCGGCGAGCAGTACATGTCTTGGATTCACCTCCACGACCTCGTTCGACTGATCCAAACCACGCTCGAGGACGACCGCTATCGCGGCGCGGTCAACGGCGTCGGCCCGGACCCGGTGACGAACCGCCAGTTCACTCGCGCGCTTGCGAGAGCCCTGCGGCGGCCGGCGATCATGCATGTACCCAAGTTTGCGCTGACACTCGCACTCGGCGAAGCGGCCTCCGCGGTATTGTCCAGTCAGCGCGTGGCGCCGGCGGTCGCTCGTCGCCTCGGCTTCGAGTTCGAGCACTCGGAGGTCAGCGGCGCCCTTCGCCAGGCATTGGCCGTGCAGTGAGGTCCCGAGTACCAGAGCTGCGTATCGTGCGAGAAAACGCGGCCCCCGTGCGGCCCGATCGAAGTTTCGTGCTCTACTGGATGACGGCTCAGCGCAGACTGGAACACAACTTCGCGCTCGACCGCGCGATCGAACGGGCTCGGGCGCTAAAGAAGCCCCTCCTCGTGCTCGAGGCGCTTCGCTTGGACTATCCCTGGGCGAGCCGACGTCTACACCGGTTCGTGGTGGAGGGGATGAGCGTCCAAGCGGAGCACGCAGCCCCAACCGCCCTCAGCTACTACCCCTACGTGGAACGCGAGAGAGGAGAGGCCAAAGGCCTGCTTCGTGCCCTGAGCGCAAACGCCGCTGCCATCGTGACCGACGAGTCCCCGATCGACTTCATTCGGCGCATGGTGGAGGCCGCAGCAGCACAACTCGATGTGCAACTCGAGTCCGTGGACTCGAACGGTCTCCTTCCGCTTGGAGCTACGGACCGGGCGTATCCGACAGCGCACGCGTTTCGACGGCAGCTGCAGAAGACCCTCCGTGAGCATCTCCTCGCTGCCCCCACGCCGCGGCCACTTCTCCGACTGTCGCTCCCTCGACTCGACTTCGATCTCGAGGCGATAGAGACCCGTTGGCCGCGTGCCCCACTCGACCGAACACACAAGTGGCTCGACGAGCTCGAGTTCGAGCGAGACGTTTCCCCAGCCTCGCTCGAAGGAGGCGCCAAGCAGGCACGCCTTCGCCTGCGGCGGTTCACCGAACACGGACTCGATGAGTACGCGAAGAAGCGCAACCAACCCAGTGATTCGAGCACGAGCGAACTCTCTGCCTATCTGCACTTCGGCCACATCTCGGCCCACGCGATTCTAAAGCGCGTGCTCGAGCGCGAAGCCTGGGATCCGACGCGACTGTCGGCTCAGCGGAATGGGAGCCGCGAGGGTTGGTGGGGCATCTCGGCGGCCGCCGAGGCCTTTCTCGATCAGCTCGTGACCTGGCGCGAACTCGGCTTCAACTTCTCGGCTCATCGACCCAACGACACCGACTACGAGTCTCTGCCCGACTGGGCCCTGCGCACCCTGGAGCGCCACGCGAGCGACGCACGGCCTCACCTCTACGAACTCTCCGCTTTGGACTCCAGTTTGACGCACGACCCCATCTGGAACGCAGCCCAAAGGCAGCTTCGCGAGCAGGGACGGATTCCCAACTACCTGCGGATGTTGTGGGGCAAGAGGATACTCGAGTGGAGTCATCATCCTAGGATCGCGCTCTCATCCATGATCGAACTCAACAACAAGTACGCATTGGACGGACGCGACCCCAACTCCTACTCCGGGATTTTCTGGGTCCTGGGGCGCTACGACCGAGCCTGGGGCCCGGAGCGCCCCATCTTCGGAACCGTCCGCTACATGAGTTCGGAAAACACACGCAGGAAGCTGGACCTCCGCGCGTACTTGCGTCGCTGGGGGAGCGAACACATCGAAGGTCAGGTCAGCGCGGGAAATCGCGAAAAGCGCTTGCGTCGATGAGGGGCGAAGGCCACGGTCGGCCTTCATGACGCCGTCCGACGGCCACCCTCGAGACCGAGCGGATATCAACCTCTCGTGGCTCTTGAAACTCCGCTACGGCGCCGTCCTCGGCCAGCTCGGCCTCATCCTGGGCGTGCACGCGCTGCTCCCGGTCCGGCTTCCTCTTCCGGAGCTGTTCTTCGTCATCGGCACGACCGTGGTGACAAACCTCCTCGCGGACTGGTGGTCGCGCACTCGAAGCGCCAGCCCGGAGCCCCTGACCATCGCGCTGATGACCCTCGACGTCTTCCTGCTCACCTGCCTGCTCTTTCTGTCCGGCGGCCCGAGCAACCCCTTTAGTACGCTGTACCTCGTCAACATCGCGCTGGCTGCCATCCTTCTGCCTGCTCGCTGGACTTGGTTTCTCGTGTTCTTGTCGGTGCTCGGCTTTGCCGGGCTCTACTTCTCGAATCGACCGTTGCTCCTCACGAGCCCCATCCAGTCCAGGCCCACCCCGCCCCTTCACCTCGAAGCCACCTGGCTCAGCCTGTCCGTCGCGGCCCTCTTCATCGTCTACTTCGCCACGCGCGTGGGAAGCGCGCTCGCCGAGCGCGAGCGAGAGCTCCAGGTGGCGCGAGAGCTCACCGCTCGAACCGAGAGGCTCGCCTCGCTCGCCACGCTGGCTGCGGGCGCGGCGCACGAGCTGTCGACGCCGCTGTCCACCATCGCGGTCGTCGCTAAGGAGCTGGAGAGAGCCCTCGAAAAGGGCTCGGGCTCTCCCTCGACCGTCGAAGACGCGAGGCTCATTCGCGAGCAGGTCCAGCGATGTCGCCGGATCCTCGATCAGATGTCCGCGGACGCAGGCGCCAGCGCGGGGGAAGCGATGGAACGCATCCCCATCAGGGACTTCATCGAGGAAGCACTCGACGACCACCCTCGCGAGGAGATCGTCCGGGTCGAGATCGAGGACGGAGCCGCGGACGCCTCCATCCGCGTCCCGCCACACGCGCTCGCACAGGCCTTGCGTTCGGTCTTGAAGAACGCACGAGACGCATCGGGCCCTGGACCGGAAGTCACTTTGCGAGCGACCCTCGCCGCTCACGAGTGTCGTCTTCAGATTGAGGACCGAGGACCAGGGATGTCCCCCGAGGTCGCCGCTCGTGCGGGAGAGCCCTTCTTCACCACCAAGGAGCCGGGCAAGGGCATGGGGCTAGGGCTGTTTCTGACGCGGACGATCTTGGAAGGGGTCGGCGGGCGCTTGGAGATCAGCTCTCAGTTGGGGCAAGGCACCATCGTGAGCTTGATCCTGCCCTGCGAGCCCATATCGACCTCGACCGAGGCGCTCACCGGTGTATGATTCCTTCGTGCTGGACTCCGCTTCGTCGACCGACAAGGAGCGTGGGCTGATCTTGGTCGTGGACGACGACCCGGTGCTGCGACAGCGGCTCGCCCGAGCCTTCGTGGACCGGGGCTACTCCGTATCGCAGGCCGGATCTTACGATGAGGCGATGCGCGAGGCTCACTCCGCCCCTCCGCGGTATGCGGTGCTCGACCTCAAGATGCCGGGTCGGTCCGGACTCGAGCTCGCCCGAGATCTGAGGGCGGAGCACGATGACCTCAAGATCCTGATCCTCACTGGCTATGGAAGCATCGCCACCGCCATCGAGAGCATGCGCCTGGGCGCGACGCACTATCTCAGCAAGCCCGCCGACGCCGACGAGATCCTCGCCGGCCTCGAGCGTGACCCAACCCGCGAAGAGTCTGCGGCGGACTTCAAGGCGCCCTCGCTGGCCCGCGCCGAATGGGAACACATCAATCGGGTCCTCGAGGACTCGGCCGGCAACATCTCGGAGGCGGCGCGCCGACTCGGCATGCATCGGCGTTCCCTGCAACGGAAGCTTCAGAAGTACCCGCCCAAAGACTGAGGTCGCGTCTCAGCCCGGTCGTTCGGGCAGGTCGCCTGTGCCGTGACCCTCGCCCAGCAGCCTGCGCACCGAACGCAAGAGAGCGGCCACCTCGTAGGGCTTCTGGATGAAGTGAATGGGGGCCCCCTCGCTGACTTCTGCGGCCGCGTCCCGCTCAGCATAGCCGCTCGAGAGCAGTACATGGATGTCTGGGTGTCTCGCCCTGATCACCCGATACACCTCGGCCCCACTCATCCTGGGCATGGTCATGTCCAAGAGCACAAACCGAAAAGGAACCGTCGCCGCGTCGACGAGTTCGAGGGCCTGTTCCCCGTCCACCGCGACCTCGACTTCGAAGCCGGCGCGGCTCAGGATGGCCGAGGCTACGTGTCGAACGGCGAGTTCATCGTCCACTACCAGCGCGCGCCCCGAGGCCTTCCACGCAGCGGAGCCCGACTTGAGTACGGTCTTGGCCTCAGGTAACTCGGAAGCGGCCGGCAGCAACACCCTCACCGAGGTTCCCTCCCCGACCGCCGAGCGAACGAGGATCGCACCTCGATGACTGCGCACGATACCCAGCGCGGCCGCGAGCCCGAGCCCGCGGCCAGCGAACTTGGTGGTAAAGAACGGCTCGAACATACGCCCCACCGTTTCAGAGGGCATGCCGACGCCGTTGTCCGAGACCTCCATGTACACATGGGGCCCAGGCGCGGGCTCTCCCGAATCGGGGTGAACCGCGACGAAGCCCTCGGGCGTCCCACGCTGAAGTCCGGTGCGAACCGTGATGCGTCCGGACCCTTCTGGAGCGGCATCCGCGGCGTTCGTGATCAGGTTCATCAGCACCTGACGCAACTGAGTGCCATCCCCGAGCACAACGGGCTCGGCGTCCGACAGGTCAAACTGCAGCGGAACCCGATGCGAGAGCGCCTTGTCGAGCAGGCTGTCCATCTCTTTCACGAGATCGTTGAGCGCAAGCGGTACGAGCTCGAGCTGAGTCTTACCGGAGTACGCGAGCATCTGCTGGGTGAGTCCCGCGGCCCGACGGGCCGCCACGCGGAGGTTCTCCGCGCTTGTACGCGACCTCGAGTCGGGGGGCAGCTCGTGCACCAGTAGGTCCGCATTCCCGAGGATACCCACGAGCAAGTTGTTGAAGTCGTGCGCGATCCCGCCCGCGAGAATGCCGAGGCTTTCGAGCTTCTCGCTGTGGCGAACACGCTCTTCGAGCGCATGTCTCGCGCGCTGGGCGGCGTGCTCATCGCTCAGATCCCGAATGTGCATCGCGTAGTAGGGGCCCTGGCCTCGGTCTTGGCGCACGAAGCTCAAGTCCACGAGAACGGGAAACTCACTTCCGTCCTTGCGTTGATGCCGAGACTCGAAGAGCCGCCGACCTTCCTCCTGCGTTCGGAGCATCTGCTGCTCCATGACGGACGCCGACTTCTCGGAGAGAACGATTCCCATCGGCGCGCCGCGGAGCTCCGCAGCGCTGAACCCGTGTGTTCGAGCGAAGGCCGCGTTGAGCAGCTCGAACCTCATGTGCTCATCGAGCGTGGCGATGCCAAACTGCGTGTTCCGAAACAGGTGCTCCCACCGCCCCAGCACCGCCTCGGCCTTGCGTCGTTCGGAGATATCTCGCACCACGGTCGCCCGCGCAGGGCCGCCCATGTACTGCACGTTCTTCGCTCGGAGCTCGATCGGAATCCTCCGCCCGTCCGGATGCCGCATGTGCACCTCGTAGGGCTCCTCGCGGCCGGCGGCGATGTTCGCGGCCACAACCGCGAGGTCGGGCTCGTCAAAGTACTCGCGGATGGCGTGCGCGACCATGTCGCCCGGCTGGAGCCCGAGCATCTCGGCGCCCGCACGGTTGACCTCCAGCACCTGCCCCCCAGCGCTGATGACAACCCCGTCGACCGAGGCATCGGCCAGCGCCTCGAATCGTTCTTCCAACTCCTGAAGCGCACGAGCCAAGTCGTGCGGCTCCAGGCTCGTTGGGCTTGCGGCCCCCCCGGGCGGCTCGCCTTCGTGCCTCATGACCCATCCCCCCTAGAGAGGAGACAGAACCACTCCTTCGGGGAGAGCACAAGGGCCTTGCTCGGCTCGACCACGGAACGTTCGGCATTTTGGCTCCCTAGGGCGTGAGCTTCACGCCTACGAACGCGAGGATGCGGGTCATCGAGACCTGAGAGCCGGGCCGAGGGGCCCGCCCCTTCGAGGTGGAGCGGGAGGCACCGTCCCGAGCGTGGCCGAGGTCCTGAACCGCGTGGCGGCCGGGTGGTGGCTCTGGTCTCGGGCGGGGCTCGAGCTGAAAGGAGCAGCGGACGCCCACGAGCTCCTCGAGCGAGGCCAGATCATCGGCAAGCCCACCTTGCGTCCTTAAACGGCGAGCCTACTTCTCGGGCGTCGAGGCCTCGGAATCCGGCCTCCGACCTTCGCTGCGTGCCTTGATCGCCTGTACGCCGATAGCGCTCGATGCGACCACGATGCCGTGCTCGAGCAGAGGCTCCCGATCGACGAGTTTCTCCACGAACCAGCTCGCCTCGCGCACGTCGCTGTAGACTTGATGGACGAGCAGCGTCGCCTCGCCCTGCTCCGTGAACGACCAGCGCCATCGCGCCCGCTCGACGTCGCCAGAGACCGCGAGCATGTCAATGGCCCCATCGGCCCGCGGGAAGATGTCCGTCACCCCGGAGACAGAGACCAGCGGCACATCCAAGGTCCACTCGAGACGGAGATGGCCCTCCTTCAGCTTCGAGAGCTTGGTCTCCTTGAAGGTGGGGATGAAACGCGCGTACTCCGAGGCCTCGAGGACCACCCCACGCAGCTTCGCGGCGGGAGCTTGGACGTTCGCCCAGATGGTCGCCTGCCGAAGGGAGCCCTCCGCATCCGACTCGACGAGCGCGAGCAGGCCCAGATCGAGCAGCGGGGCGATGGCCTCCGGACGGGCACCCTCGGACCCCATGGGGATGGGCTCGAGCTCCGGCACCGGCCCGAGCAGCGGACGATACGAGGGCGCCGCCCGCCTCTCGAGGTGAAGGCGCAGCGACCGAACCTGAACGAAGGCCATCGCGAGGCTGAGCGCGTTCGCCATCGAAGGCTCGAGCTGGGTGAGCGTCCGGAGCACCAGACCCGCGTCCTTGAACTCGACCGCGCGGTAGAGGACCGCCACCGTGCGTTTCCCTCCATCGATGCCGTAGAACTCCCAGCGGTCCTGAGAGGTCTTGAAGTGCCCCGCCGTGCCACGCACCTCGATGAGACGAGGACGCCGCCCCCGCATCGCTCGTTGTCCCTGCAGGTCGAATATGGGGAGGTCGAGCTGCCACTCGTAGCCCAAGACCGAAGGGGTCTTCTGGGTGATGCGGGTCCGCTTCATGCCCTTGAGGAACTTCGGATAAGCCTCGACGTCGAGGATCGCGTCGTAAGCCTCCTCCGGCGGAACGGCGATCATGGCCATCACCGCGATCTGCTTGGACTCGCCGGACGCGCTCACCTCGATCAGCGCAAGCTCACCGCGCTCGAGCAACGGAATGAGCGCATTGGGTCGGAGCTCTCTCTGACGACTCTCGAGCGGCAGGTGAGATCCCGCAAAGGCTCGCTCGCCGACGAGGCTGCAAAGGATGCAGAGCAGCAACGTCGCTCGGAACATGGAGAAGGCCGTCTAGCCTTTCGCCGGGCCTTTGATCCCGATGACATAGGCGTTCCAGGCCGGGTCGCTCTCGCCCTGTTCCTGGCGGCGGAAGACCCCGTCTCCGTCGCCGTCTTCGTCCGTGCCTTCCCAGTACACATCGGCCCGATCGAAACCGGCCTCGAGCAGGAGCTCTCTCACTTCGGGGATCGTCCAGAGCCGCCAGTGGTAGCTGAACGCACGTTGAAGCTCGCTGCCGTCCGCAAAGCGGAAGTGGATGTGAAACTCGCTATCGTGTGTGATCGGATCGAACTTCGCCTGCTCCCAG
Organism: Deltaproteobacteria bacterium; assembly: GCA_011526105.1. Taxonomy (GTDB): domain Bacteria; phylum Myxococcota; class Kuafuiibacteriia; order Kuafuiibacteriales; family Kuafuiibacteriaceae; genus WYAZ01. Next base: position 96,200 of record WYAZ01000059.1, on the reverse strand, counting down.
ACGTAGTCGAACTCGTCGTACTCGACCACGTCCTCGCGGTTGTCCTCGATCGACTCGTAGCCTCCGAAGAGATCGAGAACGAGCACGCCACGGTCGGCGAGCTGGGAGAGCGCCGCGCGGAAGTACTCGCGGAGCGCATCGCGGGTCTTGAACGTACAGTACGAGAAATTCTGAGCGGCAACGACGTCTGCTTTCGGGGTCACCGCGGTGCGAACGTCCCCTTGGATGAAGTGCACGCGCGCGCGATCGGCGGCCTTGAGCGCCTTCAGGTTGTGCTCCTCGCCCCAGAAGAGCGGCTCGGGATCGAGATCCACCCCGTAGCCAAAGCAGTCCGGCCTCCCCTTCACCCAGTGGCAGCACACGGCGGCCGTCCCGCAGAAGTCCTCGCGCAGGATCTTGGGCTTCTCGTCAAAGTAGGACTTGTAGACCCGCCGGAAGAACTTCACGTCGTAGGACGGGGCCTGCACGGAGTGCAGATAAAGCGCGTAGCGGTCCGCCTTCGAGGCTTTTGACTTCTTCTTCGACTTCTTCTTCTTGCCCATGTCCGCGACGCCGCTACCACCCCGATCTCGCTCACGCAACAGACGATGCTCGAATGAGACCCATGACCTGCGCCCGGTAGCTCGCGCCAAACAGGTTCAGATGGTTCAGGAGATGATAGACCTGGTAGACTGGGTTTCGGTCGCGCCAGCCCGGCGCCAGGGGAAAGGCCTCCTCGTATGCGGAGTAGACCCGACCGGAGAACCCGCCGAAGAGCGTCATCATGCCCAGCTCCGCCTCGCGATGGGCGAAGTAACACGCGGGGTCGATGATCGCCGGAAGCCCTCCGTCGTCCACGATCGAGTTGCCCGACCAGAGGTCGCCGTGAATCAGCGCCGGTCCTTCGGGCGGCTCGCTGATGCGTGAAGAGAGCGCATCGATGAAGCGCTCGAGCGACCGGCGCTCGGTCGGCGACAGAAGTCCGGCGCTCGCGGCCCGTGTCACCTGCGGGCGAAGCCGGTGCTCGGCGTAGAACTCGCACCACTTGGAGGTCGGAGGGTTTGGCTGCGGAGTGGCACCGCAGAAGTTGTCCGACTCGAAGCCGAAGAAGGGACTCGTGCTCCGGTGCAAGAGCGCGAGACCCCGGCCCAAACGCTCATCGAAGTCGGACCTCGGCGCTGCGGGCGCCAGGTACTCGAGGACGAGGAACGCTGGCGCTTCGAGTTCGAGATGGATGACCGCGGGGACTCGCAGCCCCGACTCGGCCGCCGCGAGCGCAAGAAGCCCGCGGGCCTCGGCCGCCAAGACCTCTGCCCCGCCGCCGTCCATGGCTTTGAGCACGAAAGAACCGCCCGAAGTCTCGATGCGCGTGGTCTGGGCCATCGAGCCGCCGCCGAGCGCCCGAGCATCACGAACCACGATCTCACGTCCCATGACCCGGCCGAGCGCGTGCTCCACGCGGGTGAAACGGCCCGGTTTCACCGGGCGGCCCGAAGTTCGGCGAGCAGAGCGCGACCGGAGCGCGTGACGATGTCGAGCACGAGATCGAAGCCCTCCGGCCCGCCGTAGTAAGGGTCCGGCACGTCCTCACCTCGCCCTTGATCATCCCAGTCGCGAAAGAGCCGCACCTTGTGACGCGCGGCGGGGGGCGCCGAAGCCAAGAGCGAACTCTGATTGTCCGAGTCCATCGCCAGGATCAGGTCGAAGCGCTCGAAGTCGGCGGGGCGGACCTGGCGCGCAACGCTGGGCAGATGCACGCCGCGCTTCTGGGCCGCAGCCCGCATCCGTCTGTCGGCCGACTCGCCCGCGTGCCAGCCGCCGGTGCCGGCGGAGTCCACCTCGAACTCGGACTCGATCCCCGCCTCGCGCAAGAGGTGGAGGAACACGCCCTCGGCCGCCGGGGAGCGGCAGATGTTACCGAGACAGACAAACAAGAGCTTCTTCGGCATGGCTCAGTCGACCTCGAACGGCAGCGCCGCCCCCAGCTTCAAGGCGATGCGGTCTTGAATCCAGTGACCGTCCCACCACTCGATCGGGGTCACCGGCAGCCCGTGAAGCAGCATGGTGAAGTGGAGGTGGTCTCCGAGCGCAAGCCCGGTGTCTCCCGTTCGCCCCAGAGGCTGCCCTCGGGTCACCACGTCTCCCGGCTTCACCTCGATCAATGAGAGGTGACCGTAGAGGCTCGATATCCCGCATCCGTGATCGAGCACCACGGCCTGGCCGTAGATGCCGAGGTTGCCCGCGAAGACCACCTTGCCGTCGTTGGCGGCGGGGATCTCGGCCTTCTGCGTCGAAGCGATGTCGAAGCCCAGGTGAAACTGCTTGTCGACTTCGCGGCCCTGGTACTCGTAGGTTCGGTGGTCCGCGAAGGCCGAGAAGACCTTGCCGGGCATTTGGAGGAAAGGCTTCTTCCAGAGGAACCGAGCCTCTGTCTTCTCCGCAAGGGACTTCAGCTGTTCGTTGTTCTCTTTGCGCATCTCCCCGTTGATGGCCAGGTAGTTGTCGAGCGTCGAACCCCGGTCACGAAAGCCAGGCGTATCAGCAATGATCTGAGGCACCACGGTGTCGAGGAAACGATCCGTGACGGTGATCTTGTCGGTCTTGAAGGGTCTCGCCTTGAAGGTGTCGACGAAGCTGCGGGTCGCGGCGTTGCCAAGAGCATCCTCCGCGATGAGGCGTATCTCGGACGCATCGGCCATGTCGTAGGGCACGGCGAAGATCGAGTAGTAACTCCGAACCGCTCCGCCCTCGCCCGCCTCCACGGGGTAGCCAGGAAAGAACCACTCCCCAGCCTGCACACCGTGCCTCCTCGCGGACTCACCGACGGTGTAGACCACCGCCTCCGCGCCGCCTTGAGCCGCATAGGTCTGCGTGGAACGCACCGCGATGCTCGGTGGTGTGAAGCGCACCGGCAACTCCATCGACAACACCGCAGGCTCCGGCGTGCGAAGCCAAGTGCCCGCGGTCCCGGCGGTGACACGAAGCGTGGCCTGCCCTTCGACCAGGCCCGGCAGGATCTCTCGGCTCAAGGAGAGCTCGAGTCGATCACTCTCCGTCTTCGGGCCCCAGGGGAGATGGGCGGGCTGCGGCGTATAGGTCTTTCGCTCGAGATCGATCACTCGGTCTCCCTGAAGCAGACTCACCTCGAGCGTCACCAGCCCTCGCACTGGCTCGCGAGCCTCGATCACGACCGAGGTCTTGGCGCCGATGCCCGGCAGGTCGGGCGCCGCGCTCAGTTGCGGCGTCCCGCCGACTCTCCGGCCGACGGCCACGCCGAGACCTCCCACGCCGAGCAGCGGGATGAGAACGGCGAGCAACCAAGGCCAGCGGGAAGGCCGCTTCGTGCGAGCGAAGTCCATGACCCGACCTGATACCCCACGCCGGGCGCAGCATCCAGCGCTCAGAGCCTTGCCGGGTCTCTGGCCAGGCAGTAGCTTGGATGAGTGTACCCGCGTCCGGCGCTGCTTCTTCTAGGCATCGTGGCCTGCGCGTCCGGACCCCCGGCCCAGCCGGCGACCACCGCTGGGTCCGAGACCCGGGGTGAGATCATCCCTCCGTTCTTCGGGCCGGCCGAGATCTACAAGATCCTGGAGCGCAGCCCGGTGCTCTATGAGATCGGCACCGACCCCAGCATCACAGAGATCCCGCTGGCGGAGGTCGTCGAGCCCAAGGAGCCCGAACAGACGGTGAGCTCTTACCTCGAGCTCAAAGACGAGGATGGCTCCGGCCAGAGGCGGCTCTCCATCAGCGAGCCGCCCCCCGAGATCACCGAGCTCCACGAGCGGGCGTTCCTCGAGTTCCGGGGTCATTCGTTCCAAGCGGCGCGGGATCTCTACCTGGCCGCGGCAGAGCTACGTCCGGACTACTTCAAGACCTACACCTATCTCGGGAACACCTTCTTCGTGTTGGGCGACTTGGAGCGCGCCGCGGCAACACTGCGTCAGGCCATCGCGCTGAATCCGGTGGACTACCAGGCCCACCTCTTCCTCGGGGACACCTACTTTCAGCAAGGCAAGTTGACGGAGGCCCGGCACCATCTCACTTGGGCCTATGTCCTCAATCGCAACAACCCGATCGTTCAGAAGCGCCTGGACGCAACCCTCGAAGAGCTCCACCTGCGCCGAAAGCAGGGATGGCTCGAGGTCGCGGTCACCATCGAGGAGACGGATGAGAACAAGGTCTCCCTGCGCTTTGGCAGCGAGGAAGCCAGTCGCTGGTTTCCTCTCGCAAACTGCATGGCCTGCTGGACCTACGAGAGCGAGTGTAAAGCGCGCGACGAGGCCCCCGAGCTGCCTGTGCGCATCTCCATGTATCGCGAGTGTCTCCTCAACCAGACCATCTCGATCTCTATGCGCCTCGAGGAAGGTCAGCCCGTCCCGTCGGACGAGCGGCGTCTTCATCAGGCCGTGAACGCCGGCTATCTGGACGCCCTCATCTATTGGGAGATCGCCGCGAAGCGTCTCCCGATCATCGTCTTTCTGCTCGAAGACGCCGACCGCCAGCGGATTCACGACTACATCCAGATGTTCGTGTTCTCATCCGGGATCACGACCTAGCGAGTCTGGGGGTGGGATCGTACGCGAGGTTCTGTAGCAGCCAACGCTCTGCGGTCTCGAAGGGCACGTTTTTTCGGTCGGCGTAGTCCTGCACCTGGTCGCGGTCGATCTTGCCCACGCCAAAATACTGACTCGACTTCCTCCCGAAGTAGAAACCGCTCACGCTCGCGGCCGGGGTCATCGCAAAACTCTCAGTGAGTTCCAGTCCAATGCGCTCGCGCGCCTCGAGGATCTCGAAGACCCGAAGCTTCTCGGAGTGCTCGGGACAAGCGGGATAGCCGGGCGCCGGCCGGACGCCCTGGTAGGCCTCCCCAATCAGGCTCTCCTGGCTCGAGACCTCCTCGGCGGCGTAGCCCCAGAGTTCCTTGCGCACCTTCTCGTGCAGACGCTCGGCGAAGGCCTCCGCCAGACGATCGGCCAAGGCCTTGCTCATGATCGCAGAGTAGTCGTCGTGCTCGCGTTCGAAACGCTCCACCAGAGCATCCGCCCCGATGCCGGCGGTGAGCGCAAACAGGCCCATGTGATCCACCGGACCGGAGTCACGCGGCGACACGAAGTCGGCCAACGCGAGGTTGGGCCGCCCGGCGGCCTTTTTGCCCTGCTGTCTCAGCGTGCAGAGGCGGGCCAAGACAGAGGCGCGCTGAGCGTCTGAGTAGAGCTCGATGTCGTCGTCGCCCACCGAATTGGCGGCAAACAAGCCCACCACCGCTCGAGCCTCGAGCCACTCCTTGTCCACGATCTGATCGAGCAGTCGCCGAGCGTCATCGTAGAGCGCCTTGGCGTGCGGACCGACGACCTCGTCTTCCAGGATTCGCGGAAAACGCCCCGCCAGCTCCCAAGTCAGAAAGAACGGCGTCCAGTCGATGTAGGGCACCAGCTCCGCGAGAGGATAGCGCTTGAAAACGTGAACCCCCGGAGCCTTCGGTGGTGCCAGGGGCTCGGAGGGGAAGTCGATCCTCAGCTTGTTCTGCCGCGCCTCCGCGAGGCTCACCCGTTGGCCGGCATCCCGCTTTTGCGTGTGCTCGCTGCGGATGCGCTCGTACTCCGCCTTGACCTCCTGTACGTAGGGCTCGCTGAGTTGGTCGCTGATGAGCTTGCCGGCCACCGCCACACATCGCGACGCGTCGGGCACGTAGACCACCGGGCCGCGATAGTTGGGTTCGATCCTCACCGCGGTGTGCACCCGCGAGGTCGTCGCGCCACCAATGAGGAGCGGAAGCTTCAGTCCGGTGCGCTCCATCTCGCGCGCCACATGGCACATCTCGTCGAGCGACGGGGTGATGAGACCGGACAGCCCGATCATGTTCGCCTTCTCGCGTTTGGCGCTCTCGAGGATCTGCGCCGCCGGCACCATGACTCCGAGGTCGACGACCTCGAAGTTGTTGCAGCGCAGCACGACGCCGACGATGTTCTTGCCGATATCGTGCACGTCACCCTTCACCGTGGCCATCACGATCTTGCCCTTGCTCCCGCCGCCTCCGTACTTGCGCTTATCCTCCTCGATGTACGGCACGAGATGGGCGACGGCCTTCTTCATGACCCGGGCGCTCTTGACGACCTGCGGAAGAAACATCTTCCCCGCCCCAAAGAGATCCCCGACGACGTTCATGCCGTCCATCAGCGGCCCCTCGATGACCTCGATCGGTCGTTCAAAGGACTGACGCGCCTCCTCGGCGTCCGCCTCGATGTAGTCTGCGATGCCGTGCACGAGCGCATGAGTGATCCGCGGCCCCACCGCCAACTCCCGCCACGAGAGGTCCGGAGCTTTCTGAGCCCCCTGCCCCTTCACCTGGTGAGCGATCTCGAGCAACCGCTCCGTAGCGTCGGCGCGCCGATTCAGCACCACGTCTTCGACGCGTTCACGGAGCGCGTCCGGAATGTCCGCGTAGATGGCGAGCTGACCGGCGTTGACGATGCCCATGTCCATGCCCGCCTGGATCGCGTGATAGAGGAAGACCGCGTGAATCGCCTCGCGAACGGGGTCGTTGCCGCGAAACGAAAAGGACACGTTGCTGACCCCACCAGAGATGAGCGTCCCGGGCAGTCTCGCTTTGATCTCGCGGATGGCTTCGATGAAGTCGACCGCGTAGTTGTTGTGTTCCTCGATGCCGGTGGCGATCGCGAAGATGTTCGGATCGAAGATGATGTCTTCCGCCGCAAACCCCGCCTGCTCCGTCAGCAAGCGGAACGACCGTTCGCAGATCTCTATCTTGCGCTTCTTGGTGTCCGCCTGGCCCTGCTCGTCGAAGGCCATGACGATGACCGCCGCTCCGTACTTCTGGATGCGTTTGGCCTGTTCCAGAAACGGTCCCTCTCCCTCTTTGAGGCTGATCGAGTTGACGACCCCTCGGCCCTGCAGGCACTTGAGGCCCGCCTCGATGACCGTCCACTTCGATGAATCGATCATGAGAGGGACTCGGCTGATGTCGGGCTCAGAGGCGATGAGGTTCAGGAAGGTCGTCATGGCCTTCTCTGAGTCGAGCATCGCCTCGTCCATGTTGACGTCCACGATCTGAGCACCCGCGGCCACCTGCTGGCGGGCCACCTCGAGCGCTCCGTCGTAGTCTCCGGACAGGATCAGCTTCTTGAAGCGGGCGGAGCCGGTCACGTTGGTGCGCTCACCGACGTTCACGAACAGGCTCTCGGGGGCGATGCTGAGGGGCTCTAGGCCGGAGAGCCGCGTGCGCTTCGCGGGCTTTGCGATCTCTCGAGGGCGGGCCTTCTCGATCGCCGCTGCCATGGCTCGGATGTGGTCGGGGGTCGTGCCGCAGCACCCACCCACGATGTTGACGAAGCCCGAGTGCGCGAAGTCGAGGATCTGCTCAGCCATCGAGCTCGGGGTCTCATCGTACTCGCCAAACTCGTTGGGCAAGCCCGCGTTCGGATGGGCGCTCACATAGGTGTCTGCGATTCGCGAGAGCTCCTCGACGTAGGGCCGAAGCTCGGCCGCGCCGAGAGCGCAGTTGAGGCCAATGGAGAAGGGTCTCGCGTGACGCACGCTATTCCAAAAGGCCTCGGTCGTCTGACCCGAGAGCGTGCGCCCGGAAGCGTCGGTGATGGTGCCCGAGATCATGATGGGCAGTCGATAACCCAACTCGTCGAAGACCTCCGAAACCGCGAAGAGCGCGGCCTTGGCGTTCAGCGTATCGAAGATGGTCTCGACCAGGATGATGTCGCTCCCGCCTGCGATGAGAGCGCGGGTGGCCTGTCGATAGGCCGCCCCGAGCTCGTCGAAGTTCGTGTTGCGCTTACCGGGGTCATTCACGTCCGGGGAGATCGACGCGGTCCGGTTTGTGGGGCCCAAGACGCCGGCGACGTAGCGGGGGCGACTCGGATCCCGGCGTTCGGCTTCGTCGCAGACCAGTCTCGCGAGGCGCGCACCTTCGTGGTTGAGGTCGTCCACGATCGACTCGAGCCCATAGTCGGCCTGCGAGATCGTGGTCGCGGTGAAGGTGTTGGTCTCGAGGATGTCGGCGCCGGCCTCGAGGTTGGCTCGATGGATGGACTGAATGACCTCGGGCTTCGTGAGGCAGAGCAGATCGCTGTTCCCCTTGAGCTCCGAGGGATGCGACGAGAATCGTGTGCCCCGATAGTCGGCCTCGGAGAGCTGGTGGTTCTGGATCAGGGTGCCCATCGCGCTGTCGAGGAGCAGGATCCGATTCCCCATGTTCCGGTGCAGGTGATCTAGGCGTGCGGTTCGGTCGAAGGTCATGTTGTTCTCAGGCGTCTCTCTCGCGTCTCGCGTAGATGGAGATGATCTCGAAATAGGGGGGTCGCTTCTCCTTCACGGAGAGCTCGGCGTGGTGCACTCGGAGGCCGCGCTCCTCGAGAGCCGAGCAGAGCTCCTCGATCGTCGAGCCGAGGTTTCGATGGTCGTAGGGCGCCACGAGCGCTTCATGCTCGTGGCGCCCGAGCGTCGTCAGCACCAGGCGCCCCTCGGGTCGCAGCACACGACGGATCTCGGAGAGGACACTGTCGAGGCGCTCGGCGTAGGGAAGGACGGATAGCGCCATGAGCTCGTCGAAGCTCTGCGCCGCAAAGGGCAGCTCGTGCATGTCGGCACGAACGAAAGAGACGTTACTCAGGTGTGCGAGCCGCTTGCGCCCCGCCTCGACCACCGCCTCGCTCACGTCCAGACACGTCACCGAGCGCGCTCGTTTGGCGATGAGCTCCGCCACGACCCCGTCACCTGCGCCCAGATCGAGCACGTCTCCGAGCTCCACGAAGCCGAGCAGTCCATGCAGCGTGGCCTCGAAGGTGCGCCCCGGGGAATAGTGACGTTCCATGTTCCCTGCCACCGAATCTGCCCACGAGCGCGCTCCAGTTCGCGCGAGCACCAGCTCCTTCGCGCGAGCCTTGTCCGCTTCGAAGGAATCAGGTGGCGCTTCTTCGCGGACGACGCGCCAAAGCCGCTCGGCGCCGCGCGGCAGACGGGAGGCCTCCACGCGAATCAAAGAGGAGGTACCCACGCGCTCCACCGTGACGAAACCGGCGTCCTTCAGGCGCGACAAATGCGTCGAGACGCGAGACTGCGCGACACCCAGAATCTCCGTGAGCTCGGCGACGGTCAGGGCCTCCTCTTCGAGCAGGGCAAGCAGCCGCACGCGGGTCGCGTCCGAGAGGAGGAAGCAGAGCTCGTTGGTGGTCTGGAGTGCATCCATCCGTCTATCCGGATGGACGGATATACCAATCCTCCGGATCGGTCAATCGCTGGGACTGAGCCTCGTCTGATAGATCCGGCTCCTCGCCGCCGCGAACAGCCGGTCACCCAGGACCGCGATCGACTTGGGCGAGTCGTTGGTCATCAAAGCTCGGGCGATCGGCCGCCCGGTGGCCCGGTCGATCGCATGGACCGCGCGAAGTTTACCCTGAGACCGGACCCCACCTGCCAGCACCCAGTTTCGGGCGGGGTCGAAGCCCAGGACCGCACTGTGCTCGAGGTACGGCATCGGGAACGTCCGCCGAACCTCGGGGGTGGCCAGGTCGATCTCACCGAGCGCGCGAAACTCCGAGTAGATGGCGGTCGAGCCCGCCGCGTCGAGCAGGAGGCTGTGGGTATCGCTCGAGGGCAGGACGATGGTCTCGAGCTTGGCCAGGCTCGTCGGATCGAGGCCGATGAGCCGCGCCTCGCCGGCCTCTTTGACGAACATGTACAAAGGAGTCCCCATGGGCCCGCCCACCAGCGCCTGGAGCTGAGTCTGCGAGACGACCACGAGCTCCCCCGTACGCGCGAAGGGATTGAGCTCGTAGCGCTGCAGCTCGACGGAAGCCCGGGAGTCACGCCGAAAGCCTACGATCGCCTCGTTCTCGCCGGTCATCACCACTCCAGCCACACGGTCGCCGGTATCGGAGGTCAACCGCTCTTGTCCGATGACCGACAGGCTCTGCATATCGACGACGAAGAGGTCACTCGACCCTCCCACCACGAGCAAACGTCCGTTCGGCGAGGCCTGAGCGATCTGAAGATGGGCATGGCTGGCCGGGATCGAAACGGGCGCAAACTCTCCGGAACCCGCGGCTCGGAAGAGGTAGAGGCCACCGCCCTCGGCCGCGGGATAGTCGGAGACCGCCGCGAGAAAGCGATCGCCCCCCGCCTGTTCAAACGCCGTGATGAACTGAATGATGGCAACACCCACGCTCAACTCCGGCAGCGGCTCCCCGAAGGGCGCGGGCGGGTCCACGACTCGCTCGAGGTACATCTGAAACGCGACGAGATCATCACGCTGGCACTCCAGGAGGGCGCGCGCGGGCTCACTTCCGAGTTCGAGTGAGCCCTGGCAACTCGAAGCTGCCTGTCCAGAGCCGCGGCTGTGCGATCGCATCCACATGCGCGTTTCAGCGCCCGGCACCGGATCAATCCGTCCCTCCCAGGAACGCTGCGAGTTCGCGACTTCAACGGTGCAGTCGTCCCAGATGGCGACCACGCATTCGTCCTGCTCGAGATACGCACGGCAGACACGCCGAGCGTTCAGGTCCTGCACGTAGAACAGCCCATTGCCAAAGGGGCTCCCGACCGCAGGACAGTCGTTCGCCACCGGGGGCGCGGGCGTGCGCTCGCTTGGGGCCGGACCAGGGGCGCCCGGGCTTCCGCAGGCGAGGAGCGCCGCGCAGAGTGTCGAGCCTGCCCCGGTGCGCCATCCCTTCATCCCTTCGAGGCTGCATCGGATTCGCCCCGTCGTCGAGTGGCGGCTCTCACCCCCGGGCCCAGGCGTAGCGGCCACCCGGGTGTGCTGCTAAAAGGGCGGACATGGCTCTGCGAACCCTCTCATTCCCCCTCCTCGTGCTGGTCATCTTTGGATGCAGCGCTTGCGCGAACCTCTGTGCTCGCAAGAGCAGCTGGTTCGATCGAACCTGCGCGGGCACCGATGTCGCGCACAGCGATCCGATGTGTGAACACAACCTAGACAAGTGCACTGATGGCCAGAAGGCCGCCTTTGAGGCCTACGTCGAGTGCCTCGAGGCCAACAACCAGTGCTCGTTGGATATCGTCGCAGGATGCGCGTCCCGCCACCCCGGCGGGGTCAATCTGATGTGTAAGGGCTGACCCGACCTTCGGTCGCACTGCGGATGCCATCCCAGGATCCCCGCGCTAAGGTGCCGAGCGAACGAGGCACTTTGGAGACCAGCGTTCCATCACGCGTCACGGCGTCGACCACAGGCCGGGTCGCGGGCCAGTCCCCTCGGGTCGAACGGGCCCTGCAGCGGGCGGCCGCCCTCGACCTGCTCGCGCTCTACGATCATCCGCAGAAGGACCGAGACTTCAGGAAGCGTCTGCTCGCGTTCTTGCTCGGGGTTCATCAGACGAGGCCGAGGGGCACGCCGAGCTTTGGCTTGATTCCGCTTCGGGAACGAGACGAACGCCGTGCGCAGGCGCTCACCGCCTTCTTGGCGGACTCGAATCTCAGCTCTCAGCTCGCGATCGATGTCGCCACGCGACTCGGCGAGGTGGGCGGAGTCGAGGTCATTCCGCTCCTTGCACGCGCGGCCAAGAAGGGCTCCGCCAGGCTGTGGAGCGCGGCGCGCGAGGCGATCGCTCGCATCGAACAGACACGCTCGATGCTGATCGTGTTCGTCGCGATGGAGGTCAAACCGTACTCCGGCGTGGGCGGTCTAGGCAACGTGATGAAGGAGCTGCCCAAGGCCCTCGTTCGGCGCGGGCATCGCGTCATCGTCCTCACCCCTCGGCACGCCAGCATCGACCGGAGCAAACTCATCGACACCGGCTGGACCGGCGAAATCGTGAACTGCGACGGTCGCGAGCCTTTCCAGATCCTGAAGGACAGTCGGGACGGAGTGGATATCTACTTCATCGAGAACGACCTCTACTTCTCGGCGAATCGTCCAGGCATCTACGGTGACAGGCACGGACCGTTTGGAGACAACGATAAACGCTACGACTTCTTCGGCGCCTCGGTGCCCCAAGCCCTCACGAAGATCCTGAAGGGCACTCGGCCGGACATCATTCAACTCAACGACGCCCACACCGGAAGCGCCGCCGTCTATCTGCGCAACGATGCCTCCTTCAACTCCACCAAGATCGTTACCGCGGTCCACAACCTCGGCGCGGCCTACCAAGGCCGCTTCCCTGGCCACCACCTCGAGCACTTCATGTTCGATCGGGCCCTCTTCTACCCGGCCGGGCCGGCCGAGTTCTACGGCGAGGTGAACCTCTTGAAGCTCGGACTCACCCATGCGGACGGCGTGCTCTTCGTCAGTCGGAGATACATGGAGGAGTGCTTGGGCCCGGAGCGAGGTGAAGGTCTTCACGGCGTCCTGCAAGAGGTCGCGAAGAGACGCCGCCTGTGGGGCTGCCTCAACGGCGTCGACTACGAGACCTGGAATCCCGCGAGCGATGAGAAGATCCCCGTTCGTTACGACCTCTCCGATCTGCCCGGCAAGGCCGCCTGCAAGGCCGCGCTCCAGAAGGCCTACGGTCTCGCAGAACGCCCCGAGGTCCCGCTGATCGGCGCGCTCGCTCGGCTCGACTGGCAGAAAGGCTGGGAGGACGTCATGCGGGCCGTCCGATACACGGAGGCTACGGATCGCGAGGCTCAGTTCGTGCTCTCGGGCACCGGCAGTGAGGAGCTCGAGGAACGGCTCATCGAGCTCGCAGAGCAGCATCCTGGGCGCGTGGTCTTCGACCCCAAGTTCTCTCCCGAGAAGGAACACGCCATCTACGCGGGGGCCGACCTGTTCCTCATGCCTTCTCGCTTCGAGCCCTGCGGACTGCCTCAGATGTACGCGCTTCGGTATCTCACGGTCCCCATCGTGCACGCGGTGGGGGGCCTCGACGAATCGATCGAGGAGTACGATCCCAAAGAGGGCACTGGGAACGGCTTCAAGTTCAAGCGCGATCTCACCGGAGCCATCGACCGGGCGCTCGACTGGTACGAAAGCGGCCCTGAAGGACGCCAGGAGCTGCTCGAGCTCTGCGCGAGCTGCGACTTCTCCTGGGAGACCACCACCGGACCGGAGCTCGCCGCGTTCTATCGCGAGCTTCTGTTCGCCCCCTGATCCCGCCTTCACTAAAGGGCCAGCCCGAGGTATGGCCCGAGCCATGTCCGAGCTGTCCCGCCTGCCCTTCACGCCCGACGCCGACCACATCAAAGAGTCGATTCGGCGCCACGTCCGGTACTCCGTCGGCAAGTCTGAGCGATACGCGACCTCTCGTGATCGCTACTACGCTTTGTGCCTCTCGGTGCGCGACATGCTCGTGGAACGCTGGATCCGCACTCAAGGCGACTACTACGACCAGAAGCCCAAACGTGTGTACTACCTCTCGCTCGAGTTCCTGATGGGCCGCGCGCTGAGGAACGCGATCATCAACCTGGGGCTGCTCGACGACTATCAGAAGGCCATGTCGGACTTGGGCTACAGCTTCGACGAACTCGAAGACCTCGAGCACGACGCGGCCCTGGGTAACGGCGGCCTCGGCCGGCTCGCCGCGTGTTTCCTCGACTCGATGGCCACGCTCGGCATCCCCGGCTACGGCTATGGGATCCGCTACGACTACGGCATCTTCAGCCAGTCCATCGTCGACGGCTGGCAGAAGGAAGACCCCGACAACTGGCTGCGCTTCCCCAACCCCTGGGAGATTCCGCGCCCAGAGCGTGTCTTCACCGTGAAGTATGGCGGTCGCGTGGAGGAGCGACCGGGCGGCGGCTTCCGATGGATCGACACGGAAGACGTCTTGGCCTCCGCCTACGACACCCCCATCCCAGGCTACGGCAACGAGGTCGTCAACACACTGCGCCTCTGGGAGGCCAAGGCCACCGAGGAATTCTCGCTCGAGGATTTCAACGCCGGCGACTACGTAGGCTCCGTCGAGCACATGGTGCTCTCTCGCACGATCTCCCGTGTGCTGTACCCCAACGACAACATCTACATGGGGCAAGAGCTCCGACTGAAGCAGCAGTACTTCTTGGTGTCGGCCTCACTTCAAGACGCCCTAGAGCGCCACTTGAAGGACCATGCGAGCCTGGACAACCTCGCCGGAAACGCGGTCTTTCAGCTCAACGACACCCACCCCGCGCTCGCCATCCCAGAGCTGATGCGCATCCTGCTCGATGAGTACGACTTCCCGTGGGAGAAGGCATGGGGCATCACGTCTCGATGCATGGCCTATACGAACCACACGCTGCTCCCCGAGGCCCTCGAGACCTGGTCCGTGGACCTCCTCGGCCGACTGCTCCCACGCCACCTCTACATCATCAACAAGATCAACCACGACTTCCTCGACGAGGTGCGTCGAAGGTTGCCTGGAGATCCCGAGACCGCCTCGCGCATGTCGGTCTATCAGGAAGGCTACCCGAAGCGCGTGCGCATGGCGCACTTGGCCACCATCGGCTCCTTTAGCGTCAACGGCGTGGCCGCCCTGCACACCGAGCTGCTCAAGTCGCGAGTGCTGCGAGACTTCAACGGGTTCTGGCCCGAGCGATTCAACAACAAGACCAACGGCGTCACTCAACGCCGGTGGCTGCTTTCGGCGAACCAGCCTTTGGCGCGGCTCATTACCGAGGCCATCGGCGACAAGTGGACCACCCAACTGACGAAGCTCGAACAACTCGCGCCCCTCGCCGAGGATGCGACGTTTCAGGACCGCCTCGCCGCCACGAAGGACGAGGCGAAGGGCCGACTGGCCCGATTCCTCAAGGACCGCCACGAGATCGTGCTCGATCCGTCCACCGTGTTCGACACCCAGATCAAACGACTGCACGAGTACAAGCGGCAGCTCCTCAACGTGCTTCACATCATCCATCTATACCGGGAACTCGAGCGTAATCCGAGCGCCATCACGTCCCCCCGCACCTTCCTGTTCGCCGGAAAGGCTGCGCCCGGTTACACGACGGCCAAGCTCATCATCAAGTTGATCAACGACGTCGCCAAGGTTGTAAACGCACACCCAGAGGTCTCGAAGAAGCTGAAGGTGCACTTCATCCCCGACTATGGGGTCACCAAGGCCGAGTATCTGATTCCCGCGACGGACATCTCCGAGCAGATCTCCACCGCGGGCTTCGAAGCCTCGGGCACCGGCAACATGAAGTTCATGCTCAACGGCGCCCTCACCATTGGCACTTTGGATGGCGCGAACATCGAGATGGCCGAAGAGGTGGGCCTCAGCAACATCTTCATCTTCGGCAAGACCGTGGAGGAGGTGGCGAAAATCCGGAGCGCGGGTCACCACCCGCGCGAGATCTACGAAGCCAATCCCCACATCAAGGAGGTTATTGATCTCATCGCGGCGGGCCACTTCTCGAAGGACGAACCCCGTCGCTTCCAGCCGCTGGTGGACGCGCTGCTCGGCAGCGACTACTACCTTCTCCTCGCCGACTTCGCGGCCTATCGCGAGACTCATGTAGCCATGGATCGCGCGTACCAGGACCCCCGCCACTGGCTGAAGATGGCGGTCCAGAACATCGCCCACGCCGGCAAGTTCTCCTCCGATCGCACCATTCGCGAGTACGCGAAGGACATATGGAAGGTCCCGATCCCGGGCTGACCCGGCCCCGAAGGGACCCACCACCCCGGCGTCGGTCAAACGGCGCTTGACTGACTGAACCGGTCAGTTATTAATGGCGAGATGGCTCGGACACGCCACCCGGGCCGATTTGGGGACCTGGTTCGGGCCGCGACCCAGGCTTTCCTCGAAGCCGGAAGCCTCGCCCGCACGCAGGTCGACGACATCGCCCGGCTGCTCGGAGTAGCGAAGGGCACCATCTATCTCTGGGTGGAGAGCAAAGAGGCGCTCTTCGACCTCGCGTTGCGCTACGCGGACTTCGAGGGTGACATCCCGACCCCCGCCGCGCTGCCTCTCGCGGCGCCGCCGTGGAGCGAAACTCTCTCGAGGGTGCAGGCTCGAGCCGCGACTCAGGCTGTCTTTCCCGACCTCGTGAGGGCGAGTCGCGCGCGGGCCGTCCCATCGCGGGCGGAACTCGAGGTAGTCCTCGAGGAGATCTTCGACGCGCTCGATCGAAACAAGACCGCCATTCGCCTGGTCAACACGACGGCGCGTGACCTCCCTGACCTGGCGCAGCTCTGGTACGAAGACACTCGAAGGCCCCTGCTCGAGGACCTCGAGCGATACCTGCGGCGGCTCCGCCGCGCCGGCTGCCTCTCGGCCACCGCGGACATCACCGTGAGCGCGCGCCTGGTGCTCGAGTCGATGATGTGGTTCGCCGTCCATCGGCACTTCGACCCGCGACCGCTCTCTTTGGAAACCCATCTCATCAAGTCGTCCGTGGTCGAGAACCTCGCCCGCGGGCTTTGGACGGGAAAAGGCTGAACGCATGCACGACCTCATCATCAAGAACGGAACCATCGTCGACGGCACTGGGGCTGAGCGTTTCGAGGCTGACGTCGCGGTCGACGGAGCGCTCATTACCGGCGTGGGACGAGATCTCGGCCGAGCGCGACGCGAGATCGATGCCAGCGGCCTGATCGTCACGCCCGGCTTCGTCGATGCGCATACCCACTACGACGCGCAGGTCACCTGGGATGGCGAGGTCTCACCTTCGAGCTGGCACGGTGTCACCACCGTGGTCATGGGCAACTGCGGGGTGGGTTTTGCGCCCGCCGCGCCCGACCGTCACGACTGGCTCATCAGCCTCATGGAAGGGGTCGAAGACATCCCCGGCGCCGCGATGCACGAAGGCATTCGCTGGTCCTGGGAATCGTTCCCCGAGTACCTCAGCGCGCTCGCGCCGATCGAGGCCGCGGTCGACTTTGCGACGCAGGTCCCGCACGGCCCACTCCGCGCCTACGTCATGCGCGACCGCTCTTACGACGCGGCCACGCGCGAGGACCTCTCTCGGATGGCGGCGCTGACCGAGGAGGCCATCCGCGCGGGCGCGCTCGGCTTCTCCACCTCACGCACGCTGCTGCACAAAGGCTCCGATGGCGTCCACGTCCCGGGGACCTTCGCCCCTGCCGAGGAGCTCCTAGAGATCGCGCGAGGCATGTCCCGAGCCCAGAGACGCGCGGTCTTTCAGATGACGTCGAACCATGTGGACATGCCAAAAGAACTCCCTTGGATGACCCAAATCGCGCGTGAGTTCCGGCTGCCGGTGAGCTTCAACCTGCTCCAGACCGATCCGGCGCCGGAGCTCTATCGCGACTTGCTGGGCGAACTCGACCGACTCGTGGCGGAGGGACTGCCCATCCGGGCTCAGGTCGCCGGTCGACCCGCCGGCGTGCTCATGTCCTGGGAGGGCACCGTCAACCCGTTCTTGAGTTCGCCGCACTACCTCGAGCTGATGCACCTCCCCGTGAACGAGCGCATCGCCCAGCTCCGGCGACCCGAGGTCCGTCGTGCGATCGTCGGCGACACGCCGTTCTCCTTGGGCGAGTTCGAGGACTACATCCTCGCGAGCTTCCACAAGATGTTTCAACTCGGCGCGACCCCCGACTATGAGCCGGAGCAGAATCAAAGCGCCGCCGCGATGGCCCAGGCGCTCGGGTGTACGGCGCGAGAGGTCGTGTATGACTGGCTCATGGAGCACGACGGCCGCGGCGTGGTGTACTTCCCGATCTTCGGCTACTCGGGCTTCGATCACGAAGCCTTGCGCCAGATGCTCGTGCATCCAGGCACCGTGCTCGGCCTCGCGGACGGAGGCGCGCACTGCGGCGCCATCTGCGACGTGAGCATGCCCACCTTCATGCTCACCCACTGGGCCCGCGATCGCCATCGGGGGCCACGCATCCCGCTCGAGCAGGTCGTGAAGGGCCAAACGCTCGACTCCGCCGAGCTCTACGGCCTCCGAGATCGCGGCATCATCAAGCGGGGCTACCGCGCGGACCTGAACGTGATCGACTGGGACGCGCTGACCCTCGAAGCCCCTCGCATCGCCTACGACCTCCCGGCCGGGGGGCGTCGCTTTGTCCAAGGCGCCCGCGGCTACCGAGCCACCTTGGTCTCCGGCACCTTCGTGAGCGAGCAAGACGAGCGAACGGGGGCGCGCCCGGGGCGGCTGCTCCGCGGCGTGCAAGAGGGGCCCCACGGAGGCCGATCCCGATGACCCGACTCGTCGTCGCGGCCCTGGTCGGGGTCATGACCTGGAGCCTGTGTGAATACCTGCTTCACCGATTCCTGGGCCACGACCGAAGGACGATGCCCAACCCCTTCTCCGTCGAGCACACGCGGCACCACAGCCTGGGCGACTACTTCGCACCGTCGTGGAAGAAGGCCATCGTCGCTGTCGCGGCCCTCGCGCTCATTGGCCCACTGGCCTCGGCCGTCGTCGGGCTACCGCTCGGCGCCATCTTCGGCAGCTCCTTTGTCTCGATGTACGTGACGTACGAGGTGATTCACCGTCGAGCGCACACGCACCCCGGCTTCGGCCCGTACGCGCGATACCTTCGGCGGCATCACTTCCACCACCACTTCGAGAACCCGCGCGCGAACCACGGGGTGACCTCACCCATCTGGGACTTCGTCTTCGGCACCTTCGAGGCACCCACCAAGATCCGCGTGCCTCGAAAGCTGAAGATGCAGTGGTTGTGCCACCCAGACTCGGAAGAGGTGCGCTCTGGATTCGCGTCCGTCTACGAGCTGTCTTGATCCGACTCGACCTCGTAGAGCGCGAAGCCATGGGGCGGTAGCGACAGCGACAGCCCCGAGTCATCGCAGCGTCCGCGCGAGCGAGCACGTCCGAGCGTCCTCAAGCGATTGAGTCCGCCGAGGGCAGCCCGTTCGAGCCGGCTTCTGGGGACGGAGACCTCGAGCTCTGCTCCCGAGAGGTTCGCGGCCAGCGCGAGCGCGGACTGCCCCTCCACCAGGCTCGGTCGATACCAGAAGAGCGTTCGAGGATCCTCTGGGCTCACCGCCTGCAGGTCGGCCTCTGCGAGGAGTCGGTCTCGGGCCCGCAGGCGATTGAGCAGCCGGAGTGTCACGCGGGCCGCGGGCAGCGCACGAGCCGACTTCGCATAGACCATCGGGGTCACGGGAAGGAAGTAGAGCAGCGTGAAGGCCAGAGCGAGCCGCTCGGGGCTCCACCCCACCAGCTCGACGACCGTACCCGGTTGATCATGATGCTCCAAGGAACAGAGCCTTCGCGCACCGTGAAGCAAGGTGGGCAGAGCCTCGAGCGCGTCATCCAGAGGGCCTCGGTCGGCGGATTCGAGCGCCGTTCGCAGCGCGAGCATGCCCTCGTGCCAGTGGATGAGATCCCCCTCGCTGGGTGACGCGACCCCCTCGAGTTCGAGCGAACCCCCGGCGTGAACGGAGGCGAGCGCAAAGGCGTGTTGGAGCTCCGGCACTATGATCGCGTGCGGGCCCAGCACTCGCAGGTAGAGCTTGAGCAAGGCTTGAAATGCGTGGGCGGCGGCGCTGGTGCGCGGCTTCTCGCCCGACTCGGCCGCGACCCGATCGATGCCGTGGGTTCGGACCCCCGACACGCCACGCCGAAGCTCGGCCGCCACCTCACGAAGCGTATCGGCGAGCCATCGGGGGTCGCGCACCCAGCTCGTGGCCCCGAGGTTTAGGGCGGTCGTGACTCGGAGTTCGAGCGCGCGCGCCTCAGGCGCGTGCAGGTCGAGCTCGAGGTCCTCCGTCGCATCGAGCAAACCCACATTGCGAAAACCGAGCGCCCTCGCCTGCCTCAGGCCAGATCCAGACCTCGAACCCTCCCCCGCGCTCGTGTCGTGCTCGTCGAGATGTGTGTAGAACCAGGGCGTGGCGCACCAGGCTCGGCCCGCCGAAGAACCACTCGACTCGGCGACGCTCGCCAGTCCTCTCGCCGCCTGCAGCTCGGCCTGAAACGCCCCGTAGAGCTGAGGCCACGCCTCTCCGTCGATTCGGTGGCAGAGGCGCTTCGCCAGATCGATGTCCTCCTTTGCCATGAAGCTTTCGGGCGCCTCGAAGTGCGTGCTCTGATACAGCGCGGGTGGGGGCTTCCGTTCGAGCTCCGCGGGGACGTGAGCCGAATGAGCCTCCGGGCCACGCCGAGGCTCGGTGGGCGCCTGATACATCACCGAGGGGTCGGGCTTGAACGCGCGCGGGTCGGGCTTGGGAGGTGCCGCCGACTCGTTCTCGGGCTTGACGCCGGGCGGTGCGCCGAGCCCTGGGAGGATTTTGGGGGACATCCCAGGCCCAGTATACCAGCTCCCGGCACCGGAGCACCTCCGGGGGGGCACTAGACGTGGGCCCCAGAGCGCCGGAGGATGCCCACCATGCCGAGCGAAGCCGAGGTTCTCGAGGTCGCCCGTCAGCACAAGCTGCTCGCGTCCTTGAGCGAGTCCGTGCTCACCAACGTCGTTCGCGCGAGCAAGGTCATCCACTTCAGACCCAATCGACCGGTGCTCAAGACCGGCGATCCGGCGACCCATGTGTTGTGTCTGCTGAGCGGCGCGATGCGTGTCTTCTACATCGACCCGTCGGGATCGGAGCTGCTCGTCAAGCTGTTCCGAGGACCGGCGCTCATGTGCGAGATGGAGGTCCTCACCGGAATTGCGATCATGCCCAACGCCCGGACGATTCAAGACAGCGACATCCTCTACGTCCCCGCCAACGTGTTCATGACACTCGTGAACTCGTATCCGGAGTTCACGCGCGTCCTGGTTCAGGACCTCGCGACCCGGCTGTGCGTCGCGAGCGATCGTCAACGCGCGCTCGCCTTCGCCGACGTCGAGCGACGTTTCTCCAACCTCTTGCTCGACTATGCTCAGCTCTCTGGCGTCGAGACCCCAGACGGCATTCGCATCGAGACCGCACTCACCCAGGATGGCATCTCGCGCGATCTCGCGGTCAGCCGAAAAGCGGTGAACAACATCCTTCAGAACATGAAGGAGGCCAAGATCCTCGACAAACGCGACGCCCGCTACGTGATTTTGGACATGGACGCCTTGGTGCTTCGATCGAGCCGCAGCCTCCTGGTCACCCACCAACTCGGAAACCGGATCGAACACGTCGCACCACCTGAGCCCAAAGAGGCAGACACGAGCGCCGAGACGGAGTCGACCTCATGAGCCGCATCGCCTTTGGCTGACGCCGGTTCTCCTGGAGCTCTTCTTCACAACCCGAGCGCACGGGCCCCATGCCCCAGACCCGCGAGCGAGTGCTGCACGTAGTCGATGCGGATCACCGGCGAAGAGAGGGACTCGCTGAAGGCCCCGGGGATGCGCACGGCCTCCGTGCACGCAAAGCAGTCCTCCTCGTGCCATTGAGCGAAGAGTAGGTAGCCCATCGCCCCCTGGACCGCGCGCTCGAGATCTCGAGTGGGCTCACCGCGCTTCCTCGCCACCTCGATGGCGGCGGAGGCGGCTTCGGCGAAGCCGGCGGTCGGAGTATTGTAGGGGACCGTGACGTTCGCGAAGCTGTATGCGCCCAGATAGTCAGAATCGATCGAATCGTCTTCGTCGAACATGTAGCGGAGTTTGAAGCGAACGTAGTCGATGCAGAAACGCTCATAGGCCTCGTGTCGGTGATGACCGAGCGCGGCGCGAGCGGCCAGGCAGTTCCAGTTCTCCTCAATGAAGAAGAAGTCGCGCACCGCCATGTCCCAGTAGGCGCCAGCGATGTAGCCCATCGCGCGCTCGACCCCCGACTGGAGCGCCTTGGCCTCCGGAAAGCTCGGATGATGAACCGAAGCCGCGAGGGCCTCCAGCAGAACCAGAGCGAAGATGCCTTGACCGGCGGCATACAGGACCTGAGGTCCCTCTACCGGCAGGCCTTCCTGCAAGTCATAACGCGGCCTGAAGCTGCCGTCCTCGCGAAGAAGGACCAGAAGGAGCCGCCCGATGCGCCCGATCAACTCGTCGTGCTTGGGCCCCACGCGATCGCGGCAGGCGAGAAAAGCGATGAGCGACAGGGCCGCCGGACCGAGGCTGGACTCCCTCGCCTGAACGCCCGGCGGATACAAGAGCACCCCGAGCTCGCCGTGCTTCACGAGCAGGGTCTCGAGCATCGCGAGCGAGCGCGCGACCACGCGATCGACCTCCGCCCCTTGGCCGCCAACCTCACACAACGCGAGCGTCGTGCCGGCTTGCCGGGGCACGGAGAAGCCTTGGTACGAGACCTCGCCGGTGAAGGGGTGAACGAGGTACATGAAGCGACCGTCCTCGGCCTGCGCCTGCAGAAGAAAAGCTCGCGCTGCCGAAATCGCCTGCGCCACGGTCCGTGAGTTGAGCCCGGGACGCTCGGCCCGCATGCGCCGCAGCCGCCTCAGCTCACCGCCGTTCAGCACGTAGGTACGCGTGGCGACGGCGGAGAGGCCTTCGAAGCCTCGGCCTTCCTTCCCAAAGTGTCGACGCAGACGCTCGGGATCGACCCCGAGGCGTAGATCCTGAATGAACTCGACCGGCGTGTACGCATTGAACTCGTCGAGCGCGACGAGCTGCCAGGCCGAGAGGCACTGGCGGTCGAGACAAACGCCGTCGAGCCCCGGACGTACGAGAAAGCCGGCCACCAAGGGGGTGTGGGGCGCCAGGCTTCGCGTTCGTGTCACGAGGTCCACGACGATGGGCGCGCCTCGACCCTCCGACTCTACGAAGGCCTGGACCCGCGCTTCGAGACCGTCGGCGTCGTTCGCCTGCAGACAGCGCGACTGCGTCTGAACGCCCTGCCGCGAGTAAACGAATGCGGTCTCGGCCTCTGCCGGTGGCCGCTCGCATTCGATGGCGCCCGAAGGAGAGATCCGCGCGAGACCAACGCTCGAAGACGCAACGAGCACCTTGGCCGCCGGTTCGAGCACACGATCGAGCTCGAGCGACTCCGCGGCGCGTGCGTCTCCGAGTCCACCGACGTAGCGCCACGAAGGGTCCAGCACCAGGACAAAGAGCACGACGAGGGAAGTCAGTCCCAGTGGTCGACCTCTCAGTCCGCCGGTGGCGCTGATCGCCCACAACGAACTTGGAAGCGTGACGAGCACCGCCGGTGCAAACGCCGCCGCGAGCGCCGCTGCGAGTCCGCTTCCGAGCGAGCCGTAGAGCCCCGCGATGTGCGTGGCCGAGCTCACCACCACCCAAGCGAGGTACAACAGCCAGGCGAGAGCGGCGAACGCATGGAGGCGCCAACTCGTGCGCCAGCGTCGATGACCGAGCAGCGCGAGGATCGCGGTCGACAGATGCGAGGCGGCGAGGAGGCTGGTCAGCAGGCTGAAGACCGTGACGAGCTTCCATGGCAGGTAGAAGGCGGCGCTCCCAAAGAGCAGCCCGAGCGCAAGCGACAGCCCCGCCACCCAGTAGCGTTGATCAGGGCCGCTATCGGGACGTGCGGAGCCTTTTTCAGTCTTTCTCGTTCGGCCCTTGCCCATCCTGGCCTTCTACCAGGCTCAGGCGATCTCTTCGACCTTGATCTCAAAGGGGTTGGAACCCGCGCCCCGACCCCGAACCGCCACAAAGAGCTTCTCTCCCGCGGCGAGTCCGATCTCGAGCGCCTCGTGGCTGCCGTCCTGCTTCGAGCGCGCGTCGTACTTCTGC
Source organism: Deltaproteobacteria bacterium (assembly GCA_011526105.1). Taxonomy (GTDB): domain Bacteria; phylum Myxococcota; class Kuafuiibacteriia; order Kuafuiibacteriales; family Kuafuiibacteriaceae; genus WYAZ01. The sequence goes on along the minus strand of WYAZ01000059.1, from coordinate 72,753 downwards.
GTGTTCGGCTGCGTGCCCTTTCGAACGTAGAGATCCGCGTTCCCGCTCTCGCCGTCGATAGCGACTCGCACCTTGGTGGCGGCACTCGCCTCGAAGGGCCCAAAGCGTTTCCAAGTGCCCTTCGGCGCCTTCGTAGTCTGAGAGAACTCGATGGGCTTCTGCTCTTCTCCCGGCGGCGGCTCACTCGCAGAGGAGAGCAGGCCGACCCTCGCCGCCATCACGTAGGTGGTGTCTGAAGACGCGCGGACGATGACCTTGTCGCCGGGCTTCGTCACGTACTTGCCATCGGTGGGCGCACCGCCGAGCACGCCTTCCGGTGGGACGTTCTCGCTGCTCACGAACCAATCGGTCGTCCCGCTGGCCCTGGCGAGGCCGATCGATAGCTTGGACCAGCCCTTGGTCCCAGTGCCGCCATCGCTGTTGGTGATGCCGTCCGGGTGGGAGTCACCACCGGCGATATCGACGTGCGTGATGAGCTTCCCGGGCGGCAGATCAATCTCGAGGCGTCCGCCGACCATCTTCCACCCGGCCGGAAGGTGAGCCGCCCCCGTCCCCCCGGACCCGTAGCCAGACAGCTCGAGTGCGCCGGGAAACTTTCCGCCGTACCCCTGACCTCCGCCGTACTTCCTGCCGGCGCCCGTCACTGGATCGCCGAGCACCGTGCCGGGCGTAAACACCTTCTCGAGCACCATGTCCGGAGGACGTGGCGCGACCTTGAGGGTCACCTCCGAGATCTGAACTGGGTCCTCGCCGACGGAACGCACTCGGAGCGCGTCCACATGGAGCGGCTCCTTGGAGAAGTCGCCGCTATCGACCCCGTGGTGTCCGAGCTTGGTCCACTCATAGAGGTTCTCGATCTCCGGGCTGTAGCTGACCTCGGCGAACTTGGCGCCCTGAGCCCCGCTGGCAGAGCCACCCCAGTACCGCCACGCCTGCCCCGCGGGCTGATCGAATGCGTGAACTTGGACCGAGCTGAGGCCAGGGGTATCGTCCCATTTGTCACTCTTGTCGGAGTCGGTGTCGGCGCTTGGGTCCTGACGATGCGCGAGCACGATGAAGTTGACGGGTCGCTCGCGCAGCTCCGCGGGAACCATGAGGTAGATGGACTCCCCCGGTTTCACGACGCGATTCATCCGATAGGTCACCGACGTCGAGGTGCGGCTGCTGGGCTGCCCAAAGACGTCCACGACCTTCTCCCCTTTGGCCTTGTCCTTCTGCACGAGACCGTTCAGTCGCGAGAGCCCGTCTTCTGCCGCCACCGACGGAGACGCGGTCGTCGCCAGCCCAGGGCTGACCGTAGTGTTGGGTGAGCCGAGGGCGTCCCCCCCGTTCGTGTCCGCGCTGCTCTCGGGGACGCCGGAGGGCGGGGTGATGGGTGGTGTGCTCGAGGGTCCGTGAATGGGGCTGGGCATGACGGCTCAGTCGTTTTCGGCTGCGACGCCGAAGGGTTGCGTAAAAGCGGCCCGGATCAGCTCGCGGGCGGCGGGCCGCCGGCCTTCACGCGCGCCCTCAGGGTCTTTTCGCCGAGCTGGCCGCAGGCGGCCATGACGCTCCGGCCCTTGGTCACCCGCCGCCGCACAGGGACACCCCGCTCGGAAAGCCAGCCCATGAAGCGCTGAATCTCGTCTTCGGTCGGCAGGCGCGCGATGGGCGCGGAGCCTGGGTTGTACGGGATCACATTAACGAGCGCTCTCCCCAAAGGACGACAGAACTCCGCCACTCCGTCGGCGTGCTCGGCTCGATCATTGATCCCGGGCAGCAAGCAGTAGTTCACACCAAACACGAAGTTCCGGCGGCGCGGGTAGGCGAGCAACGCCGCCTGCACCTCCGACAGCGGATGCTTGCGATTGATCGGCATCAGGTCGGAGCGAAGATCGTCCGTAGTCGCGTTCAAGCTCAACGAGAGGTTGAGGCGCTTCCAGCCGAGCTCACCCAGCCTTCGGATCCCGTCCGGCCGCCCCACGGTGCAGATGGTCATGCAGCGCTGGCTGTAGTTCAACCCGAAGCGGTCGTTCATGACGCGAAGGGCCTGAACCACCTGGTCGATGTTGTCGAGCGGCTCGCCCATACCCATGAACACGATGTTCCGGATCGGCCAACCGAGCTGGCTCCGCGCCACGACGAGCTGAGCGACGATCTCCGCGGCGGTCAGGGAGCGCAAAAGGCCCATGAGACCGGTCTCGCAGAACCTGCAAGCCATCTTGCAACCCACTTGAGATGACACACAGAGCGTAGACTTGCCCGGCCCCATGGGGATTCGAACGCACTCGACGAGCAACCCGTCCTCGAGCCGCAGGACCGCCTTCTCTGTGGAGCTTCCCGAGGAGAAGGGCTCCTCCACGAGCTGCACGAGTTCGGGGAGCACGAAGCGAAACTGAGCCCGCCAAGCTTCGACCGCTGTCTTCGAGAGGCGGAGCGCCTCGGGCTCGAAGCGGCCGTGACGGGCCGCCGCCAGATACACTTGGTCGGAGACCCCGTGACCGCGCGGAAGGCGCCGCCGGGCCGCAGACTCGAGTTCGGGATAGGTGAGCCCGAGCAGGTCCAGAGGCTCCACGCTTTGGCCTTACGGGCCCCGGGGGCTCTTGGGCAAGAGGCTCATCGAGAACGCCGGCGAGGGGTGGTTCGGAGCCCGAGCTCGGTCTCGTCCTCCAGATCGTACACCCCGGGGAGTTCGGGCAGCTCGATGCTGGACTCGGTCCTGACCGTGGGGATCTCGAAGGGATTCGCCGAAGCAGCGTTCGACCAGTCTCCGCGGATCGAATCGCCGCGCGGGCCGACTTCGAGCGCACGAAGCCGCGCCTGGAGCTCGCGGGCCGACGGGGGTCGATGCTCGCTGCGCCAAGCACACATGCTTCTCAAGAGCTCGACGAGGCCGGACGGGAGTCCGCGGCCGGACAGGATCGTGCCCAGGTGCGCGTCCAGATCCTCGATCGCCAAGACCCCAATCGCGGTCGGCGGAACCACCGGCTGCCCGAGCACGAGCTCCGCGAGGACGAGCCCGAGCGAGAAGACGTCCGTGCGCCCGTCGATCAGCCGCTCCTCGAAGACCTCTGGGGCCATGTAGCAGAGCTTGCCCTTCACGATCCCAGTGCGCGTCTCGAACTCACGCTCCTCGTGGCGCGCGATCCCGAAGTCGGCGAGCTTGGCGCAGTGGGGGCCGAGCAGGATGTTCTCCGGCGTGACGTCCCGGTGAACCAGCCCTAGAGACTCGCCATTGTCCCGCGTCATGCCGTGCACGTGTTCGAGCGCCCGGGCCACATCGAGGGCCACGCGGATGGCGACCGACACGGGCGCAGCCCCGAGCTCCGCGATGCAGTCCTTGAGGCTCGGTCCCTCGATCACCTCGAAGGCGATGTACGGCATGCCCTCGATGATGCCCGAGTCGTAGGTGGCGACGATGTTGGGGTGAGAGAGGCGCTGGCAGAGGCGCGCCTCCTCGAGCAGCATCGCGCGATACTCGTCGTCGTAGCGTCGGCCCGGGAGGAGACGCTTCACCACGCAGGGGCGACGACGGCCGTCCGGGCGAAGCTCTACCGCCCGCCGCACTTCGGCCATTCCGCCCTGTCCCATGATCTCGAGCAGCATGAAGCGACCGAAGCGGTCGGTGGGCGGCATGCGATCGGTGACCCCGTCCATCTCCAGTTCGGCGAAGGGCGGAAGCTCCTCCCGACTGGCCGCAGGGATGTCGAGCATGGTGGCCTCCTCGTCCGGATTCGGGGCGGAGGAACTCGGACGAACGTTGTCCGTCTCGTCGTCCCAGAGGCCTTTGGGGTCGGACACTCGCTACTCCCTACTCATGTACTCGCGAAGCAGCGCGGCTCGGACCTCGACGAGCTCCGCGAGACCCTCCTCGCTCAGCTCGGTGCCGATGGTCCCCAGCTCCTTCAGCGCCGCTCGCGCGCTCTCGCGGATGACGCTGCCGTCGCCCTCGGCTCTGACCGTGCGCGCCTGAGCCGTGAGACGTGCCACCGGCTGAGAGAGGGTGGGCTCCACCGGCACGGACACCGGCCGTCGGGGCGGGGGGCTCTCGGAACCTGGACGCACCAGGAGATCGCCGGTGGTGAGCGCGATGGCGGGTTCTTTAGGCGTCTCGACGTCGTCAAACAGCGTGCTGAAGACCTCGTGGGCGGGCGGAGCGAACGACGTCCTCGACTCGATCAGCGCCGACAACTCGAGGCGCTCCTCTTCGTTCATCGCGATGAAACGCAGACCCACCATCTGGGCGTCGCCGTCGCTCCAAGAACGCGTCACCCGTCCCCAGAAAGTCCGGGGCCGACCGTCCACGAGCAACGTCAGCTTCACGAGAGCGTCCAGCGTCTGCGCACTCACGCCCTTGAGACCGATGCCGGTCGCGGAGATGTCTTGGCTCATCACCGGGTAGCTCCGACCCCCGCCGATGATCTTGGCTTCACCCGGGGCTTCGAACTGCACTCGGCGATGCCGAGCAAAGCGGATCCCCGTGACCCGACCGATCTCCTCGAGCAGTCTCACCCCGTCGCTGGCGTCGAGCACATCTGAGGCCCCGGCCTCGAGGAAGCGAGCGCGCTGCTCCCACTCTTGGCGCTTGAGCAGAACGAGGCGATGCGGTTCGTCCGGTCCATCGAACTGAGTGAAGAGTCGGATGGCGTCGCCGTCCGCGAGCTTGGGTCGAGTGACGAGCACCGCCGGGTGATGCTGCCGCAGCGAGGCGCGGGCATCTCTAAAGGAGTCCGCCCAAAGCACGCGGATCTCGCGCCTCGAGAGCAGCACGTGTCGAGCCGGACCTGCGTCGCCGCAGATCAGAATTCGGGTTGGTTCCGACGAGTCCGCCACTGATGAAGTTGTAGCATGGAGCTTCGCGACACCCCAGCGGCCGGGTCATTCGCCCCCACCCTGGCGACGGAAGTCGGAGCTTCTCAACCGTGCCACAACGTGCTCTCTCAGACGGGGTGAGGCAGCTCTTTTCGTCCACCGCCTCCGCTGGTCGCCTCGAATGGGCCCACGGCTGGCTCGAGACGTGCGCGCGCAGCGGCGCCCTGGTGCTCGGCACCACTCGGCGGGCGGCCGATGACTTCGTCCGAGCTTGGGCAGAGAGGCGGGGCCACTCGGTAGGGGTGCACACGAGCCAGCTCGGTCACCTCGCGCGCAGCCTCGCCGCCGAGGTGTTGGCCGAGCGCAGCGAGACCCCGATGAGTGGTCTGGGACGGCGCGCGCTCGCAGCGAGGGCCACCTTCGCGGTGGCCCGTACTCGGGGACTCACCTACTGGGAACCCATTCATCGCACCCCTGGGTTCCCCAAGGCGCTCGCTCGCACGCTCTTGGATCTCCGACTGGCCGGGCTCGGGGCCGAGGAGCTCGCGAGATCCGACGGTGTAGTGCCGCCGGATCTCGAGGCGCTGCTCGCCAGCTATGAACTCGTATTGTCCTCCTCCGAGCTCACCGACGAGGCGGGGGTCTACGCCGCCGCGAGCTCCGCCGCGAGCCGAGGTGCGAGACCTCCCTTGGGCTTGCCTCTGCTATTGCTCGACGTCGTCCCCGACCACCTGTTGGAGGAGCGCCTGCTGCGCGCGGTGATCGCGAGGGCCCCCGCGGTCGCGGCCACCATCCATGCGCACGATCCGCATGGCAGCGCGCTGCTCCAGGCGCTGCTGGGTCCCGCGGCGCAAGTCGTCGAGTCGGAGGAGGCCGCGGGACACACGCTCTCGCGCATCCGCCGAACGCTCTTTCAGTCCGCCGCGCCGGAGCCCGCGAGCGCCGACGATCGCTTCACGCTCTTCAGCGCCGCTTCCGAAGCCGAGGAGTGCGTCGAGATCACGCGTCGCATCCTGTGGCTCGCGGAGAAAGGGCATCGCTTCGATCGAATGGCCGTTCTGCTTCGGGACGTCGAGGCCTACGGTCCCTTCTTGCGCGACGCCATGCGCCGAGCCGGAGTGCCGGCCTTCTTCACCGACGACACCAAAAGACCCGATCCCGCCGGCCGCGCGCTGCTGTGCTTGCTCGAGTGCGCATCGGAGGGCTTTTCGGCCACGCGCTTCGCCGAGTACTTGAGCCTCGGCCAGGCGCCCGCGGGCTCTGAGCCTGGCGCGGCGCCGCCGAAGAGACAGGTCGCCTGGGTGGCGCCCCGCGATCCATCTCAGTTGGTCTTCGAGACCGTTGTCTTGCCCGAGCCCCGGCCGAGCGCGCAGGACGAGACCGAGCCAGAGCCCAGCGCACCGCTGTACTGGGAGCGTTTGCTCGTGGATGCCTCGGTGGTCGGACAGAGGCCGCGCTGGGGCCGCCGGCTGCGTGGTCTGGAAGAGGAGCTGCTTCTGCAGCAAAGAGAGCTCGACGCGCAGTCACCACGGCATCGCGAGATCTCACAGCGGCTCGAGGGGCTGCGTCGGCTGCAGGCCTTTGCTCTGCCGCTGATCGAATTTCTCGCTTCGTTGCCTCCGCAGGCCACATGGGGCGGCTGGCTCGACTTCATGGAGGAGCTCGCGTCGATGGCCATTCGCGAACCCGAAGCCGTTCTCGCCACGCTGGCGGAGCTTCGGCCCATGGCGAAGGTGGGTCCCGTGAGCCTCGATGAGGTCAAGGAGGTCCTCAGGGCCGAGTTGAGCTTTCACCGACCCATCAGCGAGGCTCGGGAGCGCCGATTCAGTCGCGTCTTCGTCGGCAGCACTTCCGAGGCCAGCGGACGGAGCTTTGAGCACGTGTTTGTGCCGGGTCTCGCGGAGGGCTCCTACCCGCGCAAGGCCGTGGAGGATCCTCTGCTCCTCGACGAGGTGCGCGAACGTCTGGATCCACGGCTCGAGACGCAGGCGGAGCGAACTCGAAGAGAGCGGCTCTCACTTCAACTCGCGGTCTCTGCCGCCGACCAGACCTTGGTGGCCTCGTTCCCTCGCCTCGACCGAACGCAGGGCCGCGCCCGCGTGCCTTCCTTCTACGCGCTCGATCTCATTCGGGCCGCGGAAGGCGCTCTGCCCGATCTGCAAACGCTCGAGGCCCGAGCACTCGCGGGCGCCGAAGCGCGAATTGGTTGGCCCGCCCCGGTCGCACCCGACCGCTCCATCGATGAGACCGAGCACGACCTCGCGGTCCTGGCGGCGCTCTTCGAACGCCCGCGCGGGGAGAGCTGGGGGGGCGCACGCTACCTGCTCGAAACGAATCCGCACCTCGGACGTTCGCTGCGGGCGCAGGGCAGGCGGTGGCTGCCCGCCTGGCGTTCGGTGGATGGTCTGGTGGATCCGGACCCCGTCACTCTCGCCTTTGTCGAGGACCACCGAACAACACGAAGGAGCTACTCGGCCAGCAGCCTCGAGCAATACGCCGCATGCCCGTATCGCTTCTTCCTCCACGCGGTCCACCGCCTGCGGACTCGGTCCACCCAGACGCGGATCGAGGAGATGGACCCGCTCACCCAGAACTCGATCGTGCGCGAGGTGCAGATGCGATTCCTCAATCGTCAGACGCCCTCGAACGAGGCCGAAGTCGAGGTATCCCTCGACGCACGGTTGGCCGCGATCGATCGGACGCTCGAGGAGGTGTCGAGCCAGCACGAAGAGCGGCTCGCGCCCGCGATACCCAGGGTCTGGCAGCGAGGCATCGAACGAATCCGCACCGATCTTCGTGGGTGGATCCGAGACCTCAACGCGGCGGGCCGCCCACTCCGCTGGCAACTCGACTTCGGGACGCTCTCCGAGCCGGTCGCGCTGCAAGGCGGTCACCTCGTGCACGGGAGCATCGATCTCGTGGAGAGCGAACCGCAGAGCGGCGCGCAGTGGGCCGTACACCTCGAGAACCTGAACCCTCCGCTCGCGAACCTCCGTACGATCGGCCGCGGCGAGGCGCTCAGGCCGGTGATCGAGGCGCTCGCGTTGGAGGTGATAGTGAAAGAGACGGTCGGCGGCGGACGCCTGCTCTACGCGACGCAGCGCGGCGCTTATTGCCGCCTCAGCGTGCCGCTGACGGAGGGTGCACGCAAAGCCATGGCCCGCGCACTCGACACCATCGATCAAGCGCTGAAGCAAGGCTTCTTACCGCAAGCCCCGCGTCGCGGCGCCTGCGGCCAGTGCGAGTACCGACTCGTGTGCGGCCCTCATGAAGAAGCAAGGGTCGCCAGAAAGGACCGAACACGTCTCGCTGGGCTCTCCCGGCTCCGCCAGCAAGACTGAACTGACCATGTCCGAGATCGACCACGAAGCCCGACGGAGAATCCGCGAGGAACTGGACCAGAGTTTCATCGTCGAAGCGGCCGCCGGCACGGGAAAGACCAGCGAGCTCATCCGACGCGTGATCGCATCGATCGCACACGGAAACGCTCGGATGGACGAGACCGTGATCGTGACGTTCACCCGCAAGGCGTCCGGAGAACTCAAGCTGCGCCTGCGACAGGCGCTCGAGTCCGCACGCCGGTCTGCCCTGAGCCCGGAGGCGGGACAGCGCATCGAGCGCGCCATCGCTCGACTCGAGGACGCGCGCATCGGCACGATCCACGGCTTCGCCGGCGACCTCTTGCGAGAGCGCCCGGTCGAGGCTCATCTCGACCCAGAGTTCGTGGCGCTGGAGGAGCACGAGTCCTTCGAGCTCTTCCGCCGCGTATTTTCCGAGTGGTTTGAGCGTCGCCTGTCAGATCCTACCCCGGGGCTCCAGAGGGCGCTGAGTCGAGAGCCGATGAGTGGAGCCCGTGACCGCTCCCCGATGGAGCAAATCGCAGACGCCGCCTGGCAGATCACCTCCTTTCGAGACTTCAGCGCCCCTTGGCCCCGGCCGCCCTTCGATCGCGATGGAGCCCTCCTCGAGCTCGTCGACCGCGCGCGGGCGCTGGTCGCCCGCTTCGATGAGGCGGGTCGGCCTCGCGATCCTCTGACCCGATCGATCGAGCCGCTGCGTCGATGCGTGGACTTTGCCGAAAGGGCACAGCGCGAGGCGGCTCTGGACCACGACGTGCTCGAAGGCTTCTTGCTGAGCGCGCAACGGGATCTGAGGTTTGCGAAGGAGAAGCGCGGCCACGGGCCTTTTCTCGGGGAAGGGGCCTCCACCCGGGGCGACGCGTGTGTCCTCAGGGATCGTTTGCTCGACGACCTTCGCGACTTCGCGGAACGCGCCAACGCCGATCTGGTCGCCCAGGTCCGCAACGAGCTCTACGACGTCACCCTCGCCTACGAACGAAAGAAGGCCGAGCTCGGCAAGCTCGACTTCACCGACCTCCTGCTGCGGGCCCGTGCGCTTCTGAAATCGCACCGATCCGTGCGCGCCGCGTTCCAGGACCGGTGGAGTCGCATCTATGTGGACGAGCTTCAGGACACCGACCCCTTACAGATGGAGCTTCTACTTCTGTTGGCGGCGGAGGACCCCGATCAAGACGATTGGCGCGAGGTGAGACCGCGACCCGGAAAGCTCTTCTTGGTCGGTGACCCAAAGCAGTCCATCTATGGCTTCAGGCGCGCCGACCTCGCGCTCTACCACGAAGTCAAAACTCGGCTGATCGCGCGCGGCGTGGCCTGCCTCTCGCTGTCACACAGCTTTAGAGCGACCAAGCCGATTCAGAGCTTCGTCAACCACTGCTTCGCCCCCCTGATGGTCGAGGACCACGCGGTCGGTCAGCCCGGCTACGTCGCGCTGCAAGGCGGGCCGGAGGGCCCAACCTCACAGCCTTCGCTGATCGCTCTGCCGGTGCCTGATCCCGAGGGCCACACCCGTCAGAGTCGAACGAGGATCGCGAAGGCTCTCCCCGACCTCGTCGCCGCTTGGGTGGGCTGGCTCATCCAGGAGAGTGGGTTCACGGTTCGGAGCTCTGGCGATCCGAACTTGCGTCAGCCAATCGAGGCGCGCCACATCGCCCTCCTCTTCCGCCGGTACGCACAGGGTCACCAGGACACGACCGCGCCGTACCTGAGGGCGCTCGAAGCGCGCAGTCTCCCGCATGTGGTCGTGGGAGCACGATCGTTCTACGACCAGGAGGAGATCGAGATCCTCCGTGCGGCCGCGATCGCCATCGAGTGGCCCGAGGATGAGCTCGCGGTGTTCGCCACGCTCAAGGGTCCACTCTTCGCCATCGACGACGCCGTACTCCTCCGCTACCGAAAGACCGTCGGCGAGCTTCAGCCCGTCGTCGCCGTGGCTGAACTCTCGACGCCCGAACTGGAGCCGGTTCGGCAGGCGCTCGCGATCTTGCACGTCCTGCACCAGCAGCGAAATCGCCGCCCCATCATCGAGACCATCACCGAACTGCTCGAGGCCACGCGCGCTCACACCGCCTTCGCCATGCGGCCGGCCGGGCCGCGGGTGCTCGCGAACATCTACCGACTGCTCGACCTCGCGAGCACATTCGAGCGACGAGGTGGGCTCTCTTTTCGCGGCTTCGTGGAGCGGCTCGAGTCCGGTACCGAGCGAGCGACGACGGTGGAGGCCCCGGTCGTCGAGGAGTCCGCGGAGGGTGTCCGCATCATCACCGCCCACTCTGCCAAGGGCCTCGAGTTTCCTGTGGTCGTGCTGGCCGACCTCGACACCGGCGCCACCCGGCGAACGCCGTCACGACACCTCGACCCCGAGACCCGGATGGCCGCGCTGCGCCTCATGGGACATTCGCCGCAGCCGCTCCTCGATCACGCAGGCAGCGAGCTCTTGCGAGAGCAGGCGGAAGATTTGCGACTCGCCTACGTCGCGGGATCTCGCGCGCGCGATCTGCTCGTGATACCCGCCGTCGAGAGCGGGCCCTATCCCAGCTGGTTTGGCGCATTCAATCGAGGCTTGTACCCGGAGCGATCTCTCTTCGATGCCGCGACGCCAGCGCCCGGTTGTCCGAGCTTCGCTACGGAGCCCCAGATGCCCGGAAGCGGGCCGCAGGTGCGACCGGGCGCGCACGAGATCGAGGGGGTGGGCCAGGTCGTGTGGTGGGACCGCTCCGCCCTGAAGCTCCGAGTCCCAGACCGCCTGGGACTTCGGGCGCAAGATCTGTTGCGGGCGCCCCGGTCCGCGGACACCGCCGCTCCTCCGGACGAAGCCTCGGTCCGCGAGCGCTGGCTGGAGCGGCGGTCTCTCGCGCTCTCGCTCGGCGCAATCCCCAGCCTCGTGCCCTTCATCGCCAGCGCAACGGACCTCGCCCCACCAAGCCTCGGCGGCCGGGTGGAGGTCCTCGTGGTGGAGCGCGATGCCGACCGGCCCTCCGGCCCGCGCTTTGGCACCCTCGTCCACAACATCCTGAGGGATGTGGATCTCGTCCATCGCGCGGTCGACATCGAAGCACTCGCGGTCGTTCGTGGGCGCATCCTCGGGGCCACTGCCGCGGAGGTTTTGGCCGCGGCTCGGGCGGTCGAACACGCCCTCGAACATCCGGTACTCGTCGCCGCGAGCCAAGCATCCTACGTCGACCGAGAGTTGCCCGTCCGGCTCGCCAACGCCGACGGCACGATGCTCGAGGGCGAGATCGATCTCGTGTTCGCGGAGGACACCGGTGCGCTCGTCCTCGTCGACTTCAAGACGGACCGTGATCCGAGCGTGTCGGTCGAGAAATACGAACGTCAGCTCGGCTGGTACGCCGCTGCACTCCAAGCGGAGCGCGAGCGCGCGCTTCGAGCGATCATTCTCGTGGTCTAAAGCCGCACAGCTGCATCAGCCGCGGAGTCTCCCCGCCGCCATCCAAGACCTCCCGCGACCAATCTTCAGCTCGGCAGCTCTGGGTCCCGGCCAGCTCGAAGGCGTCCGAGTCCACGAAGCGAACGCCCGGCCACGAGGAGCGGATGGAGGCCACTCGAGCGGCGAGCCGCGTGTACAGCTTGCCCTCCTCCTCTTCCTCGACCATACGCAGCCGGCTCTGGTTGCGCTCGAACTGCTCCGCCAGCTCCAGCTCGCCGGCGTAGCGCATCTCGGCCGAGAGTCCTTCGAGCCCTCTGCGTTTTGCGTCGAGCTCGGACTGCAGACGCGCCCTCAGCTCCTCGACCCGCTGGGCCGCGAGCGCTCCCGCCTTCGAGGCCTTGACCGCCCCATCGAAGCCAAGCGCGACCACCCACTGCACACGACACTCGGGGACACCAGGGAGCGAGAGCTCAGCGCTCAGGTCCAAGGCCTTGCGCAGGGCATCGGTCCGGTCGCAAGCCGGCGGTGCACCCACCAGGGGTGTGTCTTCCATGGCCACGAGCACCCTCCCTGGCTTCTGTGCGGCGGCCATGCGCTCGCGCGCGCCCCGCAGCAGCGGCGCCAGAGCCGTGTCCTGTTTCTGAGCAAGCCGCTCTGTCGCCGACGCGCTGGCCGCTGCGTGCGCCTCGATCGCCTTGCTGAGGCGCTGAAGGTCGGCCCGTACATGCGAGATGTCGGAGCGCTTTCGCAGCACCGCGATCTGCTCCTCTCGACGCTCCGACTCCGATTGCAGCTTCGCCTGCAGCGCCTCGAGCTCCGAACGGGCACGCCGACCCGCCGCGCTCTCGAGCAACGCCGTTTGGAGATCGACGTGGTGAAGCTCAGGTGCCGGCGCCTGGCCGAGGAGCGCGCTCATGACCGCGAGGAGAGCGTCGAGCAGAAGAACCACGCGCCCTCGGTCTCAGTCCAGCGAGACCCCGCGCCCAGGCTCGAAGCGCGCGACGACACGACTGCCTTCGACGACCTCGATGCGCCCGCGCTTGGCCTCCGAGAGCCGCACAGAGGTCTTCAAGGCGAGCAGGTCCACGATTGTCTTCTGCTCCGAAGCGTCGAGTTTCGACCAAGCCCCGGGCTTGATGATGACCCGCCGTGAGTCCATGTCTTCTTTCTCCACGAGGTCCACTCGAGCCGCGAGCGCGAAGTACTCATCCCGCCGCTCGTCCCACTCCGCTTCGAGCTCCGCCCGGGCCTGCCGAAGCTGCTCGGGGTCCATCGCCGCGTTCGAGTTACCGCCCCCGCGCAGGATGAGCGTGAGCCCCGCCAGGGCCACGACGAGCATCGCAAGCGCGATGATGTTCCGCGCCCCCTTCTTCGGCGGGGTGGGTGCCAGCACCGGCGGAGGGGGCTCGCTGGGAGGGACCACGATCGTCCCGCAGCTCCCACAGGACTTGGCCTCCGCCGCGACTTCGGCCCCGCACATCGAACACGCGCTGCTGTCGGTCACTTGGTCTGGCTACCGCGTCTTTAGGCTTTTTGCCACGGCCCTAGGCACTTTTGAGTTCCGGCGCGGGCTGTGCGACCGTTCGCCTGCGGGTGAGCGAGCTTCTGTCCAAAGATCCGGTGACCGAGCTCCTGGACGACCCGCTCTTTCGGGAGCTCGAGCCCGCGGCCCGACAGCGGCTCCAGGACGCAGTTTGGGCGGAGGAGCTTGCGGCCGGACAGATCATCTTCCAGGAGGGCGACCATCCTGAGCGCGTCTGCTTCCTGCAGCGCGGCGAGGTGGCGGCGACGCAAGGCGGGGCGCTCGTCCGGATGTTTCATCCGCCGTCCGAGCTCGGGTTGCTCTCCATCGTCGACGGTCGGGCTTTCACTTCTACCCTGACCACGTTCGCCGCCTCCAGACTGGTCAGTCTGCCACGTGCGGTGCTGCAGACCCTGGCCGATGAGAGCCCGGCCTTTCGCAGAAACCTCGTCGATCACTTCGCAACCGAGGTGCGCCGTCTAAACGAATCCAACAGCGAGTTGCGACGAAGCCTCGACGACTTCTTTGAATCGCCGAATGCGCGCGTGGTGCCCGGACCCTACGTCGCAGACCCGTTCGAGATGTACTTCTTCGTGCTGGCCCACGACAGCCGCAGGCTCGATGCGATCCTGCCGCCCGGCGTGCGACCGATCCCGGGCCTTCACGGACGATACATCCTGAGCTTCAGCTTCTTCGACCGAGTGCACAGCCTGCACCCCGCGGGGCTAGGCAAGGTCTTCCGGTACAACGAAACCACCCTGTTCGTGCCTTGTTTGGGTCCGAACCACCGGCCCTCGGTCTTTGCCCCCGAGCTGTACCCCGACAGCCATCTGGCCATCACCCTCGGGCGCGAGCTGTACGGCTTTCCAAAACGCTTCGGCCAGACCGAGCGCGCGAACCGTCACATCAACCTGCTCCTCAGCCGAAGACTCGTGCTGCGGGCGAGCTGGAAGGACGAGGGCGAGGTTCGCATTCGCGACTTCATCACCGAGGCGCTTCAAGCGCTGGGTGGAGATAAGACTTTGCTTCATCCACTCGCGGAGGCGGCCGGCGGGCTCATGGAGTCCACCAACCACGACGGCACGCGCGATTTCTGGCCTTCTGTTCCTGTGTTTGTGCATCGGCAAGTACCAGACATGAAACACGGTGACCCCTCCGCGCTCGCCATCGACGAGCTGATCGAAGTGCCGTTCCGCATCACTTCGCTCGGTCGGTTCGAGCGTCTGCAGCGCGCTGAAGTCGACTTCTTCGACGACGGGTTCTTTCTTGGGGGGCGCGCGCTCGTGGGTTTTCGATATCGCATCGGCTTCGAGTTCGGTCGGGCCAAGCACTGGGCGAGCTTCGTCGAGGACGACGGCGAGGATGCGACGCTTGCCAAGCGGCTGCGAGGGTGGTGGAGAGGGGCGTAGAGCTCCCGTGCAACCCGGACACGTCATCATCGTCGGCGCAGGCATGGCCGGACTGACCGCGGCCTCGGCCCTCTCGCGCGCCGGCGCGCGAGTGACGCTCCTGGAGGCAGAGCACTTCCTCGGGGGTCGAATGGCCACAAAGTGCCAGCACACCTTCGAGTTTGGCGGACAGACCCACGAGTTCCCCATTGACCACGGGGTTCACGGGGTCTGGCGGCAATACCGCAATCTCCTCCGGCTGCTCGAGGAACATCACCTCGCCGGGGACTTCATCCCGGCCGGTGGCCAAGAGCTCATCGTGCCCTCGCCCAATGGAGGGGTCCAGCACATGGAGGTGGGTTCGCGGCTCCGGGACAGCAGGCTGCCGGACGTCCTCATGCCGGCCGCCCTGCTCACCCAGAAGGACATCCTTCGAGCCCTGCTCAGCGCCGGCGGACGGCGGACCGCCGGCATCGCCCGACGCCTCTTTCACGGCCTCGCCTTCGACCCGTACACCGAGATCGAGCGATACGATCATTTGAGCGTGCAGCACTTGATCGGCGAGTGGCCGCCGCTGGTGCAGCGCATGTTCTCCGCCCTCACCCACTGTGCGTTCTTCAGACCCCCGGCCGAGGTCAGTCTATCTGCGTTCTTCACGGGCCTGTGGTCTTACGTCTACGCGGACAAGCGGGACACCGCATTTGACTTCTTCTCCTCGGATGCCCACAGCGCACTGCTCGGACCGATCTCGAACGCGCTCCGACAAAGCGGCGCTGAGATCCGTCTGGGAAATCCCGTCGAGGAGGTCGAACTCGACGGTGATGAGGGTCCGGTCCGCGTTCACGTTCGCGAGACGGCCGCTCAGACCTTCCGCTTGTTGCACGCCGACGCGGTCATCCTGGCCCTCGATCCCTCAGGCTTCGCACGTCTCGCCAAAGACTCTCCGATCGCGGAGCTGCTCTGCCCTCCGGGCACCACGCTCCCCGGCGGCGCGAAAAGCAGCTCGGTGCGCCTGTGGTCCACGCGGCGGCGGCGCGCCGGACGAGCCTTGAATGGGGTGCTGTCCGGGTTCTCGGCCGACGCGTTCTTCTGGCTCGACGACCTTCACCGCTCCTTCGCACCGTGGCGGTCGGCATCGGGAGGCTCGGTGCTCGAGCTTCACCTCTACGGAGAGCGCGCGGACTGGGCGGACCGAAGTCCGGACGAGGTCGTGCTCGAACGGCTGAAGGAGGACGTGGCGCTCATCTGGCCCGAGCTACGAGGTCACGTCGTGCATGGCCACGTCGAGCGCAACTCAGCCACCCACGTCGCCTTTGGTCCCGGCGTCATGAGCCGACTACCGCCGCCCCAAACAAAGAGTCCACGCATCGCGCTCGCGGGCGACTGGCTCGCATGCTCCACGCCCGTCCTGTACATGGAGCGAGCCTGCGTGACCGCGCTCGAAGCGGCGCGTCACGTCGCGCCCGCGCTCGACCTCGACGTGCGCAAGCTGCCCGAGGTCCTCCCGCCGCACCCCCCGGCGAAGAACGTCGCCCAGACCCGCGCCGTCCTGCGAAAGCTGCGGGACAGCGGGCTGCTCGGGCAGCTCTGAGTCCAACCCACCTACTGGCAGTTGATGTTGAGGCCCCAGCCGTTCAGGGTGCCCGTATCCCCGCCCGCGTTATCGGAGACGGTGAGGGTCCAGGTGCCCGCGGGATCCTGCCCAGAGAACCCAGAGAGGGGCTGAGCGGGGGTGAGGTCGAGCCCATACGTGCCGACGATGTCGTCCGCACTCGAGCCGGTCCGATTGTGGAGCCGCACGGTGGTGCCGGCGGGACTCAACAGATCCACGATGAGATCGCCTCGCCAGGTGTGGGTGATGTCCATCGATACCGAGATACCGCCGATCGCGCACACCGGGGTGGCCGGGACGACCAAGGTCGTGACCACGCCGGCCGGCGTACTGTCCGGGATCGCCAAGGTTGGCGTGGCCACGACAGAGATGTCCGCGGCCTCCATCTGGCAGGTGGAGCTGCAGCCATCACCATCCGTGGTGTTCCCGTCGTCGCAAGCCTCGCCCACCCCGACTTCAGTGACCGCATTTCCGCAGACGTCGGCCGGCTTGAGCTGCATGAACACCGCGAGTGAAGGTATCACTGCGGTCGCCGACCACGCGTGGACGTCGAGCTGGTACGTGCCCGGCGGCAACCTCAAGGCGCTGAAGCCAGAGCAGTTCGTGCTGTTGAACTGATCGTTGACCGCCACGCTCGCGCCTTGGTCGTCGAAGAGTTCAATCTCCGTATCGTTGCTCCCGCCGCTCGCCACACACGAGCCGATGGCGGGCACGCCCGTCGCGGCGCTGAAGTAAGCCTCTGCGGTGACCTCGATATCGAAGACCTGGCTCGCGCCGGCAGCGGGGATGGAGGCGGGGTAAGTGACCGACACGCCGGTCGGGTTTGGACCCGGGCCGCTGAACAACGCGATCGGCTCCCACGCGCAGGCCCCATCGCAGCCGTCGCCCGGCGTGAGGTTGCCGTCGTCACACTGCTCACCCGAATCGAGCGTCCCGTTACCGCAGACCGCCGGGGCGAGCTGGATCTCGAGCTGGAAGTTTGGAATGACCAGGTCCGCAAAGTAGGACGCCGCCACCAGGAAGTAGACCCCTGGTGCGAGCGGGACACCTTGAATCCGCGAGCACGCGGTTCCACCGAAGTCGTCATTCACTGCGATCTGCGTGCCGAGGGTCTCATCGTACAAGAAGATCCGCGTGTCGTGGGTGTTCGGCGCGGTTGCGGCGGTGCAGCTCCCGATGGCAGGCACCCCCGTAAAGGCGGTGAAGGCACCGGCCGAGGACATCTCGACGCGAATGATCTGAACGTCGCCCGGGTTCGCCACCGTGAGATCAAAGACCTGCGTCACGCCGGGCGCCACACCCGGTCCGACGATCACCCCGTCCGGCTCGATCTCGCACAGCGCGCTGCAGCCATCTGCGTCGATGGTGTTCCCGTCATCGCACTGCTCACCGGCTTCGGTGACCGTATTCCCGCAGATGTCGACCGGACGCGCCTGCAGGACGAGCTCGTAGGCTGGGACGGGCCTGTTGTTCCCGGTCTCCTCGACCATCAGGTAGTAGGTGCCCGCCGGCTGACGCGCCCAGGCATGGCGATCCGGATTCACCTGCGCGCAGGACACGTCAGCGATCTGCGGACCAGAGACGGTGCCAAGGGGCGCAAGTGCGTCGTCGAACAAGCTCAAGGTCATGGTCGCGTCGACGCAGGTGAACGCGCTCGGCGCAAAGACGTCCGCGAACACGTAGGACTCCTCGGTCAGGTCGATCTGGTAGAAGCGCCGCCCCTGAGCCGGGGTGATGTCCCCCGCGAATGTCTGCGCCGGCGCGGGACCGGCGTAGACGCTTTGGATCTCTCCCTGGCACAGCGCGCTGCAACCGTCGTTGTCGACGACATTGCCGTCGTCACACTGCTCACCAGCCTCGAAGATGCCGTTGCCGCAGCCCGGCGCGATGAGACGCACGTGCAAGAAGTAGGGGAGCGAGAAGGCGGCACCAGACAGCGTGCGCACACGCAGGTAGTAGGTCCCGGCCGGGAGCGACCCCGTAGACGGCACGCTGAAGGGCCAGGCGCGGGGGCATGGACCCGTCGCCGTGCCCAGGACCGTGACGCCATCGGTATCGATGAGGGCCAGCGCGGCGGCGGGCGAGTTGGCGGGGCAGCTCGTGAGGCTACCCACGGTCACGCGAACGTCCAGGCTGTGACCTTCGGGCACGTCCACCGCGAAGAAGTCGACGTCGTTGGCGGGGAGCTCGGCACCGACCAAGGTCGTGCTGCCAGGAGTCACAGCCACCACGGTCGCTTCCCCCGCGGTGCCGTTGGGCTCGGTCTCCGGCGAACCCTCGAGTTCGCAGAGCACGCTGCAGCCATCGCCGGCGATGGCATTGCCGTCGTCGCAATCCTCGCCGGCTTCGAGGAAGCCGTTTCCGCAGCCGATCGCCACCGTCCGAAGCTCGAGCACGTAGCTGCTGATGAGTTCGTTCTGCCCAGCCTCCTCGACCGAGACGTAGTAGGTACCGACCGGCACGAAGTTGAAGCCGCTGAACTCGTCGAAGCGCGAACAGCTGTTGAGGCCGCCGCTGTCGTTGGACCCAAGCTCGACGAGGTTCTCATCGAACAGCCGGATGAACGTGTTCGCCGAAGGGGAGCCATCCAAGGTGTCGCAGCGACCGGCGGTCGGGACGAAAGTCTCGGCCAGAATGAAGCCTTCGATCGCCATCTCCACTCGGTAGTAGTCCCGCTGGGGGAAGCCGGTGACCGCGCCGCCGAAGCTGCCGGAGGTGCCCGGCCCCGCGAGGATGCCCGCGGGCTGAACTTCGATTCGGCAAGCCGAGTTGCAACCGTCGCCCGAGGTCACGTTGCCGTCATCACACTGCTCGCCAGAGATCGCGTCGATGACCGAATCTCCGCACACCGGGTTCAGCACTTGGACGAACAAGTAGTATTCGCCCACCGCCGAGGCGGAATAGTGCTGCACCGCGATGAAGTAGGTGCCCGCGGGCAGATTCGCCGCCCCCGAGTCACGCGATCCCGAGATGTCGGAGCAGAGGTTGAAACCATCGTCATCGTCGAACGCGAGCTCCGTGGTCCCATCCGGGCCGTACAGGCGCATCGTCGTGTCCACGGTGCACACGTTGGGCGAACCGCCATTCGTCCACGCCTGGATGTACGCGCCCTCCGAGACCGTGACCGAGTAGTAGTCCACGTCGCCCACGGGGTTGATGGAGCCGCGGACACCGCTGCCATTCCCCGAAAGGGCGATGGCGGTGCTCGAGGTATCATTCGGCTCGAGCTTGTCGAAGATGGACGCGACGAGTGTGACCTCACGCGTCTCCGCCACAGCGTTGCGCGCCACGATCTCGATCTCGGTGGTGCCGGTGAGGGGCAAGCTGAACACACCCGCGGTCGAGGTGGTGGGGAAGCCAACGACGGCGAGCCCGTCCGCGTAGAGCTCGACTTCGGTGGCGAGGCTGGTCGCCCAGGTCACGGTCGCAGTCACGCTCGCGCCGTAGAACACGCTGGGGTTGACATCGAAGACATCAAAGACCGGTGCGAACTGCCCCACGACCGTGACGCTCGAGCGATTCACATCATTCGAGTTCTCGGCTTCGAGCGTGAAGACCTGCGGGCCGGTGGAGGTGACGGTCACCTCGAAGCTCCCGGCGTCCACCTGATCTGAGCTGTTCGAGAAAAGCTCTTCTGCACCACGGAGCAATCGAATTTCGCGGGCGCCAAGCGTGGCCCACGCGAGCATCGTGCTGCCCCCGACGAGAACGGGATTCGGCGTGGCGGTAAAAGAGGTGATGGCCGGCGCGGAGGGATTCACGGTCACAGAGGTCACCGCGGAGGCATCGCCCTGGTTGTTGCGCGCCCACAGGGTGTAGTCGGTGGTTCGCGTTGGGGTGACGGTCAGGTTGCTCACCAGCGCTGTGCTCGAGGTGAAGATGGTGAGCTCGCCGGCCTGAAGCTCGATGCCGGTCGCGTTGCTGACGACCCAAGCCAAGACCGAAGTCTCGCCGATGTTCTGAAGGACGCTGGGGCTCGCAGTGAAGCTCGTGATGACCGCGCTTTGAATTGGGTTCACGGTCACGGTGACGGTCTCGGTGTCGTCAGGAAAGCCGGCGCGAGAAGCGACGAGCGTGTAGGTCGTCGTGGCCGCGGGCGTAACTTCGAAGTCGCCGGTGGCCGTGGTATTTTGGTGCAGCACGTTGTTCGCGTCGTCGCGGATCTCGATGCCGTCGACGTTCTGCGCACTCCACGCGAGCAGGCTGCTCTCGCCGACCTGAATCGCGCTGGGGGTGGCGGTGAAGTCGGTGATGCTGGGCGCACCCACCACCGTGATTTGCACGCTGCGCGTGACCGGCCCTCCCATGCCTTCCGCGGTGAGCACGTAGGTGGTCGCCGGGGGCGTGGGGGTGACCTCGAGGGTGCCGGTGAGCCGTGTACCAGGCGCGAGCACGGTGTCGCCGTCTGCGGTGCGAATACCCACCGAGGTCGCGTTCATGGTCTCCCACGACAGGATCGAGGTGGCCCCGAACTCGACCGAGGTGGGATTCGCGTCGAAAGACCCGATCGACACCATCCTGATTTCGCCCTGGATGGTGACCTGCTTGCTGTTGGTCGTGGTGCCTGCGGCGTTCTTGGCGGTGAGAACGAAGGTCGTGTTGGCGGTGAGCGCGCCTGAGGTCACCATGCCGCTGAGCTCGGCCGAGGGCGGGAGCACCACCCCACCGGGCTGCGCGCTGATCTCGACCGTGTCGGCACCAGTGACCTCATAGGTGATGGTGACGCGCTGGCCGCTCGTGACCGTCAAGGCGCTCAGATCGAAGCGGGTAATGACCGGTGCGGTGTCCCCATCATCGCCACAAGCCGAGAGCCCGAGGGAGGCCAGCGCACCGAGCAAGAGGATGGAGCGGGGAGCGAACAGAGTCTGCATGGGCTTGGGGGGTATACCAGCGCACCCCAAACGGCAAGTGGAGCTTGTAGGGAAAGTCGCGATACGAGTCGATCGGCCACCGACCTCAGGTGTTCACAGGTACGACACTCGCGGCTCGACCGCCCGCTCGACGACGCTGGGCCCCTGTTCGGGCCGCGCGAGCACGATCTCCCAGCGACGAGGACGAAACGCCGACAACGCGCGGTCCGCCAGAGCCTCGAGGACGAGTGGGTCTAGGCCGCTGGCATCGAGGCCCACGTAGGTGCCCTCCTGCGTGGTGCTGAGGTGCAGGGACCGGTGCGCGTCCCCGGCCACCGCGTTCATCGAGTAGCCCTCGGGCTCGAAGCGGTGCTCGTCCAGCGTGAAACCGGTGACGAGGGGCGAGATGTCCGTGTCGGGCGCGAGGACCTCGTGCATGTAGAGTTCCAGCTTCGTGTGCAGCGCGGGCTCGGCGCCCGAGCGCCGGAACGAGAAACTCTGGAGCCATGGGGAGTCCGGAGCACCAAAGGTGCTCACACCCCCAGGCAGCACGGCTCGCAGGGCCTCTGCGTCTGCTTCGAAGCTCGAGCGTTGTCGTTCGGGGCTTCGCTCGCGGCGCCGCTGGAAGTTCAGGGCGTCGAAGGCCGCGGGGCCCAGAGCGTCGACCAGGTGGAGCGCGGCCGCGACCAGCATGCTCCGGCCGCAAGTGATCATGACGAGGCGACGATCGAAGACAAACAGGCTGGACTCCGAGAGCAGGAAGGCGGAGGCGTGCTCGGTGTCACGGCGCGCTACGATCTCGGCCCGAGCGCGCCCGACGACCTCCGCCCAAAAGGACGAACCGAGCGCGCGAAACGAAGGGCTGCTCGCGGCGAGACGGAGCTCGAGCTTCTTCTCCGCTGGTTCAAAGGTCTCGAACATTCGGGTGGACCTCGCGCCTCGCTGGCCATACAGAATGGGGAAGGCGATGGCAATGGAGCCCCGGCGGAGATCGGCTTGGCTCGGAGCGGCCAGCCTCGCGGCGCTGCTCGTGCTCAGTGCCGGCACCTCGGAGGCTCGCGCTCGCCCAAAGAAGGGGAGCAACCTCGAGATCAAGGGCTTGGTCGCCTTGAACGAGTTCCTCTTGAGGGCGGCGCTGGATCTGCCGCGCAGAGTGAGCGCCGACCCTGCCGCGGTGACCGAACTCGAGTCTCGGGTGCGCACCTTCTTGCACGAAGCGGGCTACGAACTCGCGACCGTCCGAGCCGAGAGCCAGGACAACAACGTGGTGCTGACCATCGACGAGGGCAAGCTCGACAAGATCGTGGTTCGTGACCGCAGCAGCTTCGAGACCCTGCGCCTCAAACTGGAGTTGGCTCTGCCCGGCTCCGTCTTCAACCGACCCCTGCTCGAACAACAGCTCCTCGCCCTCAAGAAGAAGTACAAGCTCACCTCGGCCCGATATCGCCTCGTCCCGGTCGAACGCTCGCCGGAACGGGACGAGATCCTGGGCCCCCTGAAGGACGTCAGCGGCATCGAAGCCTTCGTGCCCGAGCCCGGCCACTGGGAGCTTCATCTGTTCATCGAGAAGCGGGACTGGCAGACGGGGTGGCACCTGAACCTCCGACTCGGCCCGCCAGATGGAGCGCGGATCGACACCGCGTATCAGGGAGGCTCGCTACTCTTGCAGGACGACCGCTGGTCGCTGGGCGTCGGTCTCGGGGCCCGCATCGAGCGACCCGGCAACGGGCCCTTCCCTTCTCGCGTCCTCACGGATGCTCGCTACTTCACTCCGTCGCTGATCTTCCCGGGCCTGCGCCCCAGCATCTCGGGTTCTTTCGATCTGCGCGGCCGACGGCGACGCGACGTCAACCTAGAGCGCTTCTTCTATATTGAGGGCGGTGGCTCCCTAGGGCTCACGGTCGAGGTCGATCGCGTGTTGTTCGTTGGCATGGGGGCCGGGCTCCAGACGCGCCACACGTTTGGCCTCGAACTCGAAGATCCACTCATGCCGTTTGCGCTCACCCGCCCCAGCGCCGCACTTCGCACCTACTTGTTGGGCGAGATCGCACTCACCTTCGACCCGAGCGAGCCCAGGCGCGACCACCGACACACGGTCGAGGGTGAGGTCGCCTATTTCCTCCCGAACCCCGACCAAGACGCACTGGCCCGAATGAGGTTGCGCCACCGCATCCCATTCTTCTTTGGCTTCCATGAGCTTCGGTTCCGTACGCAAGCCCTCTTGCTCGCAGGCGACGCGCTGTTCACCGATGAAGAGCCTCTCGATAACAGCTTCGTGCGCGGTGTGTTCGGAGATCGGTACTCCGTCCGACAAGCCCTGGGCCTTGCCACCGAGTTTCGCATCTCCCTCGCGCGTGATGTCTACAAGGTGAGCCTTTTTAGTGACCTCGCGTTGTTTGGTCACATCGACCGCGCGACCCAGGCGTCGACGCCTGCGCTCGCCACATCGAGTGGCTTCGGGTTTCACGCTCTGATCTTGGATGCGGTTCAGCTCGACGTGTACTTCGGCATCGGCCTCGACAGCGCAGCCAACGTAGATCTCGGGATCGCGCTCTGGCTCGTTCAAGCGTTCTAAGAAAACCGAGCGTCTGCCCCCACTGGGCTATGTGGATCTCCGACAATGCCTCGACTGTCGGCCTGCATCGCCCTGCGGGTTTCGCATTCAGCCACATTTCGCTCAGCTCCGGAAGAACCACCAACGCTCTTGGGCTATAGTGAAGTCAGAGGTTCTCATCCGTTGGAGCTCCGCGAACTCATCCAAAGCGACGCCCTCACCGTGGTCTTCCAGCCGCTCCTCGAGCTCGGGAGTCGGCGGATCTTCGCGTACGAGGCCCTGGTTCGAACCTTCGGCACCCAGTTCAAGGACCCGCCTTCGCTTTTTCGAGCGGCGATCCAAGAGGGGCGTGTTGGCGAGCTCGGTCGCGCGATCCGAAAGCGGGCCATCGACGGCTGCCCAGACTTCCCGCTCTTTCTCAACGTTCACCCGAGCGAGTTCGACGACGGTTGGCTCGTTCGTCCGGATGACCCGCTCTTTCAGCACGAACATGACGTGTTCCTCGAGATCACCGAGTCCGTCCCTCTCAGCCACTTCGCGCTCTGCAACAGCGTGCTCAAAGAGGTCCGCGGCAAGGGCATCAACCTGGCGGTCGACGATCTCGGCGCCGGTTACTCCAACCTCAAATACATCGCTGATCTCGCCCCCGAGGTCGTGAAGCTCGACCGCGAGCTGGTCACCAACCTCGCCGGAGAGCGACGGCTTCAGAAACTGGTGAGCTCCATCGTCCGGCTCTGCGACGATCTCGGCGCGCGCGTGGTCGCCGAGGGCATCGAGACAAACGACGAGCTCTCCGCGGTGCGCGACACCGGCGCCCAGTTTGGACAAGGGTACTTCATCGCCCGGCCGCGTTTCCCGCCGCCGCCGCTCACCGACGACATCCTGGCCCCAGGGACCCAAAAAGCCGAAGCCTGAGCGCCGAGCGCGCCGCTCTCAGACCTCGCGCGGCGGCTGCCGATCACGCACGTCCGTGCTCCCGTCTTCGTGTCCAATGATCAGCTTGTCCGCGAGCCCGACGAAGAGCCCGCAGGCCACGACCCCCGGGGTGCCGTCGAGCTCGGACTGAAGACCCCGCGCAGAGGCGATCCCGCTCGGGAAGCGCGCGTCGAGGATGTGGTTGTGGTTGTCGGTGACGAAGACCGCACCGCCGGGTGCACGTCTCAGGGTGGGCTCGGCGCCCAGGCGACGCAGCACCCGCGCCACGTGAGGCTCTGCGAAGGGTACGACTTCGACCGGGAGCGGAAACGTGCTTCCGAGCTGTCCCACCACCTTCTCCTTGCCCACGACGATGATCTCCTTGCGACTCATGGCTGCGACGACCTTCTCTCGAAGCAGCGCGCCCCCGCCCCCTTTGATCATGTCGAAGCGCGGATCGATCTCGTCGGCGCCGTCGATGGTCAAATCGATGCGCTCGTGCGCGGCGAGCTCCGAGAGTGGAATGCCGAGCCCCCTCGCCTTCTCCTCGGTGTCTCGGCTGGTGGGCACTCCGGTGATCGAGAGCCGCTCCGCACGGATCCGCTCCGCGAGCCGAAGCAACGTAAAGTAGACGGTGGAGCCCGTCCCGAGGCCGACCACCATGCCCGTCTCGACGTGTTCGGCCGCGGCCCGGCCCGCGACTTCTTTGGGATTCGCCATGGGCCCGGATAGCGCGAGCTAGGCCACGAGGCCAGAGGTCTCGAGCCCAAGCGAACCGGAGGCGTCCATGTCGATGCGCTCGGGGGGGAGCTGCCCGAGCACTTCCTCGGAGAAACGGAGGATCTCTTCGAGCCTGGAGAGTCGAAGAACGGCTCGCCGGTAGGCGCCGCCGTCGTCGATCGCGCGCCCCAAGTACGTGAGCAGCTCCTTGATCTTGCCGACCGGTTCGCGGCGGCCAGGAAACGCGGCCCGATATCGACGACAAACCGAGTGCAGGTGCTCCACGATGTCGAGTCCACCCGGACGTCTGGGAACACGCCCGGCCTCGAGGTCCGCGATCTGTTCGAAGATCCACGGATTGCGCAGCGCCGGACGACCGATCATCACCGCGACGCAGCCGGTCTCCTCGCGCATACGACGCGCGTCGACGGCGTACCAGCAGTCTCCATTGCCGATCACGGGGATTCGGAGCGCGCTCGAGAGCAGCGCGATGATGCGCCAGTCGGCCACCCCTTGGTAGAAGTCCGCACGGCGCCGGGGGTGAACGACGATGTAGTCCGCGCCCGCCGCCTGAACCGCCTCCGCGATGGCGAGCACGTGCGTCCTGTCGTCGAACCCGGCTCGAATCTTGGCGGAGAGCAGGCCTGGGACGCGCGATCGCATCGCCGACAAGACGCGATGAAGCAGCTCCGGGTCTTTGAGCATGGCCGCACCCACCCCGTGCCGGACGACCCGGGGCGCCGGACAGCCGAGGTTGATGTCGACGACGTCGGCTCCGGACGCGGCCATCACCTCCGCCGCCTCCGCCATCTTGTCCGCGTCGTTGCCCATGACCTGCACCGAGAGCGGCACGCCCGGACACTTGATCACCGCCTTGCGCAGAGACCTAGGCGCCAGTGGCGCTCGACTCACCCGGACGAACTCGGTGCACACGATGCCCAGCCCCCCGCGCTCGGCCATCATTCGACGAAACTCGGGATGGCCCACCCCCTCCATCGGGGCCAGCATGGTGGGATGCGCAAAAGGCCACGGTGAAGACGCCACCTGCTTCGCTTCCGCCCCCACCCCTGCTCGGTGGCACGCCTGACCGGCATCCTCAACCTCGGCTCTGGCGCCGAGAAGGGGCTTTCGCCCGCCGGTCCGTTTGTGTATGAGGCCCCATCGTGATCGACATCCACATCGCCAAGACTTTCGGACAGTTGTTGAAGGGACCACGCACCCTGCTCGTCATCGGCGAGGCACCACTCTTCGAGAAGAAGCGGCTGCCCAAGGTTTGGAAGGGCAAGCTGCGAACTCTGCTCGCGGCCTTGGCCGAAGACCTCAGCCCCGGCGAGGCGGGCGCCACCGCCAGCACCCTGAGCGGCACGAAGCCCCGGCGGCTCGTCCTCTCCGTGACCCCCGCGAAGGCCTCTCGCTACAACCACCCCGCGCACCCCGAAGCCATCGTGAAGCAGATCGCTGCGGCCAGCCTTGGAACCGACGAGAGCATCGCCATCTGCGTGCACCTCTCCGATCCCGGGCACGCACTCGCGGTGGTCAACGCGGTCGGCCGCGCGTTCCCCCACTACTCGATGAAGAGCAAGGACAAGGACCTGAAGGTCGTCTTGGCCCTGGTGGACGAGATGGGTGTTCTCATCCCGGTTTCACGCACCGAACTCGCCACGCTCGAGGCCAGTCGCGAGGCCGCCCGTCTCGTCGATAGCCCGCCGACGGAGCTGAACCCAGAGCGCCTGGCGGAGGCGGCGAAGAAGCTGCTCGTGCGCCCGGGCGTTCGGCTGCGCATCCTCGTGGGCGAAGAGCTGAAGAAGCAGAAGCTGATGGGGATCTACAGCGTCGGCAAGGCGGCGGTCTCCCCGCCGCGTATGCTCGTGGCGCACTACAAGCCCAAGAACTCCAGCGGGAAACACGTCGCGCTCGTGGGCAAGGCCGTCACCTTCGATACCGGCGGACTCCACCTCAAAGGCACCGGCTTCATGGAGACCATGAAGATGGACATGGGCGGCGGTGCGGCGGTGCTCGGGGCCTTCAGAGTTCTGGTCGAGTGCGGCTGCCCGCACGAGCTGAGCCTGGTCTTGTGCATCGCGGAGAACGCCATCGGCCCTGGCGCCTACAAGCCCGACGACATCCTCACCCTCCACTCCGGCAAGTCCGTCGAGATCAACAACACCGACGCCGAGGGTCGTCTCTTGCTCGCGGACGGCGTGAGTTATGCGTCGCGCGTGTTGAAGGCGGGCGTGATCATCGACGCCGCGACCCTCACCGGCGCCCAGCTCGTGGCGCTCGGCACCGGACACGCGGCCGTGATGAGCAACGAAGCGGAACTCGAGACGCTGCTCGTGAGCGCAGGTCGGGACTCCGGTGACCTCGCGCACCCGCTGCCGTTCTGCCCAGAGTTCTACAAGGCGGAGTTCAAGAGCGTCGTGGCCGACATGAAGAACTCCGTGAAGAACCGAATGAACGCGCAGTCGAGCTGCGCGGCTCAGTTCGTCTACAACCACATCGAAGATACCAAAGCACGATGGGCCCACATCGATCTCGCGGGCCCTGCGTACCGGAGCGACCGCGGTACGGGCTACGGAGTCGCGCTCATCTCGCAAGCTGTGTTGCGGCTCTAGTCCCCGCCGGCTCCGCGAAGCCCCAGCACACGCGACTCGAGCCGATCGGTCGTTCCGATTCCCGGTTCACATTCACACTCCCCGGTCCGATTCTCGTCCCCTGTTCCCTGTTCCCAGCGGGGCCGCCCATCTCCTGAGGTCTTACAAACAGAGAACGGGGGATGAGACTCGGACCGGGGAGTGTGAATGTGAACCGGGTACTGGGAACGCAGAGTCCTCAGTCCCCGCCGAGGACCTCGTCGATCAGGTCCTTCGGGAAGTTGTCGACGCCGTCCGGTCCGGGCGGAGCAGACGACGGGGCTGTCACTTGTGCGGGTGGGGGCTCTGAAGCGGGCGGCAACGGCTCACCCCGAACGACCGGGATCTTCGGACTCGGGCCCCTCGAACTCGCAGCCTTCGGACTCGGGATGGTCGACCGCGGCTCGGGGGACGCCGGTCTTGCGGGCGAGGACGGCCCGCGAGACCGGGAAGCACCGCTCGTCCCTCGAGTCCGGGGCGCGAGGTTCTGCTCCCGAAGCACCACTGGCTCCTCGGCCTGCGCGAGGGCCTCGAGGATGAGCAAGGTGTTGGGCAAGTCGATGTTCAGAGGCACGTCGGACTCGACGTACTCGAGCTTGAAGATCCCGGAGCCTCCCTTGGTCAGGCTGAAGAACGCATCCTCGCCCCCTTCCGTCTCCGTCACGCAGCCCTTCACCTCGCCGCCGACCACCCCGATGCGACCGCGACGCCCGTCGTTGTACAGCAGCGTGACGTCCGCGGTGCCGCCGGTTTGCTCCAGCGTGTGAATGATGTCGAGGGCGCTCATCTCCTCGAGGCGACCGGAGACGGAGTCGTGCTCATCATGGGCTCCGGGCGGAGGCATGGAGGGCGGTGCCGCGAGCTGCTCGCCGGTGTGCTCTCCGCTCGTGTCATCGACGGAGCCGATGTCGAGCAGCTCGCCGGGGCCCGCCATCAAATACCAATCCCGAATGACCTCCTGCAGCGCGGAACGCGGCGCCACGAACAGCCTCAGCTTGGACACCCCGAGAACGACCTTCGCTTCGAGCAGCGCCCGGTTGTCGTAGGGCTCCGACGTGGCGAGCTCGATCTCGCGCCCATCCCGACTGCGGCCCAGCGGAATCATGGACGCGTTCTGGGCCACCTCCTGGGGGAATATGGAGAGGAGATCGAGTGAAGGCCGACGCCCGCGCAGGCCCTCCCCCGTGAGAAATGCAGCGCCCGCCTGCTTGGCGAGGCCCTCGGCCAAGCGGTCTTCGCCGAGCACAGCGGTCTCGACGAGGATTTCGCCGATGCGCCCGCCACGGGCACGTTGCTGAGCGAGCACGACGTCCAGGTCTTCATCGCTGATCGCCCCGAACTCGACGAGGATCTCACCCAGCGGCCGTCGTCCGGTGAGACCACCCACCTGACTCTTGCCGCCCACGGCGCGCGTCCGTACCCGCTGGCGATCGGTGGCGAGGGTGCCGAAGGCTCGCCGCATGTAGACGGCGAGGTCCCGCCGCGCCGCCCGGCGCTCGAGACCATCCGCGATGCGAGAGAGATCCCCGAGCATCGCCCCGATGGTCTGGTAGCGCTCGTCTCGGTCCCGAGAGAGGGCGCGGCGGCAGACCTCGTCGACGCGCGCGGGCACCTCGGGGTTCAGGCTGGACGGCGGCGCGACGTCCTTGCTGAAGATGAGATCCGCCGCTTCCTTTGGGGTCTTTGCCCGAAACAGGCGACGGCCCACCAGGGTCTCGTAGAGCACGACGCCCGCGGCGAAGATGTCGACACGTTGGTCGCTCTTCTGTCCCCTGAGCTGCTCCGGCGCCATGTAACCGAACTTGCCGTGCAGATCACCGGGGGCCGCAGCCAGCTCCTCGGAGAAGACCCGCGAGATGCCGAAGTCGGTCATCTTCACTTCGCCTTCGTAGGAGATCAGGATGTTCTGAGGGGAGACGTCGCGGTGGATGAGTCCGAGCGGCGCCCCATCCGGGCCCTCGAGTCGATGGGCGTAGTCGAGACCCGAGAGGAACTCGGTGGCGATGAAGAGCGCGAGGGGCACCGGCAAGCGCTCGCGCCGCCTGAAGTTCCTCGAGAGCAGGCTGGCGAGATCACGGCCGCGTACGTACTCCATCGCGATGAAGACCCGCCCGTTGAACTCGCCGAGGTCGAGAACCTGCACCACATTGAGGTGCTGAATCGCGGCCGCGAGCTTGGCCTCCTGAATGAGCATGCTGGCGAACACGGGCTCCGCGGAGTAGCGAGGGTGGATGCGCTTGAGCGCGACGAGTTTCTCGAAGCCGTAGTTCCCTTCGAGCTTGGCGAGGTAGATCTCGGCCATACCCCCGTCCCCGATACGCTCGACGAGGAGATAGGGCCCGAAACGCTCGAGGCCTTGAGCTTCCGCACCTGGCACGGGCCGAAAAGCATAGCCCGGAACCCAGCCGAGAGGGGGAAGTTGCAGGATCCGGGTGGCGCGGGCATTCTACGGGGCTGGGCGGGTACGAAGTGTCGAGGCCAGGGGAAAACGACCATGTCCTTCGGGCACTTACAAACGACGGCAGTTTCCGGGTGATCGCCACCCGAACCACCCAAACCGTACAGGCGGCGATCCGCGCCCAGAAGGTCACCGGCACGAGCGCGGAGCACTTTGCCGACCTCCTCACCGGGGCGGTCATCATCCGCGAGACCATGGCGCCCAACATGCGAGTTCAGGTCGCGCTCCGCGGAGCCCAGCAGCGGGGTAGCCTCCTCGCCGACGCCCACCCCGGCGGGCTCACACGCGGCTTGGTTAATCTCGGGCACGAGACCGCGGCCGAGGTCCAAGCCGGCCCCGACGCCATGATCCAGGTCTCGCGCACCTTCCCCAGCGGCGCCTTGCACCAAGGTGTGGTGCGCATTCCGAGCGAGGGGGATCTCTCGGCGGGCCTCATGAGCTACATGGCGAGCTCCGAGCAGGTCGTCTCGATGATCGCCGTCGGGTGCAAGATGCAGGCGCCGGACGTGGTCGAGGCCGCCGGCGGGTACATCGTGCAGGTCCTACCCGAAATCGGTGAAGAACCGCTGCGGAACATGATCTCCAGACTCGAACGCTTCAAAGAGATCGCCTCCCTGTTGGCGAGCATCGACGCCGCGCCAGAAAAGCTCCTCGAGGCGCTCCTCTACGACGTGGAGCACACCAAGCTCGAAAACACGCCGGTCTACTTCGGCTGCCTCTGCAGTCCGGTGAGGGTCGTGATGTCGCTGGTCACGCTGGGTCGGGAAGACATCGAAGAGCTGGTCAAGAACCGACGGAGCGTCGATGTGACCTGCGACTACTGCGGCACCGAGTACGCGGTGGGACCGGAACAGCTCAAGCCGCTGTTGGAATCCTCCTAGCGCGTTCAGGCGACGTCGAAGTCCTCGTAACCCCAGCGCACGATCGGACGCCCCGCGCAGCAGCTCTCGAGCGCCGGCCCATTCGGCGCGACGACCACCTGAGTGAAGGCGTCGAGCTGGATGTGCCGCCTCGCGGCCTCGAGCACTTCCTCTCGCCCGAGCCGTTCGATGCGGGCGATCTGGCGCTCCAAATAGTCCAGCGGCAAGCCGCGTCGCTCCGCGGTGAGCAGGGCCGAAGCCTTCGCCGCGACGGTCTCCGTACGGAAGGGCAAGCTCCCACGTATTCGCGCCTTGATTCGTTCGAACTCCGCCTCCCCGAGATCACCTTCGACCAGACGGGTGACCTCTTCCCGAATCGCGCTCTGTGCTCGATGAACGCCTTCAATCCGTGTCTGCGCAGAAAACGTGAGGATACCCGTGAGGTCGCGCGAATTCAGGCTGCTCCGCGCGCTGTACGCCAGGGCCTCCATCGTTCGAACGCGGGCGGGGATGCGAGAGGCGAGGCCGGCGCCGCCGAGCAGCGCGTTCAAGAGGACGAGCTTCTCCCAGTCATCGTGAGTCCTCGAACAGACCCGCTGAACCATCGCAATGTGGGCCTGGGTCTGAGACTTCTTGTGGATGGCGATCGAGCGCGCCGCGGGCTGCGGACCGAGGGGCTCGAGCCGCGGCGGAGGCTCGGCGCTTTCGGCGGGACGCCAGGCGGCGAGCGAGCGCGCCATCACCGCCTCGGCCTCCCTTGGATCAAAGGCCCCGGCGATGGCGACGATCATACGGCTCGGCTGATAGAGCCTCGCGTATTGCTCACGGACGTCCTCGGCGCGCACCGCCATGAGACCGCTCGGAGTGCCCGCCACCGGGCGGCCGTACGGATGTGCACCAAACAGACCCCGCAACATGCCGAGATGCAGAAGCTCACTCGGGCGCCCCCAGGAGGTCCGCAGCCGGCAACGATGCTCGGCGCGGAGGCGGTCGACGACCTCAGGCGCCAGCGTCGGGCGGGTCAAGACCTCCATCATCAACTCGAGAACCGGAGCAAGGTCCGCCGAGCGCGCGACCAGGCGGAGCTGCACACTCTCGAGGCCGGGCGAGACCGAGAGCCCGGTGCCAAAACGCGCGAAGCCTTCCGCGACACACTCCTCGGTCAGGGTGTCGGTTCCGGTACGGAGTGCGTCCGCGGTGATCATGGCGAGGCCGGCCAGGCCCTGCGGATCGAGCGCGGAGCCCGCCTCGAGCGAGAGGCGAATCGCGCAGATGGGGAGCCGTCCGGTCTGCTCGGTGAGCAACACCGTGCCTTCATCGAAGACGCGACGGGATACGCCGGCCGTCTGAGCGGTGGGCAGCCCTGCGTCCTCGCTTGCCACGGGCCCCACCGCGCGCGCCGAGAACGCCGACGAGGCCGGGGCCTCATCGCAGACCGAACTCGCGACCGAGGCCCGCGCGAGACGACGCGTGGTCGGACCTCCCAGCGGCGGTTCCTGCCACACCGTGACTCGGCCTGGAGCCCTCAGGTAGCGGGAGGCCACTCGCCTCACGTCCTCCATTTCGACGGCCCGTAGACGCGAGAAGCTCTCGGAGTGGGCGCGAAAGCCTCGGCGACTCGTGGTCTGATAGACGCCGAGGGCGTGCGCCCGCCCCTGAGTCGACTCGAGCACGGAGAGCTTCGACAAGAGGCGCTGTGCTTTGGCGCGACGGAGCTCGTCCTCGGTCGGCCCCTCGTCGATGAACGTCGAGACCGTCCGCTCGAAGGCCGCCTCGAGCTCGTCGAAGTCAATGCCGTCCTGGGGCACCATCGTCAGCTGGAACGGGCCTGGGTCTCGCAGCGCCCAGAATCCACCGCTGACCGAGCTCGCGAGGCGGCGCTTTCGGATGAGGCTTCGCTGGAGTCGTCCGGCGCGGCCACCCACGAGGATGGTCGAGAGCAGGGCCATCGCCGCCGCGTCCGGATGGTCGATGTCGGGGCCTCGATACGCCACCGAAAGAAGTGAGCTCGTCACCCCTTCTCTGCGCATGAGCGCACGAGCCTCGGACTCGAGCTCGGGTTCGGCCTGGCTCCCTCGCCGCCGACTCGGCCGAAGCGGCGCCCCACCAAAACATCGCGAAAAATGCTCGGTGGCCGAATCCAGATCGAACCCACCCACGAGGATGAACGTGGCACCGTCGGTGCCGTAGCTCTCCTCGAAGTACTGCCTCGCCGTTCCCGCGTCGAAGCGCTCGATGTCTTCGGCGCGGCCGACAATCGGGTTTCGGTAGGGGTGCGTGCGATACGCGAGGTCGAAGAGCCGCTCGTTCACGGGCCCGGCGATGGTGTTGTCGGCGCGGAGGCGACGTTCCTCCTTGACCACCTCGAGCTCCTTTTGCACCGCTTCGCACGGGAAAAGCGGCTCGAGGAAACGGTCCGCTTCGAGTTCGATGATGCGACCGAGCGCCGACCGTGGAAGGTTCGCGTAGTAGGCGGTGTAGTCGTAGCTCGTGAAGGCGTTCTTGGTCCCGCCGAGGGACTGCACCACCGCGTCGATCTCGCGGGGCGCGAGATGGGCGCTCCCCAGAGAG
The DNA here is from genome assembly GCA_011526105.1 of Deltaproteobacteria bacterium. Taxonomy (GTDB): domain Bacteria; phylum Myxococcota; class Kuafuiibacteriia; order Kuafuiibacteriales; family Kuafuiibacteriaceae; genus WYAZ01. Next base: position 39,135 of record WYAZ01000059.1, on the reverse strand, counting down.
TAGCAGTGCTCTACGAAGTGCGAGATCCCGCTCTGTCCAGGCGCCTCGGTGCGAACACCTGCGGGAACCCAGAGCATGATCGTAAAGACCTCGCTCTCGGGTTCGGGGGCGAGGAGGAGGGTGAGCCCGTTCGAGAGCCGCACCTCCTCGACCTGCCCGAGGGCCGATTCGTGCATCCCGCTGACCATAGCAGGGCTCCGGGCGGGCGAGCACCGATTCCGCACCCATGCGAGTTGCGCGTCCGGGAGACCGCCCTAGTGAGGTCTGTCGGACGAAAGGTGTGTGATCCCGAAATGAGCGGCGAACGGGCGCGCCCCGCACACCTTCGGCGCCTGGAGCGGGGTCTTCGTGACGAGGCGAAGGTGCGCGGGGCGGCGCTGACCTCCGGTGGGGCCGATGAGGTCAGCACGAGTCGGCTGGGACGGGCCCAGACGCTGGCCCGCGATGATCCCGAGGACGTCCTCCGGCTCGGCGTGGACTCTCCCTCCCCTCGGAGCTCGACAGGATCCTGAACGCCCCCTCCTTCGAACGAGAACTCAATGAAAGATCGCCCCTCCGAGGGTGACGTTGATGGACCAGGACGGCACCCCGGGGAACGTGGGCACGAATGGCGGCCCACCCAGCTCATCCAGGTTCAGCCGCAGGCCCACTCGGGCGAAGTGATCGAAGAGCGTCAGCTTGAAGAAGGGTTCGGCCGAGGCCTGGAAGCCGTCGACCGAATGGGATGGGTAGTGCACGACGTCCACGCGTGTGCCGAAGGAGATCTGATCGCGCATGAAGGCACCCGCGAACTGGACTCCCGCCTGCCAGGCGACCTCCACCTCGCGACCGACGCTGACGGTCGGGGCGAAGAATGCGAAGGCGGCGTCGAGCCCAAAGAGGAAGTTCTCGGTTCTGGAGCTCAGCTCGGCGGGGATCGCGGCGGCAAAGGTCTCCGATGCCCAGAGCCACCCGTCGCGGTTTCCTCGTTGCAGCGCCGCTCCCCCGAGCGCCGCACCACCCCCAAAGGAGCCGGCAGATGCGAGAGGCGCCGCGACCGACAGCCCGATCCGATAGGACGTCCCGTAGCGAGTCCGAACCGAACTCCGCTGACCGACGCCCCCCCCGACGTCGTCGAAGCTTCGGCGCTCCGGATTCGACGGCCCCACCTTATCGCCATACCAGAAGGTGAGCGTCGGATTTCCCGCACGCAGCTCAGGGGTGGCCACAAAGCCAAAGCGTAGCTCGAGACTCAGGACGTCGAGCGGAGAGAACTCGGCCCGGAAGAGCGGCGAGACGTAGGTCTCGTCCTGCCCGTGCGCGGCCACCTCGACGGAGTACGATAGCAGCTCGCTCCGGAATCGCGGATCGCGAGACTCGTCGATCCAGCCGTCGGTCGCAGGCTCGGCCCGGGATGTTCCCGCGGAGAACAGAACGGCAAAGAGCAAGGGTGCACGGTGCGAGGCTGTTCCAAAGTCCATCTCAGGGTCTCTCGCGGGAGACCGTACCATCGGCTCCGGACGCCTGCTAAGGTCCGCGCGTGAGTATCGCCGAAGTGCGCGCCGAGGACCGCGCGCTCCACGAAGACGTTCGCCACCTCGCCTCCACGCTCGGCCGGGTCATCGGGCGGCTCGAAGGCCCCGAGGCCTTCGCGGCCGTCGAAGGCCTTCGGAGCGCTTGCCGAGCTCGGCGCCGCGAAGAACCGGCCGCAAAGGACCTAAGAGCACTCCTGCTCGAGCTCGAGTCCTGGCCGGTCGATCGCTGTGCGATCGCCGCACGCGCATTCACGCTCTTCTTTCTGCTCATCAACACTGCGGAGCAGGTGCATCGCGTACGTCGCCGCGCGACCTATCTCGCGGAGCCTTCGTCGCCGCAACGAGCCTCCGCTCCTTGGGTGTTCGCGCGATTGGCGGAGCAAGGGCACGGCCCCGAGGTCATCGCGGAGGCGCTGCGCGAGCTCGAGGTCCGACCAGTGCTCACCGCGCACCCCACCGAGTCGACCCGCCGCACCACTTTGTCACTGCTCGCGCGGGTCGCCGACACGCTCATTGCGCGGGATCGGCTCTCGACGGATCGCCGTCATCACCTCGATCGGGTGCTCGAGGCCGAGGTCGAGCTGCTGTGGCTCACCTCCGAAGCGCGACAGGACCGCCCCACCGTGCATCACGAGGTGGGAACGGTGCTTTGGTATCTGCAAGACCGTTTGCTCGAAGCCGGGGCCCACACCTCGGAGACTTTCCGCCTGGCCTTTGAGGAGCGATTTGGTCGCCCCTTGGACGGCCCCATCCGCGTCCGATTCGGAAGCTGGGTCGCGGGCGATCGCGACGGCAACCCATTTGTCACCCCAGCGCTCACCATCGAGGCGGCCCGACGAGCCGCCATCACCGTGCTCAGGCACTATGGCGAGTCGGTGACCCGCCTGCGAGACGCGCTGGGCATCTCGAGCCGACTCGCACCCGCCACGCGGTCGATTGAAGCCAGCCTGCGACGAGACGAGGCCCTCCTCCCGGAGATGAAGGAGCAGCTCGCGCTGCGCCCCGGGGACGAACTCGTTCGAGCCAAGCTGAGCTACGTGGGCGCGCGCCTGTCCGCAACCCAGCACGAGTTCGAGGCTCGCCTGCAAGGCGACATGGGTCGTCGAAATGGCGCGTATGAGAGCGCCGACGAGTTGAAGCGGGACCTCACCGAGATCCGGGAGGCCATGCTCGCCGCACATGCTCAGCTCGCGGTCGAGGAGCACTTGGCGCCCCTGCTCGACTCGCTGGCGAGCCACGGCTTCTTCGGATACCTCCTCGACGTCCGCGAAGACAGCGAGGCCCACACGCGGGCCCTCGACGAGATCGCGAGCGCGCTTGGGGGCGGTCCCATGGACGAGAACCGAGTCACCGCAGAACTCGGAGGCATCCGCCCCCTAGTGGCACCGCGCATCGAGCTGTCACCCGAGACGAAGAAGACCCTCGAGGTCTTCGACGCAGTCGCCACCGTGCAGAAGGAGTTGGGGCCCGAGGCGGCCGAGACCTACGTCATCTCCATGACCCGAGGTCCCATGGACCTGCTTCGCGTCCTGCTGCTCGCTCGCGAGAGCGGCCTCGTCGATCTCGCACACGAGCCGCCCCGCTCGAAGATCGACATCGTCCCGCTGTTCGAGACACGGGAGGACCTGAAGAACGCCGCCGAGATCATGCAGGCGCTCTTTGCGCACCCCACCTACCAAAGGCAGCTCGCGGCCCGCGGCGGTCGGCAAGAGGTGATGCTGGGCTACTCCGACTCAGCGAAAGACGCAGGGGTGCTCGCGGCGGCTTGGGCCCTGCAGCAGGCGCAGGAGTCTTTGGTCGCGGTCGCTCGAGAGGCGAACGTCCGGCTCGTCTTGTTCCACGGACGCGGCGGGACCGTGGGTCGCGGCGGGGGCTCGCCGGTCTATCGCGCGCTCACCGCGCTGCCGCCCGGTTCCATCGACGTGGGCATCAAGGTGACCGAGCAGGGCGAGGTCATCTCGCAGAAGTTTGGCCTCCAAGAGATCGCGGAACGCAGCCTCGAGGTGCTCGTGGCGGGTAGCCTGATGCAGCGTCTGTCGAGCTGGTCGGACGGAGTCGATGAAGCCGAGATCGGCCGCTTTCGCGCGATGATGACGGAGCTCGCCGAGCGGTCGTTCTCGGTGTTCCGAGGCCTCGTTCATGACTCCAATGACCTCTTCGAGTTCTTCATGCAGGCCACGCCGGTCGAGGAGCTGGCCAGCGCACACTTCGGATCACGCCCCGCGTACCGAAAGAAGGGCGCGGGCTCGATGCGCGGCATCCGCGCGATTCCCTGGGTCTTCGGCTGGACGCAAACGCGGCTCATGCTCCCGGGGTGGCTCGGGGTGGGAACCGCGCTCGAGCACGCCATCGAAGAGCCGGGTGGGCTCGAGCTGCTGCGCGAGATGGCTCGTCGCTGGCCGTTCTTCGATGACCTGTTGTCCAAGGTCGAGATGGTGCTCGCGAAGTGCGACCTCGAGATCGCCGAGACCTACGCGACCTCCCTCGGAGGTGACCTCGCCCTCTTTCGCACTCTTCAGGCCGAGCTCATTCGCACGCGGAGGGCCATCCTGAAGCTGCGAGACGTCTCCGACCTGCTGCACGACAACCCGGTCCTGCAGGCCGCCATTCAGCTTCGGAACCCTTACGTCGACCCGCTCTCCCTCATCCAGATCAGCTTGCTGGCTCGAAAACGTTCGATGCCGGAAGACCATCCAGACCAGCCGCGCATCCAGGAAGCGCTCGCCACGACCCTGAGTGGTGTCGCCCAAGGGTTGAGAAACACCGGCTAGCCGCGACGAGGCGACATGTCTTTACGCGGCCGCCCGCGCGTGGCATCTACGCCGGATGAACCAAGAAGACCTCCAGGCTTTCGAAACCCGAGTCACGCTGCGGCAGGTTCGGGCCGAAGACTTCGAGGCCATCGTGAAGCTCCAGACGGCGTGTTTCCCGGGCATGAAACCCTGGAGCAAGGACCAGTTCGAGAGCCAGATCGAGGTGTTCCCAGAAGGCCAAAGATGCATCGAGCTCGACGGCGAGATCGTCGCCTCCTCCGCCAGCCTCGTGGTCTCCCAGTCGGACTACGCGGATTGGCACGCGTGGATGGAGATCTCGGACGGCGGTTACATCCGAAACCACGACGTCGAGGGCGACACGCTCTATGGCATCGAGATCCAGGTCCACCCGAAGTGCCGCGGCATGAAGCTCGCTCGCCGCCTGTACGAGGCTCGAAAGGAGCTGTGCCGAGAGAAGAACCTGGCGCGCATCGTCGTCGGCGGCCGAATCCCGGGGTACGCCAAACACAAGGATGAGCTGACGCCGCGCGAGTACGTCGACGCAGTGATGACCCACTCGCTCTACGACCCGGTCCTCACAACCCAGCTCTCGAATGGGTTTGTGCTCCAGCAGCTCATCCCCGACTACTTTCCCACGGACGAAGACTCCGCCGGCTACGCCACCCACCTCGAGTGGCCGAACCTCGACTACCGCCCCGGCCGCGCGCGGCGCATGCGCCGCGCCGTCGACCCCGTCCGGGTCGCGACGGTTCAGTACCAGATGCGCGAGATCCACAGCTTCGAGGCCTTCGAGAAGCAGGTTTCGTTCTTCGTCGATGTCGCCAGCGACAACAAAGCCGACTTCGTGCTCTTCCCGGAGCTCTTCACGCTGCAGCTGCTCTCGGTCGTGAAATCCCATCGCCCCGGCCAGGCCGCGCGCGAGCTCGCCGCTTTCACCCCCAGGTACTTGCAGCTCTTCACGAACCTCGCGGTGCGCTACAACATCAACATCATCGGCGGCTCCACCTTCACGCTCGAGGACGAGACCCTGTACAACATCGCCTATCTCTTTCGGCGCGACGGAACCCTCGAGCGACAGCACAAGATCCACGTCACGCCCAACGAGAAGCGGTGGTGGGGCGTGCAAGGCGGCAACACCGTCGATGTGCTCGAGACCGACCGCGGCCGCATCGCCATCCTCATCTGTTATGACGTCGAGTTCCCCGAGCTCGTTCGTATCGTCGCGGACAAAGGAGCGAGGCTGCTCTTCATCCCCTTCAACACGAACGATCGCTATGGCTACATGCGCGTCAGGCTCTGCGCTCAGGCGCGATGCGTCGAGAATCACATGTACGCCATCACCTCGGGTTGCGTGGGCAACCTCCCCTTCGTCGAGAACGCCGACATCCACTACGCCCAGTCGGCGGTCTTCACCCCGAGCGACATCCCGTTCGCCCGGGACGGGGTGGCGGCCGAGGCCGTACCCAACCTCGAGTCGGTGATCATCCACGACCTCGATACCGAGCTGCTCCGCCGCGCCCGCCGCGAGGGCACGGTCCAGAACTGGAATGACCGCCGAGGCGACATCTATCGGGTGGTCTGGTCCGAGGGTGATCGAAACTTCGAGGTCTGAGCGTCGAAACACGCAACACCGACCTCCGCCTACCGATACCTACACTCGCAGACACTGTAGCACCCAGGCGCGACGTGCTTTTCGGCCCGAGGTGTATCTTTTTTCCGCAACTCCTCCCGTGGGGCTCCGATAACGCTCGTGTACGGGGCAGGAACCTCGGACAGAAAAGGTAGGAACCCATGACCACGAACGCCATCCCGACCACCGGAACTAACGGAATCAGCTACGGATTTCAGATGAGCCGCACCGACTTCTTCAAGTCGGTTCTTCAGGGCTCGCACACCAAGGCCCAGGAACTCGCCGAGAAGGCCCACATCAACCGGACCTTCGGAAACGTCGACCGCCAGATCGTCGACCAGGCCAAGGCCAGCCACGAGCAGCTCACCCGACTCAGCGGCGGCTCCACCAAGATCGAAGGCACCAGCTTCGGCAAGACCGGCGTCACCACCGCCTTCGCTCAGTTTGGTCCCGCGGCCATGGGCATCCGGGCCTAAGGACCCGACCCGACCAGGGGCTCGATAGGGATTCCTGACCCGCGGGCCACCATAGACCTCCATCCGGACTTCGCCGGGCGGCCTACCCCGCCTGGCGTTTTCCCGTTAACCGCCTTCGCCGGCTCCGACCACAGCGGAGCGCCGAGCAGACCTATGACGGGTTTCGCCCAGCCTCGGACGGTGTTAGGGAGCGCGCATGATCAAGGCGCTCTTCCTGGCGTTCGTCGTCCTGGTGATCCTGGCCATCAAGCTTCTGCCCTGGTGGGGAAGCGTAGCGCTGGTCCTCGGTTTTGCCCTGATGCTCAAGGTGCTCGGAGGGAGGATCTTGGCCGGGCTGTTCCGGGCACCTTTCAAAGCCAAGGGCGCCGCGCTGCGGGGGGCGGAGGCGGTGGTGCATCACATCGAGGCGGCGAGTGCGCCTCCCATCGAGGAAGTCGACGAAGAGCTCCGGCGCGAACTCGAGGCGGAGCGGGCCGGATGCAGCTACTACTGGATCGACGCAACCATCACCCCCAAGAACGCGGATTCCAAGTTCACGCACTGGGAACCGGGGGAGCTCGTCGTGGCGTCGCCCATCGCCAACATGGACACCGATGAACTCACGCAGGTGGAGACGGTCGAGGTCTTCAAAGACGGCGCGTTTGTTCCGGACGACGACTTCAAATACGAAGGGAGCCGACGGCTGAGGCTCCTGGTCGCCGTCAAACCACCCGCGGGCCCGATGTGCTTTCACTACTACTTCGAGAAGTTCGGCCAGTTTCAGCTGCCCGGCTGATAGGCGCGCGCGATCGTCCGTCATCCAAGCGCAGGATGCGCTGGAGGCAACAGATCAAAGACCGAGACCTCCGGCGCTGAGCCCTCGCCCGCCCGAAGCCCCACCGAACCTCCGACCCCCACGCTGACGTAGAGCTGGGACCGATCGAGTTCGAACCAGCCCGCCACGTACTTGTGCCCGAGCACACGATGCACGAGCTGCGTCACACCCGGGACGACGATCTGACCACCATGGGTGTGCCCCGACAGGATGAGCCTCGCCCCCGTGTCTGCGATTCGGTCGGCGGTGTTGGGAAAGTGCGAGAGCACGAGCGCTTCTGCGGCCCGTGACACTCGCGCGAAGGCCCGCGGCACGTCATCGCTACGTGTGAAGCCGTCGTCCACCCCTACGAGCACAAGATCGAGCCCGGCCCCGGCGAAGCGGAGGCTCTCGTTGGAGAGCACCGTCGCCCCGCCCTGCTCGAGCGCCGCGACCACCCCGTCACGGCCGGACCAGTGATCGTGGTTCCCGAGCGTGGCGAAGAGCGGGCGCGGAAGCAGGCTCACGAAATGGCGGAGCTCATCGACGTAGGTGAGGGAGCGATTTAGATAGTCGCCGGTCAGCACGACCAGATCCGGACGTGCGCGGTGGGCGAGCTCCGCGACGCGCCGCAGGTACGATGGTGGAACCGCCCGGCCGACGTGGATGTCCGTGAGCTGCACGACGCGAAAGCGCCGCGTTGCGCTGGGCCATCGCACGAGATGATGCGTAGCCCGGAGCTTCTCGGGCTGCGCCGCGCCGACCTTTCGAGCGCCGACGCCCAAGAAGAGCGCGCCCGTCGCAAAGGAACCCATGCGAAGCAGGCTACGGCGATCGGTCTTCACAGGCCCATCCGGCGGTCACTCGCTCGAAACCGCCGGTGCGGTCCGAACATTCCTCGACGCCGAGCCTCAGGCCTTTGCACGACGACGACGGAGCGCGTCGCGGATCTCCTCGAAGGTCTCGATGGCGAGCGGAAACGCCACGGAGGTGCAGATGTAGGTTGTGGTGATGCCGAGCAAAGCGAGCTCGGCCACGCTGCGAATGCCGCGATGGTGCGCGATGATCATCGCCCCGAAGCCCATCATCGTGGTGAAGCTGGCGAGCATGGTCGCCGAAGCCGAGTGCCGGAGCACGACCGGGGCCGAGCCCGGGCCCTCCTCGAGGTATCGGTGATAGACATGAATGGCGTTGTCGATCCCGATGCCGACCATGCACGGGATGACGACTCCGTTCATGAAGTTGAGCTCGATGCCCAGAATGTACATGCCTCCGCCAATACACATGACCCCCAAGACCAGCGGCGTGATCACGATGAGCGCCCGACGCAGGCTGCGGAAGTCGATGAGCAGGACGATGAAGATGGCGAAGAAGGCCGACCACATGATGTACGGGCCATCGCCGAGCATCACGCCAAACACCGTGCCCACGATCCAGTTCTCCGACATCACGCGCGCCTCGACCCCACGCTCGATGAGCCGGGTTCGGACGGTCTCGACCTCTTCCGCCCAAGCGAGCAGCTCGTCGAGCTCGTAGAACTCGTAGTCGGAGAAGAACAGCATCAACGTGCCCTTGCCATCGACCGTTTGAAAGCGGTTCTTGAGCGACTGCGGCACGTCGTCCTCGGTGAAGGCCTGCACCTCCGTCTTGGCGACCGCGTCCTGCCAGACCTCGAGCTCCTTGCCCTCCAAGGTCTCGGGCTTCACTCGGAGAAGTTGTTTTCGCAGCTCGGCGATCTGCTCCAGTCGCAGCTCTTGGTCGGGCGGCACGAGGTCGTGCATGCTGAGCGTGCGCTGGATCCCACTGGTCTTTCCGGCCGCCAGGCGCTCTTCCCGCGTCCGCTTCACGACCTCCTCGACCACTGGGCTCTGACCCGGATGTTCGAGCAACACCGCGGTCAGCGAGAACGAGCCGCCGAGGCTCTCCACCATGTAGTCGTCGAAGTCCGAGGCCGGACTCTCGCCCTTCAGCTCGCGCCAGTTGGTCTTGAACTTCACGTTGCCGGCGGACAGCTCGAAGAAGGAGAACAGCGCAAAGGCCAAGGTGCCCAGAACGATAGAGAGCCGTAGCCACCTGGGCACAACGAGCCCGGACATGAACATCTCATTCACCGGTCGGATGTCCATGCTCCGCCAGCGTTCGAACAGCTCCGTCAGGGCCGGGAACAAGAGGAGCGAGGAGAAGAGCATCATGAGAATGCCGAACGAGGCGAGCAGGCCGAACTCGGTGTAGCCCTTGAAGTCGGCGAAGCGGACCACGAAGAAGGCGGCGGCGGTGGTGATCGCTCCGGCGAAGACGGCTCGACCGGTCTGCTTGAGAGCGCTCTCCATCGCCACTTCCGCCGCTTCACCTTTGCGCCGGTCTTCGACGTAGCGAAGAAACATATGCACCGAGAAGTCGATGCCGAGGCCAAACAGGATGGCGGTCAAGAAGCCGGTGATGAGGTTGATATGGCCGATGGCCAGCGCGCCGAACGCGAAGGTCCAGCTCACGCCCACGAGCAATGGCAGCGAGACGAGAACGAGAAGCCGCGGGTAGCGCGTATAAATGGTGATGATGAGCACCACGAGCAGAAAACCGAGGATCCCCGCGTTCCGCAGATCAGCCTGCACGAAGGCGTTGTCCTCGAGCCGCACCACGACGCTGCCGGTGTAGCGAACCTCGAGGTCTTTCGGATACCGAGTGCCGTCGCGCAGAGCATCGACGACCGATTGGATCTTCTCCCAAGCCTGACGCCCAAAGCTCAGATCGCCGGTGGTCCCGGTGAGGCGGATGAAGACGTAGAGGTACTTCCCGTCCTTTCCGATCGCGTACTCGTTGAGCGGGAGGTTCTTGCCCTCGAGTCGATCCGAGATCTCCTCGAGCGAGACGCCGGTCGAAGCGGTGCCGGACGGCCCCTCCTCCTCCAGATCCACAAAGATGCCCGTGCTGCCTGCCAGCTTCTTGTCGATGCGGTGAGCGGTTTCATCGACAAGCTCTTCGAGATCTTCCGGGGATAGATAGAGGAGCTGGCGCTCCTTGACGAAGTCGACGTCGAGCCGCGACTCCACGAAGCGCACGCAATCGAGCTCCAAGGCGCGCTCCTCGAGGTCGTGAGCAAAGCGCTTCGCGCGTTCGACGTCGGAGGCATCCACCGCGGTCACGATGAAGGCGGCGCCGCCGGCCCGTTCCGCGACGAAGTTGAGGTCCTTCACCGCGAGGGTGTCCTCCGGAAGGAGGTCGCCGAAGTTCTCCCTCAGCTCCAGCCTGGAGGCGAGCATCAGCGCCGGAATCATCGAGAGCAGAAAGAAGATCACGACCTTGCCGGCGTGGCGCTCGGCGAGCAGAGAGATCCAATGCAGAACGTGAGACATAAAGGCGCCCGGGCGGTCGACGTTCAGGAGCCGAGCTTGGAGAGCAGGTCTTCGAGCTTCTCCTCGATCTCGTCTACACGCTGAGCGCGAGCGAGATCGGCGAAGCGCCGGGCTTCATCGCGGCGCCCAAGGTCGAGCGCGCAACGTCCACTCATGAGATAGATCTTTCCTCGAATTCGGCTGGACCACTTGCCCGGCTCACCCGCGAGGACATCCTGCACCGGCTTCAGCGTCTGCATTGCGAGCGCGCTGTTCTTCTCGACCCAAAGCGCCTCCGCGTACTCGTAGAGGAACTGCGGGTTGCTCGAGAACTCGCGGGCCAGGAACTCCGCGTACTGCACGGGACTCCCAAGGATGTCGCCCGGGCGCTCGACGGCGAAGCTGTGCAGGAGATAGGCGGCCTCGTAGCGGTAGACCGTGTCACCCTTGTAGAGCTCACGAAGCTTCTTGGCCCCGAGCTCGCCGTCTCCCGGGACGCCGGCCAGCTTGATGACCATCCGAACCGGCCAGGACGCGAAGGCCACCGCCAGATTGGAGGAGCCGATGGAGTACTCGAGCGTGATGGAGGGCTCCGCCTTCTTCGAGAGCCGTTGATCGAGCATGGTCTGCGAGCGCTTCGCCTCTTTCAAGGCGTCGCTGCGCTTTCCGTCCTCGGCGAGGTAGCGAACCCGCTTCATGCGCGCTTCGATCTCGAGGTCGGCAAATCGAGCCGCGTACTTGGCGTGGGCTTTGGAGAAGCCGTAGATGTTCTTCAGGCGGCGATCACGGTTCTCTATGAGCGCGGGAAGTTTGCCGCCAAGTCCGAGCTGAATCTCCGCGTACAGCAGGTGCAGCCAGACCGCGCACGCCTGATCGTCGGGATCCCGTTGTGCTTCGAGTCGCCCGAGCCGGTCATCGGCCGCCTTGAAGTCGCCCGAGAGCACGGCCTTGGCGGCGCCCTCGCAGGAAGCTCGGCGGTACCAGGGCTCGGCAGCCTCGGCGCTCTGGGATGCGAGGAGTAGGGTAAGGGACAGGCCAGTGAGGGGTCGCATGTCTATGGGCAAGGTAGGACTTGGACGGTCGGCTGGCAACGCCTACGCAACGGGCACCGTCGAATGACGTATCGCAGATAGTCGTTTGTTTTCAGATGGTTATTAGACTCTCGGCGCGGCTTGAGGGCGATCACGAAGCCGGTGCGCCTGAAGCTTGCGTGCGCCGCCGGTCACGGCCTTGAGCGGAGCGAGCCCCTCCCCTATATCTGGAGAGCACAAATGGGCAGTTCTTCACCACCCGTGATCGAGGGCTACGAGGTCGATCGCTTGCTTGGAGAAGGCGGCATGGGCGCCGTCTTTCAAGCGCAGCATCGACGACTCGGACGCCGGGTGGCGATCAAAGTCCTATCCGAGGATCTGGTTCGAAACCCCGAGTTCGTCTCGCGTTTTCTCAGCGAGGCTCGCGTCGTCAACGACGCGCGTCACCCGAACATCGTCGACATCACCGACTTCATCGAGCAGGAGAGCCCGCGCTGCGTCGCCTACGTGATGGAGTTGGTGGAAGGTCCCACGCTCGGGAATCTGCTCAAGCGGGGCGCCTTGAGACCGATGCAGGCCGTCAACGTCGGCCTGCAACTGACCGACGCGCTCACGGCCGTGCATCGATTGGGCGTCGTGCACCGAGACTTGAAGCCCGACAACATCCTCGTCGTGGCCTCGCTCGACAGCGACTACTCAGAGGTTCCGGCGGTGAAGATCCTCGACTTCGGCATCGCCAAGGTCTCCGACCCAACCCGAGGCCACAAGACGGCCACCGGGCTCATGCTCGGGACCCCCGCGTACATGGCCCCGGAACAGATCGCGGCCGAGCCGGTCTCACCGGCCACCGACGTCTACGCGGTCGGCGAGATCCTCTACGAGATGCTGGTGGGCCGCAGAGCTTTTAGCGGGGAGCCGGCCCAGATCCTTCGGAAGAAGTTGCTCGGCGAGTTGCCGCCTTTGGCGCTCGACGCCTCGAGCTCGACCGTGGGGGGCCTCGAGCAGCTCCTGACCCGCTGCCTCTCGCACGAACCGAAGCTGCGCCCCAGCCTGCCGGAGCTTCGAGCGTCGCTGGTCGTAGCCAAGGAGAGGCTCGAGGCGGGTGTGCCGTGGACACCTTCCATGGCCGCACCCCCTCGCGACGCCGCGGACACGCGGACGCCCGTCAGCATGATGAGCCTCGTGGCGGACCGCTCCGCCACCCTCGGTGCGCTCGAGAGCCCACGTCGAACCTGGATCATCGGCGTCGTCGCGGCTGCCGCGGCCATCGCCACGCTCGGGGTGCTCCTCTGGCCGCGCCAGGAGATCACGTTCGAGGCGTCCACGCCCGCCAAGACCGCGGTCGCCAGCCCGGAGGCGCCCAGCCCCGAGCCGCCGCCCGAAGTGGGCGCAGCCCAAGCCCAGGCACCCGAACCCGAGACCGTCGAAGCTCGACCCGCCCCCGCGGCCGAGAAGCCCGCGGAACCCGAACCCGAACCCGAGCCCGAGCCCGTGCGGACCCGTAAGTCCAAGGCGGTCCGCAGCCCTTCGCCCCCGGTGCCGACGATCAAGCCCGCACCTGCGGTCAAGAAGCCCATCGTCCCCGGCGCCGGCCCGGTGCGAAAGCGCGAACTGAAAGATTGGTGATCCCATGAAGAGTCTTGCCCCCGCCCTCGTCCTGGTGCTGCTCGCCGGGCTCGCCGAGACCAGCCTCGCGGCGCCGAGCTCCGAAGAAGAAGGGAGGAACGCGTTCGTTCGAGCGAAGCGATACTTCGAGGCCGAGGAGTATGAGGCGGCGCTGCCGCACTTTCAGAAAGCCTATGAGCTCTCCGGACACCGCGACTCGACCATCTTCGGCCTCGCCCAGTGCCTGCGGCTTCTCAAGCGCTACGAGGAAGCGATCAAGAGGTTCGAGGAGTACCTCCAGACTGATCCCGAGGACCGCGCCGAGGTTCAAGAGACCATCGCGCTGCTCAAAGACCTCGAAGCCGACCGCAAGCGACGGGGAGCATCCCCCGGCCCCGCGCCCGGTGCACCAAAGACCACGCCCAAGACAGACACCACGCCCAAGACAGACACCACGCCCAAGACAGACACCACGCCCAAGACGGACGCGAGCACGCCGCCCGCGAAGCCGCCCACGCTGACCGTGCCCCCGCCCTCGCCCGACACGCCGCTCACCGTGACGACCGCCCCAGACCACGAGGACGACGACTCCCTGTTCGAGAGCCCGCTCTTCTGGATCATCACCGGCGTGGTGGTCGCGGGCGCGGGTGTCGCCGTGGGCGTCGCAGCCGGCTCGTCCTCGGACCCGGTGCTCTACGGCGGCAGCACGAACGTGGTGCTCTTTCCGGGCGGGCCGTGATGCGGCGCGCGAAGCTCATCCTGTGGGCGGGCCTGCTCGCCGCATGCTCCGCGGACGATCGTCAGCTCGTGGTGGTCGTCAACTCGGATCTGAACGTGCCCACGCAACTTGCCAACGTCGACGTGCGCGTCGAGGACGACGCCGGGAGCTTGCTGGCGGAGCGGACCTTCGCCCTCCTAGGCACCGGGGGCAACGGTGTGCCCTTCTCCTTCGGGGTGGCGCCCCACGAGGCCGGCGCGATGACCATCGTCGTGCAGGCTCGTGGCCCCAACCTCCCCCGTGGCTTCCCGGCCGTGCGTCGCCGAGTTGAGAGCCTGCCCGCGGGTCGCTCCGGACTCGCCATCTACTTGTCCGAGGGCTGCGCAGAGTCGAGCTGTGCGGGTGACCAGACCTGCCTCGACACGCTCTGCGGACCGATCGGCGTCGCCAACACGGAACTGGTCCCACTGACCGAGACCGCGGATGAACTCGGGCTCGCCTGCAGCGCGAGCAAGAACCGATGCTCTTCGGACGGGCTTCGCATCTCGATCTGCGGCGTGCTCGGCCAGGCGCCGACGGAGGTCCCTTGCCCCGACGGCACGCGCTGCAATAACGGCCGCGGTCGGTGTGAGGCGGACAATGCCAGCACTCGCCGCGTCGACGTGGAGGTCAACAACCCTGCGAGCGGTCGAGTCATCTCGAACCCCGTCGGCATCCACTGCGGTCTCTCGGAGCAAATCTGCACGGCCGAGTTTCCGCGCGACAGCACCGTGACCCTCAACGCGGAGCCGAGCGTAAATGGCTTGTTCATGGGATGGAGTGGCGACTGCCAGGGCAGCGGGCCTTGTGTGCTGCAGCTCTCGGAGCACCGCTCGGTCGCCGCCACGTTCACGAGCGGGCCCCCCGAAGGCTTCGATCTGCAGATCGATCATCGAGGCGACGGGGTCGGCCAGGTGCGGTTCTTGGCACCGCCGGACCAGCTTCCATGCGACACCGACTGCACGCGTCGGTTCGCCTCGGGCACCCGGATCCAGCTGGAAGCGACACCATCGTCCGGCAGCCGGTTCCAAGCTTGGTCGGGCGCGTGCGGGGGCAACACCAGCTGCATGCCCGACACGAGCGGAACAGAGCCGGTGCGGCTCGAGGCCACCTTCGAGCGCACGGGGTGGAACATCCGCTTCTCCTTCCGCGGCCCGGGAGAAGCCGAGCTCACCTTGGACTCGATTTCCGTCTGCACCACGGACTCTGGCCCATGTGAAGTGCTCGTCCCGGTGAACTCCACCCCGGTGCTCGCAGTGACGCCGGGGCCGGCGACTCGGGTCGTCGGCTTCACTGGGCTCTGCCAGGCGAGTGGCCCGACCTGCACCTTCAGCCCGGAGCAGGATGGTGAGGTCACGATTGAGCTCGCTTCCGGCCCGAGTCGCTTCGACCTCGATGGCGACGGCGTCGACGAGGTCCTGCTCGGAGCACCCGGGTGGGGGCGCGCTGGGGCCTCGGGCGAACCGGCGGACGTTCCAGGGCGTCTTTACCTCGTGACCGGGCCCATCCCCCAAAGCGGCGTCATGTCGGTCGACAGCCTATGGGGGATCGAAGGCGAGATGGGGGACCAGGCCGGTCGTGTCTTTGCGTTCCCCGGCGACCTCGACGGTGACGGTCTGCCCGACCTCCTCGTGGGCAGTCCCGAGGGCAGCGGAGGCGCGGGTGTGGTCTACGTGATAGGCGGCAACACCGGCCTCTCGACGCGTCCGTCTCTCAAGGACATGGCGATCGCCGATTTTCGCGGGGCCACAGCGACGTCTCGATTGGGCGCTTCGCTCGCCGTGCTGCCCGATCAGAACGACGATGGGCTCCCGGAGTTTGCGATCGGCGTCCCGGGAGACCGCCAGGTTCAAATCATGGGCTACGATGTCACGAGCCGCACCTTCGTCACGCGCTCGACACTCGACGCCGGCGGTCTCGAACTCCGCTTTGGCGCCCAGCTCGCGAGCCCCGGAGATCTCTCCGGCGACGGTGTACCGGATCTCGTCGTGGCCGCCCCCGACGCCACGGTGAACGGCGTCCTCTTCGCGGGCGCCGTACATGTCTTCACCGGCCCCTTCAACCAGCAGAACATCGCGGCTGCCACCTCGAGGTTCCGGATCGTCGGTCCAAGCAGTGGCTATCGGGTCGGCGCGGCGATCGCGGGCGGCGTCGGCTTCGTCCCTTCGGGCGGCGCGAGCATCGCCGTCGCGGCGGGCACGGGCACCAACAACCGACGCGTCTCGGTCTTCGGGGATTTTGCGAGCAATGCGCCGCGAGACATCGAGTTCAACGACCTGAGTTTCACGCCCATAACCGCTCCGACAGGCGCCTCCGTCCGCTTCGGAACGAGCTTGTTGTTCGTGGGTGACGTGCTCGCAGCCGGTGGCCCCACGCTGCTCGTGGGTGATCCGGAGAACGGCGGCGTGGGCCGGGGCGCAGTGGTGGCCGTCCCGCGGCCAGGCTCCGCCGGTGGATCACGCCTCCTGCTCGGCGGCGACTGTGCCGGCCAACCGTGCACCGAGAACCGCTTCGGTGCGAGTCTAGGCCCGATCGCCGACCTCGACGGTGACGGTATCCCAGACTTCGCGGTCGGGGCGCTGTGGGGCGGCGGGGGCGCTGGCCAGCTTGGCCGAGGTCGGAGCTTCTTCTTCCGGAGCTCGGAACTTCGAAACAACCGCAACGTGCCCGCCTTCGTGGTCGAGGGGGAGGACCTCCTCAACGGTCGATGCCTCGGACTTGGCCCGCCGTTCTGACCAGCGACTACTCTTCCACGTGGATGATGCGCTTCAGCGCCCGCTGCGCCGCGCGACGAACGCTCGGGTCCTCTGCGTCCTCGGCGGCGACCTCGAGCCCGTCGAGGGCCGCGATGTCTGCGAGCGCGCCGAGCGCGTCTGCGGCCGCCGACGCGACCGGACCCCTGCCCCCCGAGAGCGCACTCAAGAGCGCCGGCGTCGCAGCCTGATCCCCGAGCTGGCCTAGCGTCTCGGCCGCACGCCGCGCTCTCGTAAGATCCTCGGTCTGCCGTAGGTCGGAGATCGCCTGTTCGAAAGGAGTGAGCACGGGCGCGCGCCGGGGCGAAAGCGGCGTAGGCGTCGGGTCGACCACAGCCGCAGGAGACGGGGCCGGAGGCCTGTGGGGTTCGGCCGCGACCGGCAGCGCGGTCTGAACCGGCAGCGGGCTCCGAACCGGCGGGGCCACGGCGGGCACCGAGAGGCTTCGGCTTGGGCCTTCGGCGGAGGGCAGAACGAACCAACTCAGAGCCGCGAGAGACGCCGCGCCCAGCATCGCCCAGAGGAATGCAGCGCGCGCACGAGCGGGTGAAGCACCTCGCACCTCCGGGGTCGGCGCAAACTCCGACGCGGACTCTTCCAGAGAGGACTCGAGCGCCTCCGCCACCTCCAGGAAGCTCGGAAAACGCGCCTCCTTGTCCTTCTCGAGCATGCGCTCGATGACGCGCGCGAGCCCCGGGGGACAGTCGGCGCGGCGGCTCGACACCGGCGGCAGCGGGCTCGTCAGATGCATGAAGAGCAGCGCGAGCGCGTGGTCGCAATGAAACGGAGGGGCGCCGGTCAAGAGGTGATACAGCGTGGCACCGAGCGAGTACTGATCAGAGCGCGCATCGAGCGGCGCCGCCCTGCCCTGTTCCGGCGACATGTAGTGAGGCGTGCCCAGAGTCGTGCCGCCTTCGGTGAGTCCGGTCGGGGCTTGGAGCAGTTTGGCGAGGCCGAAATCCGCGACCTTCACCGTGCCTTCATCCGACACGAGCAGGTTCTCCGGCTTCACGTCGCGGTGAAGCACACCGACCTCCGCCGCCTTCTCGAGCGCGTGAGCGACCTGCACGCCGATATCGACGACGATCTCGAAGCCAAGCGGCCCGCGGGTCTCGAGCAAGGCCGAGAGCGGGACACCTTCGACCAGCTCTTGCACGATGAACGCTCGGCCCTCGTGCTCACCGGCCGAGAAGACCTGCACGACGTTGGGGTGGAGGATCCGACCGGCGGCGCAGGCTTCGATGCGAAAGCGCTCGCGCGACTCGCGATCACCTTGCTCAAAGAGGAGCTTCAGAGCGGCCGGACGATCGAGCTTGGGATCGATGACCCGATAAACGACCCCGCTGGCGCCCCGGCCGAGGAGACCTTGGACACGAAAGCCACCGATGGCCTCCGGGAGCCCCTCCGCTGCGCCCTCCACGGGAACAGATCTAACACGCCCGTATGCGACCCGACCCACGGAGCCAGAACCGCCCGAGCGCGGCCCACCTTTCCCCACGGAGTTCAGGGCCCTCGAGAGGCGTGCGCGGGGCCTGGTGAAACGGCGGGAACTTCGGCGACTTCGCGGCCCGTCGCCATCAACGTCGGCGTCTGGACGGCCGCGCGCCGAGTGCTCGATCGAGCGCCTTGGCGAAGTCGACTTGGCTCGCGTAGCGCTTGGCGGGGTCCGCGGCCATGGCCTTGGCCACGACCCGCGCGGTGCCGAGGTAGGCCTCGTGGTCGAAGGTGCGGAGCAGCTCCTGCGAGATGGCGGCGAGCGCGAACTGATCCGCGAGGAAACTGCCGCCGGTCTCGTCGACCTCGGGTGCCCGGTAGGGATCGGCGCCTTCGGCCGACGCGACGGTCGCGGTCCCCGCGAAGCCGCTGAGATAGAGCATGCCCTGGGCGCCGAGCATCACGTCCGAAGGACGAAGACCTCCGTGTACGAGGCCGGCGTGCTCTGCGGCCACAAAGAGCGCCGCGAGCTCGCGCACGATCCGGCGCGCCTCGAGCGGCTCGAGCGTCCCCTCCAAGACGAGCGGCAACGGGACGCCCTCGGCAAACGGGTGGACGAGGTGGACGTCCCGCCCTTCGGCGCGAGCGGTCACGACGGAGAGGATGTGAGGCAGCGCGAGCTCTTCGCTGATCGACTTCGCCTGCTCGAGCTGCTGCGCGCGCCCCGCGGCGTCCGAGGCCGAAGGGTAGCGAAACGAGCGCACCAGCCAAGCCCTGTCACCCTCGGCCTCCGTCGCGCGATGATATGCCCCGCGTTTGTCCCGGTAGAGCTCGGCGCCCAGGACGTACCGGCCGGCCACGACACGAGGCTCGGGGACCGCAGGCGCGGACCGCACGGGGGGCGGCGCTGGCGCGGCCACCGGCTCCGACGTCTCGCGCTCGAGCAAGAAGTAGCCGAGCGATGCGAGGACCAGCGTGGCTGCCACCGAGATCGACACTGTGCGCCATCGCCGATCTCGGCGCTGAATCCTGGAGGCGGAGTCCTCTGCCCAAACCGAGTCGTTCTCGTCGACGGTGAGCGAGCGATAGTAGTTCGCCGAGAAGGAGGGCTGAACCTCACCGAGCACCTTCGCCGCCGTCTCGGGCCCCTGTCGCTCCTCGCGCTCGAGGTCGGGCACTTTCACGTCGCCGAGGCGCCCGGTGCCGAGCAGGCGCAGGTCGAGCGCGTCGACGAGCTGCAGCTCGCCCGTGTCCTTCAGCGAGTCGAGGAGCCGCTCCGAGGTGGCATGAGCCTCGGGGAAGACGTCCATGAGCCAGTTCGCGACGTCCTTCGGCTTGACCCGCTTGGCCCGAAGCCAGGTCTCGAGCCACTCACTCACCATGTCGGCGTCCTGAACCCTTCGGTCGGGCTCCCGAACGAGCAGGAACTCACAGATGCGCGCAAGCTCCGGGTCGAGCTCGGGCCGGAGTCCGAGAATGCTGGGGATGGGCTCGTTCAGAAGAAGATGCAAGCTCGTCGCGGGCGTTTCGGCGCCAAACAACTTCTTGCCGGTGAGGAGTTCGAAGAAGACGACGCCGAGGCTGAAGAGGTCGGACCTCGCGTCCGCCGGCTCGCCGCGCACGGTCTCGGGCGCCATGTACGGCACCTTTCCCTTGAACTCCCCCTCGAGGGTGTTGCTGGCGCTGCCCGCGACCTTGGCGACCCCGAAGTCCAAGATCTTGGTGATGCCTTCGTAGGTGACGAAAAGGTTGTCGGGCGTGATGTCCCGGTGAACGAGCTCGAGGGGCTCGCCCTGGGCGTCCTTCGCCTTGTGGACGTGCGCGAGCCCAAGCGCGGCGTCCGCGATGATCCGAGCGGCGATGGTCTCCGGGACGAGCGCGCCGGTCTTGACCATCTTCTTCGAGCACGTCCCGACCGGGTGGCCTCTCAGATACTCCATGGTGAAGTAGAGGAGGTCTCCGCCCTGTCCCGAATCGAAGACGCGCACAATGTTCGGGTGCACGAAGGAGGAGGCGAGACGCGCCTCGTCGATGAACATCTGGGCGCTCCTTTCATCCTCGGCCAGGTGATGAGGGAGCACCTTGAGGACCGAGACCTCGCCGCCGGACCTTCGAGCCAGGTACACCTCGCCCATGCCGCCGGTCGCCAGGTGTCCGACCACGACGTAAGGCCCAACCGTCGCACCGGGTTCGAGCAGCCCTCCCCCAAGACTGAGTCTCTCCTCCACCGGGGTCGCATGGTCCGGGGTGACTGGTCCGAGGTCAATCCGTCCGAGCTAACCCTCGATTCCGACCCGGTCGCGTTGTCTCGAACTCCGGTCCAGGCGAACCTCGGGGGATGCGCACCCGCTGCGTCGTGCTCGGCGAGGTCTTGATCGACCTCTTCTCACCTGCCCGCGGCGTGACAGTGCGGGAAGCGGTGGCGCTCTTGCCGATGCTCGGCGGCGCCCCCGCCAACGTCGCGGTCCAGCTCGCTCGCTTGGGGCGTCAGGTGGAGCTCGTGGGTGCGGTCGGTCAGGATCCTTTCGGAGACAGACTGCTCGATCAACTCCGCGACGAGAACGTGGGTCAGCGCTCGGTCAGGAAGGTCCCCGGCCGCAGAACGGGGCTCATGCTGGTCGAGCTGGACGATCACGGAGAACGAAGATTCACTCCGTGGCGGAGCCAGTCGGCCGACTTCGCCTTCACCCCCGAGGACCTCCCGCCGTCGTTGTTCGACGCTGAGCTCGCCGTTCTCCACCGCGGGACCACCTGGCTGGCTTCGGCCTCTGCCAAGCAAGCCGCCGCCATCGCCGGCGAGCGCGCACGTCGAGCCGGCGCCTACGTCTCACTCGACCTGAACCTCGCGTTTGGGGTGTTCGAGCGGCGCGAGGATCTGCTCGGAGGCGCGCTCGAGCTCTTGCGTGAAGTGGACGTGGTCAAGGCCTCGGAGCACGAAGCCGAAGCGCTCTTCGGTCCACATGAACCGCCAGAGCAGGCCCGACGGTTTCACGAGCTGGGAGTGAAGCTATTGGCGCTGACCTTCGGGGAGAAGGGCGCAAGGCTGTCGAGTGCGGACGGCGGCGTGGCCTTCGCGGTGCCCCCGTCGGTCACGGTGGTCGACACCACGGGCGCCGGCGACGCTTTTTTCGGCGCGCTCTTGTCCGAACTGACCCGAGGCGGCGTCCACCGCTCGGATCTGGCTCAGCTCACCCCCTCCGCCCTGCAAAACCTAGTATCGTTCGCCGCCTGGGCCGGAGCGCAAGCGGTGACCGCGCTGGGCGCGACCACCGGCATGGCGCGCGCTGAACGTCCAAGCCTAGCCCCCGAGCTCTCCTGAGGAAGACCATGAGTGAAAGAGAACTCCGAGACCTACGAACTCAGCTCGACAAGGCCGTCCAAAAGGATCGCACGAAGGATGCACTCGAGATCCTGACCCAGCTCGAGACCCGCGAACCGAGCAATGCGCGCTGGCCGCATCGCCGGGGCGACATCCTCCGGCGTCAAGGGAGCAAGGCCGAGGCGGTCAACGCCTACGAACGGGCCACCGATCTCTACGCCGAGGCAGGCTTCGTGGCGCGCGCCGTCGCCATGGCCAAGACGATCCTCCTGCTCGATGGCGCACGCACCGACATCCTCGCTCGCGTCGACACGACGCGGGCGCAAGAGATCCACCGTGAAAAGCGCGTGCCCACGGCGATCACCGGCGTCGGACAAGCGAGCCTGCTGCAGGTGGCGGCGGAGCACGAAGGCAAGGCGGCCAAGATCGCTCGAATCGAACTCAGCCCCGGGCTCAAGAGCCAGGACATCGTCCTCGCCGGCACCGAGATCTCGATCGACCTCGATCTGTCCGAGATGGAGGTCGGCGCACGCCCCGTGCTCACCGCCACGCCGGTTCGCGGAGAGGACGGGCCTTCGGCGGAGAGCCTCGCGGTCATGCCCCTGTTCTCTCTGTTTGCTCAGGTCCCCAAGACGGCGCTCGATGCGCTGGCCACGGGCTCCGAGCTCGTCGAGCTCGACGACAAGGCGGTCGTGATCACGAAAGGTGATCCTGCGGACGCGCTGTACGCCATCGTGGAAGGCTGCGCGAGAGTCGAGGTTCCAGGCGTCACCGACAAGGCGCCGGTCCTGCTGGTCGAGGGTGAGCTCTTCGGAGAGTCCTGCTTGCTCGAGAACGAGCCGAGGAACGCTGATGTGGTGGTGTTCGGGCAACTCGTGGCCCTGCGCATCCCGAAGACCGTGGTCGTCGGGGCGGTCCGTGAGCATCCCGAAGTCGGCGACATCCTGTTCGAGCTCTTGACCCGTCGACTGGTGGGAAACCTGCTTCAGACCTCACCCCTGTTCTCGGCCTTCGACACCAAGACCCGCCGCGAGGTGGCGCGGCTCTTTCAGGTGCTTCGGGTGCCCAGGGGCACGTTCATCCTTCAAGAGGGGACGCAGGCGGACGGGCTCTACCTGCCGCTCTCGGGCCGTTTCGACGTCGACGACGGCACGTCGATCGTCACCGGCGGCATCGTCGGCCAGCAGTCCTTGCTCGCCGGAGAGTTCTCCACCAACACGGTCCGCGCGGGCACCGAGATGGCCGTGCTCAGGCTCCCGGCGGCGGGGTTCTTGGGGCTCGCCGCGCAATATCCGCCGGTCCTCGAGCACTTGGCCTCCCTCGGGCCGTAGTCCTGACGGGGTTCAGCTAAACCCCTATCCGAAGACCCGCGTTGACGAGGGCGGTTCGGCTGTGGCCTATGCCAATCCGCATGGCCAAGACCGAGAAAGAGATCCTCGAGCTGTTCAAGACCGCCGTCTTCGAGGTCGAGAGCAAGAAGCTGACGAACGATCTCAGCCCCACCACCGACCTGGCAGCACTCGGTCTGTCCTCGGTCTCGACGATGGAAGTCATCGGCGTGATGGAGGAGCGGCTCGAGGTTCAGTTCCCGGACGAGGACCTCGCGAGCATCAAGACCGTGGGCGACCTCACCCGTCTCGTGATGAAGCTCGGCGCGAAGTGAGCCCCGTCAGTTCTCGACGGTGATCTCGACCTGATCAAAACCCTGCCGGCCCACCAGGTCGACCGCACGCGCGGTCACCCGATGCCGTCCGTTCGGAATCCTCGTCGTGTCGACCTCGAGTCGAAAGATGTCCTGCTCCGGCGGATCGAGGTTGGTCGGTGAGCCGAGCCTGAACTCGCTGGTGTAGAGCTCGAACTGGGACAAGCGTGTGTCCTCGAGGACGCGGATTCGGAAAGGCACGTTCCCGAAGATCACGTCGGAGGCCATCGGATGCACGAAGACTACGCTCGGCGGGAGCGCGTCGGCGCAGTCCTCCTCGTCCACCCGGCCGTCGCAGTCGTTGTCGATGTTGTCGCCGCAGAGCTCCGGCTGACTCGAGCTCGCGAGCCGCTGCTGATCGTCGCAATCGGTGCCCGGCGCGATGGGCGAATCGACCCAATTCTCGCCGTCGCCATCCAAGTCCTTGTCGGGTGTACTCGGGTCGCAGTCGTCATCGAGCGCGTTGTACGGGGTCTCTTCGGGGTCGCAGGTGCGGCAAATGCCGCGAGAGCCCGGACTCGGGGTGGAGCAACGGTTGCCGCCACCGCAGTCGTCATCGCGGATGCAGGCCTGATCGCCCTCCCCGCAACGCGCGAGCAGAAGCGCGGCCGACAACGTGAGGAGGAGCGTGGGTAGACCGGTCGAGATGCGCATGCGGCTGCCGAGCCCCCGTTCGGCCTCGTCATCATCGGGAGGGCTGCAGCCACGGTCAAGGTCGGTGCGAGGAGCACATGGTGGAGAACACCACCCGAGTGAGAGAGTGCGGGCATGCAGCGCCCCGAGAAGCTGGAGCAACTCCTGTCCGAGGCGAAGACGGGGACGGGCAGGATCATCGTGCTGACCGGCGCGGGTGTCTCCGCCGCGTCTGGCATCCCCACGTTTCGCGGGCCGGAGGGCTACTGGACCGTCGGGTCGAAGGTGTATCACCCGATGGAACTGGCCACCCGATCCGCGTTCATGCGGGCGCCCGAGGATGTGTGGAGCTGGTACCTGTATCGGCGGGGCGTCTGTCATCGCGCCGAACCCAACGAGGCGCATCACGCGATCACGCGACTCGAACGAGGGCTCGGCGAGCGCTTCCTCTTGATCACGCAAAACGTCGATGGGCTACACGCGCGGTCGGGGTGCACCCGCGAGCGGAGCTATGAGATCCACGGCAACATCGACTTTCTCCGTTCGGCCGAGCGAGAGGGTGGACCGGTGAGCCCGATCCCGAAAAGCATCGAGACGACTTGGGCCAAGGACCGGCGCGTGACGGCAGCGGAGCTCGAACAGCTCCGTTGCCCGGTCACCAAAGAGCGAGGACGACCCCACGTCTTGTGGTTCGACGAGACCTACGACGAAGAGAACTTCCGCTTCGAGAGCTCTCTTTCGGCGGCGGAGGAGGCCGACCTGCTGCTCATCGTAGGAACCTCGGCGGCCACAAATCTGCCCATCCACGTGGCGAAGCTCGCCGCCCGCTGCGGCGCTGCGTTCATCGCGGTGAACCCAGAGCCGAGTCTGTTCACGTCGCAGGCGGAGCGCCTCCCGCGAGGGGTCTGGCTCGAAGCGACCGCCGAGGCCGCGCTCCCCGCCATCTGTGAGCGACTTCTCCAGACGAAACGCTTGGGTTAATCTACGCCCGTGAGCTCGCCGGAAGAACCGAGCACCACCACCGACAGCCTGGCCATGCTCTGGGCCCAGGTGCGGGCGCAGCCCGACGAAGAAGCTCGGCATCGCACCTTCGTGACCTATGCGATCGAGAGCGGCCGCTACCTGGAGGCGGTCGACCTCTACAAGGTCATGGCGGCCGAGCAGGAACACGCAGACACCGCGAGGGCCTGGCAGGAACGCCTCGCGGCGCAGGTCGCGGCCCGACTCCTGACCAGACCGCCGGACGCGGCGGCCCAGCTCGCAGACCTGTCGCGGCGGCGCGGGAAGATCGCCAGCACCCTCGGCGTGATCTTCTGTGCCCTGGCCGGCCTGAGCTGGGGACGGCCCTTTGCCGCCATGGGCCTGGTCTTTGGGCTACCCCTGCTCGCCACCGGACTCGTCATTTACTCGCGCGGGAAGTCGAAGTAGCAACGGCCGGCATGGACGTCGCCCACGAGCGAGAGCGCGCCCTCGAGGCCATCCTCGGGCGCCACCCCATCGAGACCAAGCTCGAAGCGCTCGACGCACTCGACCGCCTGGCGCTCGACCCGTCCGGATGGTTCAGCGACCCGATCCTCGAGAAGTTGTTCGAGACCCGAAAGCTGATCATACAGTCGCGCTTCGCCCTCGCGCACGTGCCCCTCGAAGAGGCGCGCAACACGATCGAGGCCTTCATCCGCGCGATCAAGGACAAGGGACAGAGTGATGCGCTCTCGCACGCGATGGCGTACCTCGATCAATCGGTGCGCGTTCTCTCCTGGCTCGATCAACGCCCCGAGGAGTGACCCACCGGCGCCGAGTTACTCCGCGCGTTCGGCCATGAGCTCCACCAAACCATCGAGTTCATCCGCCGGCCGACCCGACACCCGCGCCACCTCGGCCACGGCCGCTCGCGCCTCGGCCTCGAGGGCGGCGGCCTTCTCCTCGACCCGAGTCCGGATGCCTCGTTCCTCGAAGATCGCGGTCAGGCGCGCGACTTCGGCCTCTGGCGCCGCGGCGTTTCCCAGCACGAGCTCGAGCGATACACGCTCGTCACCGGAGAGGAGGCGCTCCGCGAGGCTCACGAGCATCGTGCGCTTGCCCGCGCGTAGATCCGCGCCCACCGGCTTTCCCGTCTTCTCGGGCGCCCCAAACACGCCCAGCAGATCGTCTCGGAGCTGAAACGCGACCCCCAGAGGGTTGGCGAAGCGCCGAAGCGCATCGAGTAAGGGCGCATCCGCCCCGGCGAGCGTTGCCCCGAGACAAAGCGGGCCAGAGATCGTGTAACCGGCGGTCTTCAGACGGTGGACCTTCTCGGTCTCGGCGGTGCCGAGCACGTCGAGGAGCTGCCCGTACACCACCTCGGTCTCAATCGACGCAAAGAGCTGCGCCGCCTCACGGCTCCGTTCCGGCGGAACCTCCGCCGCCAGCAGTGACTCGAGCGCCCACGCCCACGCGACGTCGCTCGCCAAGATCGCGAGGCTCGCGCCGAGATGCTCGTCGCCGAGCCGGTCCGCAAAAGCGCGATGCACACTCGGCCCGCCGCGTCGAAGGTCGTCGCGATCCATCCAGTCATCCTGGATGAGCAGATGGGTCTGCAGCAGCTCGAAGGCCACCGCGGCCGGAAGCACCGGCTCGTGACTCGCCCCCCCCGCCATCCGATGCCCGAGCAGCACCAACCCGCCGCGGAGGCGCTTACCGGCGCGTGTGCTCAGCCCACGGATCTCGGTGGCGAGCGCTTCCGCCTCGGGATCGACCGCGCTCGCCGCCCGCACCTTCTCCTCGACAAACGCGATGAGCGCCGCGTCCACGAGGCGTTTTGCCTCGGCCAACCAGGTCTTCGCGGTGCTCTTCACAGAGGCACCGATAATGCCCCAAACGAGCGCTTGCCAAGCATGAGAGCTTCCCGCTTTGCTCTTCGGCTGACGGTGACCAAAAGCTCACGCATCCCGGGCTTTCATCGCCTGGACCACGGGGCACGCCTCGCCCGCCTGGCGGAGTCCACCGGTGTGTCCGAAGAAGAGCTCCGGCGCCTGGTCGCTCCCGGCGCGCTCGGCATTCACGGCGCCGACCACATGATCGAAAACGCCATCGGGACCTTCGAGATCCCGCTGGGGATCGCGACCAACTTCAGGGTGAACGGCCGCGATCTCTTGGTGCCCATGGCCATCGAGGAGCCGTCGGTGGTGGCGGCGGCCTCGAACGGCGCCAAAGCAGCTCGGCTCGGCGGCGGCTTTTTTGCCTGGGCCCGCGAGCGGCTCATGATCGGCCAGGTGCAGATCGTGGGCCTCGAGTCGGCGGCCGTGGGTGCCTCGCGTGTCCTGCATGCCGAGCGGGAGCTCGTGGCCTTGGGCCGCAGCCTGCAGCCGCGCATGGTGGCGAGGGGCGGAGGTCTGTCCAAGCTCGAGGCCCGCGTGCTGCCCGCACAACTCGGGCAGGACGAGATGCTGGTGGTGCATCTCCTGGTCGACACCGTCGACGCGATGGGCGCCAACTGCGTCAACGAGCTCGCGGAGCGGATGGCCCCCGAGATCGAACGCATCGCGGGCGGGCGCGCGCACCTTCGCATCTTGTCGAACCTCACCGACGAGTGCCTCGCGGGGTCTCAGGTCGAGCTCCCCCCTTCGGCCTTCTCCTTGGACGAGGCCGAGGGGCGGCGCATCATCGAGCTCATCGTGCTCGCGCAAGACATGGCGGAGCGCGACACCTATCGCGCGGTCACGCACAACAAAGGCATCATGAACGGCATCGACGCGGTGGTGCTCGCGACCGGCAACGACTGGCGCGCCATCGAAGCCGGCGCCCACGCGTACGCGGCGAAAGACGGCTCGTACCGGCCGTTGAGCCGCTGGCACAAGAACGACAACGGTCAACTCGTGGGGTGGCTCGAGCTTCCGATGCCGGTCGGACTCGTCGGCGGTTCCACGAAGGTCCACCCCACCGCCCAGCTCGCTCGCCGCATCCTCGGGGTGGAGACCGCCAAGCAGCTCGCGGAGGTCATCACCTGCGTGGGCCTGGCGCAGAATCTGTCGGCCTTGCGGGCGCTCGCCACGGAAGGCATTCAGCGTGGTCACATGGAGCTTCACGCGCGGACCGTGGCCCGCAGCGCGGGGGCCGAGGGCGAGATGGTCGATCGCATCGCGGAGACCTTGGTGCAGCTCAAAGACGTGCGGGTCGAACGCGCCAAAGAGCTACTCGCGGGAGCGCGAGGATGAGCAAGTCCAAGCCATCCGCACCGTCGCTCGGCGACATCGGC
Organism: Deltaproteobacteria bacterium; assembly: GCA_011526105.1. Taxonomy (GTDB): domain Bacteria; phylum Myxococcota; class Kuafuiibacteriia; order Kuafuiibacteriales; family Kuafuiibacteriaceae; genus WYAZ01. Next base: position 11,148 of record WYAZ01000059.1, on the reverse strand, counting down.
GCGCGCAAACAGGACCACGTGCGCATCTGCTTGTCGGAGGAGAGCCAGTTCGCCGCGCTCTCGGCCGGATTCGATGGGCTGTACTTCGAGCACCAAGCGCTGCCGGAGATCGCGCTGTCCGAGGTGAACCTCGAGACGGAGCTCTTCGGCAAGAAGCTAAGAGCCCCCATCTTGGTGTCCAGCATGACCGGCGGGCTCGAAGAGGGGGCGAAGATCAACCGTCACCTCGCGGAAGGGGTCGAGGCCGCGGGGCTCGGCTTGGGGGTGGGCTCGCAGCGCATCGCCATTGAGCATCCGAGCGCGGCGAGCAGCTTCGAGATCCGAAAGTACGCGCCGACCTCACTCTTGTTCGCCAACTTGGGCGCGGTGCAGCTCAACTACGGCTACGGCGAAAAAGAGGCGAAGCGAGCGGTCGAGATGATCGGCGCGGACGCACTGTTTTTGCACCTCAACGCGCTACAAGAGGCGGTTCAGGAGGGCGGAGACACCAACTTCAGCGGCCTCGGAGACAAGATCGAGGCGCTCGCGCGTGCAGTGCCCTTCCCGGTGCTGGTCAAGGAATGCGGCGCCGGCATTGGCCCCAGGGCGCTTGCCGACCTCACCGCGCGCGGCGTCGCCGCGGTGGATGTCAGCGGCGGCGGCGGGACGAGCTGGGCTCGGGTCGAAGGCCTGCGCGCGAGCTCCGACCTGGCCCGCGGGCTCGGTGAGACCTTTCGAGATTGGGGGGTGCCCACTGCGGTCTTGATCGCGGAAGGCCGCAAACGCGCGCCCGGGGCCATCATCATCGCTTCGGGTGGGATCCGCTCCGGCCTCGATGCCGCAAAGGCGCTCGCGCTCGGCGCCGACTTCGTCAGCATCGCCAAGCCGGTGCTCGAAGCCGCGCTCGCCAGCGGTGAAGCCGTGGCGCGGGTCCTCACTCGCTTTCGACGCGAACTCGAGATCGCCCACTTCTGTGTGGGGGCGCGAAACCCCGCGGAGCTGCGCGCCAAAGCGGTGCTCAGGACGCGCTGAAGTTCAGAGAGGCCCACACTGTGCGCCTTGACGCCCGGTCCGACGGGCGGTTTCATCCCCCTCGACCCATGCCCGAGCTCGGCCCCTCTTCGAGGGCGTGGGTCACGAAGACCGCGTTCCTGCTCCTCTCTCAGATCCCGGCGCTCGCCTCTGCCGAGGAGAACGTCTGGGACGAGCCAGAGGCGCCCCCGAAGACTACGGCCACCACAGCGAGCGTCGCGGAAGCGCCGCCGCCCGCCAGCGAGATCCCGGCGAGCGAGACGCCGATGACCACGGAGACGGACGCCGAGCCCACAAACTACATCAAGGGTGAACTCATCGGCGTGGGCACCCGCGAGCTGGTCTCGCGCTACGACCACGCCGGGATCCGCATCGGCCCCTCGATCATCACCAAGGATCTCTTCCTCTCCGTCACGCCCAACTTCGGCATGTACTTCGATAAGTTCTCGCTCGGCCTTCAAGTGCCCTTGAACCTGCTGCTGCTCGAGGGCGGCAGCTTCGACTTCGGCGGCATGAAGGTGCGAAAGCAAGACTGGGACGAGGCCTCGGACTTCGCGAAGGTGCTTCGGTTTCTCACGTACGGCAAGAAGGAAGACAACGTCTACTTCACCATCGACTCCTTGCGTACCGTCACCATCGGGCATGGCGGTCTCCTCCATCGATACCAGGGCGCCATCGACATCGACCGCGTGCTCACCGGGGTGGAGCTCGACCTCTACAACGACTACGGCGGCTTTCAGGTCACCTTCAACGACGTCACCGCGCGCGGGCAGATCCTTGGCGCCCTCGCCTTCATCAAGCCGATGGGTTTCGTCGAAAATGCACACTGGCTGCTCCGATCGATCTCGCTGGGCATCGAGTACGCGGGCGACTTCAACGCGCCGAGGTGCGTACGTGTCTCGGTCTCGTCCGACCGTTGTGTGCCCGGCAGCGGCAGCATCGCCGGCATCGATCCCATCACCGGGGTGGAGCGCGACGACACCTTCGTGCGCACCGACCCCGACACAGGTCGTCCGGTGGTCGAAACCGTCGGTGTGCACGCGCTCGGCTTCTCGGCCGAGACCCGCGTGTTTGATCACGAACGCGCCAACATCAAGCTGTACGGCACGTTTCATCAGTTCCTCGATCACGGCGGCGGCATCGCCACCGGTCTCCTCGGCCGGTTCACCGCGGGCGAGAGGACGCTTCACGCGTTTCGAGTGCGCTCCGAGTTCAGGACCTTCGACTACGATTATTTGCCCGGCTACTTCGACACGCTCTACGAGATCACCAAGTACCAGTACGCGCAGAGCGCGAGCCCCTGGCAGGTAACCCCCACGAAGTTCCAAGCCGCATTTGGCGATCCGGAGAACGGCTTCGTTGTGCAAGACCAAGACCGGCGTGTGGGCCTCGCCTTCGATCTCAACTACGCCATCTTCAAAGATTCGGAGGACGATAAGCTCTTTGGCTTCGGGGTGGGGATCGAAAGCTCCACCGCGCCCAACAGCGGAACCTTCTACGCCCACCTCGAGGCCTTTCCGGTCTCGGTGTTCCAGGTCTTTGGCTCCTTCATGCGGCTCAACATGGAGAGCGTGGGCGACATCTTCTCGCCAGACGGTTCGGACAGTCTGGTGGTGCTCTCGGGCGCAAGGCTGCAGCTCCTCCCCATCGTGTTCTTGAACCTCTACTTCTCTCGGCAGTTTCAGATCGTACGAAGCCCGGGGCTCGAGTTTCACCTCGGCAACAGCAACGTGGTGAACGAGCTCGGAGAGGTCTCGCCCTACTTCGCGAGCGACAGGATCTATGAAGGCATCTCGAAGCTGATGTTCGAGATCGAACTCGGACTGGAGTTCAACCAGTGAGCCGCATTCGCCTCGCCACGATGGGCCTCCTCGCCTCTGCGCTTCTCGCTTGCACGGATAACGACTCGTTCCCCATCGGCACCAAGCTGCTCGGCGACCCCTGTGATCGCACCGCCGACTGTCGCGCTGGACTGAGCTGCGAGGCGGACGTCTGCCAGGCGATTCCGCCGGTGGATCTCGAGGGCCGCGCCGGCAGCGCGTGCACCGCGGACAGCAGCTGCGCCGCCGGGCTCTGCTGCGGGAACCAAGGGGTCTGCCGCGCCCCGCCCCCGGGCGCGGCGGGCGGCGTCTGCGGCTTGGGCGAAGGTGAGGCCTGCGGCTTCTCCGCCGACTGCGAAGTGGGCCTCGTGTGCGCCGGCAGCGGCCTCTGCGCCGCCGACAACGCGGCCGGCACCGGCGACGTCGGTGACGCGTGCGTCGCGATCGAAGACTGTCGGCGGCCGCTCTTCTGTGGGCTCGATGACCGCTGCGAGAAGCTGCCGTTTTTTCCGCCGGTCCGTTGCTTGCGCTCCGAGGAGGAGCTCGGCGGGTTCCGCGTCTACTTCGAAGTCCCACGCGACGAGCCGGTCGATGAGTTTTACCGGCTGCCTTTCCCGAGCGACATCCGATTCCAAGACGGGCGCCTGGATCTGTCCGGTCACCCGAGCCCGGGCGAGGTCGCCGGCCTCGACTTCACGCGCTTGTACCTCGATGCGCTCCGCGACGACGCCGACGGCTTCGGGCTGTCTTCGCCGGTGTTCTTCCAACTCTCGGACGAGCTCGATCCAGCGACCCTCGTGGTGGGTTTCGACAACGACTCGAACGTCGCGCTCGTGGACGTGACCCTCGGCTCACCGACCTACGGAGAAGCACTCGACGTTCAGATCGAGTACAAGAAGGAGCGCAGTCAGTTCACCTGCGCGAACACCCTGGCGGTGGCCCCACTCGATGGCCAGCCGCTTCGGCCGAACACCACCTATGCGCTCATCTTGCGACGCACCTTCGAGAGCGCTCGAGGGACACTCCCCATTCGAGATCCAGACTTCGTCGCGCTGGTGCAGGACACTGCGCCCGAAGACGCCCAGCTCGAAAAAGCCTATGCGCTCTTCGCGCCGCTTCGAGACTTCTTAGAGGCGCGTCTTTTGCCCGAGAGCCAGATCGCCGCCGCCACGGTGTTCACGACCGGCAACCCGGCGGGCATCGGCCCCAAGCTGCGCGAGGCGGTGCGAAACGCGCCCGCTCCGGAGGTCATGGCGCTCGCCAACTGCAGCGAAGGCGAGACCTCGCCCTGCGACTTGCCGAGCCAGAACCGCGGGTGCCTGCCGAACAGCCCCGCCTTCCATCAGCTCCAGCTCGAGGTCTCGGTGCCGCGCTTTCAGAAGGGCACTCGCCCCTATCGAGAGGGCGGCCCAGCCGGAGACGAAGGCGCGTTCGTGCTCGCTGCGGACGGCACGCCCATGCCGCAGGGCACCGAGAGCCTCTGCATCGGGCTGTCGATCCCCACCGGCACGCCCCCCGCTGGCGGTTGGCCGGTGCTCATCTTCGCGCACGGCACCGGAGGCAACTATATGGGCGGGCTCGCGGCGCTGGCCGCCGACGTCGCGAACATCCGAGATGGAAATCGCGCGCTCGCGAAGGTCGCGCTCCTCACCTTCGACAACGTGATGCACGGCCCTCGGCAAGGCCTCGCCCCGGCCGCTTGGGAAGATCCGGGGCCACTGTTCTTCAACATCCGAAATCCGAGGGCGGCGCGCGACAACGTGCTGCAGGGCGCCGCCGACGTCTTCTCGCTCGTGCGTTGGGCGGAGTCCTTGAACCTCACCGCGGCCGAGACCGGGCTCCCGAACGCGCTCAGCTTCAACCCCGATCGCATCCAGTTCCTCGGGCACTCGCAAGGCACCGTCATCACGCCGGCGGTGCTCGCGAACGAGCCGAACCTGCGCGCCGCGGTCTACACCGGCGCTGGCGCCGAGCTCGGGCTGTCGCTGCTCGAGAAGAAGAAGCCCAACGACATCTCCGCCCTGGTGCGCACGGTCTTTGGTGACCAAGGGGTGACGCGGCTGCATCCGATGATCGGCCTCCTGTCGTGGTACTTCGGGCCCTCGGACGCCCTGCCCTACGCCGCCGCCTTCACGCTGGATCCACCTGGCGGCAAACCGCCGCTCGACTTTTTGCACGTGTACGGACTGCAAGATGGGTTCACGCCGGAGTCCGCGCAGCAGGCCCTGGTGCGCGCGAGCGGGGCCCCGATCGTGGGGACGGCGCTGCGTTCGATCGAAGGGGTGCCGAGCGTGGCGGACGGCGCGCGCGCCAACGTGAACGGCCGGACCTTGGGCGTGATTCAGTACGAGCCCACCTCGACCGGGGGCGTGCTCGACTTCGACGGCCACTTCGTCGGCTTCAACGACCCCGATGCCAAGGCGGCGATCGAGCACTTCATCGGCACCGCGGCGAGCTCGGATCAGCCGGCCTTGATTCGGAGGGTCCGTCCATGAAAGCCGTGCGCTCAATCGCGCTCCTCTGTCTGCTCAGCGGCTGCGGTGCGGGGGTGCCGGTGGAGCTCGTGCTCGACGAGATCCTCTTCGACCTCTCGGTGGACGACGCGGTGGGCGACCTCGCCGATCAACTTCGCGGCAGCGGCCTCTTGCCCGCCGCCACCGAGACCCTGCCCGAGCGATGGCCGGTCGAGCTCCCCGATGCCTGCTTCGAGGTCTTGCTCGCGACGGATCCGGACGCGGGCGGTCGGCTCGACCTCACGCCCGACGCCGAGGCCGACCCGGACGCGGCCGACGACTTTGGCCCCATCAACAGCGGACTCGTCGAGCGCATCGAGCTCAACCGACTGGTCATCCGCGTCGAAGAGAACACGCTCAACGTCGCCCTACCCCCCATTGAGGTGCAGGTGGCCGATGCTTACGACGCCGACCCCAAAGACCGGCGCGCCTGGCGCACCGTGGGCCGAGTGGGGGGCGACGCACTCGGGGCGTGTGGAGTGGCGCCGGCCTCGGATGGCACCGCCTTTGGGCCGGGCGAGGTCAAAGACATCGAGCTCGCGTACGTGCGCGGCGGCGAAAGCTTCCTCAACAATCAGCTCGCGGACGAGATCTGCGTCGAGAAGAACCCAAACGACATCTCGGGCTGCAAGGAGCTCTCGATCCGTGCCCGCAGCCGCTTGGTCTTCGACACGAAGCGGCAACCCGACCGGCCGAGGGGCCGGGCGAAGATCCGGGTTATCCTGGTCGCGACGTTCTTCATCGACCCTCTCTGAGGTCGAGCCCCGGGGCAGATTTCAGGATCCTCTCCCCGCGTCCGTCGGCCGCTATCGCCCTGTTTCCCCGGGTTCTGGCGGTGGCAAGCGGGCCCGAAACGCCCGTAGTGGCCTGTGGGTCCACCCGGACACACCAGGGGGGCCAGCGGGTCCGTATTACTTCGTTGACGTTTCAAAGACGGGTTGTCTATCCCACACAAGCCCTGGGATGGGCACATTCTCATCTGAAGTAAGTAGGGAAGGACTGTGATGAATCTTAGACACTTGAGCCTCTGTACCGCGCTGCTCGGCGCATTTGCCCTCGCCGCCTGCGGCGACTCCGAAGGCCCCGCCGACACCGGCGTGGAGCCGAAGGACAATGGAACCAACACCGGCGACACCGGCCTCCCGCCTGGCGACACCGGCACCACCGGCGACACCGGCACCACCGGCAACGACGCCGGCGACACCGGCCCCCGCGCCGACGCTGGCGATGGCGGCACCCCGGTTGACCGCGCCGAAGGTCAGACCTGCACCCCCGATCTCACCAACGGCGGCCCCGGAAACTGCATGGCCGACCTCCTGTGCGTACCGTGGAACGCCGTCACCACCGGCCCCATGGAGCCCCTTCAGGCCACCTGCGCCCGCATCGGCTGCGAAAGCGACGCCGACTGCATTGGCGCCGGATTCCCAAGCTGCGCCCAGGCCACGGCATTCCAGGTCGACGCTCAGAACTTATTGATCCCCACCTACTGCGCTTCCGCCAAGACCAAGCTCGCCAACGAGACCTGCAGCGTGAGCCGCCGCGTGACCCAGGCCATCGACGGGTGCATCGACGGGCTCTCTTGCTGGGTGGGAATCTTCGACACCAACCGCGACACCGGTCGCTGCGCCGAGGAATGCGAGCGCACTGCGCAGGACACCAACGGTGGCTGCGGAACGGATCGCCCGTACTGCAACCCGATCTTCACCATCACAGGCACTGCTTCGGTGCCTGGCGTGTGCTCCGAGGCTCAACGCACCCTCGGCGCTTCGTGCGACCGCACCCCCTCAGGGTTCTGCGACTTCAACTCCGATGCGGAACTACTCTGCACCAACGTTGGAAGCACCGCGGAGCCTAACCTAGTGTGCATCGAGTGGTGCACTGTTGGAGAGCCCGATCAGTGCGTCATCTCCTCCCAGGATGCGCAGGCTCTGGGAACCACGTTCGGTTGCGAAGACCTCTCTCCTACCGACCCGGCAGACACAGATGGGATCTGTTCCGCAAACTGCTCGGGCTACCTGATCGACGGAAATCCGGACAACTGCGCGTCTGAGCTTGGTGCGGCCGAATGCGTGCAGTTGGGCGACGGAGTGGAGTTCGGCGCAGAGGCCTGCTGGCGACTCGACCCTCCTTTCCTTGCCAACGAGTTCCTGCTCATCAACGACCAGGGACAGATCGCCGGAGTCCAGCCCAACCACGTGAACTGTGCCACGCCCACCGCAGACAGCTGCGCGCCGGGCGCAGTCTGCCTCGGGGTGAATCAGCAAGGGACGGATGGCGCGTGTTCGGTCTTTTGTCGGGTCGGTACCGCGACGATAACGGAGTCGGGTTGCGAGGACTTCCCAGCTGGAGACAACATCAACTGCATTCGTCCGGTTCTGTTCGATACCCTCATGGTTCGGCCGGGTACCGGCTTCTGCGGACGCGGAGTCTAGTTTCGGGTTCGGCCTCGAATTGACGGAAGCCGAAAGCCTGGGATTCGGCACACCAAGGGCCCGGTCGTTCCTCGCGGAGCGGCCGGGCCTCTTTGCATTCTGGGACTGCCTCGATTGCATGTGCACGCAGCCCATCCATGAACCCAACTTCCCGGGTCGCTCCGGCGTACCCGCTTGAGAGTCGATCGGCATTCTCCAAAACGCTTGCCCGTGTGGGCAGGCTGAGGAAGGACGGCACCGGAGTTGATCAGCTCTCATGATCCACGATCGAGAATGCGGTCGGCATGTACCTCGTGGCGAGCCCGCACTGCGGAGCGAGGCCCACCATCTTGCTGAGGAAGAGCTTTCGCGAGGAAGGTAAGGTCAAGAGCACAACCCTGGCCTAGCTCTCCAAGCTGCCTCCGCAGGTCCTCGAGGAGTTGCGCGCGGCGCTGGCGGGTATGGTCGGTCACGCCGCCTCCTGGGGTGAGTTTGAAATCGTCCGCTCGGTTCACCACGGCCACGCGGAGGCCGTGAGCAAAGCCATCCGAAAGCTCCATCTCGACCCCATGCTCTCGAACCGCCGATGCCCGGAGCGCAAGCAGGTGCTCGGGATGATCCCTGCTCGCCCCTAATCGCCGGGGAGCAAGCCGAAGACGACGCGTTCGCTGGACGCGACGTCGCTGCCCGAAACGCTGGCCTCCGAGAGCGCCACCGAGGACGAGCTGTACAGGGCGATGGCTTGGCGGCTCGAGAGGCAGCTGGCGATCGTGAAGAAGCTCGCCAAGAACCACCTCGCGCCCTGTGGGCTCGTGCTGTACGATCTGAGGTCCACTTGGGTCGAACGAGAGCGTTCCCCACTCGCGGCGCGCGGGTACAGCGGTGACCGCAAGAGCGGCAAGCTCGTGGTCAGCTCCGGCCTGCTGACCGTCGAAGAAGGGCGACCCGAGTCGGTCAGCGTCTACAGGGGTCAAACTGCACATCCTTTGGCCGTCCAAGACCAGGTGAAGAAGATAGAAAACGAGTTTGGGAGCGACCTCGTGGTGTTCGTCGGTGACCGAGGCACGGTGACGCAGACCCAGATCGCCAAGTTTATCGAGCATCGTGGCGTCGAGTGGATCTCCCCGCTCAAGTCGCCGGCGATCCGGCGGCTGCGCGCCGAGCGTACGCTCCACCTTGGGCTCTTCGAGGGGAAGAACTCATTTGAGGCCAGCTCCAAGGAGTTTCCCGGCGAGCGCCTTCTGGCCTGCAAGAACGAGGACCTCGCCAAACGACGGGCGAAGAAGCGCCAGTCGATGGTCGATGTAAGGGAGAAGAACTCGATCAGATCCAGAAACGAGTGATGGCGGGCCGGCTGACCGGGAAGTCCGAGATCGGTCTCCCCGTTGGCCGGGTGAGCAACAAGTGCAAGATGGGGAAGCACCTCGAGTTGGAGATCGACACTGCGCGATTCCACTACCGAGTGCCTCAGGACCGGGGTGACGCGAGGCCGCACTCGACGAGGTTCACCTGATCGCGGCGAGCGTCCCGACGGAGGTCTTCTCGACCGAGGACGCAGTCCACCACTCGAAGAAGCTCACGCGAGTCGAGAAGTCGTTTCGATCGACGAAGGCGGTTCGATCTCCTGCTGCGCCCGATCTTCCACTACAGCGAGCCACGAGTGCGCGCGCACATCTTCCTGTGCATGCTCGCGTACCACGTGAAGGGGTGCTTCCGGCGGTCGTCGGAATCTGCTGTCTGCAAACGAAGTCGACACGCTGGCCACCCCAGATCCGGTGGCGCTCGCGACGCCAAGCGGGGACACGAGGAAGAGGGCAAGACGAAGGTCAATGCCGACAAACTCCCGCTGCACAGCTTCGCTTCTCTGCTCGAGCACCTGGCGAGCGTCGTTCGCAACTACTGCCGATATCCGGGCACAACCGCGAGCGAGACCTTCGTGGTGACTACCACACCCAACGCCGTTCAGGCCCGCGCCCTCGACCTACTGGACGCCTTGTAGGAAGGCAAAGGTCAGCGCGATCCGCGAACAGCACGATGAAAAAGAGCACTTACGCTCGTTGGTTGCTCCAGGTTCGGGCTAGAAGTCATCTCAAAACCCCTCCAGCGCAAGTCCGCGTGAGTTAACGAGATTTCGATCCGGGATCGACAGCCGTGCGAGATTCTGATCTACGCTCGCTGTGGACCTCACCGACGAGCAGTGGAAACTTCTCGACCCGTTCTTCGACGACTGGAAGAAGGAAGGGACACCTGGGCGACCGCGACAGGACCCACGCGCGATCATGAACGGCATCCTGTGGGTGCTTCGAACCGGCGCACCATGGAAGGACCTCCCGCCCCGATACCCGCCGTACCAGACTTGCCATCGCTGGTTCCAGGAGTGGGCCGAAAGCGGGCTGCTGGAGGCGATCTTCAGAGAGATAGCGAGAGATCTCCTCGAACGCGGGGGGATCGACATCACCGAGGCCTTCATCGATGGTTCCTTCGCGGGTGCCAAAAAAGGGGGGTCTGCGTCGGACCGACGAAGCGCGGGAAGGGGACCAAGATCATGGCCATTGCAGACCGCGCTGGTCTTCCTGTCGGAGTTTGGATCGACAGTGCTTCGCCGCATGAAACCCGACTCGTGAGCGCCACGCTCGACCAGATGGAGCTTATCGTTGGCGAGACGCCGCATCTTCTGATCGGCGACAAGGCTTACGACAGCGACAAGCTCGACCGTGAACTCCAAGACCGAGGCACTGAGATGGTTGCACCTCACATCCGCGGCCGTCGACGGAAGAACACGCAAGATGGTCGCGTTCTCCGGCGCTACAAGCGGCGATGGAAGATCGAGCGACTCTTCGCGTGGCTCTTCAACAATCGTCGGCTCGTGACCCGCTACGAGAGGCATCCGCTCAACTTCCTTGGATTTCTCTGGAGTTGCCCCCGTCAACCGGACACCCGATCTACGCCGATCTCGCTCGGCGAAACTCCTTGGGTGACATCATTCTCAGCCCCTTGTGAGGGGCCATTTCATTGTAGTCCTCGAACCATCCGGGGATGAGTTCGAGCACGGTCTCAGCGTCCCAGAGGTCCGCGAGGTAGACGTAGTCGCGCTTGAAGGTCTTCACGAAGGCCTCGGCCATACCGTTGGACTCGGGCGAGTATGCGGGCGTGTTGCAGACGATGAATCTCAGTGCTGCGCCGAAGCTGCGTGTTTCATGTGCCGTGTAGGGCGGCCCGTTGTCCGAGAGCCACTCGACAGGATGCGGGCACGCGAGCGCGCCGAATCGCGCCTCGACGCTTTCGGCCATGAGGTCGCGGATGTCCATCCCGTCGAGGTGTCGGGCTGCTGCGACCCACCCGATCGCCTCTCGATCGCAACAGTCGAGACTGAAGGCCACGTGGACGCGTTCG
>WYAZ01000058.1 GCA_011526105.1 Deltaproteobacteria bacterium | reverse complement strand
TACGCCGCGATCCCGATGATGAGAGAACCCGACTTCGAGCGGCTCGCGATTCGATTCGGAGAGATGATTCGAGAGCAGCGCGTCTTCAATGGGATTTTCGGCGTTATATGAGGGGATGGCTCAGGGTGCAAGCGCAACGACATCAAGCCCAGGTACGCGAGCAAGGACTCCATCCGTGCGAGCTCGGCGGTCGAGCGGTTCTTCCGGACGTTGAAGACCGAGTGGCTCCGGCGCATCCAGGTCCCGCTCGGTCGCGACGGGTTTCGCCAAGCGATGACCCGATACATCCACTGGTATCACGAGCACCGGCCGCACTCCGGCCTCGGCGGTCGCACGCCGGCCGAGGTCTACGAAGGTGCGAGACCCGCGAACCGAAGAGCCCGCTACGAGCCCAGGGCGAGATGGCCGAGGGCGTCGCGGTGCGCTGCGCCGCAGGCCCCGCCGAGGGTGAGGCCGGGCGCGGAGCTCGAACTCGTCGTCACCTTCGCCGACGAGACGAGGCTTCTGCCCATCGTCGAGCTGAAGCGCGCCGCGTAGCACGAGGCGAGAGCAACCTGGGTTGCGAGAACACTCTGAGCAGGAGGATGGGAGTCGTGTGTCCCCGACGAGCCGACCGAGGCTCGCACGCATGGTGAACGTCATCGAGAGCTCCTGCGACCGCGCGAATCCATCACAGAAACCCGATCTGCGAACACACGAAAAGCGCCCGTTTGGCGAATACGGATTTCGATGAACCAGTACCCCGGTGCCTGTCTGCGCGTAGGCGATGACGGCGTCACGGATCTGACGCGCCACCGGAGGGTCTAGCTTGGCCATCTCGCGCTGGGCCGCGCGCGACCAATGCAGTGTCCAAGGAGGAGGCAATGGTCAGAGCCCAAGGCGACGCGAGAGCTCTTCCGTCGTGATCGTTCGGCCGTTCGCGAAGTCTTCACGCGCTTCCTCGATCGCGCGCTTGTCTTCTTCGGTCACCGGCTCGTCGTCGAGCGGCGCTTCACGCAAAGCCCGCAAAAGAGGATCGTTCATGTCCCGCAGGTACTGGAGGTAGCGGCGCGCGGACGCGAGCTCCTCCTCCGGCAACTGCTCCACCAGCTCGATCAGGTCCTTGCGATGCGCACTCACCATGACGCTCCACAGAATAGGCCCACCGGCCGTGGTTTGGCCAGAGCCTCCAAAGTTCGCGACCCCGCCCCCCATTAGGCCCCAGACCCCTCCGTCTTTCGACGAAGACGCGCCCCCGGATGCGTGTCCGCGTGCACCTGCACCAGCTTCCGAATCGACACCTGCGTGTAAATCTCCGTGGTCCGGATGCTCGCGTGGCCGAGCAGCTCCTGAATGAAGCGGATCTCCGCCCCGTTCTCGAGCATCAAGGTCGCCGCAGTGTGACGGAAAAGATGACAAGACCCACGCTTGCCCAGCTCGGCGGCGTCGACGTAGCGCGCCACCAAAAGCGTCAGGGACTCCGGGATGAAGGCCTCGCCCACCGCCGTCAAAAACAACGCCTTCTCGTCGGACGAGACCACGTGCAGAGACCGCGCCTCGGACACGTAGCGCTCCACCCAAGCCAAAGCGCGCTCGCCGATCGGAATCATCCGGTCCTTTTTGCCCTTACCCAGCCGAATGAGGACCGTGCCGCGGTCGGCGTCCACATCGAAGAGCTCGAGGCCGGCGAGCTCCGTCCGGCGCATCCCCGTCGAATACAAGACCTCGATCATCGCGCGATCACGAAGCCCCATCGCCGTGCGTACGTCGGCCTGGGCCAGCACCTTCTCGGCCTCCTCGACGCTGAGCACCGCTCGCGGCAGACGACGCTCCGCCCGCGGAAGGTCGAGATCCGCCGCGGGGTTCCAAAAGAGCACGTTTTGCTTGTTTAGCCAGCGAAAGAAGGACCGCACCGCGCCCATCGCAGAAAGCTGCGCCGACACCGACAGCGGACGGCCATCCTCGCGACGACGATGATGAAGATGACGCAGATAGCGCTCCAAGATCGGACGCGTCACCTCCACCGGACGGCGGACGTCGCGCGCGTCCGACCACGCGATGAAGCACCCGAGCTGATAGTCACGGCTCCCCACCGTGCGGTCCGAGAAATTGCGCGTCTTCAGCCAATCCAAAAAACGCGCGGCCCAGTACGAAAGCGTGTCCGGATCCGACGCCACGACGTGCGTCGACTTCCGCTTCCTTTGCCTCACGGTCATCGCGCCATGTACCTCTACGCCGGGCGCTTCGCCGCGTGCGCCTGAAGTGTCCCCGCGCCGAGGCCTTCAATGTGACCGTTCTTTCGGGAAACACTGGGCTTCTCTTGAAGGGAGGGGGGGCCTTCAAAGCCCCGCCATGCCCCCTTCAAATCCCCCTTGGACCCCTTCAAAACTACGTCCGAAGACGCCGAGACCGACGACGACGCGACCTCGTACACCACGCGGCGACGGCCGGCGCCACCGCCACCGGTGTGCGCCACCAAGTACTCGAGCGCAAGTAGACGCTCCACGTGCACGCGCACCTGCGTGTGACTGAGCCCCACGTGCTCGCGAAGCTCCCGACGCGAAAAGCGGACGCGGCTCTGCTCGACGCCATCCTTCGATGCCCGGGCCGACACCAACGCCTCAATCGCCCCGAGTAAACGGCGCGTCTGCGGCGGAAGCTCGTCCATTCCCTGCGGCAGCACCACCTCCGCCAAACGGTCCGCCAGCTCGATGTCCGACTTGTCCGCCTCCACGTAGCGCACGAGCAGGCCCCGGTGCTCTAGCTCGTGCACCGTCCGCTGGTGCTGATGAAGAAGCGCGATCACTTGGATGAGCGACAAGTACTTCATGTGGTCCCGGCGGGACCGCGTCGCACGGCTCTCGAAACGAAGCGAGGCCGCATGCGGATTCACCACGAAGAGGGGCTCGAGCAAACGTTGGGCGTTTTGGTGCTGCGCCAGAATCGCCTCTCGGTCCCGACGCGCCAAAAGCCCCTCCAGCGTCTGAGAGGCCCGCTGGCGCGCGTGAATCGCGCCCGTCTGCGCCGAGCCCTCGTCCACCGTCAGCACCAAACAACGGTTGAGCAGTTCCTCGTCCACCTCCACCGACGTCGTCGTCAAGAAGATCATCACCGGACCCTTCACCCGGTACTCGTGCGTCACGTGCTTGCCCGAGGTCGGATCCTTGCCCGTGCTCGCGATCGTCAGCTCACCTTCGCTTTGGAGCAGCTTCAGCGCGTACGAAGCGCTTTCGGCCCCCTCCTCTTCGGCGATCGCCAAGACCTTGTGCGCGAGATCTGTCTCGCCCATGTAAAACAAGCTCTGGCCGGTCATCGCCGAGTACTGGACCCGCTCCTCTTCGGGCACGAAGCGCAAAACCGCATCCATCAAAGACGACTTCCCCGCCGCACTCGACGATTGGATGATCACCGCCAGCGGATGCTCGAGCTTCCGAGACACCGCCGCCAAATAGCCCAAGAGCTTGTTCGTCTCCTCGCCCACCACCCCCGCGCGATCGAAGTCTTCCAAGATCCGGTGCACCAAGTGTGGGTCAACTGTTGGAGGCTCGAGCAAGATTGGCACCTCCGCGCCCGCCGATCCCGGGGCGCGCATGAGCACGAAGTAATGACTCACGGGATTTGGCGGAGTGAGGTCGCTCTTCACCGAGCCCGCGGTCTTGGCGGTGGAGAGGCGAAGCACGTCGTGCGTCCTCAGGCGCGCGAGCATGCGCTCTGCTTTCGCGCGATCACCGGTGCTCAGGGCAAGGCGAACGTCATCCGGGAACACGAGCCCGCTCGAGCCCGTTCCGGCGGGCACCGCCGCGTTGGGGAACGACACAAGCGAGAGCTGGGGCCCCGCGAACACCACCTGCTTCTCCGAGGAACGCGCGTAGACGCCGTAGTCGGAGACACCGGCGGAGGCGAGCGTGGTCCCCACTCCGCGAATCACGGAGACCAACGAGGGGTGTGAGGCGCCGGTGCCGTCCTCGGAGGGATTCGACATCGTGAGCAGATCGAGATCGAGATGAATCAGGCTGTCGCCAGTCCGGACCCGCAAACGATTGGGGTACACCGGATCGAGATCGAAGGCCGACACGAAGCCTTGGTCCGGCGGCAGCAAGAGGCCTTCGGGATCGCCGAGCACCCTCGGCGCGAGCGGATTCGTGAAGTCGTAGAGGAAGATCCGATTCTGTGAGGTCGTGCGGTCCAGCACCCCCACCAGGC
>WYAZ01000057.1 GCA_011526105.1 Deltaproteobacteria bacterium | reverse complement strand
CGATCCGCGTCGGCCCGCCGTGTTGGGCCTCCTCGCGTTATCGCAGGATAGCGCATTCGTCGGCCCGCCTTGCGGGCCTTGCGTCTTGGCCGTCTCGCTCGGTCGCGGGTTTTGAGATGAGCTCTAGAGCGCAGCTTGCCGACGCGGTTCGATGCGGGCACGCTGGATCCGTGTACGCCCTCGCTTCCATGGTGCTGCTGCTTTCGCCGGCGGTGCCCGCGGCCGGGTCTCAGCTCTCGGCCGCCCCGATTCGAGGCATGACCGTCTCGTGCCCGCACTGGGGTGAGATCTGGGGCACGGAGCATATGAGTGAGGCGCTCCGCGAGCTCACGGAGCTCGGCGTCGGCTGGGCGGCGCTTCATCCCTACGCTCGCATCCGTCGCGACGGTTCGATCCAGGCCACGCCCGCGGCGGAGCAGAGGTATCTTCTGCGCGCCGTTGAACTCGCGCGAGACGCGGGCGTAACGCTCTTCTGGACCCCGCACCTCGCCTACTGGGGCAGCTTCTCGTGGCGGGGGGAAATCGAGTTCGGCGAGGATGACGAGGCCTGGTCGCGCTTCTTTCGCGACTACGAGCGCTTCATCGTCGATCAGGCGCGATTTGCCGAAGCGGCGAAGGTCCCCCTCCTGTCGATCGGGGTCGAGATGGAGCGCACGATGCACCGCGAGAAGGAGTGGCGCCGGATCATCCGCGCCGTTCGCTCCGTCTTCAAGGGGAAGCTGACCTACTCGGCGAACTGGGATGGCGTCGACCGAGTGGGTTTCTGGGATGCGCTCGACCTCATCGGGGTGCAAGCGTACTTCCCGCTCGCGCCAGAGAACGAGCCCTATCCTACCGAAGCCAAGATCGAGGCTCGTTGGGCAGAGCATTTGACACGGCTGCGAAGGCTCTCGGATGACCACGGCAAAAAGCCCATCCTCTTGACCGAACTCGGCTTCAGTCGCTCCCGCCAAGCCGCCACGCATCCGTGGCTGCCGCGGGTCGACGACGGGGCCCAGGTGCTCGAGCTTCGACGGCGCCTCATCGCGACGAGTCTAAAAACCATCGAGCGCGAGCCCAGGATTGCGGGATTGTTCTTCTGGAAGTGGATCCCGGGGCGGCTTGGTCACGATCGCGACTTCTCGATGCGTGATCCCGAAGCCAAGGCCGCGCTCCTCTCCCGATGGGGCAGAGCTCAATCCCGCTGAATCCGGCTGTACTTTCTCCCGCACCGATGGGAGTCATCGAACCCGAGGAGCAACCCAATGGCCGTCATCATGACTCGCATCCTTCACTTCGTGGGCCTCATCATGGTCTTCCTCTCGTTGGGCGGCGCGCTGGTCCACGCGATTAACGGCGGGGGCCGCGACCATGCCTTCCGCAAGCAACTCGCCATCATGCACGGGCTCGGACTGGTGCTGATGCTGGTCGCGGGCATCGGCCTGACGCACAGCCTCGGCTTTGGCGCGAGCTGGCCGGGCTGGGTCTACGCGAAGGTCCTCGTCTGGCTCGCGCTCGGCGGCATCACGGTGCCTCTCGTGCGCAAGCCCGAGCTCGCGCGTTCGCTGTGGTGGGCGGTCTTGGCGCTCGGGCTTTTGGCCACCGTCCTCGCGGTCGCCAAGCCGTTCTGATTCAGCGACCCACCAGCATACCCACGGTCTCCCAGGCCGCGTGCTGCGTCGATTGAAAGCCCATGCTCTGCGGGACAAACAGAGCACTCACAAACGGAAGTATCGTGCCTCGATGATCGGCGGGCAGGGGGGTCACCTCTACACCCGAGCCTTCAAAGTGGCGAAGCACTCGCGGCAGATGCCAGGCGCTGCTCACGATGCCCACGCGATCGAAGCCCTGCGCTTTGATCACTTCGATGTACTCCCGAACTTCCTCCCGTGTGTTTCGCGGGTTCGAGATCTCGACGATGCGGCGATCTTCGATGCCGAGCTGCTTCCACAGCTCCGCGGTCTCTGCCGCCATGTTTCGCGATTGTCCATGCCCTTCGATGCTGCGGCCGCTCGAGATCAAGTAGCTCGTCTTGCCCTCGTGTAGTAGGCGCGCTCCCAGCACGACTCGGTCCCCGGCGTCGGAGAGCTCGATTTGGCCTTCGGGGGTGAGCTTGGTGCCGCCGCCGAGCACGAAGATCGCTCGCAGAGGCGAGACGTCTTCCATGAGTACCGGGGGGTAGGACGCCTCGAGCGCATGCAGCCAGGCGGCCCCAAGGTGTGGGCTACCGGCCAAGCTGAAAGCAGAGAACATCACCCAGTCCATGGCCGCAGCGCGGAGACCGCGTCTTTTCGTCTGCCAGCTCGCGCGTGCAAACAGGAGCTGCCACACGAGGCCGGCGGGCATGACCAAGAGGCCTGCGGTCTTCTGGAGGGCCAGGTCGGAGGCGAGCAGCCCCGCGAGCGAGGCGACGACGAAGAGACCTCCGCCCAGAGCGGCCCATCGGTGCCAGGTGGGCTGCCGCCATCGCTCGACCAGCGCGAACGCCGCCACCATCAAGAGAACGAGGCCAAGCAGAACCAGCATGGAGCGGGTATATCAAATGTGAGCCCGAAGCGGCTAAGCTCCCTCGTGTGCGTCGTGTTCTGCTCGTGATTGATCTCGAGGGCGTCGCCGGCGTGGACGCGGTGGACGATCTGATCGCGGGAAGTCCCGGCTACCCCACGGCGCAGAGGCGCCTCACCGAGGAGGTCGAAGTCGCGGCGAGAGCCCTCTTGGCGGCGGGTTTCGATGCGGTGAGGGTCTCCGATAGTCACATCTCGGGATCGGGCGAGACGAATCTCTTGCTCTCCGAGCTCAGCGTTCCCATCGAGCTGTGCCTCGACGACGATCCCTATGCGGAGGCGGTGTTCGACGGGGTGTCGGCGGTGGCCGCTCTGGGCATGCACGCGGCGGCCGACACCGCGGGATTCGCTGCGCACACGGTGAACCTGCACAGTCGTTGGAGTCAGGGCGGGCGTCCGTCGAGCGAGCTCGATCTCTTGCTGGGGCTGACCGCGGAGCGCGGGCTGCCCTTTTACTTCGCCACTGGAGACGAGGTTCTTGCGTCGAGTCTGCCCGCAACGATCCCCTTCTTGGTGACCAAGACGCGCGTCGGCTCCGCGTTCTGTTCGCTCCCGAAGGCAGAAGCGCTCGAGAGGCTCTCTCTGCTCATTCGTGATGCGACTCCGGTGGTCCCCGCGCTGCCGCCCGAGACCCCGATCCACATCCGCTTCAAGAGTCGATGGCAGGCTGATCTCGCGGAGGGCGCAGAGGCTGACCGCATGGGCCCGCTCGACTTCGAGATCCGCGGCGGGAGCTTCTCCTCTCGCTACCAACGTGCATGGCGCCTCACCGAGCAGGGGGCGGAAGGTATGGAGGGTGTCCTGGCGGGGGAAGTCGGCAGCCCAGAGTTCGTGGCTGGTGCGCGGGCGCTCTTGGCGCGCGGCTTTGAGAGCCACGTGGGTGTGGTCGACGAACTCGAGCTCGTTCGAGCCCGAGACGCCTTTCTGTCGCTGACCGAGGGCTCGAGCAGTGAGTCACGGGCGCTTCGAGCGCTCATCCTGCACATGTGTGAACACCACGCACCGCGGGCCTTTCAGAGACTGGGACTCGCCTCCGAGTTGGAGACTTCACTCGATGCGCTGTCTCTCGTTCCCGCGACCCTCGATGCAGAGCTCGAGTCCGACGAACTCCAGGCGCGCGTGGACGCGCGCTACATCGAGCACGCGCGTGGGCGAAGAGGTGCTCTGATCGATCGCGAGCCGCTCGCGCGGACCCTCGATGCGCTCGATGAACGCGGCGACGAGCTTTACGCCTTCATCCTCGGCTCCATGGCAAACTCGATGGGGGTGCCAGTCGACGAGCGACACCTCCGGTCCCCGGCCCCGGACGAGCGTGTTCTCGCGCTCTACGTGCTCACCCACGAGATCCTCTTCGAGACCGCCTATCTGACGCGCCCCTTCGGCAAAGGGGCGCTCGTCGCTCTTCGGGAGCAACTCCTGCTCGCGGCGTCGGAGGTGATCGAAGCCGGACACGTGGACCTCGCCGCGGAGCTCTTGGTTCTCATCCAGGCCATGGGTGAGCAGCACTCGAAGGAGCACGTGGACCTCCTGTCGTTCCTCCGCTCGAAGACCACCGAGACCGGGCAGGTGCTGGACGCGTCGCTCGGGGTGCCACCGGAAGAGCTCGCTGACCACGCCACCGGTCTGTCCCTGCTCGCCCTGGCCGGTGCCTATGACCGAGCTCAGGGTTAGCGCCTAGACCCGGCGGCGGGCCGAGTTCGAAAGGCCTTTACCTGTCGAAGCGAGTTGGTCTACCTAGGGGTCTTCCCGGGGAAGGAAACGCCCATGAAGTTGTCTGTCGCTCTCGTGCTCACCGCCGCCGTGTCCGCCTCTGCCTGCGAACGCGGGCAGGCTGCGAGCAAGGCCGGCCCCTCGGTGGCTCCGGCGAAACTCAACTTGCTCATCGAGCGTCAGGCGCCGCTCGACCCGATCGAGCGGGCGAAGCGGGCCCTCGAGGAGCTTCGGACCAGCGTCTCGATGCTGCCGAGTTCGCATCGCACGCGGTTTGAAGCGGCCCTGACTCGCATCGAAGCCGATGCAAGTCGCGTCCTCGCACGCCTCCACGCACAGGAGATCCCGAGTGGTGGTGCTCGAGGACGGCTGCAGCTTCAGCTCCGCGCGGTGCCTCTCAGCCTCAGCCTGCTCGTGACCGACGTGGCCTTCGATCTCCACCGCGATCAACTTCCAGAAGAGGCCGGTCACGAACTCAGCCACGCTGCGGTGATCGCGCGTCAGGCCTGGATCGAACTCGCACGTCAGCTCGAAGCGAACGAAGCCTGAGCCCCTACAGCTTGATCCACTCCACGCGCCCAAGGCGCTGCAGCGGCACCACCACCGCGTTGGCGGCTTCCAGGAAGAAGACGCGCCGACTCATGGCGTTGATGGTGACTATGCGCTGCTCGGCCCGTTCGGTCGTGAGATCGATCGTGGTCAGCAGACTCGGCCTCATATGAGAGAAAGTTGTAGGCTGACTCGGGTCGTAGCTGCGGCCGAGGAAGTAGACGCGGTTGCGCGCCGCATCGAAGCTGAAGTCCTGGCCAGCTTCCGTGTAGGGCACTCCGACCACCGTTCGAAGCGGGGTTTGTTGATCCGTCGGGTCGAGCTCGGCGTAGCGGTTCCCGCCCACCACCGCGACCACCGAGCGTTCTGGGAGGTAGCGGGCCATGTTTGGTCGGAACGGGAAAGTGTGTGTGCGCGTCTTGCCGAGATCGACGTCCACTCCCAACATGAGGGCCGCCCCGCTCCCGGAACTGAAACCAAAGACGAATGCGACGGTGCCATCCGGCTGCCGAGGGACGGACACGATGGCCGAGGTCGTGCCCACGAGCAACTCATTGCTGCGTGCGAGGACCCCTGCGCCCCCGAGGTCAAAAGAGAGAACGAGGCCTGAGAACTTCTCGTCGCCCGGGTCGAAGCCGACGAAGACGCGACCCTCGCCGGCGATGAAGGACAACGCGGTGGGCGCGAGGCCGCCGCTGAGTGGTGTCGTGCCCAGCACGTTGCGTGTCTCGGCTTCGATCTGTGTGATCGCGTAGGAGCTCACCGCCACGACGGAAGCGCCGGCGGGTTCCACGAGCTGTGCGTAGGGCATGGGCACGAAGCCGACGAGGGATCGGGAGTGCTGATCGAGCATGTGAACCCCGGTCTGTGGGTGGTCCCCGGCACCCACCGTGAACCAGAGCTCGTCTCGCCCGGCCACCTTCACCTCGGCCGCATCGAACATGTATTCGTCCATGTCCGCGAAGGGCCCTGCCCCCAGGTACGGAAACACGTCCACCCGTCGCTCGACCTCGCCGAGCGCTGGGGGGGAGTCCAGTCTTCGCTCGAGCACGATCTTCGAGCCGGCGTGGTCCGGGGAGGTCACGCACCGAAGCTCGAGCCGCGAGCGCTCCTCCGGTGTCTCACCGATCCGTCCGCTGCACTGCGGACCGGGCTCGGCGGAGCCGCGTCGGGCGACCAGGGTGACGTCGAGCCCCGGGGAGAGCCGACCGTACCACTGCCGCGAAACCGCCCGGTCCGTGCAGTCATCCAAGATCCCGAGCACACACTCATCCTGCTCGAGGTAGATGAGGCACGAGTTCCCGCCGATGACGTCGGCGAAGTGAAACCAGTCGTTTCCCATCTGAAGCGCGGGCGCGCAGGAGTTTGCGGCGGGCGAAGGCGGCCGCGCGCTCTCCAGAGGAAGCCCAGGCCCACCGGGGCTCTCGCAGCCCACGAGCGCCAAGGCAAACGCGACGGTTCTTCGGATATCCGATCTCACCGGCCCCCACCGTACCCGAGAAACGGTTTCATGGCTCCCGGCCTTTGCGGGAGTTCGGATTACTCGGCGGACTGAGGACGCCAACTTGGATCGCTCGGTTCCTGCACGACAGCTCGGTCCTCCAGGCGGACGGCCGAGAGCGCTTGCCCCCAGACGCAACCCGAGTCGAGGGCGAGGATGTCCGTGCGAATCCGGAGGCCCAGCGCCGCCCAATGTCCAAAGATCATGACCGAGCTCCCCGTCTTGCGGTTCTTGGCGTCGAACCATGGCACGAGGCCGGCGGGTGCGTTCTCGGGTGGGCCGGTGAAGTCCTCGCGCAACCCACCCTTCGTGTCGAGCATCCGGGCACGGGTCATGACGGCAAAGGTCTCGCGCAGCCGCGCCAGGTCCCCGGCCTCGTCCGGCCAAGGGCTCGCCTCGTGTCTCAGCGCTGCAAGCAGGAGATTGCCATGAGGCCCCAGCAAGGCGCGACTTGCCTCCTCGCTCCGCTCCACCGCGTCTTCGGCGCTCCAGCTCGGGAGCAGGCCCGCGTGAACCATGAGGTAGGGTCCATCGCGATGCACAAGCGGCCTGTGCCTCAGCCAGTCGAGTAGACGCGGCGCGTCCGGCGCCCGCAAGATATCTTGCAGGGTATCGAAGGCCTTGACCTTCACCACGCCCAGATAGCGCTGCAGCAGGTAGATGTCGTGGTTACCGAGCACACTCACGATGCTGTCTTGATGGTCGACCACGAAGCGAAGCACCTCGAGGGAGGCGGGCCCACGATTGACCAGATCGCCGGTGAGCCACAGCCGATCTGCTTTGGGATCGAAGTGAATGCGATCGAGGAGACGCCGGAATGGGTCGAAGCAGCCTTGAATGTCACCAATCGCGTAGGTGGCCATCTCAGGCGAACGCCTCCCAAGCCCGCTCGAGGCGTTTCTGCCGCACGCCCGTTGCGATGCCGAGCAAAGGCAGGTCGCGGGCCCAAGCCTCGGCGCGCTGATGACGCACCACGCGCAGATGATCACCGACGCGGCTCATGAGCTCCCTCGCCTGTGGCAGCACGCCGCCGAGCGCAAGGTGCAGGGCGGGTGACAGCGGAGGAAGGTCCATGAGTCCCAAGAGCGAGGCAACGGTTGCGGAGAGCTGTTCGCGCAGCGACCGGTCGGCGGCGCTCGATCGAGCCGTCGCCGACGCGTGAGCGAGGAGCGCGAGCAGCACGTGGAGATCTTCGATCGTACGAAAGGGCTTGAGGTACGAAGTGTAGCCATCCCCGTCTCGGACCTCGTGGCCCTCGATGCTGCAGTCGACCTCGAGCGCGGCGTGCGGGACGTCGGGCACGAAGGGCGTGGGCGGCAGAGTGGTGAGTCGGACGCCCGGGGTTCGAGCGTCGATCTCCACCACCACCAAGTTTCGCTCCGTCGTCGAACGGCGCGCTACGACGAGCAGGCGTTCGGCGCGGGTTCCCAAAGTGACGTATGCCTTCCTGCCGACGAGGCGCCCGTCCAAGAGGAGCGTCTCCATCGCCTTCGGGTGGGCGCCAGCGGTCTCGGAGGCGGCGAGCGCGACCAAGGCCGTTCGCGACAGGCTGGGCACGAGCTCTCGAAGCGCCGCTTGGTAGCCGGATAGAAAAGCCAACCCGATGGTGCCGGCTTGAAGGCCCCCATACACCGCGTCGTGGCGCGGTGGCCGCATGGGTCTTTGGCGGTACGAGGACATCCAGGTCTCGAGGTCATCCGTGCAACCCATCGAAGGTCGATGAAGCGCCTCGAAGAGCTCCTCCACCACCCGAACCTCTCACGAACCGATCGCACCGTCACCCCCCCGGGTGATACGAGGCGTGTAGCCTCCTCGGCCGTGGCGACGCGCATGTTCGTGCATCCAGACCTTCGAAAGGCGTCCGTGCTTCCGGCGGAGGTCTACACCAGCGAGGCCTCGTTCGCGGGCGGGAGAGCCCGATCACGCGGCGCTGGACCGCCAACCCAGAGGTCCCGAATCGCAGCGCCGCACCGGGCTCTACGCGAGGGCGTTCTCGCTCCCCGAATCGATCGTAAACATGCAGGACGAGCGAGTGGCTTCGACCATCCTTCGGACGAAGGCCAGATCCTCATTCCTGGGCATGCCGAGGATGTCGATGTCGCTCTGCGGAACACTTCGAACTGCGGCCTCCAGCTCACTCACCACCACGTGGGTCTTGGCCCCCTCCGGCACACGAGCGAGATCACGCAGCTCCTCGACGTATCGTCTCGCATCCTCGGCTTGGGTCTCCGAGGCCACGGCGCAGATCAGGTTGAGGTCGGCCTTCCAACCGCGCGCGAGACGATAGGCCAGGAGCACGGCCAGGTTCATGTTTCCGCGTCCCAGGGCGACCTCCACGCTTTCACCCGGGGAGGGCGGCCGGATCCAGACATTGATCACCGACATTCGACCCAGTCCGGCCTTCGGATGAAGCGCGAGGAGCGTCACGCCGATCCCGAGGCGCTTGGCCTCGCCGATGAGCTGCTGAAGCTCCGCGTAGCGCTCCGGGTTCTCCGGCAGAGAGAGCAGGAGTACATTCGGACGAAAGAAGGCGCTCTTGAGCGCCTGGAGGCCCGCGATCGTACCGGTCACGAAACTCGCGGAGTCGAGCACACTCCAGGTCGTAAAGACCCCGCGCTTGCGCAGCGAGATCCCGAGGTTCTCGATGCGCGGCGTGAGGTCCGTGACGGTCTCCCGGTTCGCAATCCCCAACAGCTTCGCGCTCCCCGAGGGGTCGCACATGTCCACCACCAGACGGAACTCACCTCTCAGCTCCGCGCCATCCACGACCGGCACGAGGAAGCTCGGCTTCCAGGCGCGTGAGGTGTTGATGCCGAGCTCTGTGCACTTACTCGCCGCCCACTCTGCGAAGGCGACGAAGATTCCGCTCCGCACGTCGTCCGCGCGCCGGTCGAGGCGACGCTGCATGATCCAGAAGTACAGACCGAGCACCGCGCCCCAAGCGAGCAGGCTGAACGTCGGGTTCACGATGAACATCGCGAATAGACATCCGGCGGTGCCGAGCAGCGGCACGATCCTGGGAAGCCTCAGGGTGGGTCGGAAGGACACGAGCCCCAGGCTCGACTCGATGAGCATGACGAGATTCACGACCGCGTAGGTGATGAGGAAGAAGCCCGAGATCAGAGGGGCGATCGCGTTGAGGTCTCTCATCATGAGCGCCGCGAGCACGATGATGCCGGTCAGGAGCATGGCCCGTCTCGGCTCACCTCGCGCGCTGACCTTCGTGAAAGCCTGTCCTTTGGGGACGAGGCCGTCCTGCGAGAGCGCAAGGAGGATGCGCGGCGCGCCCACCAAAGAAGCGAGGGCGGATGAGAAGGTGGCTCCCAGCAGCCCGGCGAGCACCAGCGGCCCGAAGAGCGACCGCTCGATCATGATCGTGTAGTTCCCGGTCAACTCCTCCTCGGTGCCGGCCTTGGCCGCCCAGACGGCGAGTGCGGCGTAGACCACCGTGCTGATCCCGATGGCGGCCAGGGTGCCCACCGGGATGTTCTTCCGAGGATTCACGAGCTCTCCGCTCATGTTCGCGCCGGCCATGATCCCGGTGGCGGCAGGGAAGAAGACGGCGAAGACCAACCAGAAGTCGGCGCCGGAGAAGTCATTCTCGGGCGAGCCGCGGTAGGTGCCCCAAAGTTGTATCTCATTCGCGCTGGTCCAGACCTCGGGGTTGCCGAGCACGGCGACGAGCGAGGCGATGATCACCAGCATGACGAGGTATTGGATCTTGAACGCGAGTCCGGCGCTCACGTATGCGATGGCGAAGACAGCGGCGAAGACGCCGAGATCGACCAGGATGGGCGGGTGTTCCGGGAAGACCCAAGTCCAGCCTTCGCGAAAGCCGAAGATGTACATGGCGACCGCGAGTGCTTGTGACAGGTAGAGCGGTACGCCCACGCTGCCGCCGATCTCGAGGCCGAGCGACTTCGAAATGATCGCGTAGGGGCCTCCGGCGCCGAGGCGGGTGTTGGTTGCGATGGAGGAGAGAGACAAACCGGTGGCGGTCGTGATGCCGATCGCCAGCCCCATGACCATCAATCCACCCAGCAGGCCCGCGTTGCCCACGACCCAGGGCAGGCGCAGGTACATGATCACGCCGAGAATCGTCAGGAGTGTGGGCGTGAATACGCCTCCCAAGGTGCCGTAGCGGATGAGCGCCGGGGGTTTTGGCAAAGGTGTTGGCTCGGCTTCACTCACGGCCTCCGAGACACCGCCCGGTGGTGTGGAGTCACGCGCTGAGCTCAGATTGCCTCCTGCTGGCCGGATACATGGAGTGAGGATAGACTGGACACGTCCCGGGCCCCACATGGATTGTGCATCCCGCCCCCTCGTGTTTCCCTGCCTGACCTGGCCCGTTCGTCGCCGCCCCGGGGCTGCGGCGATACACAGTTTGCACTTGCGCGGCCGAACGCGATGGACCTCGGGTTCATCGTGGTGGTGTCTGAGGACAGGGGTGGTCCGTCCGCGGATCTAGAGATCGAGGGCCTGGTCGTTCTGCCGGCCTCCGCGAGACTTCAGGTCGAGATACAGGCGGACGCTCGAGTCTTTTTCGTGGGCCTCGAGGAGGCCGGAGCGATCTCCGTGCACCCCCGGCCATCTCTCCATGGCGGAGCCTCGCCCGGGCTGACGCTGCGTCAGCCCAGGGCAGCGCCCGAAGCGGCGCGACAGAAGTCTAGGCCCGTCACGATGCCCACGAGCTCTCGCCCTTCGAGGACCACGATTCGCCGCACGTTCATGGAGGCGGCCTGAGACGCGGCCCGGAAGATCTTGATGCTCGGAGCGAGCGCCAGGATGGCGGGGTTCATCACGTCTTCGACGGACGCGGTTCGCTCCTCGTTCTGGCTGGCCAACGCCTCCGTCTGGGCGAAGACGCCCACCGGGAGCCCGTCATCGACGACGACGAGACCACTCACCTTCGCCTTCTCGAGGCGGTCGGTGGCGAGCGAGACCGGTTCGGAGGCGCGGATGGTGTAGACCGGGGAAGACATGAGCTCCGAGATGGGTCGATTGACGCGCTTGTGCCAAAGCGCGGTCATGACGTCCTTGGTACTGAGCACACCGCGCAGGCGGCCCTCCTCCACGACGAACACGCGGTGGATGCGTTTCTCGAGCATCACCTCGCAGACGCGCTCGATCGTCTCACTCGGCCTCACCGTGACGACCTCGCGGGTCATCAGCTCGGCGACGCTGCGCTGGGGCAGAGTGAGGAGCTTGGCCTCTGGAAGCCGACCCGCCTGGAGCCGACCGACCCCGAGGAGGTCGGTCATGGAGAGCACACCCAGAAGCTCCTGACCCTTGGTGACCGCGAGGCTTCCGATGCGAAGCTCCGAGAGCCGATCGGCCGCCGCCTGAAGAGAGGCCTCGGGTTCGATCGAGTGCACGGACTGAGTCATGTACAGACTGACGGGGATTGCGAAGCTGGCCATGCCTGGGGCTAACTGGAGCTTGGGTCTCGCGGCAAGCGCGATCGTCGACTCCGCCCCTCGGGGATCCCGGAGTCCACGCAGAATGCGCGTATCACCCTTGACGCATTGGGTCAGGTGAGGTGCTTACCGCACGTGCGCGGACTCTTGCTCATCATCGGCGCGCTCGCCGTTCCCGCAGGGTTGCTTTCCGGGTTCTTCGGGCTCGTTTTCGTGGGGGACCGTTCGGTCGCACAACCGTTCCAGGTCGCCGCGATGGTGCTCATCTTCGGCGGTCTGTTCAGCCTAGTAGCGGCTTTCCTCTTTCCCTCGGGGCGACAGCGCATCGAGCGTGCCACGCGCGACCTCTAGAGGGGTTCAGCTCCGCGCGTGATACGAGCGACCACCGCCGCCGCCGCCGCGCCGGTTGTTGCGCCGCGCGGGAGGACGCCGGTTGTTGGTCGGGGCGCTGGGAGGCGGCCGGGTACCCATCGGGAGGGTGGACTTGAACGGGTGGTTCTCCACGACGTTCAACTTCAGGCCGATGAGCTTCTCGATGTCGCGAAGGAACTCTCGCTCCTCGATGTCGCAAAACGACAGCGCCACGCCGGCTCGCCCCGCTCGCGCGGTGCGACCGATGCGATGCACGTAGCTCTCGGGCACGTTCGGGAGATCGAAGTTGATGACGTGGGTGATGCCGGGGACGTCGATGCCGCGGGCGGCGATGTCGGTGGCGACCAACACGCGTGTCTTCCCCGCCCGGAAGTTCTCGAGTGCGCGCTCGCGGGCGGACTGAGACTTGTTCCCGTGGATGGCCTCCGCCGGGATGCGAGCCTTCGCCAGATATTCGGCCGCACGGTTCGCACCATGCTTGGTGCGTGTGAAGACGAGCGTTCGCTGAATCTCCGGGTCTTTCAGGATCTCCGCGAGCAACGCGCGTTTGTCGTTCTTTTCGACGAAGAGGACGTGCTGCACGACCTTCTCGGCGGTGGTGGCCTGCGGAGTGACCTCGATGCGGAGGGGGTTCCGCAAGATCTTGTTGGCTAGCTCCACGATGTCCTTGGGCATGGTCGCCGAAAAGAGGAGCGACTGACGCTCGCGTGGCAGGACGTTGATGACACGCCGGACGTCGTGGATGAAGCCCATGTCCAGCATACGGTCCGCCTCGTCGAGGACGAAGATCTCGACCGCGTCGAGGCTGACGTGGCGTTGCTCCATGAGATCGAGGAGCCTTCCGGGCGTGGCGACGAGTACGTCTACACCGGCCTTGAGCGCTCGGACCTGAGGTTCCTGCCCCACGCCGCCGAAGATCACGCGGTTGTTCACCGACAGATGCTTGCCATACGCGGTGAAGCTCTCCCCAATCTGCGAGGCGAGCTCACGGGTGGGGGTGAGGATGAGCGCCCGAGGGGCACGAGGTTTGGCGCGCCCGCCGCGCTTCGAGAGCAGCTCGAGCATCGGCAGCGCAAACGCCGCGGTCTTTCCGGTTCCGGTTTGTGCGATACCGAGGAGGTCGCGCTCGGCGAGCAGCTCGGGGATGGCGCCGGCTTGGATGGGGGTAGGGGTCTTGTAGTTCTTCGCTTCGAGCGCACGAAGGATCGCCTCCGAGAGTCGGAGATCAGAGAAAGAAATTGTCGTCACTTTGGGGTTCCGTTTTGGATAACGCGGGCCGCAGCACGCGGGCGCTCACGCCAGGAAGCTCCAAGAAACGAGAAGGGCCAAGGAATGGACGATACGTAGAAGGAGGGTCTTCGGAGAGAGCGCAGGTTTAGGTGAGCAGCATCTTCATCGGTTTGGGGCCAGTCAACGTCCGAGTGTCATGTGCGGGCGATCTCATTGGAGAACCCCCCGTCCCGAGGTTGCGATCTCCCCCGTTTACACCGCAGGATTCCGCCCGGAATCGAGCTGCGACATGAACCCCCGCTCGCTGAAGGCCCCGATCGCGTTGGCCGTTCTCTTCGCCGCCGGCTGCGCCTCCGGATGGCCCAAGGCCTCAGAACTCGGCTCTATGGAGGCCCGGCGCGGCGGCCAGGAACGCGCGAAAGCTGCCTTGCAAGCCGCCGGGGCGCATCCGGCGGACCGTGAACAGGCGGCGTATCTCATCGGACAGCTCGGTGACCCATGCGCCGGCTGCGTTTTGGTGCTGGGGCGCGTGCTCTCGGATTCGAGGGCCCCGGACCCACTCCGCGCCCAGGCGGCGTGGGCCCTGGGGCGACTCGGGGAGCCCTCGACGGTGGATGCTCTGATCGAGTCGCTGAACGCGGCGCCCGGTCCTCGCGCCGCCGAATACATCGTCGATGCGTTGTGGAGCAAACACGACTTCATCTTCGCTGATCCCGAGGTGCAGGCGGACTTGGCGGAGGGGCTCAACGTCTTTGCGGCCAAGCTCGGAGACCGAGCTCCCGCGTCGTCGCGTGCCCTGCAGGCCCGGGTGGCGACGCTCGCGGTGAGCGTTCGAGTGCTCGACCGAGCGCTCGGTGGCTGGCTGGAGACGGAGAACCCGCTGAACGAAGCGGCACTGGTGCGGGCGATCCAAACGGTGCTGCATCGGCTCGATGAGGGAAGAGACGAGCGTCATCGACGCCCGGAGGAGGCCTGGATCGAGCTGCGCGAGGCGATCAATCTCTTGCAGCGCGCGAGCATCGTGGCGGGGCCGCGGGTCCGGCGCCGAGTTTGGGTCACCCTGGGAGCTCGCGCCGAGGAGGCCCCTCTGGCTCGAGCCACCGCGGAGGCGTTCTTTGGCGCGAGCGCACCGACGCCCGGTCGGCCGACCCACAGGCCGCACCCCGGCGATCGGTTTCTGGGAGCGTATCTCGCAGAGCGGGTGCTGCTCGCGAGGCCCAGCGCGAGGGCTGCGCTGCACGATGATCTGCTGCTCTGGGAGAGCTCACCCGAGGTCTTTCGACTGCTCGCGGATCTGGCGCGATCGAGGGAGTTCGATCTCGTGCGGGAGCTCGCGCCATGAGGCCGCTCTGCGCTCTCCTCGCCCTCGGCTTCGGGGCCTGCCGCACGCCACTCGCGCCGCCGCTGCCGGAGCTCGGTCAGCACCCTGAAGTCTCGGAGGCGAATCGTGACGACTCGAGTCGGCGCCTCGAACGGGTGCGCGCGCTGTACGTCTTGCCTTCGCGCGCGCCCGATCTGCGGCCGGTGTCGATTCACCCCGAGCGCGGAGGCGCCCAACTCATCGACCTCGTCGCTTGGCTCGATGAGGACGGAGAACTCGAGCTCCTCGACCTCACTCGAACGCCGCTGCCGATCACCTTCTCCTCGCCGGATGGAGTGGTGCGGGCCTCTGCCGCGGGCGTTCACCTGGCGCCCAACCCCGATGTGCTCACCACGCTCGATACGGGATTCCGAGTCGATGTCTCCATCGGGGCCTTCCGCGAACGCATCGTCTTTCCCCCACGGTACGACGCACACGACTACCAGCCCTTCGTTCGCCACGGAGCGGAGGGCCAGGCGGGCCGCGCGGGCGAGGCTGGGAGTCACGGATCGAACGGCGACGATGGCAAGAGGGGTGAGGATGGTGACGATGGACGTCGCGGTTCGCCAGGCAGCGATGGAGAAGCGGGCGCCGACGGAAAGAACGCGCGTCCGGGCGGCGACGGGGCAGGTGGCCAGGAGGGGAGCCCAGGGCGCGAAGGTGAAGCGGGACCGGAGGTGGAGCTCGCAGTGAGACCGGTGGTCTCCAAGTTCTTCCCGAGCGAGGTCCTGTTGCTGCTCGAGGTGAACGCGAGCCTGTTTGGCGCCGCCCCTGAACGCCGGACGTATCTTCTACACAGCGATGAACAATTCACCGTGGCGACCATCGGAGGCCGAGGTGGCGCGGGCGGCGACGGCGGTGACGGCGGTGCGGGTGGCGCGGGCGGCGACGGCGGGTCCGGTGGCGCGGGCGGCCGAGGGGGCGATGGCGACGGCAGCAGCACCGGCCCAGGGGGTGACGGCGGCGATGGTGGCGATGGCGGTGACGGAGGCGATGGCGCTTCCGGCGGCAACGGGGGCCCGGGTGGGTCGGGCGGCCTAGGCGGCCCCGGCGGTCCGGGCGGCAACCTTCGTGTGCGGGTCTATGGTGGAGGCAGCTTCGCGACGGTGGCGCGAAAGGCTCTCCTGCTCTCGAGCCAGGGTGGCGCGGGCGGTGATGGCGGCGGGGCTGGGCAGGGCGGAGCGGCCGGCGCCGGAGGTGACGGCGGAAAGGGCGGGAGTGGGGGTGCAGGCGGCTCCGGCGGTTCTGGGGCCACTGGACATCCTCGCGGTCGCGATGGGCAGAAGGGGAAGGATGGAAAAGCCGGCGATGGTGGTCGTGGCGGCCGCGCGGGTGATGATGGCAAGAGTGGAGGCCGGGGTTCAAGTGGGCGTCCGGGGCGAGTGAGCTGGGAGGCTTCATGATTCGGTTCGTTGCGACCTATCTACTGTGCGTGGGCTTGGTGGGCTCTGTGGGCTGCCGCTCTACCCCGACCGCGACCGACATCCGCGAGATGCAGTCCGCGAGCGACGTCTTTGGACTCATCGAGACCTATGAAGAGGTTGAACTCGAAGCCGAGCAAACGCAGATCATCGAAGCGCTCGTTGCGCACGTTCAGACCGACGAGAGGGCTCGCATGTTCGTGGTGCTGCGCGGACTCAAGGCAGAGACGCCGGGCCTTCGTGTCGCCACGCTGCGAGCGCTGACGCGTGTAGCTCCAGAGGCTCCGGAGATCGGGGCGAAGGAGCGCATCGAACTCCTGGGCGATGGCTCTCGTTCGGTTCGCCACGCGGCGGCCGAGAGCCTCGCGGCCGGGGTGTCGAACGACGCCATCCTCGACCGCATGCTCTCGGTCGCGAGGGCACACAAGAGCCACTTCTTGCGCTCGAACGTGGCTCGACTCATCGGTGGCGTCTCGCCCGAGGCGACGCTGGTGGCCGCGGTCCGCGCGCTCCTCGTCCACATGGCGGAGAACGACGTGGCACCACCGGTGCGCGAAGCGGCGGTGCAGTCTCTGGGACGCATCGGCACGCTTTCGGAGCGCGATCGCCTCAAGACGCTCGCGGTTCGAGACCCCGACGCTCAGGTGCGGATGGCCGCCGAGCGCGCGGCTCAGCAGATCGTCGTCCCGCTCGAGTCTCGCCCGGTGGTCGCGGTGCTCCCCTTGCAGCACGGTCCCAAGACGAAGAAGGCTGCGCTTCAGATCGCAGAGCTCCTGCGTGCGCGCCTCTCCCTCGCCGACGTTTGCGAGGTCGTCGACCCCGAGAAGCTCGAGGCCGCGCTCGCCGAGATGAAAAAGATCGGTCGCTTTGTCTACGACGGGGACGCTCCAAATGCCCCCGAACTCGGTCGGCTCAAGGTCGCGAACCAGCTCGTGTATGGATCGGTCCAAGAGGAGGGCAGCGTGTACACCATCGTCTTGAATCGAATGGATGTGTCGACGCTGGCGATCGTGCCGGGCTCCGCCGTGACGGTGAGCGGCTATCGTGGAGATCTGCCCCGCCTCGAGCAGCAGGCGGCCGATCTGTTCGTGGAGCGCTTTCGATGATGGCCTTCGTCAGCTTCGCTGTGTTGCTGCTCATGCAGGCTCCGCCGGCCGAGCGTTTACTCTCCGACCACGTCCTCGCTTCCCTCAATCAATGTCGCGCGTTGCATGCAGACCGCCGCGTGCTCTCCGTATCCGCGTTGCGGCGCGTCGAGCGGGCGGAGGAGAAGAGCGGCGAGGTCACCTGGCGAGTCTTCGACGACGCGGGGAAGGTCCTCTCGGCGCTCGCCCGTCGAGCGGTACCCGTCGACGAGGCGGCACCGATCGGAGACAAGGTTCGCCTCCTTCACCTGCATCGAGCGCTCTCGGAATGGCAGGTCGAAGCGCGTATGCAGCCGAAGGTGAAGGATCGGCGCGGCAACGTCTTCGCGTGGGCGGGGCAGCTCGACGAAGGCATGGTGTGTGTCGTTTATCGCCCGGAGCGGGACGAAGTCGAGCGCACCTGGATCTCGAAGGCCGCGCTCTCGAAGTGAGGCCTCGAGATCATGCTCGGGGTCGAGACCTTCGATCACCGAGCCACGCAACCCAGGTCGGTAGGATGACCAAAGTGAGGAGTGTAGAGCTCAGGAGCCCCCCCACCACCACCGTGGCCAAAGGTCGCTGAACCTCCGCCCCCACGCCGGTGGCGAGCATCATCGGCACGAAGCCGAGCGCCGCGACCAGCGCGGTCATCATGACCGGCCTCAGGCGGCTCCGGGCAGCTCGCCTCGCGGCTTCTGCGGCGGGGACCCCGTCGAGCAGAAGCCCGCGGAGGCGGCTGGTCATCACCACCCCGTTCAAGACCGCGATGCCCGACAAGGCGATGAAGCCAATCAGTGCCGAGATGGACAACGGCAGGTCTCTCACGGTGAGTGCGATGATTCCACCGACGGCAGCAAAAGGCACATTCAGAAGGATGAGGAGCGCTGGGCCCAAGGCTCGAAATGCCAGCAGGAGGAGGCCGAGGATGAGAAGGAGTGAGACAGGGACCACCAGCGCCATTCGCTCGCGGGCCTCGACCAGCGATTCGTACTGTCCCTTCCAAGCGGCTCGATAGGGTGCGGGGAGGTCGACCGCTTTCTCGAAGGCCGCGCGCGCATCTTCCACCACGGTACCCAAAGCGCGCCCGCGCACGTTGAAACCCACGACGATGCGCCGGAGCCCGTCTTCGTGGCTGACGAGCGAGGGCACTGGTCGTCTACGGACCTCCGCGAGGCGATGGAGCGGCACCAAGCTGCCGCTCTCGACGGGGAGCAGGACCTGTTCGAGGCCCAGCTCGCTCTCCGGCCCAAAGAGGCGAAGTCGAATCGGGATGCGTTGCCGATCTTCGACCGCGGTCGCGACATGGAGCCCATTTCGGAGGGCCTGCACCGCGTCGAGAACTTCTCCGGACGACAGACCCTGGGCGGCGACCGAGAAGGGATCTGGGACGACCTCGACAAGCGCGACCTCTGGCGGCGCGAGAATACGCGCGTCGTCCACCCCTGGGATGGCCGCGAGCGCGCTCGAGGCGCGCTCCGCGAAACCTCGGAGGCGCTCGAGATCTGGACCGTAGATCGAGAGCGCTACGTCCGTGGTCTCCCCGCCCACGAGCTCGTTGAAGCGCATCTGGATGGGCTGGGTGAAGCTCACCTCGCTCTCGCGATCCAGCCCGTCGATCTCGTGTTCGATGCCCTCGATGAGCGCCTCGCGCGTGAGGCCGTCCCTCCACTCCGAGCGGGGTGCGATCTCGACGAAGATGTCGGCTTGTTCGAGGCCCATCAGATCGGTCGCGACCGCCGGGCTCCCGATGCGGGACGCCACCGATCGGACCTCGGGCGCAGCTTTCAGGACAGCGGCTTCGAGCTCGTTGGAGGCCCGCACCGCCGCCTCAATCGTGATGTCGGGGCGCCGCGTGGTCTGGATGACGAGGCTCCCTTCGTCGAGCTGCGGAACGAAGGTGGTCTCCGCCCTTGCGAAGAGCACCACCGCCAGCGCCAAGAGGACCGCGCCGCCCGCGGTGACGGCTCGCGGATGACCGAGCGACCAATCGAGCAGCGGGTCGTAGGAGCGACGCAGCCCCCGCACCAGCCAGGGTTCGACCTCCGTTTGGCTGGGGGCGCGCAGCCACACCGCGCAGGCGGCTGGCACGAAGGTCAGCACGAGCAACAGAGAGGTCGTCAGCGCCAGCACGACCGTCAACGCCATGGGTCGGAACAGCGCCCCGTCCACGCCGGTCAGGCTCAGGATGGGGATGTAGACGACGAGGATGATGAGGACGGAGTAGAACACGGGTCGGGCCACAGACAACGTGCTCGCCTTGACCCGCGCCTCGATCGGTTCGTTGGGATCGGACGAGGTGCTGAACCGGTGATAGACGGACTCCACCATCACCACTGCGCCGTCGACCAACAGCCCGAAGTCGATGGCGCCGAGGCTCATCAGATTTCCCGGGACGCCGAGGAGCACCATGCCGGTCGTAGCGCCGAGCATGGACAGCGGGATCGAAGAGGCGACGAGCAATCCGGCGCGTGTGTTGCCCAGCATCAGGAACAGCACGATCACGACGAGGAGGCCACCCTCCGCGAGGTTCGTGAAGACGGTTCGTAGCGTCCGGTGAACGAGGACGCTGCGATCGTAGACCAGCTCCATTCGCATGTCGGGCGGCAAGGCGGCGCGGGCCTCCGGCAACACCGCCTTCACCCGCTCGAGGACCTCGAGCGCGTTGGCGCCGCGAAGCATCTGGAGCATCACGTAGACGGTCTCGCCCCGGCCGTCTCGGGTCGCGGCGCCGGTGCGCGGTTCGTGACCCTCCTCGATCGTTGCGATGTCCGACAGAAACACGCCCGGCCGGATGAGGCGCCGCCCGAGCTCCGCTGGATCTGTGCTCAGCGAGGTCCCGCGCAAGAAGACTTGTCGATCGCCGGAGACCAAGGTGTTGCCCGGCACCGCCCGGAACTCGCCCTCGAGCGCGGCTCGGACCGACTCGACCGTCAGCTTGCGAGGCGCGAGCCGCTCGGGGTGCAGGATGATGTCGACGGTGCGTCTTCGTCCGCCCCAAGGATTCACTTCGACCACGCCCGGCACCCGCCGAAAGACGGGGGCGAGATCGAGCATGGTGATGGTCAAGAGCTCGGAGGGACTCCGCGTGGCTGAGGATACGGTGAGCTGGAAGATCTCACCGAGCCCACCCGAGAGTGGGCCGAGCTCCGGCAGCTCGGCCCCGGGCGGCAGCTCCGCCCCCACCCCCGCCAGCCGCTCCGACACGAGCTGACGCGCGAGGAACATGGGGGTGGCCTCGTCGAACAGCACGGTCACGGCGGAGATGCCGAAGCGGGAGACACTGCGCTGGCCCACGGTGCCGGGGAGCGCCCCGAGCCTGATCTCGACCGGTCGGGTGACGAGCTGCTCGACCTCTTCGGGGTTGAAGCCCGCGGCGCGGGTCAGCACCACCACCGAGTTGCCGGTGACGTCGGGGAGCGCGTCGAAGGCGAGTTCGCTGCTCACCCCGAACCCCAGGAGCGCGAGTAAGAACGTCGCGATGAGCACGGCCTTTCGGTGCTCGATCGACAGCTCGACGATCCGCTCGATCATCAGTGGCTGTGCCCCTGGAGCTCAACCCGAGCGCGCAGCCGTACCCGAGCGCCCTCGGGCAACCGGGCCACGAAGACGACCCGACCGGCGCGGTCCTCGAGGACGCGTACCGGCGTGCGCCGCGGACCCTCCGCGGCGTCCACCATCACGTGGGTCCCGGCCTCGTCGCGGTCGACCGCGTTGCTCGGCGCCTCGAGCAAGTCCGCGGAGCCCGGGCGAATACGAAGCTTGCCGAGCAGTCCTGTGGGGACGAGCACTTCATTCTGGGGCTTGAACCAGACCGTCAGGCGACCGCTCGCGGGGTCGAGCAGGGACTGCGCCGGGGTGGAGCTGAGGGCCAGGCTGCGTCCGTCGATACCGTCGAACTGAATGAGAGAGCCGGGCGGCGGTAAGAAGCCGAGGTTGGCCTCGATGCGCCCGAGCGCTTCGCCCTGGACCTCAGCCAGAGGTGTTCCTCCCGGCTCCGCCATGTGACCGAGTTCCGCCTCCATGCGCACGACCACTCCATCGACCGGCGCGCGCAGCGGGATCAGACCGGCGCGTTCGACCGCGAGCAGCTCCGACTCTGACAGACCCACCGCCTGCCAGATCGCCCGCGAACGCGCGCGTTGCGCCCGAAGCTCGTGGATCGACTGCTCGAGGTCGTAGAGTTCCGAAGCTCTAAGGAGGCCCTCCTTCTGAAGGGGAGCGATCTGGTTGTGACGCTTCTCCGCGAGCTCGAGCTGCGCACCGGCCGAGCGATGGAGCGCGACGGCCTCGGAGACATCGGGCATCGCGGCCTCGAGGAGGATCTGTCCCTGCTTCACCCGGTCGCCCGCGGCGACGAGCCGCCTCACGATCAGCGCGCGATTCAGCACGTTGATCTCTCCACGGGCGGGCGCGGTGGAGACGACTCGCGCGGCGGCTTCGAAGATGACGCGGTCGGAGGGTCGAGCGAGAGCGACCGACTCCTCGAGCTCTTCGTGTGCTTCGTCGTGGTGATCGACCTCCGACGCGGGCGAGGAGCAGGCAGAACCCAGCCCGAAAGCGGCAACTCCGATGAGGTAGAAACAGATTCGCATCATCGATGCTCCTTGGTGTTGCTCGCGATACCCACGGACGAGAGCACGTGAAACGCTCGTGCACGGGCCCACGCGGCTGCGGTTTGCGCTCGAACGAGGCGCAGCTCCCCCGCCAGCAGCCTTCGCTCGGCATCGAGTACGGCGAGCAGACTCGTCTCCCCGAGGCTGAGCTGCCGCGCTCGCCCCTCGTGGGTGGCCCGCAGGCTGGGCACCATGACGGTCTCCAGGTGTTCGACAATCTCCTGCGTGTGTTCGATCTCGTGGAAGAGCTCGACGAGGAAGCGACGGTTCTCGCGGGCCTCCCGTTCCGCGGCTTCCTCGGCACGGACCTTCCGTTCGACGGCGCCCGCGCGGTGGCGGGCGCCATCGTTGAACCAGGAGGGGCTCCAGCCGAACATCAGGAACGCGATGCCTTCCGTCGGGCTCTCCCGTTGGAGCTGCGCCCCGGCGCTGAAGGTGTCCGCCGCCTCACTTTCTTGTTCGACGGAGAAGCTGGCCATCGCACGAGCACGTTCGCGCAACAGCGCGGTGGAAGGGAGCGCGGCGGTGTTCTCGACCCACTGATCTCGCTCGGTCGGGAGCTCGAAGCGGGGCAGGGGGCCCGAGGTGCGCATGGCTCGGTCGGGCGGCTCGGCCAAGGCGGCTGCGAGGTGCAGGCTGCACTCAAAGAGCCTTCCCTCGGCGTCGAGTCGTTCGAGCACGATCTCATCGGTGTGGGCACGGGCCTCGTGTAGATCGACCTGGGTCAAGAGGCCGGCCTCCGCCGCGCGCTCGACGAGCGCGGTGGTCCGTTGACCGAGCGCCTCGGCTCGACTGAGGCCTTCGAGTTCGATCTCGCGCTCCTTGAGCTCGAACCAGCTCCGGGCGCTAAGGAGTCGGCGCTCGAGCAGAACCGCCGCCTGCTCCGCCCCGAGGACCGCGCGCTCGGCCTCGGCGCTCGCCTTGCGTGCGTCGGCGAGGTCGCTGAGCACGAATGGGAGCTGGAACGAGACCTGAAAGTCCAGGCCGTCGTCATTGACCGTGCTGATTCGCCACCCCGGCCCCACCGTAAAGTTGGGGTTGTGAGTCAGCGCGGAGAGTGAGCCGTCGATGGGGTCTCGCGCTTTTGCCGCAGCCACAATCGCCTGAACTTCGGGGTGCTGGTCGGCTCGAAGCAGCGCCTCCTCGAAGGTGA
Organism: Deltaproteobacteria bacterium; assembly: GCA_011526105.1. GTDB lineage: Bacteria > Myxococcota > Kuafuiibacteriia > Kuafuiibacteriales > Kuafuiibacteriaceae > WYAZ01. The sequence continues at coordinate 14,683 of WYAZ01000057.1, read as the reverse complement.
CTGCGAGAGGGGTGGCTTGGCCGAGGACCACCCACGAAAGCAGCTCGATGGGGCCCCGCATCGCGGCGGATGATGCCACTAGCCCCCGGTCTCTGCTACGCCAAACGTGGTTCGGGCGAGGAACCTCAGCTCTTGAAACGCGGGGTATAGCGTGTGAGGGACTTGTACTGATCGGGCCATTCGAGCGGGTAGCCGAGCTCCTGGGCCGCGTGGCGCGTCCAGTAGGGGTCGTACAGGTGTGCTCGCGCCAGGACACAGAGGTCCGCGCGTCCGGCGGCGATGATGCTGTTTGCGTCTTCGAAAGAGGAGATGTTCCCTACCGTCATGACTGGCAGACCGACCTCCTGCTTGATGCGCTCGGCAAAGGGGGTCTGATAGAGGCGGCCGTAGACCGGTCGGCTCTCGGGATCCGTTTGGCCCGACGAGACATCGACGATGTCTACTCCCGCATCGCGCAGCGCCTGCGCGAGCGCAATGGCGTCCTCGACCGTGGTGCCGCCTGGGGCCCAGTCGGTGGCGGAGATCCGCACCGACATCGGTTTAGACGCGGGCCACACCGCGCGCATCGCGCGGAAGACCTCGAGCGGAAAGCGCATGCGATGGTCGAGCGAACCACCGAAGCCGTCCGTGCGATGGTTGGTCAGTGGCGAGAGAAAAGAAGCGAGCAAGTAGCCGTGCGCCATGTGGAGCTCGACGAGATCGAAGCCCGCCTCCTCCGCCATCTCCGCGGCGCGGACAAAGTCCGCCTGAACCCGCTTCATGTCGCTTTCGTCCATGGCCCGGGGAACCTGATTGCCGGGTCCGTAGGGAATGGCCGACGCGGCCAAGAGGGGCCAGTTGCCGGTGTCGAGCGGCACGTCCGTGCCCTGCCACGGGAGCTTGGTCGAGCCCTTCCGGCCCGCGTGTGCGAGCTGAAGTCCGATCTTGGCGGGGCTGTATCGGTGCACGAAGTCGGTGATTCGGCGCCACGCCGGGACGTGTTCGCGCTGGTACATGCCGGCGCAGCCCGGTGTGATGCGACCCTCCGAAGAGACGTCGGTCATCTCCGCGATGACGAGCCCGGCCCCGCCGAGGGCGCGGCTGCCGAGATGCACCAAGTGCCAGTCATTCACCGCGCCGTCTTCCGCGGAGTACTGGCACATGGGCGACACCACCACGCGGTTGTCGAGCTCGAGCTCTCGCAGGCGGAGGCGATTGAAGATCGGCGGCGGCGTGGGCACCGGGACCGCTTGTCCGAGTGCGGAAGCGGAGCGCTCCGCGACGAGCGCGTCGACCTTCTCCACGAAGGCGGGGTCTCGTCGCTTCAGGTTCTCGTGCGTGATGCGTAGGCTTCGAGTGAGCAAGCTGAACGAGAACTGCAGGGGGTCGAGCGGCATATATCGTTCGGTGTTCTCGAACCACTCGAGCGAGACCTGGGCGGCGCGCTGAATGCTGTCTACGGTGCTCTGGCGAGCCTCTTGGTAGGCCTGCAAAGCCTCCCGTTGATCCGAATGGCGCACGAGCGCGCGCTGCAGATCGATCGCGTCCTCCATGGCGAGCTTGGTGCCGGAGCCGATCGAGAAGTGAGCGGTGTGGACCGCATCCCCCAAGAGCACGACGTTCTCGTAGCTCCAGTGTTTGCACGAGATCGTGGGGAACTGCCGCCACAGCGAGCGATTCGTGATGAGGCGATGACCCTCGAGCTCTTCGGCGAAGAGGTCTTCGGCGTAGGCGACCGTCTTGCTCTCCGGCGCGTGCTCCATGCCCGCCTTCCTCCAGGTGTCTTCGGTGCACTCGAGGATGAAGGTCGAGGAGCCCTCCTCATAGCGGTACGCGTGGACCCTCCAGAGCCCCGCCTCGTTCTCCTTGAAGTAGAACGTGAATGCATCGAAAGGTTTGGTCGTGCCGAGCCAAACGAAGCGGTTGGGGCGCCAGTCGATCTCGGGTTCGAAGTGTGAGCTCCACTGAGTTCGGATCGCGCTGTTCACGCCATCGGCGCCGAGCAAGAGATCTGCGCCCTTTCGGATGCTCTCGAAGTCCACCGCCTCGTGCTGATAGCGGAGCTCCACCCCCAGCGCCTCCGCTCGTCGCTGGAGGATCTGAAGCAGGGTTCTGCGCGATAGCCCCGAGAATCCATGGCCCGTCGAGTTGTGAACCCGACCTCGAATGTGAATCGCGATGTCGTCCCAGTGGGCGAAGTGACCGGTGATCTCGCGATAGGTCTCTTCATCGGCCTCGCGGAAGTTCTCGAGCGTGGCGTCCGAGAACACCACGCCGAAGCCGAAGGTGTCGTCCGGCTGGTTGCGCTCGAGCACGGTGATCCGGTGGGCCGGATCTGCCTTCTTCATGAGCAGGGCGGCGTAGAGGCCGGCTGGGCCGCCTCCGATGCTAACGATCTCCACCGCGCCTAGATAACACGCTGACCCTTTTCAGGCATGTCCTCCTGACATATGGTCCGACCCGCTCATGAGCGGCACCCAGTCCCAGGTCGTAGCCGGTGTCGATCTGGGCTCGCACAGCTTCCATATGATCGTGGTGCGAGTGGATGAGGGCGCCCGCTTTCACGTGCTCGACAAGCTGCGCGAAAGAGTGCGTCTCGCGGCGGGCCTGACCGCGGAGCGCACCCTCACCCCCGAGGCGCAGGAGCGAGCGCTCGAGAGCCTCCGGCGCATGGGTCAAAGATTACGCGGTCTTCCCGTGGGCGCGGTGCGAGCGGTCGGCACGAACACCCTGCGCCAGTCCAAAGACGGGCAGTTCTTGGAGCGGGCGCAGGAGGCCCTCGGCCACCCGATCGAGATCATCTCGGGCCGGGAGGAGGCGCGCCTCGTGTATCTCGGGGTCTCGCACAGCCTCGCCGCGAGCGGCGATCGACGGCTCGTGGTGGACATCGGCGGCGGCAGCACCGAGTGCATCATCGGTGAGCAGTTCGAGCCCGTCGATCTCGACAGCCTCTACATGGGCTGCGTCAGCCACACGATGACGTTCTTCGGGGACGGACGCATCACCAAAGAGGCGTTTCAGCGGGCGGAGATGGCGGCTCGGCTCGAGATCGAGCCGCTGGTCGAGCGCTTCAAAGAGCTCGGATGGCAGAGCGTGGTCGGGTCGTCGGGGACCATCATCGCGGCGCGAAAGGTCGTGGAGGCGAACGGTTGGACCCAGGCGCACATCACGCAGAAGTCGCTCAAGCGCCTGCGCAAAGCCATGATCGCGCAGGGGCGCATCGACAAGCTCGCCCTCCCCGGGCTCGAGGCGGATCGAGCCATCGTGTTTCCCGGCGGCGTCGCCATCCTCAAGGCCGTCTTCGACATGCTGGAGATCGAGAGCATGCAGACCGCGAGCGGCGCGCTCCGCGAGGGGCTCATCTACGATCTGCTCGGCCGTATCCGGCATGAGGACGTGCGCGACAAGACCATCCGCGCGCTCGCCAAGCGCTACGGCCTCGACATGGCGCAAGCCAAGCGCGTGCGGCGCACGGTGCTCGACTTCTTCGACCAGAGCCAGAACAGCTTCGGTCTGGTGAACGAGGAGGCTCGCCAGTTCCTCGAGTGGGCCTCGGTCATTCACGAGATCGGCCTCTCCATCTCGTACACCGGCTATCACAAGCACGGGGCCTACCTCATCGAGAACCTCGAGATGGCCGGCTTCTCCAGAAATGGTCGCGCGGTGCTCTCGGCCATCGTCCGATCCCACCGTCGAAAGCTACGGCGCGAGCTCTTCGATCGCGTTCGGCCCGAGTTCCGCGAAGAGGTGCTTCGCCTGGCGTTGCTCTTTCGACTCGCCGTGCGGCTCAACCGCAGCCGAAGCGGCGCGGCCTTGCCGGACATCCGTATCGAGGCCGCGAAAGACCAGATCCACCTCTCCTTCCCCGAGGGCTGGCTCGAGGAGCATCCTCTGACCGGCGCCGACCTCGCCGAGGAGGTGGGGTCTTTTCGGGCGGTGGGCTTCGCGCTCAGCTACCGCTGAAGAGATCCCGCAGTCTCACGCGTCGCCCGTCTCCCTGCATGGCCGCGAGGCGCTCCTCGAAGGGGCCGAGACTCCAACACGATGAGGGCGCGAGCGCTTCGACCGGCTCTCCGGCCTCGTTGAGCGGGCAAATGTCGCGGTACTCCACGAGCTCATCCCCATCCTCATCCAGCCACCGCAGCGGCAGTCCCTGAGTCCGGCAGACGTAGGGTCGGGCTTCGTAGATGCGGCACGCACCCTCGGCATCCAAGAACGCACAAGCCCCGGGCGGGTGGGGACGGCCGCTGGACAGCAGCGCACCAAACTTGCTCCGGATTCGGTTCGCCTCGACCTCGAAGACGCTGAGCTCGTCCACGCAGCAGTCGTGGCAGCCCTTTTTGCACTGAAGGCGCGCCGCGTGTGCTCGCGCCAGCGCGTTTGCTTCGTCTTCGATCTCTCGATGGAGCTCGACGATGGGCAGGCCGGGCCGCCGCATGCGCCTGACTCAGCGTCCCGGGTCGTGCGGCAGGTTGCCTCGCGCGGAGCGAAGATACCGAAACGGGGAGGCGGACATGAAGTTCGAGACCCTCGAGGTGTAGATGTCCGCGTAGCGTTCGATCTGTCGCGCGATGTGGCTCTTGTCGTTGCCGGCGCGCATGAGTGGACCCCAGCGTGGATTCGAGACCTCGGCCGCGCTCTTTGCGAGCGGAGAGATGACCTCGTCGAGCGCCATGAGTTGGTGCCTGATGGTCTCTTCGGCGCGCCGCAGCTCCTCCTCGCTGCGGCCCGAGGTCTTGCCGTACTTCTGACGAAGTCGCTGGAGCTCAACTCGGATCCGGCATTGTTCGTCCTCGAGGGTCTCCTTCTCCTGCATGAGCTCCGATAGGCGAGCCTGCTCGGCCGCGCTCCGCTCCTCTGCGGCGATCTCCTGCTCGAGCTCTCGCACCACGAGGCCGGTCCGCCAGCGCTGGATGCGCTTGGAGACATGTACGTCGCCGAAGATGTGGTCGCCCATGTAGAGGATCTCGTCGCCGGATACTCCGAGGAACTGCTCGACGTGCTCGACGTTTCCGCCGACGTAGACCCCGTTGTGCTTGATGCCCTCGGGGGCAGGACGCAGAAGCCCGTCTTCGCTCACGACCTCGAAGAGAGCGTTGTTACTGGTGAAGAAGAGCGGCTTGCGCGCGGAGAGGATGACCACGTCGAAGAGCTCCCGCCAAGTCATGCCCTCCGGCAGGAAGCGGTCGAAGGCGTAGGCCATCATCACCTTCGTGTATTCCCAGTCGGAGTTGGTGATGAGCAGGAGCTTCTTGCCCGCATACTTCTGATCGAGGAGCGCGGAGGGCGTATCCGAATCCAGATCGATGAAGCGGTCTGGGTCCGACATGACCGCCCCCTTGAGCCGGCCCTCCATGTGCGCGAGGTCCATGGTCTTGCGGACCAGCCTGTACATGTCGCCGTAGCCAATCACCTCTGGGATCTGCCGAGCATCCAGGAGGTCGACGAGCTGCGAATAGAGGCAGGCCTCAGAGATGGAGAAGAAGGTGTTCAGGAACTCCCATCGCCGCTCCGTGAGATCCACGATGGTTCTCGAGTAGGTCCGTCGGAGTTCCTCGAAGGGGATCGGCTTCATTCCGTGGAAGCCTTGCTTGATGTACCCGAAGCGATTGGCCTTCAAGACGTTGCCGAGCTCGGTGTCGATGATGAGCCCTCGGATGTAGCCATCGTCGAACTGCTGATCGGCAATGGGCCATCCGCGCGCCGCCAGGGCCTCCTTCACGTGGTCATACGCGTGACGTTCCCACTCTCCCACGTCGTAGTGGATGAGGGTGTAGTCCATGTCGTAGCCAATGGCCTTCAGCGAGCGCAGGTTCAGGGTGCGGTTGCAGAAGATCCGTCGCGCTCTGGAGCTCACGGGGATCGGAGAGACGCTCATCAGAGCGAAGCACCACAGATTGCTGCCGTTCGCAAGCGGCGCCGCGCCGAGCTCAGGTGCGCGCCACGTACCAGACCCCGTGCCGGCACCTGGGGCACACCGCCCCTTCGACCTGCGCGCGCTCGGTCTCGCTCAAGCGACGGCAAGCCGCCTCCACCGCGGTGAGGGCCGCGCCGTCCTCGAGCGGCCCCTCGGTGAGCGGGCACTGCGCGGTCTCCGCCAGGTCGGCGACCTCGAAGGCCAGCGAGAGCGGTACTTGCTGCTTCACCATCTCCCCTTCGAGTCCGCCGACATCCCCTAGGTGTTCCCGGCGCTCGCGCGCGGGCTTGAGCCTCAGCACCGAGACGAGCGTCTTCGCGTCCGGAGACCAGTACAGGTGGTAGTGCGCCAGGAGCGCGAGCGGACCCGAGGGCTCTCCGAGCATGAGCGGAGGCTCGAAGGGGCCACAGGCGGCGCACTCCGCCACCACGAGCGTGGGCGGAACATCGAGGTCGAGCGTGACTCCGCTCTCGTTGAGGGGTTCATCCCCGTCGAGCGCTGGCCATTGGGCTTGCGCGTCGCGGGTGGGCTGGTTCGAGAGCCGGATGTCCCCGGTGCCAGCGGCCGCCGAGAGGTCGAGATCGATGATGAGATCCGCCGACACCGTGTCCCAGTCGAGCTTGTCGGCACCATCGAGGCTCATCGGTTCGCCCACGTCGATGGGCAGATCGAGCGTGGCCTCGCGCGGTGGTGGGACCCGTCGAAGGCGCGGCACTTCATCGATCGGGACACCGACGAAACGCGCGAAGGTCTCGCGCTGGCCGTCGCTCAGCTCCTCGAGCCGAATCTCGACCCCGCGCGGGTTCTCCTCTCGGACGCGATGGATGGAGCCGAGGAGGACAAACTCCTCCTCGGTCTCGGGATGAATCAGGATGACGCTCACCAGCTCCCCGACGCGGTGCAGAAGTGGCGTAGCCAGATACACCGACCCCAGCGGGAAGTTGTGCTGCATGACTCGCTTGAGCGCGGCGATGCTCTCGAGCTTCACCAGGAAGGTGGCCCGCTCCTCGCCCGGCGGCCTGCGCAGCGGCGTGGGACCAGAGGCCTGGGCGAAGGGGCTTCGGTTCGCGAGCCAGTAGATGTAGTAGTCCCACCGCTGCTTCACCGTCGATGACATGGTGAAGAACTGCAGACCGGCCCCGGTGGCGCCTCGCCTCGAACGACGAGTCACAAAGGCGGTCGCGGGCAGCGGACCGTCGGGCAGGTGCAACATGACTTGCAGAACGAAACGCTCGGTCGGCGGCGTCGTGGTCTCGATGAACATCCCGTGCCTCGAGACGTTCGTCGCGTCGACGCGGTTCGGCTGACCCTCGATGAGCAGGTCGACCGGGAGGTGGCACGGAAAGCGTTTGCTCCGGCGCTGATCGACCGAGGGGGTCATCCGCGGGGATTCTCGGTCGCCTCGCCTCCGCTTTCAAGCCGGTGGACGCTCGAAGAATTGAGGACTATCGTGCTGCCTCATGCGCCTCACCCTCGCTGCCTTGTTGCTGACGGGGATCCCGTGGGCAGCGGCTCAGGCCCAGCCCTTGCCGCCCATCCAGACCCCCGAGCAGGCGGTCCAGCAGCTCTCCTTGGCGCGTGAAGACACTCAGGTCTCCGCGCTCTCCAACCTGAAGACCGCTTGCCGAGGTCGCCTCCGTCACACGCTCAAGGACAACAAGCCGGTTTTGAGCGCGGTCGAGAAGCTGCTCGAGGAGGGTAGTGCCCCGGTGCGTCGCGGCGCCCTGGACGTGGTCCGTTGTTTCGCGGCCGCGAACGTCCCCCGCTTGCTCGCGCTGGGGCTCGACGCGACCGATCCTCAGGTGACGAGCTACGCGGCCGAGATCGCGGCCCAGGTCCCCGAGCCCCCGGTCACGGAGCTGCTCTTGGCTCGACTCGAGAAGGTGGGTGCGGACTGCGCCGATCCCAAGGCTAAGGCGGAGCTCGCCGAACGCTGCGTCTGGCTCGTCTACTCATCGGGCGCCACCGTGGGGCCAGGACACAGTCGTGCGCTGCGTGAGCGCATTGGAAAAGCGATCGAAGCGCAGCTCGCTTCGCCTCACCCCAAGGTCCGCGAGGTGGCGGTGGAGACGCTCGGGCGCACCCGGCTCTCGGCCCACGCCCAGGCCATCGAGCGTTTGGTGGAGCAGGAGAAGAAGGGGACGTTCTCGAAGAAGAACGAGGCCGCGCTGCTTCGTCGCTTCGAGGCGAGCGCGAAGTTGCTGAAGCAGAAGGGCGAGAAATGACCCGCCTGATTTCAGGGTGCGATACTGCAGCGCGTTCGCCACGTTCTCGACCATCGCCGACCGTCTGTCTCCGAACCGGTCGGGCTCCTCGATGGCTTCGATCAAGGCCTCCGCCGCCTTAAGGCGCGGAGCGAGTCTAGGGCTCGTCTCGCGGGGCGGACGCTTGAGCCGGTCGGGGCAATGACCTACTCTGGGAGCGAGCCTCGCGGGCTCGCGGAACTCCTTTGCACGCGCCGCTCTCACTCATCGCAGGCGTCTTGTCGGTGGCCCAGAGTGCCCCCGAGGAGGCGATGGGCGCACCCGATTCTCAGATCGAGCAGTCGCCTAGACACCGAGAAGCTCGCATCGAGTATTGGTCCTCTGAGTTTCTGGACTCGCGCGCTTCTACGCGCCTGCACCTCACCACACGCTTTAGCTTGAGTGATGGTCACCGTGTCTTCGGCGGCGGATCGGCCTGGTCGTTCGAGCTCTTCGGGACCCTCGGTGTGGCAGAGGGCGTGGGGCTGTCCGCTCGCGTTCCGTTGGGCGTCCGTCAACCGAGTTCGGACGAGCCCGTCCGCGCCTTCATGGGGAACCTCTCCTTGGGTACGAGCCTCGGTCATCCGGTCGAGCTGGACGAGGACATCGATCTGTTGTTCGCCGCCGGTCTCGACGCCTATCTACCCACCCTGGGAGAGCAGAGTCCGGGAGCGCAGGCGCGAGCGGCCGCCAGCGTAGCCGTCATCCGAGCTCATGAACCGCAGCTCTACATCCCGCAGTTCTTGGGGGCGCGGATCCGCGCGCAGGCCGGAATCAGTCTTCCGGGGGTGGAGCTGCAGCTCGAGCTGGGTTTGGTGCCTGGCGTCACCGTTCGACAAGACTCGGACGCAGTGCTCCTCTCGAGCGTCGCCGCCCGCGTGAACGGGCGGCTGGGGGACACCGTCGAGCCTTTCGTCGAGCTTGGGGCCTCCTTTCAGATCGCCGGAGCTGGGGATGTCTCACCACCGGTGATGCTCACGCCTGGAGTCCGTCTTCACATCACGGACTTCTTCGACCCTGCGGTCTTCGCCTCCATCAACTTCGTCGAGTCGGCCGTGCTCGTCTTCGGGGTCGATATCGGCGGCGCACTTCGGACCGAAGAGCCCAAGACTCGTCAGAGGACCCCGCATCGAAGGGATGACTGGCTCGAACTATGACGGATTCAACGAGATGAACGTGGCGGTCGCAGCCTCGACGCGACGAAGCCTGAGGCTCGTGCTCGTTGCCTCGTCGGCCTTCTGGTCTTGCAGCGAACCCGTGCCCTGTGACGAGACCGGGAGCTCGGCGCCGCGCGTAACGGTGCAGGAAGCCTTCGAGACCTGCAACCATCGACCGGTGGCGTTCATCGCGGGTCCTCGCACCGCCCACAAGCGAACCCTTTCGCTGCTGGACGGTTCGAGAAGCACAGACGCGGATGGGGACGAGCTGAACTTTGGCTGGCGTCTCACGGGTCGCCCAGAGGCGAGCGCCGCCGCCGTCGAAAGCGGCTTGCCCACGACGAGCCTGAATACCGACCTTCCCGGTACCTATCAGGTCGAGCTGGTCGTGAGCGACGGCTTGGCGGACAGCGCCCCGGCCGCTCTCCTCATCGACGTCACGAACCGCGAACCCGTGGCCCATGCGGTTGCTGCCGAGTACGTCGACGCGGGGACGGAGATCATCCTCGATGGTCGTGGGAGTCGCGACCCCGACGGAGACGAGCTGAGCTTCCAGTGGACGATCGCTCAGGCTCCGTTCGGAAGCGCTGCCTCGCTTCAGGGGGCCCAGTCATCCGAGGCTCGACTGCTCGCCGATCAACGTGGACACTTCGAGTTCTCCTTGCAGGTCTCGGATGGCGAGGCCTTCGGAGAGCCGGTCACGGTGAAGGTGCGCGCTGGAGTCTCAGCGAGCCCGCCCGTCGCTGACGCCGGGTTGGCTGGAACCTCCACCGTTGGCGAGGTGGTCTTCCTCAGCGGAGCTGGCAGCTACGACGCGGATGGGGATCCACTCGCCTTCGAGTGGCGAATCCTGACCGCACCTCTCGAGGCCCTTGCCACCTTGACGAGCTCGAGGACCCCGGAGACTACGCTCACGCCCGACAGGCCCGGCGCCTGGATCATCGAGTTGACGGTGGACGACGGCTTCTATCGCGCCTCGGCCACGGTAGACCTTCAGGTCATTCGCTCTTCAGTCTTGCTGGGTCCAGCCGTCTTCGATCCTGCACGCGTGTACGTGCTCGGCGGCTTCGCCGAAGGCGCAGACACAGACCGACTGCTCTGCGATCCGGAGGCACGAGAGTTCGGCCCCAGCGCCGGTCTTGCGCCCTACGACTTCACGGGACAGATCCGGGACATCGACGGCGCGTACATCTATCTGACGTCCGACCAAGGAGGCGGCTCCCGACTCCTTCGGTTCGTTCCCGAGCCGCTGCGCTGGGACTCGGACGTCGAGATTTGGCGGTTCCCGCCAACTCCAAAAGAGAACGACTTCGAGCTGCCCACGCCGGCCTGTCCGGGCGGAGCGAGCGCGTTCCTTCTCAGCCCGGCCACTTCCGAGCTCAGCTACTTCTGCGGCGACCTAGGCCGATGGTTCGACCAAGCCGGTGACGAGTTTCCTGGCTGCATCACCAACGGCGGGCTCTTGGACTCGCCCATCGGGCGGGGGTTCGACGGCTCGACCCTCTGCCTCACTTCCATCCGAAACGCCGCCGGCGACTCGTTCCCGCTCGGAGGCCACCAGAAGACGACCTGGAGAGCGCGGCCCGCCGGGGGATTCTGGTCGATCGGCTACGACAGCGTGCGCGAGCGAAACATCCGATTCGTACTCCACCCGGATGGGTCCACGGAGGTCGATCTCACCTATGGACCCACGCCTGCGGGCAGGCCGGCCCCCGACCAACTCGCACGCTTCACCGCGCTCGACCGAGCCGGGAGGTTCTATGCGAAGTCAGGCCGCGCCCTCCTGCGATACCCGGCCGACGGAAGCGAAGCCGAAGTGCTGTACGAGGAATCACCAGAGCAGCACTGCTACCTGGACACGATGTCCATGGTGACCGGCCCCTGAGAGATCATGCGCAGGCGGATGAGAAGCCCAAGCAGGATCTGACTCCGAACTCCATGGCGCGACCCGAGTCTAGCTCGCCGGGTGCGGCATGAGGAGCGAGTCGGCACTCCTGTCGTCCTGACAGTCGTGCACATCGAATCCCGAGGTTCGCCGAGGCTCAGTGACGCACCGAAGCAGACCCGAGGGCACGCGCCTTCACCGAAGGCGGGGAGATGTGTCTGGGCCTAACACCCGCGTGCGCGCCCCTGAAATGGGTCGGGATGATTGGGTCGAGTGGCACGAGCACCCGAGGCGTAGTAGGCGAAAGGAGGTGAAAACTCGCATCCTGCTTCTCCTCAACGCTGGCCTCGTCGCCTGCGCCGGTTCGGCTCCCGCGCCTTCCACTCCCGGTGCAAGTGTAAAAACAGCGAGCGGCTTTCCCACGCAGTCGGCGCTCGCCGACCTCGCCTCGATCCCGTTGCCGCCGGCGACCCAGCAAAGCGGGCAAGTCGCGGTCGACGAGTGGACGCTGTCGGAAGGTCCGTACCCCGAGCAGTACGCGCTCTACAAGGCCTCCGCGGTCGAGCCTTGGGAGCATGCTCTCGAGAACGCGGTGTCTGGCAAGGAAGACGTTCTCGCCACCGCCAACATGCAGTGCGTGGCTCGGGAGATGGGGCTCTTTTTTCTCGACCACCAGGCGCACCCGCCTCCCGCGCTGACCAACACGTTCCTCGGGCGATGCAAGAGCCAAGCGGTTAACGCCATCGGCAGTGCACAGTGGTTTCACGGTCTCGGCGAAGACGTGCGACCCGAGGTCCTCTTCGAGAGAGTGAAGGCTCAGCTCCGAGAGACCTTCGTCGAGCACGGGCGCCCTCACCACTCCATTGCGGTCTGGTTCGGACGAAAGGCAGACAAGGCGGTCTTCTACGTGGCCTTCGGACAGCGTCGGTCGTTCATCGAGTCGATTCGCGCCGAAGAAGGAGCGACCGCCTTCATCGTTCGAGGGCGCCTCATGGTGTCCTCCGAGCGGACGGGTGCCCTCGTGAACCGAGGCCAATACGACGTCGCGAGGTGCGAGCCGCTTGGAGCTCAGCGGCTCCCTGACTTCGAGTTCCGATGTGAGCTCGATCCGAATGATGCCGAAGCCTGGTTCGAGCTTTCGAGTGTCGCTCCAGGCCGTATGCTCGGTGAGACCGTACTTCGGGCGCTGCTGTCCAAGGCCGAGGCGTTCGATCGACGATACGTGGCCAAGCGCTACGGGCAGGCTGGTCCACTCGCGCGGGGTCAGGACCCCGCGGCTCAACTCATCGCGGCCATCAACGGCGTGAGGGCCGATGCGGGTCGCTCGCCGATGTCCCTCGAAGCGACCCAGAGCAAGGTCGCCGATCGCGTCGCACCTCACTTCTTCGCGTCGGCGACCGGTCGCGCCGACCCGATGATCATGGAGACGGTGGTGGCCGGGCTCCGGGCGGGGTGGGACGTAGGAGGGGGTTCGATCCGCAGCAGCAGCTTCGTTTCCATTCTGAGCCGCGCGGACGTGAGCATGGTCGTGGGTGAAGCGGTTCAGATCCCGATGGGCAGACAGGTGCTGCTCGACCCCGAAGCCGCGGGCCTCGCTCTCGGCACCTTTTGGCCGGGGGACGAGAGGTCTCTGGGGCTCCTCGCTACCAGTTACGCCTTCTTCGGTGAGGAAGCGCCCCACGAACTGGTTGCGAGCGCGCTCGAACGCCTACAGAAGAGTCGACGCGCGGCGGGTCTCGCCGATCCGAGCGTCCGACGCCTTCCGATCGAAGCCCTCGAAGCGGAAGCAGTCGGTCGGCTCGAGGCGGGTGAGGGACCGCGAGAGGTCTCGGAGTGGCTTCTTCGGCGTACCACCCAGTCTTTGAAGCGCGCGACGCGCTCCTGGACGCTCGAAGCGCAAGACCTGAGCGAGCTCTCCTTTCCCAAGGAGCTCCTCTCGGCCGCGGAGCCGGAGGTCGGCCTCGTCGTCGTCCCCTACCGACCGCCGAGTGAGCCTTGGGGGCGGTACTCGGTCATCCTTATTCTCGCGGGGGCCGGCGAGCATCTCTAGCCGCACCCAAGAAAGCGCCCGTGCCCCGGCTAGGGAGATGACGGTAACTCATGCTGTCGGTGTTCGCCGTCCCGATACGCGACCCCCTCCGCGCGAGCGGTGCCAGGGTTCCTTGCCCGACGCCGCGCAGAGCGAGCTCACGGGGGCCGCCGACCAGGACGGCGTTCGACTGGCGAGCGATCCGAGCAGGCGCCGCGCGGCGAGGCCGAGCGGCGCACCAACGAGCTGCGGGTCGAAGCGCAGGTGCGGTTCTAAACTCTCGCCAGCGCCCGGAAGATCCGGGCCGGGCCGAGTTGGCTATCGGCACGCCCGAGAAGGCGAGCTGGGCGGCGTGATCCGAGGCCGGCTCTAGAGCTCATCTCAACCCCCCCCTCGGTCGCGATTTCGGCCGATCCGCGTCGGCCCGCCTTGCGGGCGTCGCGTCTTGGCCGTCTCGCTCGGTCGGGGGTTTTGAGATGAGCTCTAGTGTATGATGGGGGTATGTGGCACCGCCCCCTGCTCCGGCTCCTCTTCTCCTGCCTCCTGCTCGCGGGAACGGCATGCGGCGAGAGGATCGAGGGGGCCTGCGACTACGATCAGGACTGTGCGGAGGGGCAAGTCTGCGGCTCGAATCAGCGGTGCACCACCAGCTCGACCTACCATCCTCCGCGCCCGAGCGAGGACGACGGTGGATTGCGCATACGCGACGCCAGCGGAGTGCCCGGCACGGACGCCGGCGAAGTGCCCGGCGTGGATGCCGGCGAAGTGCCCGGGGCGGATGCCGGCGTCATCGTCGGCTCCGATGGAGGCACTGGCTCGTCGATGAGACCGGCCACCCTCGCTCCGAGCGGCAACCCTGAGTGGACGATCATCTTCGACGGGAACACTTGGATTCTGACCGAGTTCTCCGAGTTCATGAAGCAACAGGACATCGGATCCTGCTACTTCATCGGCTACAACCTGAACCTCGCGCGCTCTGAAGGGCCGGTGAGCGGCGGCGCCGACGGCCCGGCCCGAGGTCACTCCGGATGGTCGCAGTGGTACGGCCTGTCAGGTTACGAGTTCTCCCCGCAGTGTGCATCGGACTACAGCGCGGAGCTCACGCTCGGCAGCGTGACCTACTCTCTGGCTGGGACGCTGTTGAAGGCCATCGGCCGAAGCGGCACCGGCTCGGGCGGGCCCTCGGTCACCGGAACCTGGAACGATGGAACGCGCAGCGGTAGCTTCGAGCTCTACGACTACCTCCGCTGACCGACGCGTGGCGGAGGAGGGCAGCCCTGAAGCAGAAGGCCGAGAAATGATTCGCCGGGCTTCTGAGGGCGCCTAGAGAGCCGAACCGCATACCTCCCGTCGTCGGACTGGCCCACGAAATGTCTGCCTGCGTTGCTCCTCAATCGTTGGGGCCGACCCAACTCAATCGTCGCGCCTTGCCAGAGATCCCGGGTTCTTCGTCCGACTCGGTCCGATATGCGG
>WYAZ01000056.1 GCA_011526105.1 Deltaproteobacteria bacterium | reverse complement strand
CTACGAAGGGAGTTGGGTCGCCCCCAATGACCGAGGAGCCCGAAAGGGCGGCCGCAGGCCGCGCGTCGGCCAGGGACGAAAAGGACAAGCGCGAACGTGATCTGAACTTCTCGGACGGGACACTAGCCTCGGATCAAAGCGAGCGCGAGCCCAAGCAGAGCGATCGCAAAGAGCCCGATGAGGAGCCAGCCGCTCCAGTTGCGCTCGGCTCCGCGCAGCCGAGGTCGTGGAAGCGTAGGCAAGCGAGGGAGCTGCGGCTGCGGCAGCCGAACCAAGCGCTCCATTCGTGGTTTCCGCATCGGTCTCGAGACGTAGCCATCCGGTGGGCCCACCGACTCTCGATTCGGTAGCTCGAGGTCGCTGGTGTCGGGCACCTGCTCTGGCGGCAGGACGAGCTCCTTACCTTCCATGGACCCGCCGCTGGCGTCGGGCCTCCGAGCCACCACCTCCGCCACGTGTGCACGGACGAAGGCCGCGAGCCCATCCATCTCCATGGACAGGCCACGCGCCGCTCGAAACTGATCCAAGCGCCGCTCGAGATTCCGCGCCGAGCCCAGCCGGGTATCTTGGGTCGGACGCGTAGCCTCCTCGATGAGCTGAATGAGGTCGAGCTCGAGCTCGGGCACGCGCTCGGCCACCGGCACGAAGGCCCCCGAGCACACTTGGACGCGCAGCACCTCCTCCTCGGTCGCGACGTAGAGCGGCTCACCGCTGAGCAACTCGAAGAGGATGGCGCCGAGAGAGAAGAGGTCGGCCCGGGCATCCACCGCTTGTCCGCTCGCTTGCTCCGGCGCGGTGTAGCGAGTCATCGGCACCGAACGGCGAGTCTCGTGCTCGTCGCTGTCGAGGAAGCTCGCGTGCCCAAAACCGATGAGCTTGACCGCGCCTTCTCGCGTGAGCAGGACCTCCTCCGGGCACAGGTTTCGATGCACGATCCCAAGCGGCGTGCCGTCCGGTAGCGTGCGACCGTGCGCGTGGGTCACGGCGCGTGTGATCTCCGCGGTGATTCCGAGGGCGAGTTCCAGGGGGAATCTTCGGCCGGTTCGGACGAGGCTCTCGAGCGCCTCCGCGAGCGTGATTCCTTCGAGGTGCTCCGTGATCAGGACAAAGTTGCCTTGGCTCTGGCCCGCGTCCACCAGCGCCACGACGTTCGGATGGTCGAGGCTCGCGGAGGCGGCGGCCTCTCGCACGTGCCTGGCTTCGAGGTCGTCACCCGGGACCTGTTTCAGGCGCTTGACCGCCCAAATCCCCTCCAGGCCTTCGCTCTGGCCCTCGTAAACCTCAAAGCGTTCTCCGGTCGCGATTCGCCGACCAATCTGGTAGCGTCGACTCACGACTCGGGAGCGCAGCGCCATCTCTTCCCCATTGTACGACTGATCGCACGCATGCGCGAACTCGACGGGTCCACCACCGGTCTCAAGACCAGCCAAGTCCATCGCTTGGAAGCCACTTTTCGCCGCAAGGTGAAGGGCGACGAGCTGGTTTCGGGAGAGCTCGCCCGGCACCTGGTCGAGCTGTCTCAGGAGCTTCACCGGCAGGTGGGTGTTCTCGTCGACCGCGGTGGTAACGTCCAACACGTCATCGTGGGCGAACCGTCCCGGCTCTACCTGCCGGACGTTGGGCGCGCACGAGCCGGTTCCTACCGGCTGCGCGGGCTCCGGTTGATCCGGACCGAGCTTCGGGGCCAGGGCCTCACACGCGAAGACCTCGCGGACCTCTCCAAGCTCCGCCTCGATGCCGTGGTGGTGATTGAGACGGAAGCTCTCGCGGGTGGGCCGCGCGCCGTTCACTTTGCCTACCTCGTTCCTGATGGCGCCACGCGCACCGTCACGCCCACCAAGGAGTCGTACTCCAATCTGAGAGAGCTCCCGCCCGAGGCCATGGGGCTCATCCGAGACGCTGAGAGCGAGATGGGTCGCCTCTTCGCGCGGGACGCCAAGGCTCTGGTGCGCGATCTCGCCGTCGTGGTCTCGGTGCACGCCTCCGGTCGCGGGGCGCGCACTCGGGCCGAGCAATCCGTCGCGGAGATGGAGGAGCTTGCGCGCACCGCGGGGGTCGAGGTCATCGATACCGTCATTCAGATCCGCCGTGAGATCGATCCAAAAACCGTACTCGGCCAAGGGAAGATCGAAGAGATCACGCTGCGTGCGCTCGAGCTCGGCGCGGAGCTCCTCATCTTCGACCGTGACCTGTCGCCGTCACAGCTCCGCGCCATCACCAACAGCACGGACTTGAAGGTCCTCGACCGCACCATGCTGATCCTCGACATCTTCGCTCGGCGCGCAAAGAGCCGAGACGGAAAGCTCCAGGTCGAGCTGGCGCAGCTCAAGTACGCGCTGCCCCGGCTGGTCGAGAAGTCCACCGCCATGAGCCGCCTTACCGGCGGCATTGGTGGTCAAGGACCGGGCGAAACCAAGCTCGAGATCCACCGTCGTCGAGCTCGCGATCGCATCAACCGCCTCGAGAAGCAGATTGAGCAGCTCTCGGTGCAGCGAAATGTGCGTCGCAAGCGTCGGCGGTCGGCCCGGATCCCCCAGCTCGCCATCGTGGGCTACACCAACGCGGGCAAGTCCACCCTCTTGAACGCGCTCACGCGCTCGGACGTGCTCGCGGAGGACAAGCTGTTCGCGACGCTGGATCCCACCTCGAGGCGTGTACGATTTCCTAGCGACCATGAGCTCGTGCTCACGGACACGGTGGGCTTCATTCGGGACCTTCCGAAGGATCTAGTGAACGCGTTCAAGGCGACGCTCGAAGAACTCGAAGAAGCGGACCTTGTGCTGCATGTGATGGACGCGGCCGACACGCTGTTCGACGAGAAGCGGAAGGCGGTCGAGGCCATCCTGGCCGAGCTGGGCATTGATGACATCCCGCGCCTCGTGGTTCTGAACAAGATCGACCTCGCCAACCGTCTTCTGGTGACGGCTCAGCGACGGGCGACGGACGGCGTGCCGGTGAGCGCGACCACCCGCGAGGGCCTCCCGGAGCTCATCACGCGCGTGGAGACCGAGGTCTTTCAGGCTCGGGGTGGTCTTGCGAATGCGCAGGGCTTGGAACCCGAAGATGGTCTGACCTTCCTCGGTGCGGACGAGTGGGTGGAATGACGGAGCCGGGCGCAAATCCCTTCGAGACCCCCGCCACCGCTCCCGAGCCGGCGTCACCGCGGACGTTTGTGCTCGCCTCGCGCAACTCGCGGGCGATCGGCGTGAGCATCGACGGGCTGGTCTATCTCGTCGCCGTCTTGCCCGCCTTTGTCGCCTTTGCGCTCGGTTCCGAGGACGGAATGCTCCTGCTCGGCGGACTCGCCGCGCTCATGTTTCTCACCGTGCTGGTCTATCAAACCTATCTGGTCGCTACGACAGGGCAGTCCATCGGTAAGCGTCTGGTGGGCACACGCATCGTCCGCACGAATGGCGCGCCCGTCGAGTTCGTGCACGGCGTGCTGATTCGGAGCTGGCTCATGGGCCTTCTGACGGGCATTCCGATGGTCGGCAGCTTCGTGAGCCTCATCGACGTCTTGCTCATCTTTGGCCAAGACCGCCGATGTCTGCACGATCACATCGCGGACACCATCGTGATCGCTGTCGAGGCGACTTCGACCCCCACGGGAGACGGCGAGTTTCCGCCCACGAATCCGTGGTCGCGCTGAGGCTCAGCGAGGCGGCAGAACGACCGTTGTCGCGGTGCTGGTTGTGAGAACTGGCGCCAGCGGCACCATCATCGGCCGCGCGGGTTTTCGTGTGGCCGCTTTGAGGCGTCGGGACGAAGAGGAGAACGGGCCCTCGCGGAAGACCTCGCTCACGACGCCGCTCACCATCTGCTCGAGTTCGATTTCGCCTGGATGATCAGGATCGCAGAAGAGCACTGCGTCTGGCGCGCATAGAGGACCCTCGACGCGGGCGATGCCGTAGGTCACGAGCCGCCCGGACTTGTTGTCCCAGATCCCGTAAGGGAGCTCCTGCACGACGCGCGCGCCCTTGTCATGCGGCGCGGACATGTCGGTGACGAGATCGTGGATGGTGACTGCCCCGATGAAGAGGGTGAATCGGGTCGGCGCGGCGCCAAAGCGCGCCACCCCGCCGTCGCGCGGAAGAACCAGAGTGATGGACGTGGTGGCGTCGAGAGGCAAGGTCCTCGGCAAGAGCTCAACCGTGGGGAGTCCAGGAGCGAGGTGTGCCTCGGCGAAGGTGGAGTATCGAGCTACGGACCGACGAAACGACCGCCTCAGGATGACGGGATATAGGTCTTTGACGTTGAACTCGGACTCGACGGGGATCTCTCGAGGGAACGCGAGGGTGAGGCGCTCACCTTCGCGCGGCTCCACGGCAAAAGCTGGGTCCACGAACGCACGCTTCGGCGGAGGCGGGGCCCGCGTCACACAAGCGGTCGCGACGCTCGCGAGGAGGAGTGCATGCAAGCCGAGTTGCGCGAACTGCCTTGGCGCGCGCAAGCTCAAGCCTGCTCGCTCTTGAGCCCGCGGCGCATCAGGTCGAGCACCGACTCCTTGGGGGACTTGTCCGCGAAGAGGAGGTCGTAGACCTCGAGCGTGATGGGGACGTCCACACCCTCACGTTCGGCCAGCTCCTTCGCGGAGCGTGTGGTCTCGACCCCCTCGGCCACCTGGCCCATCTCAGCGAGGATCTGCGGCAGCTTCTTGCCTTGCCCGAGCCCGAGCCCGACACGTCGGTTGCGGGAGAGGTCGCCGGTGCAGGTGAGCACGAGATCGCCCACGCCTCCGAGGCCAGCCAAGGTGGCGGGTTCAGCGCCAAGCTTGATGGCCATACGCGTGATCTCGGCCAGCCCGCGCGTGATGATGGCGGCGCGGGTGTTCGCGCCGAAGCCGAGGCCATCGGCGGTGCCACAGGCGATGGCCATGATGTTCTTGAGCGCGCCGCCTACTTCTACGCCGACGACGTCTCGCGTGCCGTACGCGCGGAGCCAGTCGCTCGACATCAAGCCCTGAACCTCCGAGACCAGCGCCGTGTCTTGGGCGGCCACGACCACGGCCGTCGGGAGATGCATCGCAACCTCCTTGGCAAAGGAAGGACCGGCGATGAACGCGGTGGGGTGATTGGGCAAAACGTCCTCGAGGATCTGGTTCACGAGCTGCAATGTCCCGACCTCGATGCCCTTTGAGGCGCCGAGCACCGGGACTCCGGCCGGCAGGAAGCCTCGGGCCTCCATCCATACCTGGCGCGTCATTTGTGAGGGGACCACCGAGAGAACCATGGTCTTGTTCGAGAGAGCTTCCTCGAGCGAGTTCGTCACCGAGAGCGCATCAGCGAAGCGGTGACCCGGCAGGTACTGGCTGTTCTCGCGGGTCTTCTGCATGCTCTCGGCTTGGTCTCTGCGCCGCGCCCATAGCGTGACCGGGTGGCCGATGTCCGAGAGGTGCTTCGCGAGGGCGGTGCCCCAGCTTCCGGCGCCGAGCACGCCGATACTCGTAGGCTGCATGCGATGGCGACGGTAGCCAGATCAGAGACGGAGATCAAACCGTAGGATCGGCAACGACGGTGAGGCCCCGGGCTTCCGCCTCAGTCCTGAGGGCGCCGACCGCATGAGCGTCGTCCGCACCATCGCTGGACACCACGAGGAGCTTTCCCGCCACTCGCTCTGCGAGGTCGAGCGCGTGACCGTCCTCCGCCAAGGGCGACAGCGCCGGTCCGGTGGTCTCGGCCACGACGATGTCTCCGTACCGGCTCGCCTCGGCCATGGTCTGGACGAGATCACCGAGCGACAGTTCGAGCCCCGCGGCTCGCGCCGCGTCACGGCCGGACCCTGCAGCTCGAAAGCGATAGGGCACGAGCACGGGCAGAGGGACGCGGCCCTCCATGAGCCGATGCAACGCGGGACCGTGCCGGCTCCCGATGTCGTGGTCCTCCTCCGCCGGACACGAAGTCTCGACCGGCTTCATCGCGACCGGCGTGAAGCCTCGAGCTTTGAGGACCTTCACGAGGGATTCGATCGTGCGTGTCTTGCCCGACGGTGCCTCGGGACTCAGCACGAACACGATGTCACCCTTCACAAAGCTCATGAGTCCAGCTCCATGCGTCTCTTGAAGCGATAGCCGACCCCGCGGATGGTCTCGATGCGCTCGCCGAGCGGGCCGAGCTTGTTTCGAAGTCGTGTGATGTGGGTGTCCACGGTGCGCGTGGCGAGCTTGGCCGAGACCCCCCACACGTCGCCGAGCAGGGCCTCACGGCTCTGCACCTGTTCGGCCCGACCGACGAGCGTGGATAGCAGCGCGAATTCGATGGGGGTGAGATCGACGTGACCGCCGTCGATGTGCACGCGATGGGCCGACGGGTCCATGTGCAGCCCAGCGACCTCCAGAATCTGCGCCGACGGCGCGTGGATTCTTCGCAGGGCCACGTCGACCCGGAGCATGAGCTCACGGGTCGAGAACGGTTTGGTCACGTAGTCTTCGGCCCCGGCTTCGAGCCCGCGGATACGATCGGCTTCACTCGAGAGGTTGGAGACGAAGATCACTGGCAGGCCTCTCGTCTTGGCGTCCTGGCGCAGCGACTCGACGATCGAGAGCCCGGACGCGTCCGGAAGGCGGACGTCCATGAGGACGAGATCGGGTTGCGCGGTGCGAACGAGCTGGACCGCGGTGCGGCCGCTGGAGGCCAAGACCGCGGTGTGGCCGTGCGTCTCGAGCGCTCGGGAGAGGAGAAAGCGAGTCTCCTCGTGCGCATCCACAACCAGGATGCGCGCCCGCCGTTCCCGAGACGGCCTGGGTCCGGGGCGGGACGGGTTTGACGCGGAGGTCACCTGTATCTCCATAACGAATCGATCCCGGTTCGGGAAGGCGGAAGGTATGATGCGGCTCGTGTCGCAAGCCCCCACGCATCGAGCCGAACCGGACTACGGGGCACCCTTCATCGCGGGTCATCGGGTCGAGCTGCTCGTGGATGGAGGTCCGTACTTCTCGATGTTGATGGAGCAGATCGCGGCGGCAAAACACACGATCTACGTCGAGACCTACATCCTGCGGAACGATCGAACCGGCCGGCGTGTCACCGAGGGGCTGAGGCAAAGGGCGCGTGATGGCCTCGAGGTGGCGCTCATCTACGACGGCTTTGGGTCCATGGGGCTCGAGGGAGATCTCGTCCGGGAGCTGCGCTCGGATCGGGTGAAACTGCTCGAGTACCGGCCGCTTTGGGCCTTCGAAGAGCGGCCTTGGCGCGCGCGGAATCATCGCAAGCTGAGCGTGTTCGATGGCCGCGTGGGCCTCATCGGCGGCATGAACATCTCGGACGAGTACGCGGCGGTCGAAGACGGCGGCAACGGGTGGCGAGACACCGCGGTCCTGGTCGAGGGGCCGGCGGTGGTGCAGCTCGAGAACATGTTCCGGCGGCTCTGGGAGGCTCGCTCGGAGGAGCCCGCGCTGAGGGCTCCGGGTCGTCCGCCGCCCTCCTTCCCGGAGGGTGAGGTCGTTCGTTTTGTCGGGACCTATTCTCGCCGCGAGCGGGCAGAGGTCCGGCACAGCTATCTTCGCGCGATCTTGGAGGCGAGGAAGTCCATCCGGATCACCAACGCCTACTTCAACCCCGACCGCGGGATCCACCGCGCGCTTCGGCGTGCCGCGAAGCGCGGGGTGGAGGTCGAGCTCATCTTGAGCGGTGAATCCGACGTGGGCTTCGTGCCGCACGTCTCTCGGGGCCTCTATGCGAGCCTTCTGCGCGTGGGCGTGAGGATCTACGAGTGGGGGGAAGGCGTGTTGCACGCCAAGACCGCGGTCATTGACGGGGAGTGGTCCACCGTGGGTTCGGCGAACCTCAATCATCGCATGGTGTGGCATGACCTCGAGGTCAACGCGATCATCTTGGGGTCGAACGCCGCGACTGCGCTCGAGCGGCAGTTCGCGCTCGACCGCGCACGCTCGCGAGAGATCGTGCGTGAGGAGTGGGCGCGACGTCCCGCCGGCGCCCGGGTGCTCGAGTGGAGCGCCGGACTGTTCCGGCGCCTGGTCTGAGTCGGACTCGGTTCCGAGCGGACTACTTCTTCTTGGCGTAGACCGCGAAGAACGCGCCCTGCGGGTCGACGCACTGAGCGATGACGTCGTCGCCCGGGATGTCCATGGGTCCGTTCATGACTTTTCCGCCCTTTTGCTTGATGCGATCGAGCGCACTCGTCATGTCGTCGACCGTGACGTAGTGCAGCCAGTGCGGAGGCAGCTTCATCGCCTTGGCTGCGTTCGACATGCCGCCCCGAGTGGTCTCCGTGGGATCCTGAAACATCTGGTACTTGCCGCCTGGACCCATGTCCATGGAGCCCTTGGCCTTCCAGCCAAAGATCTTCTCGTAGAAGCCCCAGGCCGCGTCCGCGTCCGTCGTGTTCAGCTCAGCCCAGCTGAAGACACCGTGCTGCTCCCGGTTGAGCGCCGGCATGTCTCCACCTGCGGGCGAGAACACGGCAAAGCCCGCGCCCTGTGGGTCCGCCACAAATGCCATGCGACCGACTTTGGGGACATCAAAGGCCGCCTTGTTGACCCGTCCGCCGAGGGACACGATCTTTTTCACCGTCTCATCGACGTTCGCGACGGTGGTGTATGCGACCCAGCTCGGAGGCGCGCCCATCTTCTTGGCCTCTTCTGGCAGCGGCATCAGGCCGCCGATGGGTGCCTCGCCGAGCAACCACATCGTGTAGGGCATCTTGGGATCCCCGTCCTTCCACGGCTCCGTGCGCCAGCCGATGGTCTCGGTGTAAAAGCGCCTCGACGCCTCCATGTCCGGCGTCATCAGATCGTACCAAACGTTTGTTCCTATCTTAGGCATGTAGACTCCTTCCCCCCGGAGGGTGCGGCACCCTAGGAACATCCGAAGCGAAGGGTCAAGGCGTTCGGGTTCGAGCGTCCCAGCGCACGTGTAGCGCGAATTACTGCGCGGTCAGCGTGCCCGGGAGGGCGGGGTCGAAGTCGAGCCCAGGGTCAGTGCCCGCCCCATCCGAGTCCGCGTAAGTATGCGTGAGCCCGTCATCAATCGAGAACCTGAACGTGTACGCATACGAGCCCGCGCGGTCTGCGGTGAGCGTACCTTGGTACTCGTCGTCATTGCCGCTTTGCACGTTGTAAGTAGCGGCACTCCAGACCCAAGCGTTGCTGTTTCTCGGATCCGTCCCGAAGGGACCGTAGCCAAGCTCGGCCAAAACAGCCGCATGGGGACCCGCGGCCTCCGTCAGCCCAGCGTGATACACGCGCCCGTAGATGACCTCGCTCGCCACGCCCACGCTGGTCGTGGTCTGGGCGGGGAACTGGAGGTTGCAGAACTGTAGCTCGCTCGCGCTGTTGGTCTCGTTGTTCGGCATGGTCCATGTGAAGCCGCCGGTTCGAAGCTCCGAGCCCGGCGCCTCGGGCCGCCGCGTGAGCTGCACGTCCACGCGGCTCGAGGCGGCGGGGTTCGGACGAGCGAAGTTACAGCGAAAGCGAGTGGGGGAGAGGAAAGTGCAGCCCGAGTTCGTCCCGTCGACGGCCCGGGTCACGCTCCCGACCTGCAAGCTCATGAAGTCGGTGAAGTCCACGCCCTCGAAGACGAGCCCGACGGTGGCGGTCGCGACCGCATTGGCAGGCTCGATGCGCTGAAGCGCGAAAGCATCGACCCCGTTTCGCTCTCCGGGGGTGGGGCTCGGGTCGTGGCGAAAGTCGAGTCGGTTCTCGCCGGTGAAGGCGAGGTCGTCGCTCCGCGCCCAGGTGACCGAGAAGCGTCGCGTGTTGAGATCGGGCAAGGGGTCCGACGCCACGAGCGAGAGGCCTCGGGTCTGATCGACCCCCACCGAGATGGTGCCGTGTGCGAGCACGTCGAGGAGTTCGAGGTTGGGGGCGGTACGCACGAGCTGAATGGCGCCGTCCGAGTTGCGCGGATCGAAGGTGCCGATCTGATCGGCGTTCGGGATATTGGTGACGCCACTCGTGCCGCGGGCCACGACGTACAGACCATCGAGGGGCATACGCGCACCGCTGATCTGCGCGTTCAGCGAGACGACGCCGTCGGTGCCGCGCACGTCGGACAGCACCAGGCCGGCCAAGGAGCCGCCGGCGGGGCCGCCGATCTCCACGAAGACATTGTTTGTGTCTACCCCGGAGCCGATGGATGCGAAGTCGATGAGCGCCTCGCTGATGAGAAAGGCGCTGCAACTTCCATTGACAGCTCCCGGCGTGTGTCCGCGAAACACCGGCACACACCACGCGGCGGGGTCGTCGTTTCCGAGGGCCCCGCCTGCGAGCGCGCCGGGATCGAGGGCGCTCGCGATCTCGGAGACAACGGGGAATTCGGTCGCGGCGACGGCTTGCCCCGGTGTGCTCGCCATACTCGTGATGCTCAGGCGATCATAGACGCTGGCGCCGGGCCCGATCTCGATGACGTCGCCGCTGTCGGCAAAAGCGTCGTTCCCGAGCGCCCCGGCCGCGCCGAAGATAAAGGTCGCAAAGGCTGGAGGTGGACTCGGAGAGGGTGGGTTTGGGGCCCCCACGGCGCGCTCACCGGGCGCCAAGGTCACCGGCGTTCCCGCGCCCCCAGCAGCATCAGAGGGCGCGTAGATGGCGAGATCACCAAGCGAACTCTTGGAAGCCACGCGAAGCACGAGGGTGGTGAGGTCGATCGCGCCGCCGCTTCGGTTCTCGACCTCGACCCAGTCTGCCCCCGTGCCTACGAGACGAATCTCGGTGATGAGGAGCTCTCCGGTTTGGGTCACGACGCCGAGATCGGCGGGCGAACCAGCGTCTGATTGCATGCCGGCGTCCGCGGTGGCATCCGGCGAGCCGGCATCGGTTGGATCTCCCAGGTCGGGTGTCGGACCCACGTCGGGCGCCACTCCGGCATCGAAGCCGAGATCGGGCCGACCGGTGTCCGGTCGAGAAGCGTCGATGAGATTGATGAAGCCCGCGTCTCGAGGTGGGTTGCCCAGGTCGAGTTCCGTGCTGGAGTCTCCGCAGGCTCCCAGGAGGGCGACCAGGGCAGAGGCGAGGATGGGGGAAGCTGCGCTCTTCAACACCGGCAAACGCTAGCAGGGCTCGAGCGAAGAGGCGATGCTGGATCGCCTGATCTGTTCTCTACTCTGCGGCTGCCAAGAGCTCCAAGTGGGGCCTATCCGCCGCGACGGCGAGGATGTGCCCATCGCGCCTCGGATCGCCAAGGGCCGTTCAGTCCTGAAAGCGTTCGATCTTGGCGCCGAGGGCGCGGAGCCGTTCGTCGATGCGCTCATATCCGCGATCGATCTGCTGCACGTTGTGAATCACGCTCTTGCCCTGCGCGCAGAGCGCCGCGATGAGCAGCGCCATACCGGCGCGAATGTCTGGGCTCACGAGGTCTCCGCCGATGAGCGCCGAGCGCCCGGTGATGACCACGCGGTGCGGGTCGCACAAGATCGCGCGCGCGCCCATGGAGACGAGACGATCGACAAAGAAGAGGCGCGACTCGAAGAGCTTCTCGTGAAGGAGGATGGTGCCGGCGGACTGCGTAGCGGCTACTACGGCGATCGACGTCAGGTCCGCGGGAAAGCCGGGCCACGTTGCGTCTTCGATCTTGGGTATGGCGCTCCCGAGATCCATTTGGACCTCGAGCTTCTGTCCCTTGGGGACGATGATGTCTTTGCCGTCCGCGCTCGCGTGGAAATCGATCCCGAGACGATGAAAGGCGATCTTCGTGGAGCGATGCTCCTCCGGCCTCGCGCCTTCGATCACGAGTTCACCGCCGGTCACGGCGGCCAAGACGATGAGCGAACCCACCTCGATGTAGTCCGGACCCAAGGTGTACTCGGCCGTGTGAAGCTTCTCTACGCCTTCGACGACCAAGGTGTTGGTGCCGATGCCTTCGATGCGCCCGCCCATCGCGTTGATGAGGCGGCAGAGGTCCTGAACGTGAGGTTCACCCGCCGCGTTCATGATGGTGGTGCGGCCCTTGGCGAGCGAGGCCGCCATCACCGCGTTCTCGGTGGCGGTCACCGAGGCCTCATCGAGGAAGAGGTCGGCGCCGACGAGCGGGTGTGAGGCCTTGAACACGAAGCGGTCGGGTCGGTAGTCGAAGCGTCCGCCAAGGCCCTCGAGCGCGAGCACGTGGGTGTCGATGCGCCGGCGGCCGATCACATCTCCGCCGGGGGGCGGAAGCTCCACGTGGCCGCGCCGCGCGAGCAATGGACCCGCGAGCAAGACCGAGGCGCGTATTTTTTGGCTGACGATGAAGTCGGGTTCCTTGCCGTTGACGGAGCTGGCGTCGAGGACGACCGTGCTCGAGCCCTTGTGTTCGACGCGGACTCCGAGGCCCGCGAGGATCTCGAGCATGGCGGCGACGTCGCGGATCTTCGGGACGTTGTGGAGCGTTACCGGCTCGTCCGAGAGCAGGCTCGCGGCCAGCAAGGGGAGGGCGGCGTTCTTGTTGCCGCTGGGTTTGATGCGACCGCCGATCGGCTGGCCGCCTTGGATCTCGAACCTTTGTCCGCTCATTCGTCTTCTCCCGGAGTCTTACAGCGCCACGATGGTGATGTTTCCGCTCAGTGAAACCGCCCGTACCACAGCGGCTCCTCCCCTAACTACGGTTTGGTAGCCGGAGGAGCCGGGGGAGACTGGAGCTGGAAGGCCAGGGTGCTGGATCGAGATCTGAGCCCCTTCTGGGACCGAGAGGTCGATCTCCGCGCTGATCGCGGCCGGGAGAGCGAGCTCCATGCTCCCCCCGGCCTGGGCCTCGAGGGTGCTGGAGCTCGGCACGGTGCTCGACAGCAGGATGGCGCCGCCTGCGATGATGCGAGCGCTGTCTCGGATCTCTTCCGCGATCACATCACCGTTGGACTCGACGACGATCGCGCGGTCGATGGAGCGGACGTGTACCCCCCCGCCCGAGGTGATCCCCACATTCATCCCGCGCGGCAGCGTGACCTTGGCTAATCCAGCCATGCTCTGGGAGCCCTCTGGCCTTCGCAGCTCCACGCGCAGGGTCTCCGCATCCGAGACGTGGATGATTGTGACGGCAGCGGCTGCAGCCTTGGCCTGGTCCGCGGAAGACGCGGTGACGGTGCCGCTGAAGTCTACCGTGACGTTGCTGCCGATCAAGGTCCCCGTCAGCTCGACCGCGACGTCCGTGATGAACACGACCGAGCTCTCCCGGGAGAGCGTGATCGTGGAGGTGCGTGAGACCGCCTCGGAGACTGCGGGCACCGTGTCACAGGCAGGGAGGAAGGTGCCGGCGGCGGCGAAGGTCAGAAGCGACAGTCCGAGGACCAGCCTCGCTCGATGGCAGGTCATGTACGCGGGCGACCATACCAGTAGGACCGTCGGCTCGGAAGCTCAGCCCAAGTCCTTGCGTTCTCTTTTGTTTCGTCCCTATTCTGCCACCGGATGGCTCGTAGGAGAGCCCGGCAGCCCGCCCCGCGGTTCATTGCCATCGAGGGCCCGGTCGGGGTGGGGAAGACGAGCCTCGTCCAGTACCTGGCGAAGCGCCTGTCCGCGCGCACTGTCCTCGAGACGGTCGAGGACAACCCGTTCATCCGAAACTTCTACGGTGACCCAAGGCGCTTCGCGTTTCAGACGCAGCTCTTTTTTCTGTTGTCTCGGTACCAGCAGCAACTCGAGCTCAAGCAGGAAGATCTCTTCCACCGCGCCACGGTCTGCGACTACGTCTTTCAGAAGGACCGCATCTTTGCTTACCTCACTTTGAGTGAGGCCGAGCTCACGCTGTACGATCGGATCTACAAGTTGCTCGACACTCGCGTGCCCTCTCCGGACCTCGTGGTCTACTTGCAGGCGAGGCCCGAGGTCTTGCTCGAGCGGGTTCGTGCTCGAAACCGCGACTGGGAGCGTCCGATACGGCTGCAGTACCTCGAACAGGTCGTCCAATCCTACAACGACTACTTCTTCCACTACACACGAACCCCGCTGCTCGTGATCAACACCTCCGACATCGACTTCGTGGAGAAGGAGCAGCACCTGGACGCAGTGCTCGAAGCGATTCGTCGGATGCGCAAGGGCACGCAGTACTTCAACCCCAGTGCGTGAGCCGGGCCGCGGACTCTCGGGCGCTGCCGTGGGGCTCCTGACCCTGGTTGCTTGCGCCGAGCCGCCCCTGCTCATCGCGCCGGACGACATCCCCGAGCACATCGATCTCCTCGCGCTCTTGCCGGCTTCGGACGACGGCGTGGGTGCGGGATCCGGACTCATCTCGGCCCGTGGTCGGGCGGTGAGCCCGGTCGAGGCGATCGGTCGCGCGGATTCGTTTCTTCTGCTCGGTTATCGTGCCGCGCAGTTCCCAGGCTTCTCCGACGAGGTGCTACAGAGCACTGCCGTGCGGCCCGCAGGCAGCGCGGATCCGGTGATGCCCGCGCCGGACTGGGCGCGCCGAGTGCTCGTCCGCGGCGACGAGACCGAGTTGGTGATCGCGACGAACGTCCCTTCCCTTACCGCAGATTGGCTGCGGTGCGACTTCGATCCCGAACGCCACTATGTGCACGTTCGCTGCGGCGCGTGCAGTCCTCAGGTGGAACTTCGTCGCGACGGATGCTCGGTGAAGGTCAACACGCAGGCTTGTGTGCTTGGCATCGCTGAGATTTCGATCCCGTTGAGCGGGGGCGGGCGTCTCGGACAGCCGACGGTGCCGGGGCAGTCTTGTGCGCTGATCCCGGACGCGGGCGAGTCCTTGGTCGCGTTCGAGTGCACCCTTCCTCAGACGCCGCACCAGTGCCGATTGGATATCGTGGAGCGGAGGAGCCCGAGCGCCTCGGGCTTCACGGTCACGACTCGCGAGCTCGTCTCGGCCCCGCTCGCGGAATCGCAGTTCGAAGCACGCCTCGAGGTGTATGGCCGAGGTTACGTCTCGGATCTGGCGCTCCTCGACGACCGAGTGATCGCGGCGGTGCACGGACCCGAGGCGGATAGCTGGTTCTGTGAACATCCCTCCCCCACGCGACTCGCGATCCTCGACGCCGACACCCTCGAGACGGTGTCGACCGCGACGGCGCCCCCGTGCCTCTTCTCCATCGCTCACGCGGCGGGTGCGCAGAGCTTCTTCGCAACCTTCGGTGAGAACCCACCGAGCATCGGTCGCTTTGATGCCCGAGGGGCGCTCCTCGAGGCTCGGAGCTTGAACTCGGTGGTGGCGTTCTCGCGACCTCGCATCGTCGACCTCGAGCTTCGTCCCGATGGTCGATTGGTGCTGATCGTCAACGAAACAGCCGCGGGTCTGGGCGACGCGAGCGCACCGGCCGCTTGGCTTCTCATCGACGCTTCGTCCCTCGAGGTGCTCGAGAGTCAGGTGCTTCGCGGAAGCCACGCGCTCTTGCGCGTGACCCCGAGCGGCGAGAGCTACGCCGTGCAACTGGACTCGGAGAGCGTCGTTCGAGTCGATGAACGAGGCGCGGAGACGGTTGGGAGCGTCCGCTTCGTCTGCTCCACCGCCGCCTTGCGTATCGGAGACTTCCAACCCCTGAGCCGTCTGCGCCATCTGATCGTCGGACGGCTCCTCTACCCGCTCTTCTTTGGGGTCGACTTCGCCGCGCAGAGCTGTGCGCGAGATTCGCTCGCCGAGGTCGAGGCGGATCCAGCCTCCGTCCTGCCCTGGAGGGGTGACGAGTTTCTCGTGACCGCCCGCGGTCGCGACCCTGAGCGACGCGCCACCCTGCTCCGGTTCGACACGACACGCACGCTGCTTCAACCTGGTCCTACCCAAATCGGCCGTGGTCTCACTCGGCTTCGTCGCGTCGATGCTCGGGGCCGCGCCTTCGGCGTCGCCACCGAGTCGGGCAGCGTGTTCCGAGTCGACCCGAACTGAGGGGAGCCGCGTGATGCGTGCTTGGCTCGAGTGATGCGCAAAGGCGCCACAAGTGTCCTCGCGCAGTGGACATGGGTGGAAGGCTGCACCTGCGCTCCCAAGCGCACAACCCGTCGGGGATGTAGCCGATAACAGGGCATCGTGAACCTGGTCCACCGAACCGGAGAGGCTGTACGAACCGACACGCTCAGCCGGAGCGCGACCGACCCATCCCTAGGCTCGGCGCAGAGCCCTCAGGTGCGGCCGAGCGAGCGTGCGACCGACCGGATGGAGAAGAACCCACACTTCGTTTCGAGCCGTCCGACAACACGTCGCACGGCGAGCAGCATCGCGGCGAGCCTGTGGTCCCCGGCGATCAAGGCCGTGGCGACGGCAGCGCTCGGCGTCGGCCTCTTGGGGGTTCCGTTGGTCACGCATGCGCAGGGTGCGACCGCGCCGCTGGATCTGCGCCTATCTCCATATCGACCTCGCTCCGTCTTTGACCGTCTCGCGAGTGAACGTCCTCCGCCTTCGCACCCGGTGGCGCGAGCCCTCGAGGCCGGGGTCACCACGGTGATGCACACCACGGTGGGCGTGGCGATGGTGGATGCGCTCTATCCTGGCCAGTCCGACAAGAAGCTCCACGCGATCGCCGGCGGTCTGGTCGCTGGACTCACCTCGAGTTACGTCACGGAACGTACCGGTCGTCCTTGGCTCGGCGCGGCGGCGGGTTGCGGGGCGGCGCTCGCGGTCGGTCTCGCGAAGGAAGCCTACGACTCGACGGGACGTGGCCACGTCGACCGACACGACGTCGTGGCCACCGCCGTGGGTGGGGCGCCGGTTTGCCTGAGGCTCAACATCTCGTTCTAAAGGCTTCGGCTGTGTACAGGCTTCGGCTCTCGGGATCTCCCGGGGGTCGAAATGGGGCTGGTCATCCGAAGGCCCAAGGTCCAGACTTCGACCGGTATCGAAGGACACCGGGGTCTTTGGGCTCCCGGCGCGTGCTCCGGCTCCGACAACTGCGGAGACCATAGGGCCACGAAGCGTCGGGATCGTGGAGGCCTCGAACATGCGCGGCGGTGACTAGGCATCGACCGTGCGAGGTCTACATGACGAGCCCGAGCACCGCGCCGAGCTACGGCGCCCAAACCAAGAAGATCACCGTGGCCACGCTGCGCGACATGAAGTCGCGCGGTGAACGCATCACCATGGTCACCGCCTACGACGCCTCCTTCGCCCGCCTTGCGACGGCTGGGGGGGCCGAGCTGCTCCTCGTGGGCGACTCCCTCGGCATGGTCATCCAAGGCGAGGAGACCACGCTGCCGGTCACGCTGGAAGACATCATCTATCACACGCGCGCGGTCCGGCGCGGCGCCGGTCGGGCCCACGTGGTCGCGGACATGCCTTTTGGCAGCTATCAGGCGGACAAGAACGCCGCGCTCACCAACGCCGCACGCCTGCTCAAAGAGGGCGGAGCGGAGAGTGTGAAGCTCGAGGGCGGCCAGGAGTACGCAGAGGTCGTCGAGCATCTTGTTCGCGCCGGCATTCCGGTGATGGGGCACATCGGCCTCACGCCGCAGTCGGTCCACGCCATGGGCGGCTTCAAGATTCAGGGCAAGAGCGTAGAGGACGCGCGCCGCATCGCGCGGGATGCGCGTGCGCTCGAACGGGCCGGCGCTTACGCGATCGTGCTCGAAGGCATCCCGGCGGAGCTCGCTCAACTCATCACGGGCACGGTCTCGGTGCCGACCATCGGGATCGGGGCGGGTCCCGTCTGCGACGGTCAAGTGCTGGTCATCTACGACCTGCTCGGCATGAACCCCGACTTCAAACCCAAGTTCGTGAAGTCCTATCTCGAGCTCGGCCGAGCCATCCCCGAAGCCATCGCGGCCTTTCGCGACGAGGTCCGAAGCGGGACGTTTCCCGCCGAGGAGCACACCTATCACGCCAAGGTGCCGCTCTTTCGACCGGAAGAAGTCCGTGCGCCCACCCTGGTGGATGCTGAAGACGACGCGCTCGAAGAGCTTTACGGCATCTCGGGCTGACTCTCGCGAAGACTTTCTGTAGGCTG
The DNA here is from genome assembly GCA_011526105.1 of Deltaproteobacteria bacterium. GTDB lineage: Bacteria > Myxococcota > Kuafuiibacteriia > Kuafuiibacteriales > Kuafuiibacteriaceae > WYAZ01. Next base: position 13,524 of record WYAZ01000056.1, on the reverse strand, counting down.
CCCGCGCCCATGGACGTCCTGCACACCGTCTTGGACGTGAAGCGCCGGCTGCGCCCCGTTCAAATGCAAGGCCTCCGCGTGGGCTTCGTGCCCACCATGGGTGCGCTCCACGACGGTCACCTCTCGCTCGTCTCAGAGGCTCGAAAGCACTCCGAAGTGGTGGTCGTCTCCATTTTCGTCAACCCTACGCAGTTTGGGCCGAACGAAGATCTGGCCCGCTACCCGCGTGACCTGCCCGGCGATCTCGAGAAGCTCGGTGGCTCGGGCGCAGATATGGTCTTTGCGCCCGAGGTCTCGGAGATCTATCCGGCGGGTGAGCAGACCGTGGTCGAGGTCACGGGCGTCTCTCGAGGGCTTTGTGGTGCGGTTCGGCCCGGTCACTTTCGCGGGGTGACCACGGTCGTGAGCAAGCTGTTTCACATCGTGCGTCCGGATGTGGCGGTGTTCGGCCAAAAGGACTTCCAGCAGCTCGCGGTCATTCGACGTATGGCGAAGGACCTTCACCTCGACGTCGAGATCCGCGGTGCGCCCATCGTCCGAGAGCCGGATGGTCTCGCGATGTCCTCTCGCAACCGCTTCCTCTCGCCTGAAGACCGAGCACGAGCGCTGGCGCTTTCGACGGGCCTTCGTGCCGCGCATCAGCGCTTCACATCCGGCGCCTTGGCCGCGCCCGAGCTCCTCGCTGCCGCCGCCGCGCCGATCGCGGCGGTCGGGCTCACGCCGGAGTATCTCGAGCTGCGAAGCGCGGAGGAGCTCACTCCGGTCGAGCGCGTCGAAGCGAACGCGGTCATGCTCGTGGCTGCACGGCTGGGAAACACGCGTCTCATCGACAACCAGCTCTTTGAGCTAGGGCGAGGTGCCGCTTGAGCACGCCCGCCGCCGCCACGCAGACCATCGTCAAGAACCGCAAGGCCTACTTCGACTACGAGATCGAAGAAGAGGTGGAAGCGGGACTCGTCCTGAAGGGCACCGAGGTCAAGAGCCTCCGGGCGGGCAAGGCCCAGATGACCGACGCTTACGCGCGCGTCGAGCGAGGTGAGGCGTTCCTGGTCCAGCTCCACATCTCCGAGTACGAGTTCGGCAATCTCAACAACCATGAGCCGCTGCGGGTGCGAAAGCTCCTGCTCAAGAAGACCGAGATAGAGCGTCTTCGCCGCAAAGTTGCCGAGAAGGGCCTCACCCTCATCCCGCTCGAGCTGTACTGGAAGAATGGAAAAGCCAAGGTGAAGCTCGGTCTTTGCCGGGGCAAGAAGGCGCACGACAAGCGCCGCACCATCCGCGACCGGGACGTACGCCGCGAGATCGAGCGTGAGCGATGAGCTGGACCTTGCTCAGCCTGTTGCTCGTACAGCAGGTCTCCACCTCCTCCGCGCCCTGCGCCCTGCATGCATCGGTGGGGGAAGAGGCGGCCATGTTCTTCGCGGCGCGGGGCCTGGACGCCCTCAGCCGAGGGGAGCTCGAGCTCGCGGTGCGCTGCCTCGAGGCGGCCGACCGAGGCGCACCCGACTCCTCGGTGATTCATCGAGACCTCGCGCTCGCTTATGCACAAGTGGGCAAGCGAAAGGAGGCGCTCGTGAAGGTCGATCGCGCCATCGAGCTGGGTGACGCCGATCCGGACGTGCACTTGCTCCGGGCCATCTTGCTGGCCGAGCTGGGAGAGGACGACCGGGCACGCGAAGCGGCCCTACAGTCGGCGAGCTGGGAGGGCGACCTCGTGGGGACCATGCTCGGTGAGCGCGAATCTACGCGCCGGCTCACGATGTGGGTGGGCGAGCGGAGCGTCCGCGGCGCGCTCGCGACTTTGGCGCTTGCGGTTCGGTCGGCCGAGGATGGCGAACGTTCGCGCGCGCGTCAGCTCGCGGGCCGCGCGGTCGAAGACGCCGAGAACGTCCAGAGCCCCATCGTGCTCAACGCGGCGCGCGCGCTCCAGGAGCGGCTTGGAGGAGGCGCCGAGCGGTTTCGCGGGGCCACCCGTCTCCGCGCTACGATGGACTACGCTCACAACCCGAGCTTCGATCGGCTCCAGAGCGTTCGACAGCGTCACGCCGCGCGAGCGTCCTTGCTCGGTGAAGCTTCGTTGCAGCTCCCCATCGAGACCGCGCGCCTGGATGCGTCGCTGCGCGTCGATCAACACATCCACATGACCGGGCGCGAGGTCCTCGCCGACTTCGACCTCACGACGCTCTCGGCCGCGCTCGCCCTCGAGATCCCCATCGGCCGCGGCGCCGACGCCGCCCTCGTGGGGGTCGGACTTCGATTTGCGGACACCTTCGGAGATCTCTTTCGTCTGCACTACGGTTACGGCTTCGAAGGTGGGCCCTGGCTCGAGTTCTCGCTGATCGATCGCCTCCGCGTCGTGGTGGCCATCTCTGGACTGTACTCGGACTTCGTGGACCTCTCGCCGCCGGACACCGTGGTGAGCGCGCATAACCGAGATGCCTTCGGACAGCGAGCGACCGTGGGCTTTCTGATGCGCGAGACCGACTTCGACGTGCGGCTCGATGCGGTCTTTCATCGAGACAACGCGCTTGGTGATGCCTTCGACAACTACGGCGCCGGCTTGGCCACACGCGCGGTGGTGCGTCTGCCGGGTGACGCGATCCTGCGCGGAGGTCTCGCGGTCATGTATCGGCGCTACGGGCCGGTGGGAGACGAAGCGATCATCGGAGAGGCTGCCCGGCGGAGCGAGGCCCGGCTCTCGGCCTCCTTCGCGCTTCTCGTGCCGCTCGAGGAACACATCGCGCTCGTCGTGGAGGACACGCTCACTTCAAACTTCGCGCGCCAGGACCAGACTTACGCGAGCAACGTGCTCTCGGGTGGAGTGGAGCTGTCATGGTAGGTAGAGCTCATCTCAAAACCCCCGACCGGGCGAGACGGCCAAGACGCAAGGCCCGCAAGGCGGGCCGACGAATGCGCCATCCTGCGATAGCGCGAGGAGGCCCAACACGGCGGGCCGACGCGGATCGGTCGAAATCGCGACCGAGGAGGTTTTGAGATGAGCTCTAGTCTGCTCGTCGTCCTCGGTCTGATGGCGGCCCAGCCCTCGCCGTTTCTGGGGGTGGTCCGGTCGCCCCGCGGCGAAGTCTCCATCGTCGGCGCGGACGGTGAGCCCGTGCCGGCGCACGTCGGCGCCTCCCTCCGGGTCGAGGATGGGCTCGAAGTCGGCGAGGGCGGCTGGGCCGAGCTGTTTTTGCTCGGCGATGCGCGCGTGCGGCTGAGCGGGGGGACTCGTGTGCAGGTGGGTCGCGACTCGAGCGGCGCGGTCGTGGTCGAGCTTCAGAGCGGTCGGCTTTGGGCGCAGAAGAGCGGCGCGAACGCGCTCGCGCTCGAGGTTCACTCGCCGGGCCTGCGGGTCGAAGTGCTGCCATCCAGCTCCGTCGTCGTGGAGCACACCACGCTCTCGAGCGGCTCGTGTGTCGTTCGGGCGGGGCAGGCGCAGGTGACCTCGGACTCCGACGCTCCCGTTCTCGTGAAGGCGGGCATGATCGCAAGACGCTCCCGGCCCGGTGAGCCACGGATCGGCGGACAGACCATCGGCGATCTCGTCTCGAAGGAGGCGCGCGTCGGGCTTGGTGATTTGTCTGGCCTCACCGCGTTCATCATCCATCGCACGCTCGGGGCCCAAGTGGCGGACGTCGACATCCGCGGGGTCGAGCGCCTCTTCCAAGGGGATGCTCAGCTCATGGGAGGCTCGTACCCGGCCCTGATCGTCGAGCGTGCGGTTCGCCCGCCGCCCTTCGAGTTGACGGAGGTCCCGGGTCGAGGGGCGAACGTCGAGGTGGAGGTTCGCTTTGAAGATCACTGACGGGCTCGCCGCGTCGCTCCTTCTTGCGTGCGTGCTGTCCGCCTGCGGCGCGGATGTTGCCACGGTGGAGCTGGCGCTCGACTCGGATCCCCCCGAGTCGGTGGAGACCATCTCGGTGTTTGTGACCGACCTCGAGGCGGGCTTCATCGTGGCCAGCGCCACGGTGAGCCGGGAGCGAACGCGGTTCCCCATGGGGGTGCCCGCGGAGCGGCTCCTCGAGTTCACCCTGATCGGCCGTCGCCTCGATCCTCCGCTCTCTCTCTTGGGTCCCATGCCGTCCTACGTGGGTCGGCTCCGCCGTCGCATCCCACTCGGTTCGGAGCGCGAGCTTGTTTCGTTGGTGGCGCGTCCAGGGGGGGCGGTCACCGTGTTCGTGCCCCCGCCCGCTCCGGGAGACGTCGACGCACGTCCGCGCCTCGAGGTCCAGGGTTCGGGCGATAGGCCCACTCGAGTCTATGATCTCGCGCGGCAGTTCCGAGGCTGGCGCCGAACCCTCGCGCTCGAGTCCGGCCCCAGCCAGGTGCGGTTGGTCGCCGACCGCCGTGGGCGGCAGTGGAGTTCGAGCGCGCTCGTTCAGCTCCGGCGAGACGAAGATACACTCGTGCAGCTCGATCTGCCGATCGAGACGAGCGAGCTCGAGGTTGTACCAAGCACCTTCAAGCTCAGTCTCCTCGACCCCACTACGGATGAGTCGCTCGAGGACGAACTGGTTCTCGGCGCTGAGTGGCCGAAGCTGTTGCTCACGGCAGAAGGTCTGGAGGGTCAGCCGGTCGAGGATCTCCCCGATCTCCGCCTCCATCTCCGACGCTACCCCAGCGGCGGCGAGCCCATCGATCTGGAGCTCGGCGTGATCTCGGCCGGGGAGCCGTTCTCTTTCGACGAAGTCGAGCCGCTCTCCGAGCCCGAACGCTGGTGGATTTGGGGCGAGCTCGCCTCAGAGCCTCCCCTGCGAGTGGATTTGTTCCTGAACTTCCGGGCGCCGGACGAGGCTCCTGGCGTCCCGGCCACGCTCTTTGTGGATCTGCAGGATGAGCATCGCCTCGCGCGGGGCACATCGGTCATTGTGTCTGCGCTGGATGAGAGCGGCCTTTGGGCTCGCAACTTCACCGCGGAGTTCGATCTCTCGGACAGCGATTCCGACATCGTGCTCGGTGAAGTCAAAGGCCTCATCGGTTCGAACCACCGCGGGATCCGGCGAGTTCAGATCCAGCGCAGCAGCGCCCCCATCACTGGCGAGACCGTGCTGCGCGGGACCGTCACTTCGACCTCGCAGCGCTTCGATCTCGAGCGGTCCTTGCTGCGCCTCGATCTCGATGTCTTGGCAGAGCCGCGTTGAAGCTCGTCTCGCTCGTCAAGACGCGAAGGAGCGCTCCGCATGAGCGAGCGCACAAGAGGCCACGATGAGCACCTCGGCGACGCTGCTCGGTCGCCTCATTTCGCCTCGCAGGCCATGACCCGAACCACGTGCTCGATCGCGATCTGCGACCAGCGCTCGTTCTCCGAAGGCGCCGCGCTGTCGTAGGCGCGGAGCACCGAGAAGCGCGGATCGGCATAAGGAGCGCCCCAGACCTCCGGCGACATACGTGAGAAGACCGAGACGACGCGCTTTCGCATGAAGAAACCGTAGTGGACGGGGCCAGTGTCGTTGCCGACGAGGATGTCCGACGCTTCCACCAACGCGGCGAGACGCGACAGAGACCGACCAAAGAAGACCGAGGCCCTCGCTCCAACGCCTCGTGCCACGGCCTTGACGAGTGTCTGCTCCCAGGGCGCGCCGCTCACGATCACACTTCCTCCGTACTGTGCCAGGAACGCCTGACCGATCGCGATGAAGCGTTCCTTCGGCCAGCACTTCTCCTCGTCCTGGCCACCCGGCACGAGCAGGAGCCGGGGTCCTGCCCCGAAGGACGCGTGAGCTGCGGCGCGATCGCGGGCGGAGATCCGAAAGCTCAGGTCGAAGTCGGGGGCCGTGACCCCGAACGCTCGGAGGGGTTCGATGCAGAAGCGAGACCAGTGGGTATGCGTTTCTACCCGATCGTCTCGAGTCCCGTATGTGTAACCGATCTCGGACAGCTGCTCGTGGTCGTCGATGAAGCCCGCGATGGCCCTTGCGCCCGAGCGATGGAGCCAATCGCGCGCATCGACGTCGCCTCGGTGCGTGAGATCGATCGCGTAGTCGTAGCGCCGAGCGCGCAGCTTCGCCTCGAGCTGCGTGGCGTCAGTTTCGCTCGAGAGCGTGTGAACGCGCGCTCGTAGATCCACGGTCTTCGCGACCCGCGCACCCATGGGAGCCAAGAGGAGATCCACCTTGGCGCTCCTCGCGTGCCGGAGCAGCGCGTTCACCGCGGGCAGAAAGAGAAGTGCATCACCCAGCCTAGGGAACAGGTACACGAGCAGGAGTCGCTTCCCCCCGGCGTCGAGCTGCGGCAGAGCAAACGCTGCGGGCGGCCGAACCGTGCCTTGGGCACGCCGAATGGCATCGAGGAGACCCAGAGCGGCCAGGGTAGCAGCGAGACGGGTCCACTCACAAACCGGTTGCCGAGCACCGCGACATTCAGGGAGGCTCCCACCGATGCGCCTCCTTCGCCTCCTCTGGCTTTCGGTCTTTGCTCTCGGTGCTTGCGACGAGGTCAACTTCCCGGTCCCGAACGGGGATGCGGGACCCATCCATGACAGCGGCGTGGTTCGTGTCGACCTCGGAACCTTGGCGGATGCGGGTCCGGCGGCGGACGTTGGAGCGCCGGACGCCTCCGGTCTCGATGCTGCGGTGAACGTTGATGCCTCTGGTCCCGACGCCTTTGTGCCCGACGGCGGCACCCCGGACGCCGGACCTGTAGACACCGGTCCTTGCAGCTTCGAGGCGCTCGGTCCGGCGGACCGCGATCGCGTCATGGTGATCGGGCACAACCAGATGGTCACGGATATCCGCTCGCTCACGCTTTCCGCCGCGGGGGTCATCAGCGACAACGGCACTCGGCTCAACATCGCCGAGCGCTTTGGCCGAGCAGAGTTCACGCCCTCGGGTGAGCTTCTGCTGGTGCTCACTGAAGACGGAACGCTCATCAGCGTGGCGGTGAACGGCGCGGCTTCGATGATGATCATCGACCAGATCAGCCTGCCGGGGGCATCGTACGGCGACCTGCGGTTGTCCGAGAACGGCCGCACCGCGTGGATCGTCGGCTTCAACTCCAACACCGGCTCGGACAAGGCCGGCCTCGCCTCGGTGAACGTTGGCTGTGACGGTGAACTGACGCACGACGAGGGCGCGTTCCTCGAGTACCCCCTGTCTCAGAGCATGGCCGTTCTGCCTGGGGATCAACGCGCCGTGTACTTGGGCGGCGGGGTCGACTTCTTCGAGCCGATGGATCCAAACGAGACCCGCATCCTCGCGCGCAGCGGCCGGGGCTGGACCGAGATCGCGGCCTTCAACCTCTTCGATGGCGACAGCGTGGACGCGCTTCGCATCGCCTTGTCGCCGGACGGTCAGACGCTCATCATCCCCAACGGCTCGGCCTTCTCGGCCTTTGGTTCGACGATCTCGATCGTGAACGTCAACTTCAGCGCTGCCACGCTGCAGCCCGCCACCACGATCATGGACGTCGATGACGCTCGCGAGGCGATCTTCTCCCCGGATGGGGCCACTGCGCTGGTCTCTCAGTTCTCGACCAATCGCGTTCAGGTCCTCGGCAACCCTGGCGGCGGCTGGCAGATCACGGACACCGTGACCGGGATCGGCCTCGCGGAGCAGATCGCGATGATCCGCCGAGGCAGCCTCGCGGGGCGCGCCTACCTGCCGTCCATCGACGCCAGCGGTCCGCTGAACATCGCCATCCTGCAGGTCACGGGGCCCGGTCAGGTGCAGAACCTCGGTCAGTACGACCTGCCGCCGGGTTCGCCCAACGCGCCCACCGGCATCGCCATCGTTCCGTAGGTCCCGTTACTCGTAGCGGCCGGGGGCGAAGGTCGCGAGGAAGCGACCGACGTTCCGAACACCTTCTCCGGTGAAATACGCGAAGGCGATGCGCTGCAGGTTGAAGCCGTCTTCGCCGCCGATGATGCCGCCCAGACGATAACGCGCGGCGTGCGCATAGAGGCCCATGTTGCAGGCCTCGAAGCCCGAGAGCGCGGCCTCGAGGTTGGCGCGGGTTCCCTTGGGATCGTCGAAGGAGGTCACACCCGCACGCACGAGATCGACCAGCGGCCTCACCCAGCGCACCTTCTCGACCCCGATCTTCTCTGCGAATCGGAGCGACTCAGCGAGGTAGGCAGCTTGGTGTTTTCGAGCCTGCACCGCGCAAGCCAGGAGAACGCGCGAGCGCAAAAAGCCCGCGTCGATGCGCAGGTACTGGCTGTGCATCATCTTGGAGTCGCGGAGCGCAGGCCACGAGTCATCGAGTACGCCCAGAGCCTTCTCGCTCTGGCCCATGTAGACGTGCGTCTGGGCCAGTGATGTTCGTGCGAGGTGGTGCTGAAGGAGAAACGTCTTCTGCGTCCAGCGGCTGATGGTCTCCTCGACCACCCGAAGCGCTCGCTCCGGGTTGTCGCGCATGAGGAATATCGTGCTCGCGTGACCGAGCCGAAGACTCGTGCTCTCGAACATCGCGCCGCGAAGATCCGCGTCGTCGAGCGCGGCGGTGACGCGCTGAGTGAGCGTCTTGAGTTCACCGAGATAGTAGAGCGCCGCGTTCAGGATCCAGCCCGTGCTCGCGAGCTCCCAGATCGCACCCACGGCATGGGCGCTGAGGTCGCGCTCCGCCAGTTCGAGGTTCTGTCTGGCCTTCACCCACTCTCCGCTCAAGTAGTCGATGAAGCCCTCGGTCATGGTCTCGAAGGCCTCGAGGCGAGCGTCGTCGACGACCTCGGTGAGCTTTTGGGCTTCGCGCCGCAGCTCGTAGGCGCGTTCCTTGGCTTTGCCGCCCTCCGCTCCTGAATAGCTGGCGCTCAGCGCGATGGCGCGGGCGACCCGGAACGGCTCGCCGAGCTTGAGCGCCGCGAGCAGATGGCGCGTCTGCACCTCCGTTCCGAAGGCCGGATCGATGAAGCCGATGCCGGAGGACACGGTGTGCAGCGTGTCGACGCGAAGGAGGTCCTCCTTGCTGCACTCTGTCTCGGGCCGAGGCTCGAAGCTGAGTCCTTTGCTCCGAAGTTGCACGTGAGCGTACGCCTGAGTGGCCATGACGCCGGCGCCAGTCTTGGGTAGGCGCACGCCGAGCCGTTCGAGGACCTCGCTCAGAGTGGTCAGACCCGCCTCGACCTGACCGCCGATGAGGAGCTGCAGTCCTGCGCGTCGCATGAGATCGAGTTGCTCGAGTCCGGTGGCCAAACCCGCGGCCTCTTGGTAGCGAACTGCCGCCTCGGGACCGCGACCGCCGCTGGCCAAGGCGTCTCCGAGCTTCTCGAGAAGCAGCGGTCGCTGCGAGTCTTTCTTTGAAGGAAGGAGGTCGAGTGCGATCTGATAGAGCGCCGCCGCGCGCCCAAAAGCGAGGACCTCTCGTGCGTGATCTCCAGAGCGCTCCGCGAAGTCTCCCGCCACCGCCATGTTGCCGGCCTCGAAGGAGTGATGGAAGACCGCCTCGACGTCGTCGGGCTGGCGCTCTTGAAACGCCTCTGCCAGCGCGGCCTGGTGTTCGAGCAGAGTCGCTCGCGGAACGCGGGCGAGCACCGCCTGACGGATTCGGTCGTGATAACACTCGAGCGCTCGCTCGTCCTCGGACACCGAGGTCCGAATGAAGCGCAGTGCCCGGAGTTGATCGAAGGCCGCGCTCTCGTCGGCGGCGGACAGATGCGCCGCCCAAGCCGCGACCTCCCGCCGAATCGGTCGGCCTGCGACCGCGATGATTTCGAGCAGGCCGCGTGTCGGCTCGGAGAGCTCTTGCAGCGCCTCCATCAGCACTTCGTTCAAAGAGCTCGGCGTCTCTCTTCTCGATCGCCTCGCGACCTTCGCTCGCTGAGCGAGGGTGTCGATGAAGAACGGGTTGCCGCTCGACTCTCGAGCGATCGTCTGAGCCATCCGCAGGTCTTGGTCAGGATCGCCGCCGAGCAGGGTCAGCGCGAGATCCATGGCTTCGTCGCTGGAAAGCGCTCCGATGGTGAGGGTGCGGAAGTTGGGGATCTGCAGACGCTGCCGAGCGATCTCTTGGAGCATGGGGCTCGCGGCCTCGTCTTCGGCCCGGTAGCAGCCGATGAAGAGCAGTCGTGGGGCATCCGGAGGACGCAGGAGTTCGGCGAGCAGGTGGGCGCTGTCCACGTCGCCCCACTGGAGGTCGTCGACGAAGAGCACGACCGGGAGTTGCTCCGAGATGCGCGAGAGCAGCTCGCGAAACGCGCCGAAGGCCCGCCTCCGAAGCTCTTGCTCGTCCGGCGTGAGCGCGGGGAGGCGATGCGCGCGCGAGACGAGCGGGATGCGGTTCAGCACCGGGAAGATGCGCGCGAGCGCGGCCACGTTGCGCGGCAGAAGGCCTTGGAGCTCGTTCTTCGGGACCTTGGCGAGGTAGCGCGAGAGCGCATCGACCAAGCTGTCGACCGCCTTGTAGGGCACGGACTCGCGTTCATAACACCGCCCGGTGAGGATGACCGCGTCCTCCTGCGTGTGCAGCGCCTCGAGGAAGCGGCGAATGAGCGTCGTCTTTCCGATGCCCGAGCCTCCGCGCACGACCATCGCCACCGCGCCCTCGCTTCGGGCCACGCCGAACCCGGTCTCGAGCGCGGCGAGATGTTTCGTGCGACCGATGAAGGCTTGCTCCTCGGTGATGAGTCCTTTGGGAACTCGGAGACCGACCGAGGTGCTGTCGCTGGGGGCGCAGAGCCTTCGCCAGATGTCTTGGCCGGTGGGGCGGGCCAGCGGATCTCGACGCAACAGATCGATACAGAGCTCGTTGAGGTCGGGGGGGATGCCGCCCATGAGCGAGGCTGGCGGCGGCGGTTCGACGCGCTGCTTCTTGAGCAGGACGTCGATCCCGGTCTCGAGAAACGGAAGTTGGCCGGTGAGGGCCTCGTACAGCATGACGCCGACCGCGTACCAATCGGCGGCAGGGGTCAGAGGTTCGGAGCCGCCCTGCTCGGGCGCCATGTACGCGAAGGTTCCGGCCAGCCCTTGGTTGGAGCTGGTGAGGAACTGACTGCCCCGGCCTTCGAGGTCTGCGATGAGACCGAAGTCGAGGATGACGACGCGCCCCGCGCGGGTGACGAGCACGTTCGAAGGCTTGAGATCGCGATGTAGCTTGCCGGATCCATGAAGCGCGAGCAGGCCCTGCGTGAGCTGCTGCAATGCCTCGCGAAGACGCTTGAAGCTCGGGGCGCTCCCGCCCGCCAGGGCGGAGGCATCGGGTCGCAAGCTGTTTCCGGTGGACCGAGTACTCTCCTCCGCTCCGTGCCTGAGCGTCGGTAGGACTTCGGTGTTCTCTTCGCCTTCGACGAGGGGCGCGGCCTCCTCGTCGAGCTGGCTCGCAAAGACCTTCGCGAAGCTACTTCGGTCCTTGAAGTCGATGGTCGAGAGCGCGCGCCGCAAGCCATCCGGGGCGCTCACGTATTCGAAGAAGGTAGAGCCTCTGACCAGCTCCAGCGTGAAGAACCATAGATGACCCTCCGAGATGAGCTCGTAGAGCTGCACCAGGTTCGGATGGCTCACGTCGGCCAGCGCTCGGAACTCGCGCTTGAAGTGGTACAGCGACGCGGCGTCCAGGTTCTTTAAGGTCTTGAGCGCGACGTCGAGGCCGAGCTTTCGGTCGTAGGCGTGATAGACCACCCCCATCCCGCCGGAGCCGAGCTTCTCGCGCACCGCAAAGCGGGCGGTGCCGCTGAACTCCTCGGAAAGGCCAGTCATCTCGGGAACCGCGATTGTACCGGTGGCCGGTCTCGGCGGTAGGGAGGGTAAATACTGATCGCTCGGGATACCGCAATAATCGGAAACGTTTGACTCGGGTTCCAGAACTGTCTACCTCCCGCCGCATGCACCTCCTCGCTCGTGTGAACCTCTCGAAAAGGCTCGTTTCATCGCTGTTCTCGGGGCTGGTCCTGGCCCTGATGGCGGGCTGCGGTCCGACGTATCCCAAGTGCGAATCGGACGAGCACTGCGCTGAGCAAGGCGAGTTCTGCGTGGACGGCACCTGTCAGCAGTGCCGCGATGACGCCAACTGCCCCGAAGGTCAGCAGTGCAAGGGCGGTCGCTGCGAGGTGAAGCCGGAGTGCCTGAGCGACGGCGACTGCAAGGACAACATGGTCTGCAGGAGTGGCAAGTGCCAGATCGAGTGCACGAGCGACGGCGACTGCGGTCGCGGCTACAAGTGCACCAACAACCGCTGCATCGACCCGCTCGCCTGCAGCTCGGACGCCGATTGCGCCACGGGCATGACGTGCCAGGGTGGCCGCTGCGCCACCGAGAACGTGAGCCGTGGCTTCTGCGCCAACCCGCCCGCGGTTTACTTCGACTTCAACATCGCGGAGATCCGCAGCGACCAGCGCAGCGTGCTCGAAGAGCTCGCGGGTTGCTTCAAGAAGGAGACCGGCACGGTCACCGTCGAAGGTCACTGCGATGAGCGTGGCACCGAAGAGTACAACCTCGCGCTCGGCGACCGCCGCGCCAACGCGGTGAAGAAGTACCTCGTGCGGCTCGGGGTGCCTGCCAAGACCCTCCGCACGGTCAGCAAGGGCGAACTTCAGCCGGCCGTTCGCGGTTCCGACGAAGACGCCTGGAGCAAGAACCGGCGCGCCGAGTTCATCCGCTGAGGAACGACCCGCTCATGCTGCGTCCACTTCGAGTCTCCCCGCTTCTGCTTCTCGTGGCTTGTAGCCACTATGCGCAGGAGGACGGCGAGCGCCTGTCGAACGAGGTCTTTGCGCTGCAGTCGCAGGTCAAGGCGCTGCAGGAGTCCATGACTCGCGCCGAGAAGACCAATCAAGAACGCGGCAAGCAGCTCGATGGCATGGCCAAGGAGTTCGAGCAGCTCGGAGATCTGGCGCGCCGCAACAGCGCCGACCTCGGCGCGGAAGTGGACCGCATCCGCGAGGACATCGCGCGCACACGATCGCTGGCCGAGCGGCTCGAAGAGCTCGAGACCAAGGTCAACAAGGTCACCGACGAGTTCGTGAGCATCGACGCGAAGGCGCGCGACTCAGAGGCGGAGAAGCAGGCGGCGATCGAGCGCGAGCGTCTCCTCTCCAGCCCGGAGGCCCTCTTTGGTGCGGTGGCGGGCCTCATCAACAACCAGAAGCCTGCGGACGCGCGTCGGCTCCTGCGGGAGTTCGAGAAGCGAGCCAAGACCGAGACTCGACTTCAGAGCTACCTCCCCAAGGTGCAGTATCTGTTGGCCGAGACCTACTACGCGGAAGGCAACTATCAGCTCGCGGCGACCGAGTACAACAATGTGCGCAAGCGGTTCCCAAAGTCGGGAGAGGTCGCCGACGCACTGTTTCAGCTCGGACAATGTTTTGAGCGGCTGAAGCTCCCGGAAGACGCCAAGCTCTTCTATCGGGAGCTCCAGAAGAAGTACAAATCCTCGGACGCGGCCAAGAAAGCCGCGGCGCGCCTCAAGGCGCTCTGACCCTAGCCTGGGGGTCAGCTTCCGGGTTTCTGACCGCGCTTCTTCTCCTCCGTCGGATAGGCATCCTGGGAATGTGACGTCCGCGAGGTTCCTTTCGGCTCCGTTCCGAGCTGAGCCAGAGCGCCTGCTCGAGACCATGTCGGGCTCTGTCGTCATCTTGCTCGCGTTCCTGGCCAGGCT
>WYAZ01000055.1 GCA_011526105.1 Deltaproteobacteria bacterium | reverse complement strand
CGCTACGAAGGGAGTTGGGTCGCCCCCAATGACCGAGGAGCCCGAAAGGGCGGCCGCAGGCCGCGCGTCGGCCAGGGGCGAAAAGGACAAGCGCGAACGTGATCTGAACTTTTCGGACGGGACACTGGCGCTGACCGGAGACGCCATCGACCGAGCCGAGGCCTACCGGAGGTTTCGCGGTGGGGAACCCAAGGTCGAGGCGCTGCTGAAGAACCGCGACCCTCCGACCCGCTAACGCGCAAACACGTCCTGCTGGCTCCAGCTTTCCGCCGAGCGCACCGGGAAGGGACCGTAGGTCACCCGCAGGCCGCGGCCATCATGAACGCCGATGCTGAACTGACTCACCGCCTCGGGTGCCACGGGGCGGAACTTCGACTGCTCCGCGTTCCACTCGGTGCTGGGGATGAGCAAGTCGTAGCGTGCGTTCCCCTCTCCTCGATAGGATCGAAAGCCGTACTGATTGCTCACCGAGGGCGTGGGTGCGATGGCGCCACGTTCGATCGCAGGAAGGATGAAACGCTCCACCTCAACTCTCAGCGTCTCCAAGAGCTGCGGTGAATGTCTCTCGCCTTCGAAGCGACCGAGTTCGGAAGCCGGACGCCATGCGCTGTCTTGAATCTTCATGATCACCTCCTTATCGACATGCAAACTCCGAAGTTGTGAGCAGCACCAAACCCAAGACCTCGAGCGCACGCATGATTCGCGCAGGAGACACACGCGGGCGTCCGCGGAGACATGAACCCTGCGGAGCGAAGTGCGGGCTCGACCTCGAGACTCAGCCGGTGAATCCGTAGCGAGCGCGCACGGCATCCAGCAGCACCGCACCCTCCGGTCCGAAGAGGCTTCCGTCTCGCATCTTTCTCTCGAGCATTCCAAAGTCGTTATCGCGCTTTTCGCGCTGCTCAGGCGTCGCAAGCGGGAGCTGTTTGAGCTGGTTCATCAATCGACCGGCCGCTTTGCTCTCCGACGTTGCCTCACTAAGACCGTAAGCCGTCGCGTAGTACAGCTTGTTGCCTTGGACCTGATGCCCGTAAGGCTGTTCTTTAGTGGGCCCGCCCCCTCGACCGCTGCTCTCGTAGCCGGCGCCGACCTTGACGTAGCCTCCGCTCAGACCACCGGTCGAGGCATTCTGGCCGACTGCATTCCAATAGCTGCTGCCCATGTTCGTCGTCTCCTCTGCGCAGCGTTGTTCACGAGTCGTGCCAAGCAGCATGCTCCAGGGAAGCCGCGGAGGAGCGGCGCGCTCACGCGGCACCTGTGGCGCCTCGGGCAGACGTTTCGGGTCGAGAAGAGCCCGGCTACTCCCAGCCACGCGGAGTCGTCGAAGGCCGGTGGGACCGAACTTCTCGAGCCGTTCTTCGACGACTGGAAAACAGAAGGGACACCTGGGCGACCGCGACAGGACCCGCGCGCCATCATGAACGGCATCCTGTGGGTGCTTCGCACCGGCGCACCATGGAAGGACCTTCCGCCCCGATACCCGCCGCACCAGACTTGCCATCGATGGTTCCTGCGGGAGCGGGGCCAAGATCATGGCCATTGCGGACCGCACTGCTCTCCCCTGTCGGAGTTTGGATCGACGGTGCTTCGCCGCACGAAACCCGGCTCGTGAGCGACAAGCTCGATCAGATGGAGCTCATCGTTGGGGAGAGGCCGCTCCTTCTGATCGGCGACAGAGCTTGCGACAGCGACAAGCTCGACCGTGAACTCCAAGACCGAGGCACCGAGATGGTTGCACCGCACATCCGCGGCCGTCGGCGAAAGAACACGCAGGATGGTCGCGTTCGGCGACGTTGTAACCGGCAATGGAAGATCGAGCGACTCTTCGCGTGGCTCTTCAACAATCGTCGGATCGTGACCCGCTACGAGAGGCATCCGCTCAACTTCCCTGGATTTCTCCAACTCGCCTGCGCGATGATTCTCGTGCGGAGGGTCTCGAGATAGCTTCCACGCGGCATCAATGAAAGCAACGAAGCAGAGTTCGAAGCCTCTTTCGCCCGCTACAACGAGCAAAATGGCAAGGGCATGCATAGCAGGGAGATCAGCTCACATCACACGGGCCATGCTGGACGGATACCCTCCGCGAGCAGGTCCAGCGGACCAGGAACGCCGTGACTTCGTTGTCGCTCGGCGGCGCGGTGTAGAGTCGGAGCTCGAGCCAGTCGGGATCTCGGACCAGATACCACTGCCAGTTCACGCTCGAACCTTCGCGGTGTCGAAACAGCTGCCCCAGAGCGAAACCGGGTTCACCGGCGCTCGAGAACTCCGCCCCTTCGAGCAGTCGAGTCGGAGACGAGCTTGCCGAGATCCCGCACCACCGCGGTCCGGGTCGTGTCGGCGGGATCGACGAGCAAAGGCTCGGGCGCATCTCCGGCGTCACACGCCGCGACCACGAGCAGGAGCGCCAGCCGACCGGGAACCGACCTCACCCGAGGAGCATCCAGAGCGAGCGGCTCGAGATCAAGCCTCGGGCTTCGCGCGCGGCTCAGAACCGTTGACCCGTCGCGCCCGAGCCCGGAGCATGCGGGCGATCATGCGGTCCGTGTCCCTCCCTGCTCCCCTGCCCCTCTTGGCCTTGCTGCTTTCGGCTTGTGGTGACGACGCACCGGCGCCCGATGCCGGAGCCGATCGGGACGCTGGCCGAGATGCCGCCCTGACCGACGGCGGCCCCCGCCCGGACGCCGGCGACGCGGGGGTCATCGGGCCGCTCGTGGTGGACGTGAGCGCGGCCTTCCCCGCCGGCACCTCGATCCGCGAGGCCTATACCGGCGAGAGCCTCACCGTCGGCAGTGACGGCACGGTGAGGCTCTCGCCTCACACGAACGGGGTCCTGCTCTTCGAGACCGCGGAGAGTGCGTCGCGAGCACCCGCGTTTTCGTGGGACAACGCCACCGTCTACTTCGTGGTCACCGATCGCTTCGAGAACGGCAACCCCGCCAACGACTCGAGCTTCGGCCGCGCGCGGGACGGCGCGATGGAGGTCGGCACCTTCCACGGAGGTGACCTGGCCGGTCTCACCCAGCGCCTGGATCATTTGTCCGCGCTCGGCGTGAACGCGGTCTGGATCACCCCGCCGGTCGAGCAGATCACCGGCTGGGTGGGCGGCGGTGATGGCTCGTTTCAGCACTATCCGTATCACGGCTACTGGGCCAACGACTTCACCAAGCTCGATCCCAACTTCGGCACCGAGGCCGAGCTCTCCGCCTTCGTCGATGCCGCGCACGCACGCGGCATCCGCGTCATCTTCGACGTGGTGATGAACCACCCGGGCTACGCCTCGATGCAGGAGATCGCCACCTACCTACCGACGGTGATTCAGCCGGGCTGGGAGAGCTGGGCACCGGGAGCCAGCGAGACCTGGCACTCGTACCACGCGCAGTTCATCGATTACACGAACCCGGACTGGGCCAACTGGTGGGGGCCCCGATGGATCCGGGCCGGGCTCGCCGGCGGCTACGACTCACCCGGACAGGATGATCTCAAGCGCTCGCTGGCCTCGCTCCCCGACTTTCGCACCGAAGACTTTCGCGCCGCCGAGCTGCCGCCGTTTTACGCCCAGAAAGACACCGACGCCGTCTTCGTGCCGGACTTCACGGTGCGCGACTACCTGGTGAGCTGGCACGCAGACTGGGTCCGACGCTTCGGCATCGACGGCTTCCGTGCGGACACCGCCAAACACGTGGAGCTCGCGGCCTGGGCGGAGCTCGACCAAGCGGCGACCGCGGCGCTCGCCGCTTGGAAGGCGGAGAATCCGGACAAGGCGCTCGATGATCGCCCGTTCTGGATGACCGGAGAGGTCTTTCCGCACGGGGTGGTGAAAGACGCCTACTTCACGACCGGCGGCTTCGACAGCCTCATCAACTTCGACTTCCAGACCGCGGCGCCGCGGATCATCGAAGACTTCGAGCTGCTCGATGGGCTCTATGAGAGCTACGCTGGGACCATCAACACCGACCCCGACTTCAACGTGCTCTCGTACATCTCGTCGCACGACACCAACCTCTTCTTCGCGCTCACCTCAGAAAGCCTCGAGAAGCAACTCCAAGTGGGCACCGCGCTCCTTCTGGCCCCCGGCGGCGTGCAGATCTTCTACGGCGACGAGAGCGGGCGCGCGCCCGGCCCCACCGGCGGTGAGCTCCAGCAGTCCACGCGCTCGGATATGAACTGGGACTCGATGGAGACCGCGCTGCTCGAGCACTGGCAAAAGGTCGGGCAGTTTCGAAACCGCCACCCCGCGGTCGGTGCGGGCAGTCACGAGCGGGTGAGCACCGAGTTGGGCTACGCGTTCGTTCGCCGTCACGCTGAAGGGCCCGAAGAAGACCGGGTCATGGTCGTGCTCCTGCGCTGATCCATGCGCGGCCAGCGCTAAGTCTGCTTTCGCCGCCCTAGAGCTCATCTCAAAACCCGCGACCGAGCGAGACGGCCAAGACGCAAGGCCCGCAAGGCGGGCCGACGAATGCGCTATCCTGCGATAACGCGAGGAGGCCCAACACGGCGGGCCGACGCGGATCG
>WYAZ01000054.1 GCA_011526105.1 Deltaproteobacteria bacterium | reverse complement strand
GAAGGGAGTTGGGTCGCCCCCAATGACCGAGGAGCCCGAAAGGGCGGCCGCAGGCCGCGCGTCGGCCAGGGGCGAAAAGGACAAGCGCGAACGTGATCTGAACTTTTCGGACGGGACACTAGTCCCGTCCGAGAAGTTCGATCATGTTCCCGCGAAGTATCTTTTGTCGCTGGTCGGCGCGCTACGAAGGGAGTTGGGTCGCCCCCAATGACCGAGGCGCCCGAAAGGGCGGCCGCAGGCCGCGCGTCGGCCAGGGGCGAAAAGGACAAGCGCGAACGTGATCTGAACTTTTCGGACGGGACACTAGGACTTGGCACTCGCGCCCCAGTCGCCTAGGTTTCGCGCCATGAAGTCACGCGCCGCGGTTGCCATCGAAGCAGGAAGACCACTCGTCATCGAAGAGATCGAGGTCGAGGGCCCCAGGGCCGGCGAGGTCCTCATCGAGATCAAGGCCACCGGAGTGTGTCATACCGACGCGTTCACGCTCAGCGGCGACGATCCCGAGGGTCTGTTTCCTTCGGTGCTCGGTCACGAAGGCGGAGGGGTGGTGGTGGAAGTGGGGGCCGGGGTCACCTCCGTGCAGCCGGGCGACCACGTGATCCCGCTCTACACCGCGGAGTGCCGAGTGTGCTCCTACTGCACCTCGGGCAAGACGAATCTCTGCCAGAAGGTTCGGGCCACCCAAGGTCGAGGTCTGATGCCGGACGAGACCTCGAGATTCAAGCTCCGCGGGAAGACGCTCTTCCACTACATGGGCACGAGCACCTTCAGCCAGTACACGGTGCTGCCCGAGATCTCGGTGGCCAAGATCCGAAAAGACGCCCCGCTCGAGAAGATGTGTTTGCTCGGTTGCGGCGTGACCACCGGCATCGGTGCGGTCCTGAAGACCGCCAAGGTCACACCCGGCTCGACCGTCGCGATCTTTGGGCTCGGCGGCATCGGCCTCGCGGCCATTCAAGGCGCGGTCATGGCGAAGGCCTCGCGCATCATCGGCATCGATCTCAATCCGGCGAAGTTCGAACTCGCACAGCAGATGGGCGCGACCGAGTGTGTGAATCCAAGAGACATCACCGGCCCCATCCAGGATCACATCGTCGAGCTCACGGGAGGCGGCGTCGACTACTCCTTTGAATGCATCGGCAATGTGGACGTGATGCGCGCCGCCCTCGAGTGCTGCCACAAGGGCTGGGGTGAGAGCACGATCATTGGCGTGGCCGGCGCAGGGCAAGAGATCCGCACTCGCCCCTTCCAGCTCGTGACCGGACGGGTTTGGCGCGGCTCGGCCTTTGGCGGGGTCCGAGGTCGAACCGAACTCCCGGGCATGGTCGACCAAGCGATGCGCGGCGAGATCAAGCTCGATCCGTTCATCACGCACCAGCTCCCGCTCGAGGAGATCAACAAGGCCTTTGACCTCATGCACGAAGGTAAGTCCATCCGCACGGTCATCCGGTTCTAAGGTATGGCCGCTGCAGTCACGAGAAAGAGCCGCGCCCGATGCTACGGCGGTTTTCAAGACGTGTACGAACACGAATCGAACGTTCTCGGCGTCGCGATGCGCTTTGCGGTGTATCTTCCGCCTCGCGCCGAGAGCGTGCGTTGTTCGGTGGTGTACTGGCTCTCCGGGTTGACCTGCACCGAGCAGAACTTCATCACCAAGGCCGGCGCGCAGCGGGTGGCCTCCGAGCTTGGACTCATCCTCGTCGCCCCGGACACGAGTCCACGCGGCGAGGGCGTGCCCGATGACCCCGCTTACGACCTTGGGCAGGGTGCCGGTTTCTATGTCAACGCCACGCAGAAGCCTTGGTCCTCCCACTATCGGATGTACGATTACGTGGTGGAGGAACTTCCACAGGTGGTGCGCTCGAGCCTCCCGGCGAACGAGTCAGCCGGCATCTTCGGACACTCCATGGGCGGACACGGCGCGCTCGTCGCTGCGCTCCGAAATCCGGGGCGCTATCGTTCGGTCTCCGCGTTCTCGCCTATCTGCAACCCCACCGCTTGTCCCTGGGGCGAGAAGGCTTTTGGCACCTACCTCGGCCCCGACCGAGAGCGCTGGCGAGCGTACGACGCCACCTTGTTGATCCCGTCCGCCACCGAGCGCCTCCCGATTCTGATCGATCAAGGCACGAGTGATGAGTTTCTCGAACGCGAGCTCATGCCGGAGCGGCTCGAAGAAGCCTGCCGCGCCGCAGGCCATCCGCTCACGCTTCGGCGACAGACGGGCTACGATCACAGCTACTACTTCATCGCGAGCTTCATGGAGGACCACCTGCGCCATCACGCGGCCGCGTTCGCGCGCAGCCCGGACTGACTGGGCTCAGAGCCCCAGGACGAGCACGTTCTTTACGTGGTCGGCTTCGCTGCTCGTCACGAGCAGCTCATCACCTACGCGATATACGCCGGTGTAGTCGGCCTCGGCCCCGGTCAGTTGAGGCGGCACCGCACAGAACCGCTGCCCATCGGTCACTCCGAGCAGGCCGTTGTCTCCGAGGATCAGGGTGAGTTCGTCCGTGAGCTCGAGGATGTGATTGACACTACCTTCCGCCGATGGAGCGTCGAGTCTAGAGAACTCGTTGTTCTTCCGCTCGAACAGGATGCCGTTTCGGGTGCCCACCCAGAGCGCACCCCTCACGTCCCCGAGCGCAGACGCGCAGTGCTGCGACTCCGGCCAATCGAGCCAGCGCACGATGTCGTCTTGCACCCGCCACATCCCGCTCGGGTAAACGACAGCATGCGCGTCGCCGCTCGGTGGCACCAGATAGCCCGCACCGTCGAGCCACAGCGCGGCCCCCTCTTGCCCCGAGCGCCCGGCCGGGTGCCGGCAAGGCGGGGTCTCTGGGACCTCGGGCCCCAAGAGTCGCCAAGCATCGCCTTCGAGCAGCGAGACTCTGCCCTCGTACTGAGAGAGCCCGTAGACGCGCCGGGGGACGCGGTCGGGAGCAAGCAGAAGCTCCGAGACCGCCGCACCTTCGTGCGTGATCTCGGTGAAGGGTCCATCGGGAGGACCGCGACGCGAGCTGACAGAGAACGAAGCGATCAGCAGCTCGCCGTCGTCGAAGGCCACCGCGTCGGACAGGCGACTGAAGCGGTCGATCTCCCCGCGTAGTGGCGCGCTCGAAGTCCTCCCTGCGCGCGCATCCTCGAGACCGAACTCGCGGATCGAGAGTCGTCCAGCTCCGCTCGACTCCTCGATGAGCAGAAACCGCCCGCCTTCCCACAGCAGGACGCGGGAAGCCGAGACGCTCGTGTGACGCTCCGCGCCTCGCACATTGAAGCGAAGACCCCGGCGCCGATAACGAAAGGCTCCGACCGCTGGAGGGGCGTTCGAAGCCAGGCTGAAGCTCGGCGCGTCGTCGTCGAGGGCCGCCTCGAAAGCCTCGGCCGCGGTTGGAAGCCCTCGGAGCAAACAGCAGCCTTCGACATCGAAGCTCCCACTGTCACACGGCGTGCCCGGGAGCTCTTTGGTTTCGAGCTCGAGTTCGTCGAGGGTCTCGGTGAAGCGGAGGACATAGACACGACCGTCCGCCACACATCCCGCATCTCTCACGAGAGAAGACGCCGTGCTCGCCTCGCGGGCGACGACGCGCGGGGCCCGACCAGGACAATCGAGGTAGACGAGTTCGCTGGCTGCACCCACAGTCGGAGGTGGGAACTGGAGAAACAGACCCTCATCCGCGCAAGCCAAACTCGAGAGGACCCCGAGGGACATCAGGCGGCATATCGAGGATTGCGCGGCCTGCTCCTCCATGACCATGGCCTCGAGCAGCCTGCCTCCCCTTTTGGCGGCCCGCTAGCGTCTCGTGCGTCCCTGGGCTATTTTTGCGGGGTGAGGGCGCGCTGATGTCCAAAGACGCAACCGATTCGGGGCAGGGCCCAGAGAAGCCGAACCAGGGCGACGGTACGCTCTTGGCAGGCTCGAATTCGGTGCTCGAGCCCGAAACCCTGACCCGGTTGGACGTGCCCGTCCCGCGCTACACCAGCTACCCGACCGTGCCGGAGTGGAGCAGGACGGTGGACGAAGCCGCGTACCGCGATCGACTTCGTGCCATCGGGACGAGATCCGAGCCGATCAGCCTTTACGTTCACATCCCCTTCTGTCGCGATCGTTGCGCGTTCTGCGGATGCAACGTCGTGGTCGCGCGCGAACAAGCTCGCAGCGACGGTTACCTCGACGCGTTGGAGGCCGAGATGGATCTCGTGCTCTCAGAGCTCGGCACGAAGCCCCGCGTCAGCGAGCTCCACCTCGGCGGAGGCACCCCCACCTTTCTGGACGAAGAGCGCCTCGCAAGGCTGTTCGAGGCGCTTCGGTCTCGGTTTGAACTCGATGACCACACCGAGATCTCCGTCGAGATCGACCCGGTGGAGACCCGCGTCTCGCAGATCGAACTGCTCGCCTCGCTCGGCGTGCGTCGTATCTCGCTCGGAGTTCAAGATCTCGACCCCACCGTGCAGGAGATCATTCGCCGTCCGCAGAGCGTCGAGATCACCCGCGAGCTCACCGAGCACGCGCGTCGACTCGAGTACTCGAGCGTGAACTACGATCTCATCTACGGCCTTCCGCGCCAGACCCCGGCGTCGTGGACGAAGACACTCCGCGAGGTCATCGAACTCCGCCCGGATCGAGTCGCGGTCTACGGATTTGCATTTGTTCCGAACATGCGGCCTCATCAGAAGGCCCTCGCCGAGTTCCCCATCCCCGCTGGAGCGGAGAAGCTCGAGCTCTTCCACATCGCGACGAGTGAGTTCACGAAGGCAGGCTATGTTCCTCTCGGCATGGACCACTTCGCTCTCCCCGAGGACAGCCTGAGCCAGGCGCTCGAGGCCGGACGCCTCGACCGAAGCTTCATGGGGTACCGAGTGGCCGGTCCGAAGGTGCTCATTGGCTTTGGGCCCAGCGCCATTGGAGATCTGGATGGCTTCTACGCTCAGACCGAGTCTCAACTTCTGCGCTGGAGCACCGCGGTGAAGAAGGGAAAGCTCCCCATCATCCGAGGTCATCATCTCAGCGACGACGATCGGCAACGCCGAGCCATCATCACGCGCTTGATGTGCGAGCTGCGCTTTGATCTGAGCGCGCTCCCGGCACCGCTTCAGCCGGCGGTCGAGGGTTTGAGGTGGATGAAGGACGAGGGTTTGTTGGAGTGGCGAGGGAACTGGGTTTATGTGACGGAGAAGGGTCGGCCTTTCGTCCGCAACGTAGCGATGGTCTTTGATCGTTACCTCGAGGAACGGAGGACTCAGCCCGGATTTTCGAGGGCGATCTGAGATGGAGAAGAGCTTCGACGCCATCGTGGTGGGCTCCGGCGCGGCCGGCGGCATGATGGTTCATCAACTCACGCGAGCTGGTCTCTCGGTGCTGCTGCTCGAGGCCGGCCCCGACCGGACGGGGGCGCCAACAGAGGACCGTGGTTCCTCGAGCGGCCGCTCCCATCGAAGCGGATCCGGGACTCTCGCCGCGATCGCGGACAAGGCGCGAGTGACCAAGGACGTCGTATCGCGGAGTGTGATGGAGATTGGCACCGCCTTCTCCGGTCGACCCGACCTGCAGAAGATGATTCACCTCCGCGCGGCAGACGACAAACGTGTGCCGGGCTCGGAACGTCAGATGATCCAGCGCGAGTGTCCGGTGTTCAGCCCGTCCACCGCTTCGCTCTACGTCGACGACGTCGACCACCCCTACATGGTGCCGGCCTCATCACCCTATCAATGGATCCGAAGCCGGCAGCTCGGCGGGCGAACGCAGATCTGGAAGCGTCTCACCCCACGCATGACCAATCACGAGCTCAAGGCGGCCGAGCGCGACGGGCACGGCATCTGTTGGCCGTTCACCGAAGCGGAGCTCGCGCCGGCCTACGAGGTCGCGGAGAGGGTCTTGCGTGTGACCGGGTCGGTCGAGGCTGGCGCTCCGGCCCACGATGGAGCCCTCCCCACCCGCCCCATGAGCCCCGCCGAGACTCAGCTTCGAGACGCAGTGGTCTCCCGCTGGCCAGATCGGAAGGTCTCGCTCGCTCCCTACGCCAGCCCTTTTGGCCCGGGCGAGACCGGCGATCTCGACACGCGCTGGGACAGCTACGATGGAGGACGCAACCCCGGACACGCCTGCACCGTGCGAAACACGCTCCAGCCAGCCCTCCTCACCGGGAAGCTCGAGATCCGCTGCAACGCGGTGGTCCACCGGGTGCTGACCGAGCGCGGTGGCAAGGTGGCGTCTGGCGTTCTGTACCTCGATGCGCGCACCGGAGAGGAGCACCGCGCCCTTGGACGAGTGGTCGTGCTCGCGGCTTCGGCGCTCGAGTCCACTCGTATCCTGCTTTTGTCCAAGTCCGAGGAGTGGCCGAAGGGCCTCGCCAACTCGTCCGGCATGGTGGGTCGCAACCTCACGGATCATCTCTTTGGGGTGGGGGCGGTGGGCGTGAAGGCGCTGAGGGGACAGAGCATCTGTCAGCCGCCCATCTTGATCCCGAACTTCCGCAATCGACTCGAGGATCGAAGGGACCTTGGCTTCTCGCGCGGCTACCAATATGCAGGCTATTTCGGCGCACTTCGGGGCGGGCCCTTTCGCACGTGGATGAGCACACTCATCCTCTCGGCACACGGCGAGATCATCCCCAAGCCGAGGAACCGAGTCACCATCGACGAAGCCGTCAAGGATGTGCACGGAATCCCGGTGCTTCGGATCGAGTGTCAGCGCGACGAGAACGAGGCCCGCATGGCAAAGGACATGCTCGAGACCGGGGTCGAGATGCTCGAGGCCGCGGGCTACGAGGTGATGATGCGGTCCCCCGAGGCGCTGCCGCCGGGCGCCAGCATCCACGAGGGCGGCACCGTACGGATGGGAGACGACCCCAAGCTCTCCGTGCTCAACGGCTTCGCGCGGACCTGGGACATTCCCAACCTCTACGTCACGGATTGCGCCGCCTTCACCTCGGCCGGCAATCAGAACCCCGTCCTGACCATCATGGCGCTGAACGTGCGCGCCGCCGAAGACATCGTACTCCGCATGAAACGGCGCGATCTCTAGAGCGCACTACTGGAGGAACCCATGTTTTTTCGTCAGCTCTTCGACCTCGAGTCTTCCACCTACACGTACCTGCTCGCCGACCCCGAGACCAAAGAGGCGGTCCTGATCGATCCCGTCTTCGAACAGGTCGAGCGGGACCTGGGCCTCATCGAGGAGCTCGGCTTCGAGCTCTCCTACGTGCTCGATACCCACGTTCATGCGGATCACATCACCGCGGCCGGAGCACTTCGCGAACGAGCCGGCGCCAAGAGCGTGGTGTCCGAGCGCTCCGGCGCCGGCAGCCCAGACCTCTTCGTCAAGGACGGCGACGAGATCGCGTTCGGTCGGTATCGCCTGGAGGTTCGAGAGACGCCCGGGCATACCGGCGGATGTGTCACCTACGTCCTCTCCGACCAAAGCCGGGCCTTCACCGGAGACGCGCTCTTGATCCGTGGCACCGGCCGCACCGACTTTCAGCAAGGTGACGCCCGGCTCCTCTATCGCTCGGTCCACGACAGGATCTTCAGCCTGCCGGACGCCTGCCTTCTCTATCCAGGACACGACTACAAGGGTCGGACGGTAACGAGCGTCGGTGAGGAGAAGCGGTTTAATCCCAGGCTCGGGGGCGGACGCACCGAGGAAGATTTCGTGCGCATCATGAGCGAACTCAAGCTGGCCTATCCGAGGAAGATGGACGTCGCAGTACCGGCGAATCTACACTCCGGTGTGCCCTTTGGGCTCAACCAAACCGGCGAGGCTCCGCCCTCTCGGTCATGGGCCCCGATCACGGTAGCGCCAATGACTCAGGTGCCGGAGATCAGCGTCGACTGGGTCGCGGCCCACCGCGGCGATGCAAGACTCATTGACGTGCGAGAGCCCGACGAACTCGTCGGCGAGCTGGGAAAGATCGAAGGCGTGGAGAACGTTCGGCTCGGACTCATCGACGCGGTCTCCGTAGGATGGGATCGAGACGCGCCCCTCGTGATCATCTGCCGGTCCGGCGGACGCTCGGGCAAGGCAGCTCTGACGCTCCGGCGCATGGGCTTTGACAAGGTCGCGTCGATGGCCGGCGGCATGACCGCCTGGCATAACGCCAGGCTCCCGCTCGCGGCCCCCAAAGGCTCTTCGGCCTAAGATCCGGAAGAACATGCCTTATTTCAGCGCCTTACTCGGTCGGTCAAGGATCGCTCGATAATTGAACAAACGTATGATTCTATGGGGCGCATGGACCTACCGCAAGAAGGCCGACCGCCCGAGCAGCTCCTCAGCGACCTAGAAGGCCTGCGAGCCCACGACGCCGATTGGCGTGCCGGGCGCTGCTTCGCGCTCGTGTACTCCGCCGGCGAGGCGCACGAGCGTCTCCTAAAGCAGGCCCATCATCTCTTCTTCTCGGAGAACGCGCTCAACCCGATGGCCTTCAAGAGCCTGCACCGAATGGAGACCGAGGTGGTCTCGATGATCGCGGGGCTTCTGCATGGTGCACCGAGCGCGGTCGGAACGATGAGCTCGGGCGGGACGGAGTCGCTGCTCTTGGCGGTCAAGACCTACCGAGATCTCGCGCTGTCGAAGCGGCCGCGGCTCCGTCGTCCCGAGGTGATCCTGCCAAAGAGCGCGCACGTCGCGCTCGAGAAGGCGGCACACTTGTTTGGTGTGCGCGTGCGGTACGCGGAGCTGGATGACGGATTTCGAGTTCGCGTCGACCACGTCAAGAAGCTCATCAACTCGAACACGATCATGATCGTGGGTTCCGCGCCTCAGTACCCGCAGGGCGTCATCGATCCGATCGAGGAGCTCGCAGCGCTCGCGCTCAAAAGAGAGATCCCGCTCCACGTGGATGCCTGCGTCGGCGGCCTCGTTCTCCCCTTCCTCGAGCGGCTCGGCTGTCCCATCCCGCGGTGGGATTTCCGGGTACCAGGTGTCACCAGCATCTCCGCCGACCTCCACAAGTACGGCTACGCCGCCAAAGGGGCCTCGGTGATCTTGTACCGAAACATGGACTACCTCCGGCACCAGTTCTTTGTCTCCACCGACTGGTCCGGTGGCGTGTACGCCTCACCGAGCCTACCGGGCACGAGACCGGGTGGTCCCATCGCGGCCGCGTGGGCCGGGCTTCAGGCGCTCGGAGAATCCGGCTACCTCGAGCTGAGCCAGAAGGCCTTCGACGCCAAGAAGACGATCGCGGCCGGCGTGGGTGACATCCCCGGGCTCGAGATCCTCGGCAAGCCCGAGGCGACGCTGCTTTCCTTCGGTTCCTCCGATCCCGAGATCGACATGTTTGCGGTCGCCGACCAACTCCATGAGCGCGGCTGGCACTTCGATCGAAACCAGAAGCCCCCCAGCATCCACCTCACCGTCATGGCTGGACACCAAGAGATCGTGCCCGAGCTCTTGGCGGATCTGCGGAGCGCGGTTCAGTACCTGCGCGCGCACCCGGAAGCGCGAAGGAGCGGCTCCGCCCCCATGTACGGGATGATGGCCAAGATGCCCATCAGGTCCCTGGTCAAGAGCGGCGTCGTCGACATGATGGCCAAGATGTACGGGCCGGAGGCCCAGCTTCCCGATGTCTCCGATCCAAACGCCGGCAACGACGGCTTCGTCGCCCGCACGATGGACAAGTTTGGTGAGCCCATCCTCGCCACCCTAGAGAAGATCGAGGCCATCAAAGAGCGCCTCCCACGAGCATTCCGATGAAGAAGAAGCTGCGTATCGCCCTTGCCCGCATCAACCAGGAGACCAACGCGCTCTCCCCGGTCCTGACCACGCTCGAAGACTTCGAGAGCCAGCACTATGCACGGGGCCAAGAGATCCTAGACAACCTCGGGCCGGGTCGGATGGAGGTCGAGAGCTTCTTCCGCCGCGCCGAGCTGAGCGGATTCGTGCGCGGGACAAAAGAGTCGTGCAAGCGAGCCGGGCTCGAACTCGAGCTCATCCCGCTGATCAGCGCTTGGGCCACCCCGAGTGGTCCGCTCTCTCTTTCGTGCTACGAGACTCTGGTGGAGGACCTCCTCACTCGGCTGAAGGCCGCTGGCTCGGTCGACGCGGTGTATCTGTGTCTCCATGGCGCCATGGGCGTCCGCGGGCTCGAGCTGGCTCCCTCGGCCACCCCGGATAGCGAGATCCTGAGGCGCGTGCGCGCCGCGGTGGGCCCCGATGTCGTGATCGGCGTGAGCCTCGATCTGCACGGGAACATCTCGGCCGACATGATCGACCACGCCACCTTCGTGCAGGCTTACCGCACGAACCCGCATCGAGATCACCACGCCATCGGTCGTCGCGTGGGCCGACTCTCGGTCCGCACGTTGCAGGGAGAGATCAAACCCACGATGGCTTGGCGAAGCCTCCCGGTCTTGCTCGGCGGCAGCCCTACGCTCGACTTCTGGAACCCCATGCGATCGATCTTCAGGCGCATGAAGGAGATCGAACGGGACCCAGCGGTGCTGGGTGCCAGCGTGCTCACCTGCCACCCATGGAACGATCACCCGGAGCTCGGTTGGTCGACCATCGTCATCACCGACGCGCTCCATGACGACGCAAGACCGAAGGCCGACAGGCTCGCGGATGAGCTCGCGGAGCGTTGCTGGTCGATTCGGGCGCATCAGCCCCCCGAGTTCGTGGAACCGCGGGTGGCCATCGAGCGCGCTCGCGGGGCGAGGCTACGCCGCAAGTTCGGTGTCGTCGTGCTCTCGGATGCCTCCGACGTCGTGACCGCCGGCGCCCCGGGAGACAACACGCGTCTCGCCAAGGAGCTCATCGAGCACGCTCAAGGGCTCGTGAGCTACGTGCCCATTCGGGACCCGGCCCTCGTCGAGGAGCTCTGGCCGGAAGAAGTCGGAGCGCGCATTCGCACGCGGGTCGGCGGTCGCCTGGACCCCGATCGCGGCGCGCCGCTCGAGGTCGACGCGGTGCTCACCAGAAAGGCGGAGGCTCACGGTCTCGGACGGCTGGTCATCCTCGATGTGGGCACCATCCGACTTCTGGTCGTCGCGGGCCCAGCGCTCGCGGTTCAGCCTCGCTTCTTCAGGATGGCCGGGCTCGACGTGCTCAAGGCGGACATCGTCGTCGTGAAGAACTTCTTCCCGTTCCTCATCTACTTCCTCCCATACTCGCGCATGAACATCTTCGTTCGAACGCAGGGGGTCACGGACTTCGATGCCGCGTTCAGTCTGAGCTTCGCTGGCCAGGTCTATCCTCGGGACGACGTGAGTAGTTGGCGACCGGCGGATGCCCGTCGCCGCGCGCTGAGATCCGCCCCCGCCTCGAGCCCTTGAATATGGAGTGGGGAGCGATCGCCCTCGCGCTCATCGTCGCCTTCGCCTTTGCGGTGGAGACGACGCTGGGCTTCGGCGCCACCGTGATCGCTCTGTCCTTTGGCTCCCGCGTGTTGCCCATCACCGAGCTCCTCCCTGCGATCGTGCCGCTCAACATGGCGTTGTCAGCGTTCATCGCGGTCCGCCATCGAGGCGAGATCGATCGGCGAACCCTGCTGCGCGAGGTCTTGCCGCTGATGGCGCTCGGCCTCCCGCTCGGGTTGTGGATCTTCACCTCCTTCGAAGAAGGCCGCCTCAAGCGAACCCTCGGCGTCTTTGTCGTCCTCCTCGCCGCGAGAGAGCTGTACGCGCTCGCGCGAAGCCGCGGCCAGCCCCCCGCCCCCGCCCAGCAGCCGGGCCTTCTCGAGCGGCTCGCGCTCGTGGTCGGCGGAACAGCCCACGGAGCTTTTGGCACAGGAGGACCGCTCGCGGTCTATGCGCTCGGGCGTCGTGGATTGGAGAAGGGCGCGTTCAGAGCCACGCTCTCTTCCTTGTGGCTCATCCTAAACTTCGCGTTGTTCGGCACCTACTGGTTCAGCGGACGCTTCTCCTCCGAGACGCTTGTGCTCATGATGCCTCTCGCGGCCGGAGGCGCGACCGGTCTGCTGCTTGGTTCTTGGGCCTTTAGGCGAGTGCCGGCCCACGTGTTTCGCAGTTCCGTCTACGTCCTGCTCCTGTTCGTGGGTCTGGGGCTCGCGCTGGGTTGAGCGGTAGAGCTCATCTCAGAACTCCTGCCCGAGCGAGACGACCGAGACGCGAGGTGCGCAAGGCAGGCCAACGAAGGCGCCATCCTGCGATAGCGCGAGGAAGCCGAACACCGCGCACCGACGCGTATCGGCCTGGATCGCGACCAAAGGGGTCTCGAGATGAGCTCTACAGAGACTGGGTCTCCAGACAACTCGGCGCCTTCTCGGGCACGAAGAAGATCTGGCTGCTGCCGCGGCGCGAGATGAACCAGAAGCCCGACGCAGATCGAACCCCCTGGAAGAGATCCGAGCTGGTCTCTGCGGCACGGACAGCGGGACAGAGACCTCCGTCGAGGTCGTACTCCTGGACCAGTCCTTGCGTCCCTCCATGGAGGAAGCCGCGTCGAGTGGGGATGACAAACCGCGACTGGATGGTGTCCGTCGGAGCGGAGAAGCGGGGGTCGTCGGTGACCCAGTCTACGTCGGCGGTCTGCGGACGGTAGACCACCGTGCCCGCGACGCCCACCATGACGGTCCCGAGCTCAGGCACGCCTTGGCCGATGGCGTAGCCGCTGTCTATCGAGAAGACCCGATCGACGCTGAGGCGCCCGCCTCGGAACTCGAGGACCGAGCCCTCGCCGCCCACCGCCAGCACGTGGCCAGGGCCGAGCCAGATCATTCTCAGGTGGTCTTCAGAGTGCCTCTCGCTGGCACCAAGTACCTGCCACTCACACCCCGATGGGTTTGACCCGGGCAGACATCGCTCCAGCACCCGCTCGTCGGTGAAGACGTAGACCTCGGAGGAGTCCGGGGCCACGGCGATGACATCGTGGCGGTCGGACCGACCGGAGACCGAGGCGGTTCGAGTCCACCCGCGAGGTACAACCTGACCGGCGAAATCGCCCGAGAACACCTGGCCCCTGCGATCGACGACCCACCACGTCTCTTCGTTTGCGAGGGCGCCGTCGGACGGCCAGCTCCTGGTCTGCGCGATGCTCTCGAGGCCGTCGTGAGTACCGCGCAGGAGCTCACCCCCACCCCGCATGACCACGACCTCATCCCCACCCACGAGTGAGATCCATCGGGGGCCGTCTCCGACCTCTCCAGTGGACTCGGGGACCAATACCGCGGAGCGATCCGATGGCGCGAAGAGGCAGGGTGCAAGTGGACTGCTGAGGTCGAGGTTCGGGAGAGGGAGACGCAAAGCATCGAGGGTCGCGGGGAGGACGGCCGCCTCCCACGGAGTTTGTGCACCGCCGGAGTAGGCCGACTCGAGCACCGCCGCACTGCGAGGCATCGGACGGCCCGCACCCGATAGCGCAAAGTGACCCGGCACGAGTTCGAGTGCTTCGAGGGGACAAGGATAAACCATCCCGTAGAGCTTGGCGTCCTCGAAGGTGTCGAGCTCGAACTCGATCGGTCGAGGGTCTGCGAGGTCGAAGACACTCGCGACCGGGTCTTCCGAAGAGGCCTGAGTGAGGAGCACGAGTGAGCGTGCGGTCGACGGCAGTTCGGGGAGCTGGATGAAGACGGAGCCGCCACCCGGGGAGCAAGCCATCCCGAGCAACCCGAGCAGCCATGAGGCGCGGCCACGCACCGGGCAAGTCTAGCTCCGCTTCGCCTTGCGAGAAAATCCATCGATCAAAAGTCTGCGAAGAACGTCCTCTGTCTGATGCATACGATCCTCGGCGCCCTCAGCTTCGCTCTCCTGGCCAGCACGCCCCCGGAAGCTAGGGAAGATAGCTCCCCGTACTTCCTGGTAAAGGGCGACCCATCGGTCGATCGACTGCCGCTCGAGCGCACTGCGGCTACGGTCGAGGTCAGCGGGGTCATCGCCCACGTCGAGCTCCGCCAGACGTACACCAATGAGGGTACTCGCCCCATCGAGGCGGTGTACGTGTTCCCGATCTCCACCCGGGGCGCGGTCTTCGGGATGCGCATGCGCCTCGGCGATCGCGTCATCCGCGCCGAGATCCGCGAGCGCAAAGAGGCGCGCAAGGACTACGACGAGGCCAAAGAGAAGGGGCAGACCGCGAGCCTGCTCGAAGAGCAGAGACCCAACGTCCTGCAGATGAACGTGGCGAATATCCTGCCCGGGGACCGCATCGAGGTGGAGGTCGATTACGTGGAGACGCTCAGTCTGAACTCGGGTGAGTACGAACTGGTTCTGCCCACCGTCGTCGGGCCCAGGTACACCCAGGGGAGCAAAGAGCCGGCGCCGAGCGACCGCTCGAGGACGCCGCCCCAAACGGGGACGGGCGTCGCCCCTTCGTACAAGCTGGCCATCACCGCCCACATCGCGGCCGGAGTTCCGATCACCGCGGTGGAGTCATCTTCGCACCGCATCGCGACGATCATGTCGCCAAACGGCGACCTATCCCACGCGGACATCCTGCTCGATGAGCCCGAGGGCGGAAACCGTGACTTCATCCTCCGATATCGGCTCTCGGGCGACGCACCGCAGAGCGGACTGCTCCTGAACCCGGGCGGTGATGAGCAGTTCTTTCTGGCGATGCTCCAGCCACCCGCACGTCTGGAGCCCAGCGCCATTCCACCCCGCGAGCTCGTCTTCATCATCGATGTCTCCTGCTCGATGGGCGGCTTTCCCATGGACACCACAAAGGCGTTCGTGAACGCCTCCCTGTCGGGGCTGCGGCCCATGGATCGCTTTAATCTCATGTTCTTCTCGGGCGGGGACACGCTGCTCGCATCGGAGAGCATCCCCGCCACCCCGCCGAATCTACAGCGCGCGCGCCGCATGCTCAGCGCCCAGTCCGCGAGCGGGGGCACCGAGATTCGGCCCGCCATCGAGAAGGCGCTGCGCATGCCGCGCACCGCCGACGTATCGACCTCGTTCGTGGTGGTCACGGACGGGTTCGTTTCGGTGGAGCGAGAGACCTTCGCGCTCATTCGAAAGAACCTGGGCGTAGCCAACCTTTTCTCGTTCGGCATCGGCCGCAGTGTGAATCGTCATCTGATCGAGGGCATCGCTCGCGCGGGCATGGGTGAGCCGTTCGTCGTCGAGAAGGAGAAGGACGCGACCCAGGCGGCCGCCAAGCTCGGCAAACTTCTGGAGAGCCCCTCGCTCACCCGAGTCAAGGTGGACTTCGACGGCTTCGATGCCTACGACGTGGTCCCGGAGTCCATCCCCGATCTATTTGTGGACCGGCCGGTCGTGGTCTTTGGAAAGTTTCGCGGCGCCCCGAAGGGCCACATCCGGATCGAAGGATACAACGCGGCCGGTCGCTACTCTGCCGCCACCAGCGTCGAGACCGCACTCGCTGGGAGCCAGAGCAACTCGGCGCTCCGGCTGCTCTGGGCTCGACATGCGATCCAGACCCTCGAGGATGAGGATGCGGTCGGCCGCACGGACGAGGGCGAGAAACGCATCCGGACGCTCGGGCTTCGGTACGGCCTCCTCACACAACACACGAGCTTTGTGGCCATCGACAGCGCGGTTCGAAATGGTACACGGGACCTGCAAGTCATCGAGCAACCGTTGCCCACCCCTGAGGGCACGTTGTCGATGAACGGCTCCATCGGCTCGGTCGGCTACGGTGCCGGCGGAGGAGGAATCGCCTACGGCGCTGGCGGCCTCGGACTCCGCGGGGCGTCTGGAAAGGCAGGCCGCGTGACCTCGCCCCCGCGGGTGCGCCAGGGGGCGGCGATCGTGCTCGGCTCCGTCGACCGCAAGACGATCTTGAAGTCGCTACAGCCCGCGCTGCGTCGCGTTCGGGTCGAGTATCAGAAGGTCCTCATCGCCCAGCCGGCGCTGAACGGGAAAGTGCTCGTACAGCTCACCGTCGAGTCCGACGGCAAGGTGAGTCAGGCCGTGCTCACGAGCTCCACGCTCGGACACCCCGCGCTCGAGGCCAAGATCCTCGAAGCTTTCAAGCGCCTCCAGTTCCCGAAGGGACACGGAGTGGTGGTCATCAACTACCCCATGATCCTTCGAGCCGAGGAGTGATCTCCTCAGGGATCGAACCTGAGCCGGGTCACGCCCACGAGCTCCTGAGACGACTGCGAGTAGGTCACCGCAAATCCGGTGCGGTCGTCGACCGGAGCCAGAGCTCGAACCGCGCGACTGAGCGGTCGCGGGAGCGTGCACCAGGTCCCCTCGAAGAACTGGAGCATGATGCCTCCGGCACCTCCAAGCACGAGACGACCGTTGGGGAAGAACGCCGCTTTGCGCAGGTCGAAGGTGCTCACCGGATTGTCGATGGGGGTCCATTGCCCGGACGCGGAGCGCTCGAGCACAACGCTTCCGCTCACCACCGCAACGAATCGGTCGCCGAGTCGGGCAAGCTCCGTCACCGGATACTCGAGCGCATGCTCCTCGATCCAGCTCGCTCCGTCGAACCGGTAGATCGTCCGATCTCCCACGCCGATCATGAAGTCCTGTCGTAGGACCTCCATCAATCGGAGCGCCTCCGGAGCATCCATGACGGTCGAGGTGAGCGTAGCCAGATCAATGAGCTGCGCCTCCGCGCGGGGGGACGGAGTGAGATCATCGTTGGCATCGAAGGCCACGACGGTACCGTCCTCACCCGCACTCAGTTCCCATTGGGCGTGGCCTGCCCGAAGTCGAACGGAGCGGAACCGACCGGTGTTCAGGTCGAGCTCCGTGAGCAAGCCGCGGGTCGTGGAGGCGAGAAGGACCCCGTCGCCCACCCAGATCATGTCCCGGTACGAATCAGCGGGAGAAGGCTCCACGAGGGTCTCGATGCGGGGGCTCCCTTCGAGATCCGTGACCCGGACGAGGAGGGTCTCCTTCGGCGACAACCCATCGTCGGTGGTCCACTGTCCCGCGAGGATGATCTCGCTCGAGTCGGCTGCCAGCATGCCGCGAGGCTCTACGAGTTCGAGTCCTGGAACTCGCCAGGCCTCCGCATGGGCGCCTTCGCAGTCCCCGCTCGGTGCGCTCCCTGGCAAACGCCAGGGAATCGTCTCACCCGCGATGGCCTCCATCCGCGTCCACTCGAGCAGACCGTCCTCGAGCGCGGGTGAGACGTAGGCGATCTGTGGATCGGGGAGAGGTAGCCCTTCATCTGGCCGCGCTCGCGCGAGCGGGCCGAGTGTGAGCGCGAGTTCCGACGGCTTTTCGGCATAGGCCAGGAGACGGAGTCGGGAGTTCTCGCGGTCCTCGACGTTGATCCGTGCTGGTTCCGGCGCGCTCAAGCTGATCATTCGAGCGTCAAAGACCTCCGAATCGATCGCCTCGTTCGCCTGGACCAGAACAATTGCGCTCGCAAACGTTCCGTCGAGCAACTCAGGCGGGATCAGGAGGCTGGTGGATGGGTTGGAGCAGGACCCCGCGCCGACGCCGAGCAGAGTCACGAGAAGCAGGCGCATCAGCGAGGGCAGTTTGGCACGCCCGAGGCCGGCGGAGAAGTACGCTTCAATCCGCCGCCAGAGGCACGGCCAGAGAAATCACGAGCTTGCCTCGCACGCGCTTGGTCTCCATTCGCCGATGCGCGTCCGTGATCTCGGACAGTCCGTACACACGCTCGATCACCGGGCGGAGCAGCCCAGATTCCATCCATCGCCCGAGCTGCTCGAGGTCCGCCCGATTCGATCGCACGATCACCAGGTGGGCGCGGCGGTGCGCGTAGCGAGTGCCGATCAGATCGAGCAGGTTGCGGAGCTTCGGCAGGGTGGTGACATAACGTCCGCGGTCGGACAGAAGCCCGTGTACCTCGTGGATGGACTGATTCCCAAACACATCGAAGAACACGTCGACTTCAGACATGCCCACGAAGGGCCGAACGCGATCATAGGCGCGTACATGACGGGCCCCGAGGGCGGTCGCGAGGGCCTCGTTCGCGCTCGAGCAGATCGCGGTGACCTCCGCCCCGAACAGCCGCGCGATCTGGATCGCCATGGTCCCGACTCCACCCGAAGCCCCGTTGATCACGACCCGGTCCCCTCTTTCGATCGTGCCTTCATCCCGGAGCGCCTGCAGCGCGGTGAGGCCAACGAGCGGCACAGAGGCCGCTTGCTCGAACGACAGGCTGGCCGGCTTGATGGCAGTCTCATCGGCGTCTGCGACGAGATACTCGGCGCAGGTGCGCCCGAGCATCCCGTTGACCATCCCGAATACCTCGCTCCCGGGCCCAACATGTGTGACCTCAGGGCCCACCGCGAGGACGACTCCGGCAAAGTCGTAGCCGCAGGAGCGCGGAAATGGACCGGACTGGAGTAGCCGAAAACGTCCCTTCCGGACCGCGACGTCCTTCGGGTTGAGCGAGGCGGCGTGCACCCGAATGAGGACCTCGCGGAAGCGCAGCGTGGGGAGCGGCCGGTCCCCCACCCGAAGCACCTCGGGCGGTCCGTAACGATCGTAGAGCACCGCCTTCACCGCAGGCACTCTAGCAGGGGGAGAATTGCGCGGTGAGCGGAGAGCAGGCAATCCTTGCGCCTTCCGCGGCGGCGAACGCCTCCTTTCGCAGCGACCAGCCCTGGCCCAGCCCTTGAAGCGGGCACGACCATGAGACTCCCGAGTCATGTTCCTGCCCTCGCTCTTCTTCTCACTGGTGGCTGGTTGGCCACGGCCTCCGCGGACCCCGAAAAGCGGGCTGAGCCCAGCATCGAGCGCGGCCGCGAGGCCTTCCGAAGCTACTGCTCGTCCTGTCACGGCATTCGCGGCGGAGGTGACGGCCCACTCGCAGAGGTGCTGAAGACCCCGCCGGCCGATCTGACCCAGCTCAAGAACAAGAACGGCGGAGAATTCCCGAAGGCGAAGACCGAGAAGATCATCGACGGCCGAGACCCCAGCTTCACCCGAGTCCATGGGGTCACGGACATGCCGGTCTGGGGCGAGCGTCTCTCGCTCGAGGTCTCCGGGTCCGCGGGCAAGAAAGAAGACCACGTCAGGAGGCGCATCGGCTTCATCGTCCGTTACTTGGAGTCGATCCAGGCTCCCGCGCCGGCCACTGCACCCGCGCCCACGAAGTAGCACCTGCCGGATGGAGGTCGGCCCCAGATCTCCTCCGGGGCCTGCCCTCGCTTTCTGATCAAACCGTGCTCAGCTCACTTCACCTCGATGCGGGTGCGGGTGACGGGCTTCTCGGTGGTCTTCGGCAAACTCACCGTGAGCAAGCCGTCCTTGTAGTCGGCCATCACCTTCTTCTCGTCTACCCCTTCGGGCAACGTGAAGCTGCGCATGAACATCCCGTAGGAGCGCTCGACGCGGTGGATCTTCTTGTTCTTCTCCTCGACCTCCTTTCGGCGTTCGCCCTTTAGGGTCAGCACGCCGTTCTCGACCGTCACGTCCATGTCCTTCTTCTCTACGCCCGGCAGCTCCGCCTTCACGATGAACCGCTCGTTCGTCTCCTCGATGTCGACGGCCGGGGCCCACTCAGCGTTGGCGAGGAGCTCCTTGTTCCCCTCGAACGGCCAGCCACGACCGAGCATCTGATTC
This sequence comes from Deltaproteobacteria bacterium, assembly GCA_011526105.1. GTDB lineage: Bacteria > Myxococcota > Kuafuiibacteriia > Kuafuiibacteriales > Kuafuiibacteriaceae > WYAZ01. The sequence goes on along the minus strand of WYAZ01000054.1, from coordinate 49,811 downwards.
ATGAATACGTCCCAGTCTTCCATTCCGCGGAACGTGGGAAACAGCTCTCGCCCACGCCTCTTGATTAGGTTGGTCATCTCAATTCCTCCTCTTTCTGTTCTCATCGCCCGATCCCTCGGGCACCGGGGTGAAGATCCAAGAGCCGAGCCAAGCCCGTCCTGTCGGCGCTTACCCGATCGTTTCCGCAGTGTTTGCGCCGTTCTCGGGCATCCTGCGCATCCTCGCTCTGCATCACGAGACACGTTGTCTCGGCACGCGCGCTGCAGTGCTCTCGCCAGGAGGTTCTGTATGCGCGTCAAAGACCTGATGAGTTCCAGGGTGATCACGATCGAAGCCAAGGACACACTCTCGCTCGCGTCCCAGACCATGCTCTGGTTCTCGATCCGGCATCTGCCGGTACTCGAGGCCGGCAAAGTGGTCGGCATGCTCTCCGAGAGGGACGTCCTGCGGGCCCGAGCGGCCGGCACCCCGCTTCAGGCCCAGGTTCGAGCGGCCATGAGTACACCGCCTCATTTCGCGCATCCAGAAGACGCGGTGGTCGAGGTGTCTGCACGGATGGCGAGCCAAAAGCTAGGAGCGCTGCCGGTGATCGACAAGGGCGCTCTTTTGGGTGTGCTGAGCACGACAGACTTGCTGGCGGCGGAGGTCGCGGACTTCTTCGTGCCTAGAAGGGAGCTCCCCGCCCACCGAGCGCGTGACGTGATGAGCCGAAACGTGATCACCGCCAGCCCAAACGAGATGATCATGGAGGCGGTGGCGAAGCTCGCGAACGGGCGAGTGCGTCACCTTCCAGTGGTCGATGCCGACAACAAGCTCGTCGGCTTCCTCTCGGATCGAGATCTGGAGCTACCCTTCGGCCTGAGCTTGGTCGCCGAGGATGATCGAGAAGCGATGCCGAGGCGCGTGGGGGAGTTGATCCGAGGTCGGCCGATCACGCTCTCCCCCGAAACGCTGCTCGGTGATCTCGTCCGGCTGTTTGCGCAGCGGCGTCTCGAGGCGGCGCCCGTCGTCGACGATTCCGACCGGCTACTGGGCATCGTCTCTTACGTCGACCTCCTGGATGCGATTCACCCCGAGCGTCCAGCACGTGTGGCTCGAGCCTGAGCTCTCGCTCGGTGGACCTCTCCACGTTATAGTGCTCTGGTCTTGCGACGAGGGCTTGCATGTTTGCTCTTCTCCGGTCTTTCGGCCTGCGTGGACGCGGGGCTCGGCTTGGACCTGTCGGATTCCAACTCCGAGCCGGCGCTGTGGTTTGTCGTCGCGGTGGTCGAAGGGCAGGTGCGACTGACGAAGGTGGCCGAGCCGATATCGAGCACGGTGATCGCCACGCGGCGCGGCGTGGACACGTACTTGCTCGAGCTTCCGCTGAACGGTCTCCGCCGAAGCGCGCCCGCCATGAACCCGAACGACCTCGCGCTCATCGAGCCCTTTCTGGAGGACATCGGCGCGGAGGACTGCGGCGCCGATGGGCGCGTTGTGGCGCTTGGCGCGATGGACGAGACCGGGCTCGAGATTCCTGCGAGACCCATCGCTTCGCTTCGTCGACTCGACGAAGACGAGTTCGGCCCCGTCGCTGTTCTGATAGAGGACTGGCCCGCTGCACTCGAGAGGCTTTCTGTCCGAGTTCCACTCGAGAACCCATGTCCGCCTCTCGTCGCTGAGCTGCATCCCTTCACCTCCAACAGCCCGATCGTCGGTTTTGGCGAGTCCATCGGCCGCGCCGTGGTGTCGGAGAGCTTCCCGCCCTTGGCGAACATCGGACGCGCAAGGTACCTCGGCGATGGCCATGCGCTCCTTCTCTTTGGACACACCTTGCTCATCGCAGAGCGCGGTCAAGACCTAGCGAACGCCGTCTTCGTGGACGTAGCGGATCTATCGCACCCCGAGACCGCAGGCCGCGTCGACGGCTCACGTCTCATCGACCTGACCGTCTCCGAGCCAGTCGATGGAAGGCGAGAGGCCCACCTTTTGGCTCACCCGCATCGTACGGAGGGGAACCAAAACGAGCTTCTGGGAACGACGGTGTTTAGCTTCGTCGTCACGTCGACCTCGATCTCCGGGATGCGCGCGCGTCACTTCGAGCCGGTGATACCGGGCTCGACGTCTGAGGCCGGACTGCGGCGGATCGCCGCGCGGCCGGGGGGCGGTTTTGCCGCAGTTGGGCCGGGCACCGTCGTCACCGCGGAAAGCACGGGCCCAGCGCTCGTCGGTCGGCGGATGGACTTCCACGGAGCACACCTTGCGTACCTGCCACCGCCCTTCCCGACGGCGATCATTCAGGCGGGCAGCAACGGGTGGTGGGTCGGCAATCCCGAGTTCATCGGGAGCCTCGAGAGAGAGTTCGCGGACGGCTGGATCGGTAACTCCTCGGGCGCGATCCGGTTGCTGGAGACGAGCAATGGGAAGTTCCCCACGGCCTCGAACGGAATCCCGGAGCTCTGGCAGCGACGCGGCGACGATGAGTGGAAGAAGCACAACTGGTGGCTGCCGCGGACGACGACCCGATGCTCCTCCGATACCCCCAAATGCGGTCGCTTGAAGCCGCAGCCGACGGGTTCGGTGCGCGACTTCGGGACCCCCACCGGCGGGGGAATCATTCATCACCTGGACGAATGCCCAGCGATCTTTCGGACACACCCGGCCGAGAATCGATGCAGCGAGGTGATCTCGCTCGACCTGAACGAGAACACCCTCGCAGCCGGAGATCGGGAGGTCAACTCGGTCGACACTCGCGGCAACCGCGTTCTGATTGCCGGCACGCTCGGCCTCCTCGTCGAGCTCACCGTGCCTTGATCAGGCGCGTCTCATCCACGAGCCACACCACGAGGGGCTGTGAAGAGTCGCCGGTCGTCAGAACGAACGAGGCGGCTAGACCAGGGCGGGCCTCAACCAAGCTGGAGAGGGTCTGGGTCGTCGGGTCTTCGACATCACACAAGACGCCATCGAACGCGATGTGAATCAAGGAGCCCACCGTCCCACCCACGAGGAAGCCATCGAGCCAGGGCAAGAAGGACCGCTGCTGATAGAGCGTTTGGCTGTACTCCAACACGAGCTCGTCGCCCACCCGGCGCTGGAGGTGACGAGCAGTCAGTACATAGAACTCGTCCTCGATCCATTGAGCGGAATCGATGTCGTTGCCACCCGTTCCAATGAACCAGGACCTCCAGCCACTCTCCTCGAGCGTGTACAGCGTCTCCTCGGACCAGGCGGCCATCTGCCCTGAGGGGCCAAAAGCGAAGTCTTCTCGAGGCCCCGGCATGACGATGTTCGATCGCTGACGTACACCACCCGGTCGCAGCTCGAACCCCGAGGTACTGGATTCAGAGTAGCTGAGCACAAAGCCATCCGGATGAGCGGACAGTAGACTTCCACGCAAGATCCCCGAGTACGCGTCGTAGGTTTGGCTCGTGACATCGATCTCGAGATAGGACCCGTCGAGCGCGCTCACGAACAGCGTGTCTCCGAGGAGGGCGGCCCCTACGTACCCCGCGCCGGTCGAAGAGTGCGCCCAGAGCAAGCGGTCCGGGTACTCAAAGAGCAGAACATGACCGAGCTGGTCAGATTCTGCGTTGAAGACCAGCGCGATCTCCCCGGTGCCGGAGGCAAGGAGCTTGACTCGCGATACGTCCGCATAGCCGGAGATGAGGACCGACTCGGATCGAAGCCCATCACAGGCCGTTCCGTCGCACGTGCCGTAGTTGGGCCTCCACGCTGCGGCCGGGTCCGTGGAAACGAAAGACCGGGCCGCCAACCGGTCACTCGCCACGGTGTATTCGTAGGCGTGATCCGAAAGCGGAACCCTTGCATGAGTTGCGGCGCCTCCCAGCCCGCAAGCGGCCAAGCCGCGTGCGGCCCTCGAGTGCTCTCGATACTCGAGCGAGACGAAGGTCGTTGTATCCTCGAGCTTGAAGCCATGGAGGTCGACCGGATCCCCCGGAAGCAGGATGCGCGCGGGCTCCGAAGCGGGGCGCCTCTCCTCGCCGTGGAAGCCCGCGAACACCACGGTGCTCTCCGGCGCCCACGGGATGGCTACAAACACCGCCTCCTGCTCGCCGCCACATGCGGTGAACGCGAGGTAGGTGATGAAGACGCGGCTCGTCTTTAGATCTCTCAAGCGGGTGCTTGCTCAACCGAAGATGAGCACCTGCAGGATGATAACCGCAATCCCCGAGATCGCGCCACCGGCCACCAGGCCGGCACAGGTGGTCTCTTGATTCTGGACCATGACGCGATTGACCATGCTTGACGGGTTCTTGCTGACCTTCTCCGCCACCCAGAAAATGAACGAACCCAAGAACATCGCGAACGACGTCGTGAACGGGAGAACGAAGGCGAGGCCGATGCCCACCGCGGACAGAGGGAAACGTCCCTGGGTCCTGACCTTGATCGCCTCGAACACGATGCCCAGCACCGCGCCGCTGACCGCCGCGATTCGTGCGGAGGGCTGAAGGTTCGAGAGCCCTTGCGTCATCACCTCCGCGACCGCCTTCCAGACGATGGCACTCGGGAACGGCTGGGAGGCGGTGATGAGACCGTTTGGATCTCCGCGCAGAAACACGAAGTAGAAGACCGGCACCGCGACCACCGACCCCGCCAGGATGCCCAGCACGTGACCGATGGCTTGCTGACGCGGCTTGGCGCCGAGCATGTAGCCAGGCTTGATGTCCATGAGCAGATTCGATGCGTTGCTCGCGACCTCGCCGGTGATACTCCCTGTGATCAAGTTCGCGGAGATGTTTCCGGGCGCGAGCACGCCGTAGGTCATCTGAGTGAGCTTTCCAAGCGCGCTCGAAGGCGTGATGGAGGTGAGGCCAGTGGAGTTGACCGCGATGAGCGAGAAAACAAAGACCAGCGGGACCGCGATGAGGCCCATCAAGACAGGCAGGTCGAAGAAGAGCTTCCCTAGCACCACGACGATGCCCCCCACGAGCGGGATGCCAATCGCGAAAACCTTCATCGGGAGCTCGATGTGGGCGATGGGATCGATCGCACCGGCCTCACGCTTCTTGAAGAAGCCTTTGAAGGAGCTGATGAGGACCTGTGGCTTCGAGAAGAACGCGAACAAAGCGGAGGTGGTCATCATCGCCGCGCCGCCCCACAGCGCCCACATGGTGATGACCTTGAAGCTATAGCCCATCACCCCACCCTCGCCGGGCGTGCCGACAATGTCGCCTCGCTGGATCATCCAAGGCACGAGAACGAAGTAGTTGAAGACTGCGCCCACGAGGAGCGAGACCCCGGTTCGAATGCCCATGAGACCGCCCGCGGCCATCATCACGAAGTCGCTCTCGAAGCGAACGGTGATGTCCTTCAGCGGCGTCCCGAGGATGGTAGGGGTCCAGATGTATTGATACAGCCAGCCGTCGAGATAATCCGGGATGGCGAGGACCCCGAGTCTCATGCGCTCCATCAGGTCGTGGCTCTTCATGACCGAGAGCAGCGCCGCGGCGCCGCCTCCGATCGCGAGCAGCTTGCCCTTGAAGATCCCCTCGGCCGCATCTCCGGAGTGAAGCGCGTGCAACACCACACCTGCGGCTCGGCCCTCGGGAAACGGGAGCTGCTCGTCGTTGATGAATCGTCGCTTGAGCGGAAAGGCAAACAGAACGCCCAGCACGGACAGCAGCACCATCCAGACAATGATGACCCCCATCGGGATGATCCTGCCGGTGACCATCATGAACGCAGCCAGACTGGAGACGAGCGGCATGGTCATGTACCCGGCCGAGGTCGCAATGGACTGCATGCAGTTGTTCTCGAGCAGCGAGTACTCAGTCTTGGCGAGGCCGAAGCGAGAGACGACCTTGAAGATCGCGAACGCCAAGATCACAGAGGTGATGCCCACGCCGAGGGTCCAGCCGGTCTTCACCCCCACATAGAGATTCGTCAGCGAGAGGATCCCGCCGAGAAACATGCCGGTGAGCGCCGACCGAAGGGTGAGCTGCGGCATGTCCCCGCGGTAGACGTTCTCCAGCCACCAGCGGTCCTTCTCCTCGAGCGTCCAGGTGCGGATCTCTTCATCGCTGAGGTGGGGAAGGCTGCCGGAAGCGTGCTCGGTCATCGAGGAGGGCGATCCGATGGACGTTCCTCTGGGTCAAGCCAGTAAACCGGGCGCTCGTTTCATCCGCCTATGGGTGGGCCACGGAAAGCACGCTCGATCACGCGCTCGGCCGGGCGGTTCAGCGGATTGAACCCGTTTTTTGGCTCCGAGGCGGGATCGTCGGGGTCGGTCGGAATCACCCAAACCCCAAGTCCGCGCACGCCCGGCGCATCGAGCCAGGCCGCGAGCACCGCGGCCCAAGCCTCGGCCTGAGCGTTCTCGTCAACATCCTCGGTCACCTCTTCCGGCCACTCCCAGGGCCGAAGGTGTGAGGCGGGTCCGGCACGATAACCCACTTCGAGCACCAAAACCTCTCGTCCGGCATACGCAGCCAGCGCGCTGAGCCGCCGCGCGACCTTCTCGGCACCACGCACGGGGTCGGGCTCGAGCGGGTAGTAGCCATTCACCCCTGCGAAGTCGACGAGACCCCAGAAAGCCACCGACTCCGCTTCGTCCCAGTTGGCGCTGTAGGTCAGGTGGCCCGGAAAGACCTCCCGCACCTCGGCCGTGAGCGTCTCCATGTGTCGATGCGCTTCGGGCTCCTTCGAGAGCGCCTTGAGCTCGACCCCCACGGAGAGCACGCTCGCGCTGCCGGAGCGGGCGAGCCTCGCCGAACGCAGCAGGAACGCCGAGTAAGACGACCACCAAGCCGCGCGGTCCGACGCGGCCGACGGTGCGATGTGACCGCGCCACTGCCCGTCGTCGAGATACAGGTGGGGGATGAGCACCGTCGCAAAGCCCAGACGGCGGGCGCTCACGAGGCCCTCTTGAATGCGCTCGAGCTCCGAATCGGAGGGAGCACGGATCTCGGTGTCCTCGAGGTCCTTCATGCGGCCTTCGAGCAGGAACACCACCGTGTTCACACCCAGCTCTTTGAGTCGCGTGAGGGTCGCTTCTGCCCTCTCGCTGCCATAGCCCCGACGGATGTCACCCACCGGCCGCAAGTTCGCCGCCGCCACGCGCGATGGAAGCGGCACCGGATCGTAGCTCGCCATCTCGCGCGGTTGAGACTTACACGCGCCGAGGACGAGCACGAGAGACAACAGACGACATCGCATGTGGCTAAGCCCAGGCCTCGAGCACCGCTCGAACGGACCGACCAAGACCGTCGAGGTCATAACCGCCTTCGAGGACACCGGCGATACGTCCTTCGCACGTAGACTCGGCCATCTCACGCCAAAAGCGTGCGAGCGAAGCAAAGCCCTCCACGGTGACCGCGAAACCGCCCAGAGGATCACGCTCGAACGCATCGAAGCCCGCAGACAGCAGGATCATGTCCGGCGAGAAGTTTCGAATCCTCGGACCCAGCACGCTCCGAGAGACCTCGAGCAGCACCTCGTCCCCGGTCCCGGCGGGTAATGGAACGTTGAGGTTCGCGCCTTCGCCCGCGCCAGATCCGGTGCGGTGCTTCTCGCCGGTGCCCGGGTAGAACGGCCACTGGTGGGTCGAGAGGTAGAGCACATTCGGATCTCCATAGAAGATCGCCTCGGTGCCGTTTCCGTGGTGGACGTCGAAGTCGTAGATGGCGACACGCTCCGCGAGCCCCTCTCGAAGGAGCGTCGTGGCTGCCACTGCGACGTTGTTGATGAGGCAGAAGCCCATCGCGCGCTCGCGCGTTGCGTGATGACCCGGCGGACGCACCATCGCCAGACCGGGTGGCGCCCTCTTTTCCGCCACCGCACGCACGATCTCGACCGTTGAGCCGGCAGCACACCGCGCGATGTCATAGGAATTGGCACTCGTTCTCGTGTCGGGGTCGAGCGACACCACATGTCCTCGAGTGCTCTCGAGCCGAGCCAAAAGCTCGGCGGAGTGGGCGCCCAAGATCTCTTCGTCGGTGGCCTCCACCGGCGCGAGCTCTACGAGCTTCATTGAGCTCGACGCCAAGGCCTCATCGATCGCACGAAGGCGCGAGGGTGACTCGGGGTGATGCGCCCCGGGATCGTGCTGCTGAAAACGTCGGTCCCGAACGATGCTGACGGCCACTCGTGGACCTCACTCCCGGAAGTGGTGGGCGAGAGGATAGATACGGCCCACCCAGGCCTTCTCGGAGACGCGCAGAGTCGTCGCGAACTGCTTCCGCTTGAACTCGTTTTGGTGAACCTTTCGAACGATGTCCCGCACCACCGCCTCCGTCGCGCCCGAGCCGGCGACGATCTCCGGGATGGTCGCTCGGCGCTCGATGAGCAGCCGCAAGATCTCGTCGAGCACGTCGTACGGGGGCAGAGAGTCCTGGTCGAGCTGGTCGGGCCTGAGCTCGGCCGAGGGCGGCTTGGAAATGGAGCTCTTGGGGATGACCTCCGTCTCGCGATTGGCGAGGTGGGCGAGCGCATAGACCTGGTGCTTGTAAAGATCCGCGAGGGGCGCGAGCCCTCCGTTCGTGTCTCCGTAGAGCGTGCAGTATCCGACCGCCGCTTCGCTCTTGTTCCCGGTCGTGATGACGAGCGCGTTGTTCTTGTTGGCGAGCGCCATGACCAGGAGACCTCGGATACGCGACTGAATGTTCTCTTCCGTTACGTCCGGCTCGCGCCCATCGAAGGGGCCGGCGAGACCGTCGAGGAGAGCCGAGAACGCACCCTCGATGGGAATGGTATGGAGCACGATGCCGAGGTTGTCGGCCAGAGCGCGCGCGTCGGAGACGGAGCCTGGCGAGGAATAGCGAGACGGCAGGGCCAAGCCGGTCACACGTTCAGAGCCCAGCGCCGCAACCGCGAGATAGGCTGTCACCGCGGAGTCGATGCCTCCCGAGAGCGCGATGATCGCGCGGTGGATTCCGCACTTCGCGAAGTAGTCGCGGATGCCGAGCACGAGCGCAGATCGAATCTCTTGAATCTCCTCGGCGGGCGCCGGCTCAAATCGAGCGCTGTTTCCGATGTCGACGACCTCGACGTGCTCCCTCCACGCGGGGGCCTCGGCCCGGAGTTCTCCCCCACGGCCGAAGACCGCAGAGCGACCATCGAAGACCAGCCCGTCGTTGCCGCCGACCTGGTTCGCAAACGCGAGATGAACCCCGTGACGGGTCGCGGCGTGCCCGAACATGCGACGGCGCAAGACCTCTTTTCCGCGCGACCAAGGCGAAGACGAGAGGTTGAGGATCAGCGATGCGCCGTCATCGATGAGGCGCTCCGCAGGGTCCTGCGTGTAAAGGCGGTCCGCCCAGAAATCTTTGTCGTTCCAGAGGTCCTCGCAGACGGTCAGCCCAATCCGATGTCCGCCGAACTCGAAGGTGTGGGGGCCTTCGAGCGCTCCGGGTTCGAAGTAGCGAGCCTCGTCGAAGACGTCGTAGACCGGGAGCAGCGCCTTGTGCACCCGAAGGAGGACCTCACCGCGGCGGGCCGCGACGGCCGAGTTATACAGCGGCCGCCCGACGGAGCCGGCGGGTCTTTTCGTCAGGTTCCCGAAGACTGTCACCATCCCATCCGGCAGCTCGTTCACCAGCCGAAGCTCCGATTCGACCGCGAGCTCCACGAATCGGCCGCGTTCCAAGAGATCGAGCGGAGGGTAGCCGGTGATCGCCAGCTCCGAGAGCAGCGCGAGCTCGGCGCCTTGGCTCCTCGCCTCCCGCAGCGCCTCCAGGGCCCGGTCCACGTTGGCGGCAAAGGCGCCGATGGTCGGGTTGAGCTGGACGAGTGCGAGCCTCACGCCTCTCGATTCGCCGCTTCCGCACGGGCGGGCAACCCCTCGGAAACCCGCAGTCTACACGACCCCCAGAGCCGAGCCGCTTCTGCTAGCATGCCCGTCCATGTTCGGCCTCAGCTTCTGGGAGATCGCCGCCATCATGGCGGTCGTCTTGATCGTGTTCGGTCCGTCGAAGCTCCCCGAGCTCGCGCGCAATCTCGGCAAGGGACTCCGCGAGTTTCGAAAGGCGACGGACGACTTCCGCTCCGGGATCAGCGCGGAGGCCCATCGCACCGACACCCCTCGCCCCTCGGCGCCGGTGGGACCCGGTGCAACTCCGGCTGCGCTTCCCGCGCAGGAGAGCGACGCCGAGCTCGTGGAGTCGGCCCGTCCACAGAGCTCGGAGCCGAAGGTTCAGCCGGCCGAGGACGCGGTGGGGCGTAACGCCGAGCCGACCCCCCCCAGCTCGAACCCCGAGGCGAAAAAAGCCGAAGGCTGAGCGCGCGTGGACGAGACCCAGTACACGCTGACCGAACACCTCACCGAGCTGCGCACGCGGCTCATTCGAAGCATGCTCGCCATCTTCGTGACGACCACGACCGCGCTCGGCTTCGCGCCCAGACTTCTCGACTACTCCGTGAAGCCACTGACGGACGTCCTCGTCGAGCAGAACCGAGTCGTCACCGTGCTCGTCCACGAAGACGAAGCTAAGCGCACCAAGCTCGCGAGCACGCTGCAGGCACAACCGAAGGTGAGCTTCCTCGAGGCCGCCGCCGATCTCTCCGGCGTGCGAGCCTTGGCCGAGAAAGGAGTGGAGGACAGGCGTCCCATCGATCTGTTGCTCGTGTCGAGCGCCGCCCTCGGCGCCAGCGGCCTGCTCGCCACCGACGTCCTCGAAGGCATCGAGCCCGCGCCCTATGTCGTCTACCTCGTGCCCGACGCAAACGCGCCCATCGTCTCCGAGCTGATGCTCGAGGGTGCGAACGTCGTTCTCGATCCACCCCGAAACACCGTCTTGTCCCGCTTGGTGCAGCGCGCCGCGGGGGCCATGGGCAAGTCCAAGTCCAAGGACGCGCTCGTGGTGTTGTCTCCGCTGGATCCGTTCTTCGCCTATCTCCGGATCGCGCTGGTCATTGGCCTCTTCTTGGCCACCCCCATCTGGCTCTATCAGGCCTGGCGTTTCGTCGCGCCAGGGCTCTATGCCCACGAGAAGGCCCTGGTGGTACCGGTCATCACCTCCGGCTCCGCGCTGTTCATCGGTGGAGGCGCCTTCGCGTACTTCGTCATGTTCCCCATGATGTTCGACGTCATCGTGAATCAGATGATGCCGAGCACCTTGGTGGGCACATTCACGGTGGACAAGTACCTCGGGCTGCTGCTGCGCATGACGGTGGCTTTCGGCGTCGCCTTCGAGACCCCGCTCGCCATCGCCCTGCTCGCCATGGTCGGCATCGTGAGCCCGGCCAAGCTGAGGTCCTGGAGGAAGTACGCGATCGTGATGGCCTTCGTCCTGGGCGCGCTGCTCACGCCGGCCGACCCGTTCAGCCAATTCGCGATGGCGATCCCGCTCATCCTCTTCTACGAGCTGGGGATCATCTTGGCCGCGATCGTGTACCGCAAGCGCGAAGAGCGCGTCGCCTCGAGCGAGCCGCTCACCAACGCAGAGTGAAGACCACGCCCGCCCTGACGTCGTGGTTCTTGCCGTCGGTGTCTGCGCCGCCACCTACGTAGAGTCCGAAGTTGCCCCTCGCGCCATTGATCTCCACGTCTCGCGTGAAATCCACCCCGTAGAGGACGCGCCCCGACGCAGGGCCAGTGGCGACGCCTTCGCCAAAGTGCGCCCCGATGTGCGCTCGAGCATTCAGGCGCGTCGCAGTGTCGCTCGTGCCTGCGGCAAACTCCACCCCGTGTCGACCTGTATGCGTGACATAGGCGGAGCTATCCACCCATCCGGCCCCGCGAGTGTGGCGCACTCCGCCGGTGATTCGGCCGCTGAGGTGGTGGTCTCCTTCGGCAGACAAGGTCGCCTCTGCATCCAGACGCGCAGTGGTGCGATCGTTCAGCCGATGATCGGCTCGAACGCGAAGGTCGAGATTCGGCAAGACCTCGGCGTTTCGGTAGCGAAGATCGGCTTCGAGGCGCGCCCGCCCATCGAGAACCGGACGATCGTAGAGACCGATGCGCGGGAGGATCCGGTCCAAGGTACGAGCGGCCTCGGGGCTGGTATACCGGATGGCGGTGATCGAACCGAATGCCACCACCGCCGCCTCGATCTTGTGGTCCTCGAGAATCGGTCGAAATCGCTCGCGCAACCATTCGCGCTGCGAATCACCGACCGACCGGCGGATCTCTCGATAGCTCATCTTGTCGAGTTCGAGATGCGAAGTGTTCGGAAGTTGTTTGACCAGGGCGACGAGCAGGTGACCGCCTGGAAGCTCATTGAGCGGGATGTCTTGCAGAGCGTCGGAGATGAGTTCTCGAACCCGCTCGCTGCTCAGCTCCTTGTAGCCTGGCATGCCCTCGACCGGGACGAAGTTGCCATTCGCCATGTCGCGCGCGGTGATCCGCATCTCGAACTCGATGTCGTTGGCGAGCCGATTCATGCGTTGCGCCCCGCGTGACAGGGTGGCCTCGGTCCCCGGATCGGTGGTGCTGACACTCGGGACCGGGACGTTCGCGTTCAATCCTCCGGCTCGAACGTACAAGTGCCAAAGGCGGGCACGTTCAGCCTCGAGCTCGCTGGGCGAGAGCTCACCTCGGCGCTCCTCGAGCCGGTTGATCGCGCGTTCCAACTCGGCGCGGGTCGGGGTCGGGGTCGGCGGCAGTTCTTGCGCGTGGACGCTGGGTGCAAGGGCAATCAGCGCGGTCCCGCCTAGACTCGCGAGGACCACCCCGCGAACTGCGGGCGAGAGCGAGCTGGCGCCGGTGGTGGTTGAGACAAAGCGCGGCAGACCGCCGAAGGTCTTCGACTCCTTCTCCCGAAAGAGCCGAACGTCCACCGCGGGTGGCAACGAGAGAGGGCGCTCTCGATCGGCCCGGATGCTCGGGTCCAGAGGCAGCGAGGGCAGCGACCTCGTTCCAACAACCCCTCGAGGGGGGGGCGTGATCACCTTCACCATCCCATTCGGTATCGGGTGCCACCTGGGGCAGTTGCGTACCTTCTCCCACCTGATGACGTATCGACCGGGTTTTCTTGGTTGGCTCAAGGAAAACAACGGCCTATGGGGGATCCGTGACCCGACATCTGCCCGAGCAGACGCGGCGGCAGCAGATCCTCACCGCGGCCAGGAACTGCTTCATCGAGCGTGGCTTTCACCCCACCCGAATGGAAGACATCGCCCAAGAGGCCGGCCTCTCCAAGGGCGGCGTCTACTTCCACTTCCAGTCCAAGCAGGAGGTCTTCGATACCCTCGTCAAGGAGGAGTTCGATCAGTCGCTCGAGATCCTGCGCGGCGTGGGCAACCGAGAGGTTCCTGTCTCGGAGAAGATCCAGTCACTCGCTTCCTTCTTCGTCGACGGCTTCACTCAGGCGCCCGATCGTCCGCGCTTCTTCGTCGTCATGGGGGAGATGGGCCTGCGGGACCAAGAACTCGCGAAGCGCCTACAAGAGATGCAGAAGGTCTTCATCGACGAGATCGCACGCCTGCTCCAACAAGGTGTGGATGAGGGCGTGCTGCGTCCGATCGACACCGAGTCTGTGGCGGCACTGCTGAAGGCCCTCATCGACGGCGTCGAAGCTTTGCACGCGCTTCAGTACCCGGTCGACACCCAGCGCCTACTCAGCGCCGGACTCGAGCTCGTGCTCGGTGGTCTGGTCAAGCTGGGTTGAACGCATCCAGCGCTGACGTCCTCGGCGGTTCTCTTCGCTCCATCACTCGACAGCAACCTCATAGCGGGCGTTGATCCGGAGGCAAGGCCTCGAGGTAGATGCGGTGGACCTCCTCGATGTGCACATCGAGGGTGTCCTTGCTCCAAGTGCTCGTGTCGATGAGGGGAAGGTACTCGACCTCCACCGTCGTGCGGTAGAGCCGCAGGCTGTGATTCGGCCAAGCGCGACTGGTCCCGCGCAGCACGATGGGTACGATCGGCATGCCGGTCGCGAGCGCGAGATGAAACGGGCCGCGCTTGAAGGGCAGCAGCCTTCCGTCTCGGCTCCTGGTCCCTTCAGGCCATATCCAGATCGAAAGTCCGTGCTTCTTCACGAAGCCGACGAGATCGGTGAGCGCACGCACCGCGCCTGCGTTGTTCGCACGATCGATCGTGAGATGGCCTGACAACCAATAGAACTGACCGAAGAAGGGGTAGTAGACAATCTGCTTCTTCGCGACCCCGCAGGTGCCGGTCCGAGACATCCAGATGCCGACAAAGATGTCGAGCATGGACGCGTGATTCGAGAGGAAGATACAGGGCGGCGCGTTCCGAGCGATCGTCTCGCCTTTGATGACGAAGCGGCTCCCGGTGAGCCAAGCCGCCCCCTTGCCCGCGAAGCTGCCGTAGATGTTCCCGACCCTGATGCGTGCGGCCCGCGAAGGCAGGAAGATCAGAAGCACAAAGAGGAATGCCGTGGAACAGAACCCAACCCAGGCGAGACCCAGGAGGATGCGAAGCCAGGTCTCTGCGCGGCCAACAGGCGCATCTTCGAGCGCCGCCGGCCCGACCACACGAACGTCCTCGGTGCGATCCATGCTCAGCGTCCACGCAGTCGCTGAGCCACCCGGAGGATGTCGGCGAGCACGCCGGCGGCGGTCACGGAGCCCCCAGCACCCGCACCACGAACGATCAGCGGGTACGCTTGATAACGTGCGGTCGTGAACGCGACGATGGCCTCCGAGCCTTGAAGGCTGGCCGCCGGGTGGTCGAGCGGAACCCCCACCGGACCCACCGACAGAACCGGCTCCCCTCGGGATGCGGCTTCGGGATCGATGCGCGCGAGATAACGCAGAACCTGGCCCTGGGCTCGAAGTCCCTCGATGCGGGCGGCCATCTCCTGCTGGTAAGCCTCGAGCGCCCGGTAAAATCGAGCCTCGTCGAGCTCTACGAGGATCTCGGACGGAACGAGCGGCACGAGCTTCACGTCGTCCATGTCGATGGAGAGCCCCAGCTCTCGCGCGAGGATGAGCGCCTTTCGAGCGGCGTCTCGTCCGGAGAGATCGTCCTGAGGCTGCGGCTCGGTATAACCGAGGGACTGCGCGGTTCGCACCGCTTCGGCGAGTGGGGTTCCGCCCGAGAGCGCGTGGGTCAGATAGCCGAGCGTCCCCGAAAAGGATCCTTCGATCAGCTGGACTCGATCGCCGGTGCGAACGAGATCCTTGAGCGTCTCGATCACCGGGAGACTCGCCCCCACCGTCGTCTCGTAGTGATACGCGCGATAGTGCCGCCGCGCAGCCTTCATCAGCAGGTCGCGATCTCGCTGGTCGATGGTCAGGGGCTTCTTGTTCGCGGCGACGACGTGAATCCCGTGGCCAAACACCCGGTGGTAGAACGGAGCCATGTCCTCCGCTGCGGTGCAGTCCACGAGTACTGGCACCGGCAGTCGTCTCAGCGCGAGCAGCGCGGTCTCTCCGAGCTGAGCCCCGGCCTCCTCGCCTTCCGGCCCCAGCCGCTCACGCCAGTCGTCGGGGAGCTCGAGCCCGTTTTCATCGAACCACAGCCTCTGGGAGTCTTTGATGCCAACGAGCACGAGCTCGATCCCGTGGTCGGCGCTGATGACCGGACCTTGCGCTCGTATCTGGTCAATGAGCTCGCCGCCCACTACCCCACGGCCAAGCACAAATACGTTCACCGTCTGATGAGCAAAGTTGAAGGCGTCGTGCACTGTTCGCACCGCGCTCGTGGTGTGCTCTTCCGCGATGACACACGAGATGGAACGCGAGCTCGCGCTCTGACCGATCGCCAGGACGTTGACCCCGATCTCTCCGAGCGCACCAAAGAACCGGCCCGCGAGCTGGGCCCGTTGACCCATCGCCTCCGCGACCAAGGTGAGGACGGAGACCGGCTCTCGGATGATGATCGATTCGACCTCCAGGCGCTTCCGCCAAGGCTCCAGGGCCGCTTCGATGACCTGCCTGGCCCGATCTGCATCCGCGGCGGGGACCACGAACGAGAGCCCCTGCCCGCTCACCGTCTCGATCGCCAGCGCGATGCGAAACGCGCTCTGATCGAGCAGCCGAGGCAGCTCTTCCATGCGGGCGGGGCGACGCAGCTGCACATCGATGAGCGTCTGGCGACGAAGTGAACACACCGAAGTCGGTCGCTGCTCATCGCCGGCACCGGGCGCATCGACCCACGTTGTCACCCCGGGAGGCGCGCCGAGGCATCGAATCCGAATGGGGATCCGCGCATCGATGAGCGGCACCAGGACCTCGGGCGGAATACGAACCGCGCCGTAGGTCGAGAGCTCGAGGGCCTCCATGTAGGAGAGGTGTGTGATGGGATAGGCCCCGGGTACGATGTTCGGATCCGCGGTCATGATCGGCGGTCCTGGGATCCAAAGCTCGGCCTCGATGGCCCCGCGGTTCTGCGCCACTTCGCCCGGATTCTCGGCGCCAGAGCTCAGGTGGACCTCGTGAACCTCGGCCCGTTCTCGGCCCCGCCGTTCGAGCGCCTGTTGGATCTCAGAGGTCGGGGCGTCGCCCACGAAGCTCAGGACGAGCGCAGGCTTTCGAGCCATCGCCCCTGCCTACACCCTCCCGCGCCCGGAAGCCAACGTCGGCCGGGCGCCCGGCTTTACGCTTACGCGCGGTGCTGCGACCATGAAGAGGCGATTCGATGCGAAGGCTGGGTCTCATCCTCTTGGGCATGCTCGGCTGCGCCGATGAGCAGCTCGTCGTGCCCCTCCCCGAGCTCACCGGTTCCACCGCCGCGCTGCTTCTGACCCGGGGCTCAGAGGTCTTGGAGGCGACGATCTACGACCTCGAAAAGGGCGGCATCGTTGAGCGCGCTGAGCCGTCTCTGGACCACCGCCTCGTGCTCCTGAGCTACGCGGCCAACGTTGAGGTCCTGGACGTTCCGACCGGTCCCTTGGGCTTCGGCGCCGGCGATGGGCCGAAGTCCCTACCCTCCACGCCGCTCACGGCGCATCATCTCGAACTCTCGGGGCACGAGACGAGCTGGTCCGAACTCCCCCGGGCCGAGACCCTGGCCATCCTCGATGAGTTCCGATTCGTGGACACCCGAGCACACAGCGGCTGTCCTGTGCTGAAGGTGGAGACGCACAACTTGGATGTGGCCGCACACATCACCTTTGCGGTGCGCGTGAGCGAAACCGCGGTGTTGCTTGGTACCGAGGCGAGCAAGGAGGGCGAACCGGCGCGGCGTGTCGACCAGCTCTTGTTGCTCGACCTGCAGAATCCGGACGCCGCGCCGCAGCCTATCGATCGCCCCGAAGGGCTGCCTATCCTCGCGGCGCACTACGATGGCCAACGAGTCTGGTTCTTCGGGGAGCAGGGCAGAGCCTGGGGAGCCACGTGGACTGGATCGGGGCTGCAGAATCCCGAGAACAAGCCCGCCACGTCGAGCGGGCGAACCGTCCGATGGGTGGATGGTGGGCCGGGTCCGCGTCCCGAGATCTATGCCCTCTCCGTAGGCAACCCGGAAGCACCGAGTGTGCTCGAGAGGTACGAAGACTCCGGCTGGACCAGGGTCCACGAGTTTGGTCCGGAGGCGACCCTCGAGACCCGTCAGGATGGTTTCCTTCGCTGGATCGAGCCCGGTCATGTCATCGCGGGCTCGCGCGTCTTGCCGGGGTTGATTCGCGTTCGAGACGGAACATCACACATCGAACGGCCGGACGGCGAGCAGCAGAGCTACAGCATGGGTGCGTTCGTCGATGGCCTCGGCTTCGTTGTCGGAGCTGCAAACGGCGGAGAGTTCTATCGGTGGTCCAACGGGGTCTGGAGTCCGCTTGGGAAGTCGGCCTTTTCGCTTTCTCCTTTCTCGGCGACCCGATTGGGCGATGGCTTCCTCGCGGCAGGAATGCAGGGCACGACGAGCTACTTCAGAGATGTCAAAGGCTTCTGCCCCGGGAACCGAATCCCGCGCGCGGCCCACACGACGCGCTTTCTCATACCCTTCGAGAACAAACTCGTCGGCTTCGGAGATGTTCCCATCTCGGGCTACCGTCTCCCCATCAGCGTGTTCGAGCTGGCCCCTACGTACTAGGCGCGATCTCGAGACGTTCGAGGAACTGCTGCGCGGCAAAGATCACGCCGTCGAGCGCACCGAAGCCGGGATCGTCGCGCGTGCCCCTGAGCTTCTCGGCGCGCGCTTGCACTGCCTCGAAGTCTCGCCGAGCCTGCTCCTTGAGACCAAAGAAGGAAGGGGTCGCGGCTTCGACCCGCGCCACGACCAGACCCGCGCGCACCGCATCGAGGGGGCGAGCGGCCGCCGCAGACTTCGCGGCAAAGAGCGCGGTCAGACCCTCGCTCAGAGCGCCGAGCATGTCGCCGTCCGCCATGAACGCGGCGACGACGAGGCTGCTGTGTTCCGCGTTCTTGGTGCCCGCCGAGGCCACGCGGCCGTGCAAACGACCGAGCACCAAGGAGCCGTAGATCGCCTCCGTGAGCGCATCCGCCGGTCCTTGGCGCAGGGAAGCCAAGCGCGCGAGCCCTTCTTCGTACCGCCTGCGCTCCAGCTCAGCCTCGGCCAACATGAGCTGAACCCGCGCGTCGGCGAGCACACGTGCCTCGAGGCGCCGCTCGAGCGCGAGGACCTCCGAGTGTTGCGCGTCGAGGATGAGGCCATCCATCAGGGCACGCGCGGCCAAGACGTCCTTCGGATCCGCCGACAAGACCGCACGCCGTCTCTCGATCTCCGCGTCAATGCCCAGCTCTAAACGCCGCGCCTCCGGGAGTCGGAAGATGTCGGAGCCATCGTTCGGAAACACCTGCTCGAGCTCGCGGAAGATCGAGTCGAGGTCCTCGCGCATCCGCCGCACCCTCGCAATGCCGAGGTATCGAGCCAGGGTCTCGCGGCCGCTCTTCAGAAGCTCCACAGCGCGCGTGGACTCTCCCCCACTGAGGACACGCGCGAAGAAGTGCGCCGCCTCCTCACGAACCATCGCGCGCATGTGGCGCTCGAAGATCTCGAAGCGTTCGAGCACGTAGCTCCGGCCGTCGGGCCCGGCCTCTTTGAGCGCCTCGGCCACGACGCTCGCGATGCGGACGTCCTCCCAGCGAAACCGCTTCTGACCACGGAAGCTGAGCGGGCGCAGGATCTGGAGCTGCTCGAGCTCATCCAGCTCGGCTTCGACGAGCCCACTTTGTTGGGCCAGCTCCGCCCGCGTCAGGGGCTCGAATTCGGTCTTCACGCCCAGGCCAAAGAGGTCGCCCGCGACATCTGCCTTGCGGACCGAGGCCGCGAGCTCGTCCTCCCTCAGGATCGTCTTGATGACCGAGAGCGGGAGGTAGCTCTCTGCGCGAAGCCGCTTGATGAGCTCGAGCTGCTCCACATGGGACTCGTCGTAGTAGGCCATGTTCTTGCTGGTCTTCTTGGGCTTTCGAAGCAGCCCCTCCCGCAAGTAGTAGTGGATCGTCTCTTTGGGAGTCCCGGTCCTTCGGACCAACTCGGCGATACGAATGCCCCGGGCGCTCATGTCACGGACAGCCCCAGTTCAAGGACTGAAGATGTATGAAAGATAGAGCTGGTCGTTGTTGCCGTAGATCTCACCGTAGCTCCCGGCCTTGCCACCGAGAATGACCGCGCCCAAAGCCACACGGTGCTGATCACTCGCGTTCCACCGTACTGCCGGAAGTACCGCAAAATCACCGCGATCGAAAGTGCTCGCCGCCCCCAGCTCGAGCTGAACCTCCCCGTCCAGGAGGCTATACCGGGCCACACCGATGACGCCGCCCAAGGCCACGGTCCGAAGCGATCCGTCGAACTGCGAGGGTGGCGCCGACATGGGCTCCACGAGCATCAACCGATACGACGACTGGATGTCGAAGACCGTGAGCGCAAAGGCCTCGACGATGAGCTGGAAGTCCTCTCCGTAGAGGTATTCCACGCCCACCACCGCGGTCAGCCAGGGCTGTCTCACCGGCCGATAGGAGGCCTGAGTGTAGAGCGTCCGAGCGAAGGTGTAGGAGACATCGAGCTTCAAGATGACGGGATCCACGGCCCAGCTCAGGTCGAAGCCGAGCATGCTGCGGCGCTCATAGTTCCCGCGCGCGAGCGTTCGTCCCTGGGCGGTGGCGGTTCGAATACGGTCCACGGCGGCAAGCACCTCTGGATCGAAGATGTCGAAGTCTTCACCGTTGGCGACGCTGCTCGCGAGCTTGGATCCGAGGAAGACCAAGTCGGGATCGACACGAAGGGATGGGACGGGGTCCCAGCCATAGACCGCGGTCACGGAGAGATCGAGATTTGGAAGCTCGAGCGTTGCGCGGCCGGCAAAAGTGCCGTTGCCCGGGTGATGCGCGGGCATCTCGTTGATGAAGAGGAGGTCGCCGCTCTGATCGAGCGCAGGCGCAGCGATGGCGTCCTCGATCGCGCTGAGGTCCGCCGCACTCGCGAGCGCACGAGTGAGCGCGGTATCCCAGCCGGTGAGAAAGAAGCGAGTGGGGTTAAAGAAGGGCTGAACCACCCCGCGCACGGTGAGCTTCGAGAGGCGGATGCTGGCCTCCGCCGCGAGGACGGGGATCTTGGCCTCCGCGAGCGAGCTGCTCCCCAGCGGGAGACGACGCAGGTCATAGGGATTGAGGACATCGTTGGGCGCGAGGAAGTCGCTCGAGCCCCAAGCAAAAACGAGCGCGCCCGCACGGAGCTGCAGAATCCCGGGATTCCAGGTGGCGTAGGCCTCCGGAGTGAGCACGTAGAGGAACTGTCGGTCCGTTCCATCCTCGCCCACCGCGGTCACGTGGCGAAACTTGGGATGAAGGTAGAGGTTGAGGCTAGGCTGGATCTCCGCGTCCATCTCGAGACGCCCCGCGAGCTGAAACTCGAAGACCTGTTCACCCGCCTCGAAGCCCAGATCGACCGCACTCAGCGCTTCGAGCTCGATCTTGCTGCGCAGACGCGGCTGGAAACTCGGCGCTTCGGGGCTCGGTTCGAGTTCCTGGCCGAAGAGCCCCGGCTCGGCGAGAGGTTCCTCCGAAAAGAGACCGCCGGTCTCGGGCTCGAAGGCCGCGGTGCTGCTCACCGTGAGGCCCAAAAGAAGGAGCTTTAGCATGGGGATACTTCAGCGCTCGAGCGCCTGCCGAGAGAGCGCGGCCTCGGGGATCTCGGTCTTCAAGTCGATCGAGTTCACCTTGAGGCGCGTGGAGGAGCCCTCTTTTGGAGTCTCCATGACTGACTCGGTCGTGATCCAGCGGCCGTCCTGAGGGTGAAGCTTCTGGACGTCGAGACGCTTCTCGAGCTCCTTGCCCGTCTTGTCGAAGAACTCGCCGCGGAGCGGGACCATGGTCTTCTTGTGAACCCATAGCTTCACCCGGCCGTAGGGATCATCGGCCTTCTTGGAGACGCCTTCGATGACGTGACAGTCTTCGCCTCGGACCTTTTCGTCGGCGAGCTTCGACCACGTCGCTTCATCGACCCTACGGCCCTCGAGGTCTGCGTAGGAGAAGTCGGTGCCCATGAAGCTTTGGTTACGCTGCGCCCCCACGATGCGCTTCACCTTCTTGAACGCGGGCAGGTAGATGAACTGCTCCGTCCCTCCGGACTTCTCTTCGACGGACAAGAAGCGTGTGCCAGCGACGTCCGCTGGGCTCTCAAACTCGACGAAGGAACGCACCTGTCCGTTCTTGCGGCTCATGAGGGTGGAGATCCGGCGAGTCCGAACGACCTTTCCGCCCTTCTGGATCTCCATGTCGATGACCGCCCTCGCGTTCTCCGTCGAGAACAGGTTGGTCTCGAGCGCCTGTTTCGCGATTTCCGCCGCGCCGGTTTCGGCGCTTGCGACCTGAGCAATGGACAGGAGCAGCGGCCCCAGACACATCTGTGCCAGCTTCGATTTCATATTGGCTCCTCTTCTCCTCCGCTCGACGCCTCCAGGTCCACGATTTGAGTGTCTCCGAGGTACGGTTTTGTGCGGTACTTGGTGATTTGACTGATCTGCTTCAGGATACCGGCCATTCGCTCGCTCTCCGAGAGCACCCGCTCGAGGCTGCGTCGCAAGGGGGAGTCCGCATCCACCTTTCTGAGCAGGAGCTCCGCCGACCCAACAATGGCGGTGAGGGGCTGGCTGAGCTCGTGGGCGGCGGCACCTGCGACTTCGACCGCCCCGGCCTGACGCTCCGTGATCTCGAGGCGCTTTTGCGCCGCCGAGAGGCGTTCTTCCATGTCGAGCTGCTGTCGCAAGTCCGAGAAGATCCCCACCGTGGCGACCTCGCGTCCCTTGTCGAAGATGAGCGCGGCTCGAATGCCGATAGGGATGCGCTCGCCGGTCTTGGAGAGCAAGGCCTCCCGCGCGGCGTAGAACCTGCCGTTCTCATCGGCACGAAGGCGCTGCATGATTCGCTGGGCCACGCCCGCTTCATAGAGAGCGGCCGCATTGAGCTTACCGACCGCTTCCGCGCGTGTGTAGCCGGTGATGCGCTCGGCGCCGCCGTTGAAGATCAGGATGCGGCCGCGGATGTCAGAGGCGATGATCGCGTCCGCGCTGGATTCGATGAGGTTCTGGAGGAACTCCGTGGTCTTTCGGAGCTCGGTCTCGATACGACGTGTCTCCGTGACGTCTCGAATCGAGACGATGGTCGCGACCTCCGCGGAAGGGACCTCTGCTCCATCACTCTCGGAGTCGAGCGAGGCGGTGGATAAAGACAGCACCGCGACCTCCCCGCTGGACCGGACGATGGCAAGGTCCAGGTGTCGTCGGTGCCGGCCCGCGGCGAAGCCGGTCAGGAGCTCGTCGAGCACCCCCCTCGCGTTCGGCGCCACGAGGTCCCGAAAGGCGAGTCGCGTGATGTCTTGTGAGCTGAAACCAAGGATGCTCTGAGCTTCGCGGTTTGCAAAGAGGATATTGCCTCGGCCATCCACGATGACGATGCCATCGCCGGAGAGATCGAAGAAGCGCTGATACTTCTGCAGGTCCCGGATCTTTTGTTCGGCCTTGACCCGCGCCGAGGCCACGCGCTCGGCCCGAGCTCGGATGTGCTGGTACGTACGGGCGTTCCGAAGCGCGATGGCCACGACGTTGGCGATGATGGTGCCGAAGCGGAGCTGACGCTTGGACAGCTCACGTTTGCGGACGTCGGCCCCCCGAAGGTGGAGCACCCCTTGCACACGTCCCTCGAGCAAGACCGGGAAGAGCGCGGTGTTGCCGAGCGACTTGCCGCGTAGCTTGTCTCGGATCTCATCGAAGATGGGGTCGTGCTCGACGTCGTCGATGACCAGCGGCGATGCGGTGCGCACGACCTCCTGGATCTCGGGATAACCTTCGGCCACCGGGATGCGCAGGCGGCGCACAGTAGCGTCATCCGAAGCGGCGACCACGTAGCCGTACCTTTCGTCCTCGTCGAGCACGATGATCGAGCAGCGTTCACTGCTCATGACCTCCGCCATGCGGCTCGAGATCTCGTGCAGGCTGTCTTCGATGTCCCGCGCCCCCATCAGTGACTCCGACAGATCGAGGAGGGCATCGAGGTCGCGACGGTCGATGAGACGAGAGCGGAGGTCGTGGCGGCGCTGCACGACGAAGCCGAGTCGCGTCACGAGTTCCCGCCTCTGGAGCGGCCAGACCAGAACCTCGTCGACGCCGAGGCGATAAGCCTCGAGGCGTCGGTCGAGCTCGGAGGGTTCGTTCAAGACCACGACGGCTTGGTCCGACTTGGTCTCGCGCTCGATCACTCGTTCGCTCACGTGCGGCCCAAGAATGGTCACCCGCAACGGATCCTGGGCCGGCTCGGCCGACGACAGAGACGGCGAGCGGACTCGGGGACCCACGCGGCGCCAGTCTTCGACGGTCTCGACGATCGCCTCGATCTCCCTACGCACCGCGTCGTCGGGTTCCAGCACGGTCACGACGACCTGGACGGCCTCTTTATTCGAGTCGGGCACGAAAGCGCCCATACCCTAGGCGAAACTCGAAGGAGGGGGAAGGCGCCGGGATTCTACTCCGGACCGCTCAAAAGGCCCTTTCCCAGCTCAGACCCAATGATCGGATCGGGCGTTTCTAGCTCGCATGGATGCCTGGCCATGTGTGCGATACGGCCGGCTCGACGAAAGCCGCCTCACTCGCTGAGCGGCAGGTCGGTCGTGTCTGAGTCGGCGCGAGCCCAGATGCTGCGCTGAGCAGCCTCATAGACCACCCTCACCGAGACCTTCGACTCAGCCGCGAGCCGCTCGCAGTCGTCGAGCTCGGGCATCACGAGCGCCGGCCCTTCGGGCCGCTCGGAGATCTTCACCCGCACCTCACCAAACTCGGTCGCCGCGGCTTGAAACCGTCGCGGCGCTCTGAAGCGACTGACCGAGGAGACGCGCACCCCGAGCGTCGTGCTGTGCAACAGATACGCGGCGGTGATCTGATCCACCGCTGCCGTCTTCGCGAGCGCGGACACCAGCACCCCCACCCGAGCCTTCTTCATGGTGATGGGAATCCGCCAGACGTCGACCGCACCCGCCTCGAAGAGCGCCCGTTCGAGCGCCGGAAAAAGCTCGGGGCTCATGTCGTCGATGTTGGCCTCGATGACACAATCATCGGTGATCTTCTCGCCGTGAAGCTCCACCGCCCGACCAAGCAGCGCACGCACAACATTGGGGCGATCCGCGAACTCCATATGCCCAGCTCCCACCCCGATCCGTTCGAGGACCATGGAGGGCACCGGGCCATAGTGATCGGCGAGCGCGGCGATGAGCGCCGCCCCCGTGGGGGTCACCGTCTCCGCCTGAATCGGCGTCTCGACGAGCAGTGCACCCCGCAAGAGGTGCAGCGTGGCGGGACCAGGTACCGGGATGGGACCATGCGCTCCCCTCACCAAGGTGCGACCGAGCGGCACCGGTGAGACCACAACCTCGGTAATGCCGAGCTCCTCGATCAGCGTTGCCACCCCCACGATATCGGTGATCGCGTCTTCCGCTCCCACCTCATGGAAGTGGACCTTGTCGATGCTGACCCCGTGCGCCAGCGACTCCGCCTCGGCGAGTTTGCGGAAAGCTCGGAGCGCGATCTCTCGCACGGGTTCAGGGATGCCGAAGCAGGAGGAGATGAGTGTGCGGATTTCGGTGTAGGAGCGTGAGGGGGATAGGACGTTCTCGTGGCCGTGGCCGTGAACATGGCCGTGGCCGTGACCGTGATCGTGGCCATGACCGTGATCGTGGCCGTGGCCGTGGCCGTGATCGTGGCCCGTGGTCGGGCGCGGCGCATCCGCCAACACCCCCGCGACCATCACATCCACCTGCTTCGCCACCAACCCCGCCGGCCGAACACTCCGCTCCTCGATCACCACGTGCCCGAGCCCTAGCAAAGCCACATTCCGACGCACCGAATCCAGCGACCCACCCGCATCCGCGAGCGCCGCCAGAAGCATGTCTCCCGCCGCTCCACCCACGAGATCCAAATACAAGACGCGCCCGCGACGCGACCCCGCGCTGCTTCGATCCGTCACTCGTCGCCATCCCTTCTCTGATTGATCACCGCCGCCGCCACCGCCGCGCCAAACCCATTGTCGATGTTGACGACCGTGACGCCCGAGGCGCAACTGTTGAGCATCGCGAGCAGAGCCGTCACACCTTCGAAGTGAGCACCCACCCCCACGCTGGTCGGCACTGCGATCACCGGCTGCGCCACCAAGCCACCGACCACGCTCGCGAGCGCGCCCTCCATTCCCGCGATGACGATCAAGACCTCGGCCCTTCGCAGGCGATCTTGAACCGCGAGCAAGCGATGGAGCCCTGCCACGCCCACATCCACGATGCGGTCCACCTCATGTCCAAAGACCTGCAGCGTGAAGGCCGCCTCCTCGAGGACCGGTAGATCGCTCGTGCCCGCGGCCACCACCGCCACGACGCCGCGGCCGCGTCCCACGAGCGGGTCTCCCACGAGGAGCATCCTCGCGGCCGATTCGACTCGCGCCTTCGCACGAACGTCGGGCGCGAGGCGCGACAGCACTTCTTGGGCCCGTGCTTCATCCAGCCGAGTCACGAGCGCGGGCTGGCGTCGGGCGGCGATGGCGGTCAGGATCTGAGCGATCTGCTCCGCGGTCTTGCCCGGCCCGAAGACGACCTCGGGATGCCCGGTTCTCAGCGCGCGCTGGTGGTCGAGTCGAGCGAAGCCGAGGTCTTCCAGCGAGAGCTGACCGAGCGCCTCCGCCGCGGCTTCGATCTCAATCTCCTTGGCCGCAACCTTCTGGAGAAGCGCTCGAACCTCTTCCGGTCGCATCGCGTACCTCTGACCCGACCGAACTCCCGGGTCAATCGAAGTGGGCGAATCCGTGGGGCAGCGGCCGATGCTGCCCGTGCTCGTCGCGGCTCGACAACGCGGGGTTGTCCGAGACCCTGCCGATGCGGGAGAGGCTCACCCCGAGGTCGAGCAGGGCCTCGCGGAGCTGAGCTTCTCGTGCGGGATCAGCGGTCAGGAGCAGTTCGTAGTCTTCACCACCCTGCAACGCCCACTCGAGAGCCCTCGAGCGGTCTCCGTCCGCGTACGAAAGAAGCGCACCCGAGAGGGGGACCGCGCTCTCGTCGATCACCGCCCCGAATCCCGATGGGGCCATGAGCCGCCTCAGATCTCGACCGAGTCCGTCCGAGATATCGGCCATCGCCGAAACACAACCGAGCTCCCCCAGTCGGACCCCGGCCTCGACCCTGGCGTGGGGTTCCGTCTGGCGACGCACGAGTTCGGGGTGGAGGGCGCGGGCGCGCTCGGGCCCGAGCTCCGTGAGCGCCAGCAGACCCGCTCTCGCATCCCCGAGGGTTCCGGTCACGAGGACCACCTCACCCGGATGACTCCGCCCGCGTGAGATGAGCATTTCGGGTCGCGCAGCGCCGACGAGGGTGAGCGTGAGCACCATTGGTCCCGCGATGCTCGTGGTGTTGCCGCCGAGGAGAGCGATGCGATGTGCCTTTGCTTCGTGATGCAGTCCGTCGGCGATGGCACGTAGGCGCGCCGATGGGGTGGAGCCGTCGATGCACAAGGAGAGGAACGCATAACGCGGCTGAGCGCCCATCGCCGCGATGTCGCTCGAGTTCACCGACATGAGCTTGATGCCCACGGAGCGATCGGAGCTCCAGTCGAAGCGGAAGTGGGTGCCTTCCACCAAAGTGTCGGTGGTGATCACCGCGGCCTCCTCGGGGTCCAGCACAAACGCGGCCGCGTCGTCACCGTTGGGGACGAGCACACGCCTATCCGCGGCTTCGCGCGAGGCGAAGATCCGAATGATCTCGTCCTCGCCGAGCGCGGCGGCGGTGTTCGGCTCGTGCTTGCTCACGTGCCCTTGGGAGGGATGAGGTCCAAGGTGCCGCTGGCCGGGATCTCGGGATCGGTCTCGAGCGCAACGATGCTGGACGCGGTCCGCGGAGCCAGCATGGGGGTCTTGGTGCCGGGCACGAAGAGCCGAAGCTCCGCCGGGCCTTCCTTCTCGAGCACGAGATGCGACAGTCGTGGTGCGGATTCCACGCCGGGTCCCGCGAGCTCTTCCCCCTCGCCGGCGGCCGTCGCTCCGTGCTCGCGAGAAGGAAGGGGCGGCAACCAGCAGCCGGTGTTGATGAAGCGCGCGTTCCTCGCGATGCGCTTGTCCCGCCGAGCGTGACTGTGACCCATGACCACGACGGGTACCTCGAGGATCTCGGCGATGCGTTTTGCGGCCGATATCTGCTTGGGGCCGGGCTGAAGATAACGACGGGGCGCCAGCTGGCGGTTGATGACGTAACCGAGCACCCCGATGAGGATCACCGCGAAGAACTGCAGCCAGACGTCCGAGAAGATGAGGAGGCTCATGAACATCAGCCACGTGCTGCCCGCGAAGAGGAGAATCCGATCGAGGAACAAGAGCCGCATGACCTCAGAGAGGTTGCGGCTCACCGGCGTGTGGTGGAGGTTGTCGACCGCGGTGAGCTTGTCGAGCGGTATCATGAACCGCTCCGCCTCCAGGACCATCTTCTTGCCGTGCTCTTGCGCGTACCGTCCAACTCGCCCGAGGGAGAATCGCGCCGCGTACTCCACGATGCGGTAGCCGGCGTAGAGTCCCATGCGCGCAATCCACAGGGAGCCGGCCGCGCCCTTCTCACGGAGCCAGTTGATGTAGTCCCTCACGCCCCACAGATCGACGTCGTGCGCCGCGAAGTCGGTCAAGAGATTGACGAAGTAGCGCATCGCAAACGCAGAGAGCGGCGTGTCGATGCGGCGCGGGTTGGTGGGGCTCACCGGATGGAGCCAGTGGTCGAAGGAGCAGTACACGTCGTACTGGTGCCCATGCTCGATGTAGACTCGCCCCGGCTCGAAGTAGAACCAAGGCGCGAAGATGAGGCGCTCCTGGAAGGCGTTTCGCTGGTCGATGGCTTCATCCACCTCGAGCCTCTGACCACGAAAAGCGAGGTCGGCGAGCTGCTTCCTGAAGTAGCGCTGCACCTTGCCCCAGTAGAACTCCACGTCGTGGTTGCCGCGCATGAGCACGAGTTCGCCCCCGCCCTTCACGAACTTGGCGATCCGAGCAAAGAACTCCTGGTGGTACTCCACCGTGCGCTGCAGCTTGACCACGCAGCGCTCGGCCTCGCTGCCCAGCCCAAACTCCTTCTCCTCGTCCGTAACCTCGAAGGTGAGCTTGAGATCGAGCGGCCCTTCGCCGCGCGGCGTGACCACGACCTCCATAAAGTCGATGAAGTCGCCGGCGATGACCAGCTTCCACTCCTCTTCTTTGTCCAAGGTGTAGAAGTCGAGCATGTCGATGAAGTGGCGATCGAACTCGGGGTTGGGGCGGAGCGTCCCGGCAAAACCGGTGATCTCTTTGCAGTCCCGTCCGATGTGCATATCAGACACGACGATCATCCGGCGCCCAACGGAGCCGATGCTCTCTACGTCATTCTTCGACAACGATGAGATAGAACTTGTTGTTGGAGCGGTCGAGAATCCGGGCCTTGTCCCCGTACTCCCCCAGCGCTGACTTCAGGGTCTGAAAGCGCGACTGCTCAGTGATGATGAACTCTCGGCCGGGCTGCTCGATGAGGCGCTTGATGCGCTGATTCGCCCCCGACTCCTTGACCTGGAGGATGGTGTTTCGCGAGTAGAAGGTCTCGCCGCGCCAGTTGAGCTGATAGGCGTAGATCGGCTCACCCGGAGCGCGCTCGTCGTAGAAGGTGTCGAAGAGGTGATACTGGCTCCAGTGCGGAGACAGGAAGTTGAAGTGGTGGTGTGAGATCCACACCGCAAACATCGCCGCGAGCAGGCCGTACGCGAGCAGCGCCTGGTCTCGGCGCTTTCTGACATAGGCAACGATGAGCGCCAGGCCGCCGACGCCCATGATGATGCCCAAGAAGAGATGGGCGCGGACCTCGCGCGGATAAGTGCGATCGTACTTGTAGGTGAAGAGGTTCACCAAGTGACCGGGGTCGTTCAGGAGGTCGCGGCCGATGATGGAGAGAAGGAGCAGCACCACCACGCTGAGCACGAGCCCGAGCCGCTTCTTCGGAGCGTCTGCCAACCACCGAATCCACAGACCCACCAAGAGGGCCATCGCGGGCACCGCCGGGAAGATGTAGTGATGGAACTTGGTCTGGCTCATCGTAAAGAAGGTGAAGACCCAGAGCGCCCAGATCAGGACGAACATGGTGGCGCGAGACTTCATGGGCGATTCGGGGTCTTGAGCGCGCCGAATCGCGTGGCCGATGGCGAAGGGGATCATCGCCGCCCAGGGGAACATGCCGTAGGCGAGCTGCTCGGTGTAGTAACCGAGCCCACCGCGGTCGCCGTGCACGCCGGAGCCTACGCGGTTGAAGTTGTCGTGCTGCCAGAAGCGCTGCGTGAAGGTGAGGCCTTCGTCGTCACGGCCCTTGAAGAGGGACAGCGTGAGGTACCAGGGGGTGGCCACGAGCAGAAACACCAAGCCGTAGATGTAGAACTTGCTCCTGAGCAACAGGCGCCAGTCTCCAGAGAACAGGCAGTAGAGCACCACCACCGGCCCGACGACCGCGAGCACCGCGAGCCCCTTGGCCAGAGCCGCGAGACCCGCGAGCGCGTAGAAGCTGATGAGGTAACAGTCGCGCCGGCTGGCGCGAAAAGCGACGAACGCGATGAGGCCGGCCCCGAGCATGCCGGTCACCGCGATCGCGACGAGGCTCATGCCTTTGAGCTCGCTCCCAATCAGGAAGAGCTGCGGAAAGATGGCGACGGCCAGACCCAGCGAGGTGAGGATCCTGAGGGTCTGCGTAGGCGCGGCATCTTCTTCTTCGTCGAAGACCGCGGCCATGAAGAACGCGAGCCCCACGGTGAGCAGCGCCACCAGCGGCATGTCGGTCATCGCCTGCTTGCCGATGAAGATGAACTGCGCGGACGTGGCGAGCACGAAGGCGGAGATGAGGCCGGTGTTTCGGTCGCGCAGCTGCTTGCCGATTCGGTAGACCGCCCAGATCGCCCACATCGCGAGCAAGGCAAAAGGCAGACGGACCGACCACTCGACCAGGCTGCCTAGAGGCTCGCCCGAGGGCGCGGACTCGA
Organism: Deltaproteobacteria bacterium; assembly: GCA_011526105.1. Classification (GTDB taxonomy): domain Bacteria; phylum Myxococcota; class Kuafuiibacteriia; order Kuafuiibacteriales; family Kuafuiibacteriaceae; genus WYAZ01. The sequence continues at coordinate 19,515 of WYAZ01000054.1, read as the reverse complement.
CGCCGAATACAAACATGCCCAGCGCCATCAGCCATAAGGTGAGCGCGGGCTTACTGAAGAAGTACGAGCTCTCCCAGTGGGGGTAGACGTAGTCATTCCGCGCGATCATCTCGCGGGCGACCTCGCCGTAGTGCGTCTCCCAAGGGTCCCACAGCCCCACCGAGCCCAGGGCCGGGAGCAGAATCAGCGCCCCGAGCAGCCAGACCGCGATCTCTGCGTGCCGCTCGACCTGAAACTTGAGGCTGAGCCATCCCAGCCACGGGGCGGGCGAGTCCGGCTCCGAATCAGCCGTGGATCCGACGATTTGGTGGACTTCCGCCCCCGGTTCCTCGGAGGCCGCGGCCTCCTCGAGGGCCTCACGCTCCGCTGGGCGACTCTTCTTGGGCTTCCCCACGACGCCCGGGAACCTATGGAGCTAGACCCGATCGTGTCAATCTCGGGTATCATTTCGCGAACATGAGGACGGTCCAGAGACTCCTTTTCAGCCTGCTCCTGACCGCCCTCGGGGCCTGCGGCCGAGACGCCCCGAACTTTGGGGGGTCCGTCGGTTCAGATTCGACCTCCACCCGCCTTCGGTTCGAACCCGGAAGCTTCCAGCTCTATCGCGACCAGGCCTTCAGCTTCGACGTGCTCAGGGACGGCGCGAGCGTCATCGGAGAGCTCAGCGCGTTCTCGGTGTCCCCAGCCGGAGTGGTGGAGATCCGAGCGCCGGGCTCGGGTCTCGCGGTCGGCATCGGCGGGGCCGAACTTCTAGCGGAACATGATGGGGAGCAAGCACGCGCCACCGTCACGGTGCTCGACGCGGATCTCCTGCAAATCATCGTGCAGCCCAGCCCCATCACCGTGGTCTCGGGTGAAGGGGTCCAGCTCAAAGTGTCGGGCTTTCTCTCGGACGGTTCCGAGATCGACCTCACCCCCACCGCGCTCGGGACCACCTACGAGAGTCCGCTGCTCCGCGTGGACGCAAGAGGCTTCGCGACCGGCCTCGAGCCGGGACGAGATGTTCTCGTCGTCCGTCACGCCGACGTCGTCGAACACGTCGAGGTGATCGTCAATCCGCGCGGCAACCCGCTGACGAAGCTCGAGATCATCCCCCAGTTTCTGACCCTCGTCACCGATGCCCGGCAGCAGCTTCAGGTGATCGGCACGCTCGAGAACGGCACCCAGATCGATCTCACACGCGGCGAGCTGGGTTCGACGTACCGAACCTCGTCCAACGCCGTCGCCAGCGTAACCGGCAACGGCCAGGTGCGAGCGCGGGGTCCCGGCTTCGCAGAGATCACGGTCGAGAACAGCGGACTGAGCGCGATCTGCGTGGTCGAGGTACCCGGCATCGCAGAGATCGTGCGGGTCCAGATCTTCCCACGCGATCTCACAATCGATGTCGGTGGGCGTGCCACGTTCCAGGTGCGCGGCCTACTCGCGGATGGCTCCAGCATCGACCTCACGGGCGCCCCCGAACTCACCGTGTCCATCCAGGATCGGCAGGTGGCTCGCGTCGAAGGCTCGAACACCGTGGTGGGCCGCCAGGCGGGTCAAACGTCTCTCGAGGCTACGTTTCGGGGTTTGCGAGATCGCATCCCGGTGCTGGTGGTCGATGAAGGAGAGCTCGTCGACCTGCAGATCGAGCCGAACCCCATCTTTGTAGGGGCCGGCGATTTTGCCCCCTACAACGTGTACGCGTTCTACGCCAACGGCTTCGTGGAGGACGTCACCTTCGACCCAGCGACGGCGCAGTTCACGGACGACTTCTCCATTGCCCGCATCGCCGGCCAAGGACAGCTCGCGGGCATCGGCCGCGGTACCACGACGCTCTTCGCGAGCTACCGGAACTTCCAGGCCGCGGCGCGCGTCATCGTCGACGAAGTCCCCAACCCTTACGTGAGCATCAGCATCATCGTCCCCGCGGTGATGAGCGTCGGGGACAGTATGTCCATGTTTGTGATCGGGGTTCGGGCGGATGGCAGCTTCGACGACATCACCTTCGATCCCTTCCTCAACCTGCAGAGCAACCGCCCCAACGTCGTATCGGTTCAGCCCGGGAGCGTGCAGGCCCTGTCGCCCGGAACGGCGGTCATCACCGCAAACTATCTGGGGCTCGTCGCCACCGCGCCGGTTCGAGTCATCGCCGGCCCAGACCCCATCGTCTCCTTGGACTGGTCACCGCCGAGTCTCAGCCTGTTCAGCGGACAGAGCGCGCCGGTTCAACTCATCGCTCGTTTTGCCTCCGGCGCGACCGCGAACGTGTCCCTCGATCCGACGCTTCAGGGGAACGTCAACGGCCCCATCACCGTCAGCCCGGGCAACAACGAGATCATCGTGACCGGGCTCGGCGCCGGCGTGGGGCGCCTGGAAGCGACCTACCAGGGCCTCACCGCAGTGCTCGAGGTCTTCGTCGACGTTCAGGTCCTGCGGCTCGTGCTCAACTTCCCCTCGACGATCGCAGTCAGCGCTTCGGCGCCGTACACCGTGCAAGCGGAGTTGTCGGACGGACGTGTCATCGACGTCACCTTCGACCCCGGACTGCAGCTCAGCTTGAACCCAGCGGGCCTTCTCACCGCCGCCGGCGGGCGGCTCACCGGCGTTTCGCCGGGTGTGGTCGTGGTGGAGGCTCGTTATCAAGGCGCCGTCGGCTCGGTGCGCATCCGCGTCACCCCGGCAAACGCCGCGATCGTTCGCATCGAGTTTCGACCTTCTTCGGTGAGTCTGTCCGCCGGCCAAACCACCGTGGTCGATCTCGTCGCGGTGCGCTCGGACGGCTCGGAGCAGTCGATCGCCGGCGACCCCGCCTTGGCGCTCCTTCCCGGGCCGTCGGCCGGCGTGAGCGCAGGGGCCAACGGCATTCTCGTCAGCCTGCAGGGCAACGTCATGCAGACCTTCGTGGATGCTTTCTTCCAAGGCTTCCAAGCTCGCCTCGTCATCACCAGCGGTCCCGCGCCCGTGCTCGTGGGCATTCGGGCCGAGCCCAATCCCTTGGTCCTCAACGTGGGCGACACCGCGATCATCAACGTCATCGGGCTTTACAGCGACGGCAGCGAGCGCTCCCCCAACACCAGGCTCAGGTTTCAGTCCTCGAACCCCCAGGTCGCGAGCGTCAGCCCAAACGGCGAGGTCACCGGTCAGCGAAGCGGAAGCACGGAGGTCCGTGTCGTCACCGACCCCTTCGGGTTCGTGGATGTCGTGCAGGTGACGGTGACCGATGCCCCGATCGTGGGCCTTCGGGTGGATCCCAGCGCGCTCACGATGCGGGTCGGCGATAGCATCACCCTCACCGTCTACGGCGTGTTGGCAGACGGCTCCGAGATCTTGCTCACGAGCGGCGTCACCTTCCAGAGCTTCGATCCGAGCATCGCCTCGGTGAATGCTCAGGGCACCATCAGCGCGTTGCGGGTCGGTTTTGCGTTTATTACCCTGCTCGGTCCAAACGGCCTCAACCAGACCGTTCTGGTCTCGGTGGTCTCGGGCAACATCCCGCAGCTGATCTCGGTCACGCCGAACGCCATTGCGGTGGGTTCGCCGAGCACAACCATCATCGTCACCGGCCAAGGCTTCGCCCCGGGAGACGAGCTCTTCGTGGGCCTCACCCCGGTCTCGACCACCATCCTGGACGCCAATCAGCTCCGCGCGGTGATTCCGAGCAACTTGTTGTCCAGCGAGGGCACCCTCGAGATCCGTCTCGTGCGCATCACCAGCGGCGCTTTCTCGAACGCCCTCACGATCCTGGTCGGTCGTCCGCCAGTGGTGCTCGGCTATGTGCCCGATCAAGTCGTGCTGGGCGGCAACATCCGCGTGCGCATCACCGGCACCGGACTCACGCAGCTCAGCTACACCTCGCCCACGCTGCGGATGTCGGGAGCCACCGAAGGCCCGGGCGGCACCTCGGCCGAGGTCACGCTCACTGCACCACCGAACATCCCGATCGGACCCGCCGAGGTCACCTTGACCAATCCGTTTGGTTCGGTGGTGCTCATCATCGAGGTGCTCCCGACCGCGTCGATGGACCTGACCGTCGCGAGTGGCCAAGTCGTCTCGCTCTCGGGCACGAACACCTTCGGCAACCTCACCGTGCAGACCGGAGGTCGCATCGTCGCGCAAGGGGTCGAGCCTCTCGTCCTCATCGCGACGGGCAACATCTTCGTGCGCGGCCGCATCGAAGCGAACGGGCTCGATGGCGCGCCCGGCTTTCAAGACGCAGCGCGCGGAGGAGACGCCGGTCCCGGCGGCGGCGGCGGCGGCGCCGGTGGAGATGGCAACAGCCAACTCGGCGCACCGGGCGGCCTCGGCTCACCGAACGGCCAAGCGAGCGGACGCGGTCAAGGCTCAGGGACCCCGGGTGGCAACGGCGGCGGCAACGGCAGCGGCCGAGGGGCCGCGTTTCAATGCGGCGCCGGCGGCGGCGGCGGCGCACTCGGTGGCAACGGCGGTGCGGGCGGAGGTGATCAAGGCCCCGGAACCGGAGGCGGCGGCGGCTCGGCGAACGGCGCCGGCAGTGATCAAGGGGGCGGCACGGGCGGCGGTGGCGGCACCACGTGCGGCAACAACTCCGGCGCCGGCGGCGGCGGTGGAGGCGGCGTGCTCATCCTTCAAGTCGTGGGTAGCGGCACCGTCCTCATCGATGGCGTCGTTGAAGCGCGCGGCGGCCGAGGCGGCAACGGCTTTCAGGGCACCGGCGGCGGCGGCGGTGGCTCGGGTGGACTCGTGGTGCTCGCGGCCGAGAGCGGCTCGGTCATTGTGAATGACACTGTTCGCGTAAGCGGTGGTGGCGGCGGAGACTCGGACTTCGGCGACACCGGCGGCGGAGGTGGAGGCGGCATCGTCGTTCTGGCCTCGCCGACCATTGTGACCAGCGGCGGTGTGCTCGATGTGGTCGGTGGTGGCGCGGGTTCGTCGCTCGGGGCAGGTAACGCGGGCGTCCCGGGTGGTGCTGGACAGATCTTGGTCAACCCATGAGCTGGCGGCTTCGGTGGCGTTCGCACTCACCAGGTTGCATGCAGTAGACTCCGCACGCGACCGCGCCGCGCGACGTCTCCGCTCCCAAAGCTCAGCGCGCCTCGCGCGCGAACGCGTTCACCAGGCTGAACTTGAAGCTCGCGCCCTTGCCCCCGACCGCCTGCACGAAGCCATCGAGGTCGGCCACGTTCAAACACCCGATCGAAGACACCCCGCCGCTGTTCCCGGTGCGGTGAAACAGGACCTCGCCGAGGCGATCTGCCCTGGCCTTCGACGCGGCCCACTCCGCAGGCGAGTGCACGCCATCGTGGTCGGTGTCGCGAACGCCCGGGAGCCAGCCGCTGCCGCCGGTGGTGCGGATGTGGTAGCTCGGCTTGCCGTGGAACGGTCCATTCGGGACTACCGAGAAGTGACCCTCTGCGATCATGCCCACGTCGCCCGCGCCGTCTCGGGTGACGTCCGGGCTCTTCGTCGAGGCGCGCTGACCGGGATAAGTCGAACCGCGGAACTCCCGCACCGAAGGACTGCCCGAGGCATCCTTGCGAAGCACGATGAACGTGTCTTGCAGATCTCCACGCGCCCGGGTCTCGTGCACTCGCCCCCCGGGGTCGACGCCGCGTAGGCCCAGGACGGTCGGGCCGCTGGGGTTCATCTGCCCGCCGGAGGCCACGATGATGCGCCGATAGTGTTCGTATTTTTGTGCGGGCGTGGCGCTCGATGGCGCAAGTCTCACGTGCACTCGTTCGCCGTCCAGGATGAGCGTCCGTCCGGTGGTCGACGCAGCGCCGTTCGCGGCGGCATGCGCATCGTTGGTCGCCGCGCAGCCGGTCAGCACCGTGATGCCGCCGAGCGTGGCTGCGGCCGACTGAAGCGCCAGATTGCCGTGCCGCTCTACGCGGTCGCCGGTCCAGTTCTCACGCGGGAGCGCTCCGCCTTCCGCCGGAGGGGGCGTGGGGGAGATCTGATGGCGTCCCTTGAACAAGCTGAGCATCCGCATGACCTCGGTATCGAGTTCGACCTCGATGAGTTGCGCGGCTGATAACCGAGTGTGCGTCGTTTCGCCCTCGATGCTGGGGAACGACCTAGACTGGCGTGCGTCGGACGCTTCGAGTTGTCGGCTCCACCATTCAACGGCGCGTCGAGTTGTATGGCGCAGCGAACAGCGTTCGCCGACTCTAGTGTTCGCCGTGAAAACGCGCGGCGACCCGGTGATCGAGCCGGCGCTTGACCTGTCCGAACGCCCGTCGCTCGCTGCGCCATCGCGCCTCGAGCTGAGCCTCTTCTGCTCGAAGTTCGCCGAGCCGCCGATTGAGCTCGTCTCCCGGATCAGAACCTTCCTCGTTCGCGAGAGAGAAATCTCGAGCGGCCTCCACCATCACCATCTCGGTCTGCATGCGGGCTTCGGTCTCCGCGAGGCGCTCGAGCGAACGTCTCCGTTGCTCCAGCGCGACAATGAGGGCCTCGTGTCCGGGCACCGCCCGCAAGCGAACACGCAGATAGGCGGCCTGCTGTCGAAGTCCTTCGATCGCCTCGGTGCGCGAGCCGGAGCGCCGGCGGGTGGGCACCGCTTGCTCGGCGAGACGACTCGGGATCAAGCGATGCGCGGGCATGAGTGAGCCTCAGCGCTCCTTTTTGGGGTGCGAAGCGAGGTGCTCGAGCAGCTCCGTCCTTTGGGCTTCGAGGTGCCAAGGACGCTCCGCGTAGACGTCGTCGAACAGGCTCTCGGCCGGGGGTAACGGACGGGCCTCCGCGCGCTTCACCGCCTCGAGGACGGTCTCGTTGAGCTCGGTGCGTTGGCGCTCGTCTTCTTTGGCGGAGAGGTCGCCTTCTTCGATCAGGAACTTTCGATAACGCGCGAGCGGATCACGCGCCTTCCAGACCTCGACCTCGGCCTCGTCTCGATACACACGCGGGTCATCGGAGCTCGAATGCGCGCCAATCCTGTAGGTGAGGAGCTCGAGGAAGGTGGCGCCCTCGCCCCTGGCCGCCCGTTCGCGCGCCTCCTTCACCGCCCCGTAGACCGCGAGCACGTCGTTGCCGTCGACCCTCGCGTAGGGGAGACCGTAGGCCACCGCCTTCTCCGCGATGGTGCGCGAGGCGGTCTGCTTCGCGGTGGGGATGCTGATGGACCAGTGGTTGTTCTGACAGAGGAACAGCGCCGGGACCTGAAACACGCCGGCGAAGTTGAGCGCGGTGTGAAAGTCGCCTTCGCTGGTCGCGCCGTCTCCCATGAACGCGGCGGCGACGACGTCATCCTTTTTGTACTTCGCGGCCATCGCGGCGCCGACGGCTTGCGGGATCTGAGTGCCGATGCAGCTCCCCCATGACACCACGTTCACGCTCTTGCTCGCGTAGTGAGACGGCATCTGGCGGCCCTTCAGCACATCACCGGAGTTCCCGAAGACCTGACAGACATAGGTCTCGAGGTCGAAGCCGCGATAGAGCATGGTCACGCCTTCGCGGAGCGCGGGGAAGATCCAGTCGCGATCTTCGAGGGCAGCCACGGTGCCGACGGGTGCCGCCTCTTGACCGGTGCAGGCACCATAAAAGCCGATGCGCCCCTGACGCTGCAGAATCATCATACGCTCGTCGAGCAAGCGGATGAGCTGCATGGTCCGATACATGCGAAGCCGGAGCGCGCGGTCGGTCTTGGGCAACACGCCCACCGCTTTCCCGGACGGGTCGATGACCTGATGGAGCGGGATCTCGGGAAGGTCGAAGGGCGACTGCGCGATGCGCTCGCTGGCAGAGCGTTTGCTCTTGCGCTTGGTGGAGCTCTTGGCGGCGGCGGCCTTGGCCATGCTCAGGCCATCTCCATGATCAGCCGGTCAGGCTCTTGAAGCAGCTTGATCACGGCGTAGGTGAAGGCCGCGCCCACATGACCGTCGATCAGGCGATGATCAAACGAGAGGGAGAGATTCATCATGTTGCGCGCGACGATGCTGTCGTCGTCCAGCACCACCGCGCGCTTGTTCATCTTGTGAACCCCCAGGATCGCGACCTCGGGGTAGTTGATGATGGGGGTGGCGAAGATGCCGCCCTCTTTGCCCAGACTGGTGATCGTGAAGGTGGAGCCACCCATATCTTCCGGGCGGATGTTTCCGGCGCGTGCCGCCTCACCGAGGCGTTTGATCTCGCGCGACAGATCGATGAGCGACTGGCGGTCCGCGTTGCGAATGACCGGAACGAGGAGGCCGCGCTCGGTGGCGGCGGCTACGCCGATATTGAAGTCGTGCCGCTGGATGAACTCGCGGTTGGCGTCGTCCACGTGACCGTTGAGGTTCGGGAAGCGTTTGAGCGCCGCGATGACCGCCTTCACGATGAAGGGCAGAAACTGGAGCTTGGCCTCACCCTCGGAGAGTCGTGAGTTGAGGCGCTCCCTCAGGGCCACGAGGTTCTCGCAGTCGCACTCTTCCACGAAGGTGAAGTGGGCGAGCGTGGAGGTCGAGACGGTCATCGCGTCCCAGATGCGGCCACGGATGCCGCGCACGGGGATGCGCTCGGAAAGCCCGTCATCCGCCCCCACAAGGGCGGGCACCGGAACCGTTCGAACGGGCACCATCGTCTTGCGATCGAGGTTGGGGGCGATCGGCGCCGCGGAGGGCACCGCGGACGGCGCGCTCTGCACCGCGCGCTTGACGTCTTCGGAGGTGACGCGCCCGCCGGGGCCGCTGCCGTGAATGGCGCTGATGTCCACGCCGAGCTCGCGAGCGAGGCGACGGGTCGCGGGGGCCGCGAGCACCGGACGATCACTCTTGGCTTTGATGGGTTCGAGGTGTTGTTTGGCGGTGGAGACGACCGGGTCGCCGGGGCGAATGGTCGGTGCCTCGGGGTGGGGCCGCGGGGCCTCCGAGAGCGGCGCAGGCTCGGCTTTGACGGGCACCGGCGAGGAGTCACGCTTGGGTTCGGGCGGCTTCGATTCGGCCTTGGCCTTTGACCCACCGGCTTCGTCGATGACCACGAGCACCGCATCGACCTGGGTGATGTCGCCCTCTTTGCCGCGGGTCTCGAGCACCTTGCCGGTCTTCGGGGAGGGGATCACGACCGTCGCCTTGTCGGTCATCACCTCGACCATGGGCTGGTCTTCCTTGATGTCGTCGCCGGGCCTGACGTGCCACTTCACGATCTCGCCTTCGACGACGCCTTCACCGATGTCCGGCAACCTAAACTCGAACGCCATAACGGGCGGGACGCTAGGGCGGGCTGGCCCAAGGGTCAACGAAACATGGGGGACGGGTATCTTGTCGGAAACCCGCGTGATCAGGCCAACAAACGGGCGCAACAGCGCGAGGCCGGTCCCGATAAAGTATGACGCGGACCTACACCTTGCCGGCACCCATCACAACGATCCACCACCTGGGCGGGGGTTGGAGTAACTTCGAGATTCTCCAGCATGATCAAGGGGTTCACGGCCTCGGCGCGGCCGACGGTGTGCTCACCAAGGAGGAGCTCTTTGCCCGAATCGCCGACCTGAAGGCTCAGAAGGCGCAGCTGTCGAACAAGGGCCGCTCGAGCTTGGTCCTCGACTTCGAACTCGGGAGCGCCACCGGCCTCTACAACGAGCTGAGCACCATGGGGGTGGCGGCCGTTCAGTATCTCCCCGAGTCCGTCATGCAGCTCTCGGAGTCCGCGCGGCGCAGGGCCACCGAGTTGCTCCGCATCAATGGAACCAGCGAACTCACTCCCTTCATCGTGGACGAAGCCATCGCCACGACTCAGCTCATGACCGCGAGCAGCGGCGCGGCGCTGAGCTCGAAACAAAAAGCTCTCTCGGAGCTCGCGGCGATCAAGGCCGTGCTCTTCAGCTTCGAGGGCGGAGACGACTGAAGATGGCCCTCCGCAGCATCACCCAGAACGCCTTCGCCGCGATCCTCGATGCTGAAGCGAAGCGCATGGAGCAGCTGTTCCGCGCGTGGGACGAAGAGATCGCGCGCAGCTTCGAAGCTCTCCGCGAAGAACAGAAGAAGCTCAACCAGACGAAGCTCGCGGAGTACACCGCCGCCCAGCGCGAGTACCATCAGGATCAAGCGGCCGGCATCAACGCCTCGGTCCTCCTGCAGCGCCTCGGTCACGCCGAAGTCCTCGCGGAGGCCACCGGACACGCGGTGGCCGTGCCCGAGGGGCTCAAGGTCGCGAGCTGTCACGTCCGTGGTCCTTCGCTCGGTGAACTCGCTGGAATGGCGGCCGAGCTTCAGGAGGAGAACCTGAAGACCGGCCCCAAGGACTCGTCGATGAGCGCGCAGGCCTCGCTCGCGTTTGCGCTCCAGAGCGGGACACTTCCACATCCGGGGGAACTCGGCCGCCTCATCGATACGCTCGGCATCGCACCCGAGAAGGCGAAAGAGCTCATCACGCTCGGCCAAAAACTCGACCGCATCGATCAGCAGGCCTTCTGCCATCCACGGCTGCAATACGAAGGCGCAGCTCAGAAGATCGATCTTCTGAAGCGGACGAAGGACGAGGTGCAGGCCATCGGCGGCGAGGGTCTCTTGAAGCTGGCGCTCCGACCCGAGGCCCTGCGCGGCCAGCCCCTCCCCTACACGCCGAGTTCGAGCGCGAGCTCCGGCACGGCCATGACTCGCCAGGCCTTTGATCAACTGCTCACGGGCCTGTTCGCCGGCAAGAAGTAGAGACCCGCGCCTTCACTCCGCGCCCTTGAGATTCGCCACCGGAAAGAGCCGCCGCTCGACCCGGGCGATACCTTCGCGCTCGAGCACCCCCAGGACCTCGTCGAGGTCCTTGTAGACATGCGCACACTCATCGAGTGGGGTGCGCTTCGTGTTGCCAACGATGCCGCGGATCTTTACGCCTCCGAGGGTGCGCTCGACTTCGCGCATCTCGGCGTCGATGATCGCCTGCTTCGGTCCGAGATCACGCTTGGCCTGCCCGCGTCCGAGGCGCCGACCGGAGCCGTGATTGACCGAATAGCCAGAGGCCTTCGCGCCCTCGAGCGGAAAGAGGATGGCGGCGCCATCGTACATGGAGCCCGGGATCAAACACGGATGCCCGGTGTGTTCCCAGACCGTCCCGCGAAGATCCGGATGGCCCGCCGGGAACGCGCGGGTCGCGCCCTTTCGATGCACGAAGCCGCGCTTGGTAGAGCCATCGGGAAGCACGAGGGACTCTTGTTGCACTAGGTTGTGGCTGATCTCGTAGTAAGGCGAAAGCTCAACCCCGAACACCACGCGAGTGGCCTCGCGCAGGCCGTCGACGATCGTCCAGCGGTTGGCCACGGCGTAGTTCGCGGCCGCGTTGTGGTGCGCCCAATACTCTCGCCCCAGCGGCTCATCGGCCCGAAGCCAAGAGGACTCCCTGCGATTCGCCGGCAGTCCTCGAAGCTTGGCGCCTTCGTAGAAGAAGTGGTTCGCGGTCTGCCATCCGTAACCTCGAGACCCGCAGTGAACCATGATCCAGACCGAGCCATCGGCTTGGTCCACCTGCATCTCGATGAAGTGGTTGCCGCCGCCTACGGAGCCGAGCTGAGGCGCGGCCTTCCCGATGGCGCGCTCGATGCGTGTCACGTCGACGGACTCGGGCACCGGGATGTACTGCCGCTCGCAGAGCTCCGCCGACACGCCAATGGCCGCTGCACCCCGGCGCAAGACCTCCTCGACCTTCTTCGATGACGGCGTCTTCATGCCGCGCGGCCGCTGAGCGCCCACGCCCGTCGCGATGCGCTTCTCGACCTCCGCGACCCATCGAAGGCGATGCTCCCAAGCCGCCACCTGCTCGGCCTCGAGCCCGATGGCCCGCAGGTACAACACCCCACACGAGATGTCGTAGCCGGAGCCCGCCTGCGCGATGGTGTCCTCGGTCACGAGCACACCACCCACCGGGATCTGATACCCGACGTGTGTGTCGGGCATGAGATACATGCCGATCGCGCCAGGAAAAGATGCGGACTCGGCGGCTTGCCGCCACAACCCCTCGTCGGTCTGCTCGAACAAGTGCTCCGAGAGGAAAGCGTGCACCTCGGTCTGCATGCCCGCGACCTTTGGCAGCACGTAGTGATCGGGCGAGACTCGGGTGACTTGCTGCAGAAAAGACACGACCTCAACCCCCCGCCATGAAGCCGCGCACGCCACTTCGAAACATCGCCACCGCGATCGAGGCGAGAAAAAGAGACATGACCTTCCCGAACGCTTTCGACACCGCCGGGCGAATCGCGCGTTTTAGGAGATCCGAGAAGTGGAGCATGAGTCCGATCATCGTGAGGTTGATGGTGAGCGCCAGCAAGACCAGACCTCGGCCATGGCTGTCCGCCAGCACGATGCAGGCGGTCATGGTGGCCGGCCCCACGATGAGCGGAACACCGAGCGGAACCACCCCGGTATCATCACCCATGTCCTTCTTCTGGCGTTCCTCACGCTGAAAGATCAGATCGTGAACCGAGATGACGAACAGGATGATGCCGCCCGCGACACGGAGGTCGTCGATGGTGATGCCGAGGAAGCGAAAGAGGGCCTGCCCGAGAAAGACCAGCGCGGTCGAGACCGACAGCGCGGTGATCAACGCCTTCCTCGACATCCTGCGGGTCTGAGGGACGTCTAGACTCTCGGTCATCGACAGGAAGATCGGCAGGACCGTGAGCGGACTGAGAGCGACGAACAGCGGAACGAAGACCTCGGAGAATGTCGTGAACGCGGAACTCACGCCTCATAGCTCGTCCCGAGGACCTCGCATGTCAACGGGAGCACGCGCTCTTTGGTTTCGCTTTCGACGAGAAACGAGTAGCGTCCGGCCATGTCAAAACCCGCCAAGGCCGAGGGCCAGAAGGACTGGCTCGACCGCGCCCTCGGATTCGTCGAGCGAGGCGGCAACGCCCTCCCACACCCCGCGACCTTGTTCCTCTTGATGGCGGTCTTCGCGGTGCTCATTTCGGCGCTGGGCTACGCGATCGGGCTCGAAGCGGTGCATCCCACCACCCAGGAGACCATCCGCGTCACGAACCTGCTCTCCGTACCCGGGCTCCACCGCATGCTCACGGGGGCGGTGACCAACTTCACCGGCTTCGCCCCTTTGGGCACCGTGCTCGTGGCTCTGCTCGGCATAGGAATCGCGGAGGGCTCCGGGCTCATCGGCGCGTCGATGCGCATCCTCGTGCTCTCGGCGCCGCCGCGGCTGCTCACCCTCGTCATCGTGTTCGCCGGCGTCATGTCGAACATGGCCAGCGAGATTGGCTACGTGCTGCTGGTCCCGCTGGGCGCGATCGTCTTTCAGTCGGCGGGTCGCCACCCCATCGCCGGACTGGCGGCTGCGTTCGCCGGTGTGTCGGGCGGGTACAGCGCCAACCTCCTGCTCGGCACGATCGATCCCTTGCTCTCGGGTCTCACCCAAGAGGCGGCGCGGATCATCGAGCCCGAACGACTCGTCAACCCAGCTTGCAATTACTTCTTCATGGCGGTCTCAACCTTTCTCGTGAGCGGCGTCGGGACCTGGGTGACCGAGAAGATCGTCGAGCCTCGACTGCGGGCCGCAACCGAGAGCACGCCCGGCGAAGCCCCCTCGCTCCACGAGCTCTCGGCGCAGGAGAAGCGAGGCTTGATCTTCGCCACCGCTACCGCGCTCCTCATCGTGGCGGTCCTCCTCGCGGGCACTGTCCCCGAGGGGGGCTTCCTGCGCGACCCCAAGACAGGTGAACTGCTCCACTCGCCTTTCATGTCCGGCATCGTGACCCTCATCTTCCTCATTGGGGCGCTGACGGGTCTGGCCTACGGAATCGGCGCCGGCACGATCAAGAACGACGCGGACGCGATGAAGGGCATGGCCAAGTCGATGGAGACGCTCGGCGGCTATCTCGTGCTCGTGTTCTTCGCCGCTCAGTTCGTGGCGTACTTCAACTGGAGCAACCTGGGCCTCATCTTCGCGGTCAAAGGAGCAACGGTGCTGAAGGCCACCGGACTCGCGGGTGCCCCGCTCATCGTCCTGTTCATCCTGCTCAGCGGCGCCATCAACCTCTTCATGGGCAGCGCGTCCGCGAAGTGGGCCCTGATGGCGCCGGTCTTCGTCCCCATGCTGATGCTCGTGGGATATCCGCCCGAGCTGACACAGGTGGCCTACCGAATCGGTGATAGCTGCACAAACGTGATCTCGCCGATGATGTCGTACTTCGCCCTGATCATTGCGTTCTTTCAGAAGTACGACAAGAACGCGGGTATCGGCACACTTGTGGCGACCATGCTCCCGTACTCGCTTTCCTTCATGGTCGCTTGGACCATTCTCCTCCTGCTCTGGAACGCGGTCGGCCTGCCGCTTGGATTCTGAGTCCAAGCGCTGCCACCCAACTCCGAGCTTTCCCCTGGTTTTGGCCTCCGAGGCAGCATAGGCTCCCGGGGTCGTGAGCATCCTGAGCTCGACCGATACGAACCCCGGCGGGGCGTCTCACGGCGACCCCGAGTCCCGGCTCCTCGTCTATCGAAAGCGGCTCGCGGCGCTCCAGCACTCGGCGTCACTCACCGCCGGCAACATCGAGGATGCGATTCGAGAGGCCACCGAAATCGCCGCCTCTATCCTGCGCGTGGAGCGCTGCAGCGTTTGGGCCTATGACGACGCACGCGAGCTCATCGAGTGCTCGAACCTCTTCGAGCGCTCCCACGGGCGCCACAGTTCGGGCACGATCATTCGGGAGAAGGACGTGCCCGCCTACTTCGCCGCACTCTCCGAAGAGCGCTGCATCGCGGTCCGAGACGCCAAACGAGATCCCCGCACCGCCGAGTTTCGCGAGTCGTACCTCGAGCCCCTGAACATCGCCGCGATGCTCGACGTACCGATCTGGGTGCGAGGCACGATGGTCGGTGTCATCTGCCACGAGCACCTGGGGGCACCTCGGAACTGGACGGTGGTCGAGGAGCTCTTCGCTGGCGCGATCGCCGACTTCGTCGCTCGGGTGATGGAGATGTCCGATCACCTAAGGCTCGAGCAGCAGCTCGGCAAGCAACGCGCCGAGCTCGAGGAGCTTCTCAGCCTCCGCACGAACGATCTCGACCGGCTCAGCTCCGCCCTGCGGGTGGATGTCGAATCTTGGCCCCTCCCGAGCGCAGAGGGTCCACGACGTGAACGGGACCTGCGCGAGCTCCTCGATGCATCTCCGGTGCCGCTCATACTCAGCCGAGCCAAAGACGGCGTCATCCAGTACGCAAACCGTCGCGCCCTGGAGCTGTTCGAGATCGGCACAGAGGAGCTCACGGATCTCAACACCGCAGACTTCTACGTCGAGCCCTCCGAACGCGTGGCGTTCCAGGATCGCTTGAACGCGACGGGCCGCCTCGACGGCTTCGCCACGAAGTTGAAGACCCGAGGGGGGCGACCGTTTTACGCCTTGATGAGCGCACAGATCCTCACGGCCGGCGAAGAAGTCGTCTTCATGGTGGGCTTCTCCGATGTGACCGCGCAGAAGCTCGCGGAGATTGCCGTCAGGCAGAGCGAGGAGAGTGTTCGGACCCTCTTCGAGACCGCGCCAGTTCCACTGATCTTGACGAGTCTCGCGGAGCGCAAGGTGATCCTCGCCAATCGCAGAGCCACTGACCTGTTTGCAGTGCCCACGCATGGGGTCGTAGGCCGACAGACCCCGGACTTCTACTACGATCCCCAGGACCGAGTGCGTCTCATGCAGGTGCTCGAGACCAAGGGGGTCTACAACAACGAAGAGGTGCGGCTTCGCGCGGCGGACGGCCGCCTCTTCTGGGCGCTCATGTCAGGACGGGTCATGGAGTACGAGGGCCAGAAAGCGGTGCTCACCGGGGTCCTCGACGTCACGCACCAGAAAGAGCTCGAGACGGCGCTGCGTGAGCTGGCGGCGACGGATCCACTCACAGGTATCGCCAATCGCCGCGCCTTCATGACGTCCGCGGAGAAGGAGCTCGCGCGATCGAATCGCTCGGGCCAGCCGGTCTCCATCCTCTATCTCGACCTCGATCACTTCAAGAACGTCAACGATCGATATGGCCACGCGGTCGGCGACGAAGTCCTCGTCCGCTCAGCCGCCGCGGTGCGCGAGGAGTTGCGGGCCATCGACGTCTTTGCGCGCATTGGGGGCGAGGAGTTCGCGATTCTGCTCCCGGATACGCCCGCGAGGGGCGCCCTGGCGCTCGCCGAGCGCATCCGCGCGCGCATCGAAGCACTCGAGTGGCTCGAGGGTCGGCTCGAGATCACCACGAGTGTAGGCGTGGCCCAACGAACCTCCGGAGAGACCCTCGACCAGCTTCTGCCTAGAGCCGATCGAGCGCTCTATCGAGCCAAGCAAGGCGGGCGCAACCGGGTCGAGCAGGGCTGAGCTCGGGTCCCGCTCTACTCCACCCGAAGCCCCGCGTTCCGCGCGAAGACGCGCAAGCCCTCCTGAATCACCGCCGCGTTCGCCGGGCCGAGGCGGATCATGTGCTTCTCCGCGTCACTGAGCGACTCGAGCGCGGGGTCCGCAAAAAGAAACAGCGCGCCCTTCTCCACCAGCTCGATCGGACCCTCGGGGACCCTCGCCGCCAGTAGACGCGTGATCGCAGCCGCGAGTACATCATCGAATCGTTGGCCCGGCTCTGCCACCTCGGCGAAAGCTGCGTTGAGGTGTGGGCGAAGCCGGCGATAGCCGCGGCCCCACTCGGCCACGTCCGCGCCTTTCACCACGCGCGCGAGCACATCATAGCGGGCGTAGGACTCCGGCGCGATGAGGATGCGGTCTTCGCCCTTTCCCTTCGACTCCACGAGGGTGTCGATCACCTTGAACGGGTCGGCGATCTGGATGAACCCGAGCATGTTCCGCGGGCTCCGGCCCTGAGAGATGAGCAAGGCCGCAGCCGCGATGCGACGCAGCACACCTTCGGCGGACAGCCAGCTCGCGAGCTCGGGGGAAGAAGAGCCTCGAGTCGCGAGCCTTCGAAGGACCTGGTCCGCCGAAAGGGGCGCCCCTGTGCCCGGATCGACCTCGGGCTCGATGGGCTCGTCGGCGGCGGCCTGCGCGTCCGGCGCAGGCGGCGGCGCCAGGGCGACCCCCGAGTCGCCCGAGGAAGGCGGAGCCGTGAGCTGTTTGCTGCGCAGGTAGAGGGCTCCGATCACGACCGCGATCGCGACCGCGCCCAAGATCAAACCGACGACGAGTGGCTTCTTCGGTCCGCCGGGAGGCGAGCCTGGTTCTTTACCCATGAGGCAGCCTACGAAAGATCCGGGTCGCGCGCCACGGTTCACCGCGCTAGGGTGCCCTCATGCTTTCGCGTATTCTCAGTCGTCTCACCGAGCTTTCTTATACCCTGCTGCGCACGGGCGCCGGCCTGATGTTCTGCTTCCACGGGCTACAGAAGATATTCGGGGTGCTAGCGACGTCCCAACCGGCCGTGGGGACCCAGATCTGGTTCGGCGGGATCATCGAACTCGTGGGCGGACTCGCGATCGCCCTCGGGCTCTTCACCTCTTGGGCCGCGTTCCTTTGCAGCGGCACCATGGCGGTGGCCTATGTGCAGTTTCACTGGAAGCTGCAGCTCGACACCAAGTTTCTGCCCTCCGAGAACAACGGCGAGCTCGCGCTGCTCTACTCGTTGGTCTTCTTCTTTATCGCCTGCCGCGGCAGCGGGGCCTTTAGCCTCGACCGGCGCCGAGCATAGAGCTCATCTCTGAACCCTGCCCGAGCGGTCACTCGCGGTCGGGCTCGGGCGTGTCCGCGGTGCGAGTCTCTTCAAAGCTCGCGTGTCCACGCGGCGTACGCAGCTCGCGCTCGATCTTGGTCACCTGCGCGCTCCGCGGCCCCACGCGACAGCGGGTCTCGAGCTCGTCGAGCTGCGCGGCCTCGCCTTCCGCCCAGACCTCGACGCGACCGTCGTGAAGGTTCCGCACCCAACCGGTGATTCCAAGGGTCCGAGCTACATCCGTCGTCCACGCGCGGTAGCCCACGCCCTGAACGATGCCCGAGATGAGGAACTGAGCGGCCGATGGCTTGCTCATCGATCAACCTCGGCCAAAACGCACGCTGTAGATGGGCGGTAGGTTGTTTGCGACGGTCTGCCAGGTATCTCCGCGATCCTCACTGACGTAGAGATTACCAGTGGTGCTGCCGAAGGCGAGTGTGTCGCCTCGATTCGCGAGGGCATGCCGATAGACCACGTCGTACGCGTGCTCCTGCGGAAGGCCTTTGCGAAGCGTCTCCCAGCTCTGTCCACCATCGGTCGTACGTGCGACGAACAGGCCCCCGCCAATCGCGGTGCGCTGCATGTCGGCCTTACCGGGAACGAGCCAAGCGGTCTTGCCGTCCTTCTCATCGACCGCCACCGGGAAGCCAAAGTGCACGCCCTGCTCCGGCTGGCTCACCTTCTTCCACGAAGCCGCGCCGTCGGCGCTGTAGAAGACCCCGGAGTGGTTCTGTTGCCAGACGTGCTGGGGCTGCGAGGGACAGAGCTCGACGTAATGAGGATCGTGGCCCCACTCCGCCTCGGGGTTGGGGAGGTAATCGTTGGTCATGCCGCGGTTCGCACCGCGCCAGGTCTTGCCGCCATCTGTGGTTTCGAGAACACCGGCGGTCGAAATGGCGATCAGCATGCGGTCCGGGTTCTTGGGATCGATCGAGATCGAGTGAATGCCGGGCGCAAACTCCCCCTCCGACGCGGGGGTGCCGAACCAGTGCGTGGTGCCGCTGCCTTCACCCGCGAAGAGGTCACCACCTCTGGACTCGTGGTTCCAGAGCGGACGGTTGAGCTCGAAGCTCTCGCCGCCGTCGTGGCTCTCGAAGAGCCCCCCTGGGATGGTCCCGACGTAGATGCGCCCCGGCGCACCAAAACCGATCATCCACAGCTTGAGCAACGTAGCGGGCTTGATCACGACCGCCCCGGTGGCTTCGCCGCTCTCGTCGGGCATGGGGGGCGCGAGATAACGCGCACCTTCGGGGTACTTGATCTGGGGCGCATCACTCCAGGTTTGGCCGTCGTTGGTAGAGCGAGACAACTTCGCGCCCCAGTGGCCGTGCCCGAGTGCCGCCCAGAGCGTGCCGCTGTTCGGATCTCGCGCGACGAAGTTGACCCCCATCCCCAAGTGACCGGCCAACCGGGGAACCCAAACCCCCTTCTTCTTCTCGGCGACAAACGTCCCTTTTCGGCTGCCTATCAAGATTTCTTTGGTCATGAACGACTCCAAGGCCACTCAGCCTCCGCTGAGGGCCTGCATGATGAAGACGCGCGAATCCGGCGCCACGCGGTCAGAGAGTTTGTAGCGATCGGCGAGGCGCTCCTCCTCGACGAAGATGTTCACGTGGGTCCGGAGCCGGCCGAGCTCGTCGCAGATGTAGAAAGCGAAGCCGGGTGCGATCCGCTCCATCTCGGCGACCACCTCGGCGACGGTACCTGCCTCGACCTCGAGGCTTCTGCCCTCGAGCTGCGGAAAGAAGGCATAGAGGTGCCGCGTGAGCTCCACCTTCGCCATCGCTGACACCCTATGCCGAACTCGGAGCGCGGGGTCCAGTCGCACGACTAGAGCTCATCTCAAAACCCGCGACCGAGCGAGACGGCCAAGACGCAAGGCCCGCAAGGCGGGCCGACGAATGCGCTATCCTGCGATAACGCGAGGAGGCCCAACACGGCGGGCCGACGCGGATCG
>WYAZ01000053.1 GCA_011526105.1 Deltaproteobacteria bacterium | reverse complement strand
TACTTCGCGGGAACATGATCGAACTTCTCGGACGGGACACTAGACCGCGATCGATGAGTCGGAAGGCGATAGCGGTGCGTGCACGCTTTCCGCAAACACCGCGATGGCAAAACTCGTGAGCTCCTCCAGTGCCACCGCAGCCGCACGCACCCGGGGGCCCATCATCATGAATCCGTGGAGCATGCCCGGGAAACATCGATGAACGACGATGTTTCCGCCGCGTCGGAGCTGCTCGGCGTACTGCTCGCCTTCGGTCTGCAGCGGATCGGCGCCTGCGGTCAGCACGAAGGCTGGTGGAAGATCACGGTGCTCGCTCGCGAGTGTCGCCGAGTGTCGCCAGTCTGTCCCGTGTTCAAGGCGACCGACGGCGTGCTCGTAGAACCAAGCCTGTGCCTCCGCGGTGAGGAGCGGGCCATCCACGAACTCCGGTGACGACCCGTCCTCGGCCTCGATCCAGAACGAGGGACACATCAGAAGCTGCGCTTTGATCTCGAGGTCTGCACCTCGTGCCATGAGGCAGAGCACGGCGGCGAGGTTGGCGCCGAAGCTGTCACCCGCGACCGCGATCCGACGGATGTCGATCTCGAGACCACTGTGGCCGGCGGCCAGCCACCGAAGCGCGGCGAAAGCGTCCTCAATGGCGGCAGGGAAGGGGTGCTCGGGGGCCAAGCGGTAGTCTACGGCGACGACCGCAAACTGGCCCATCTGGGTGAGCTGTCGGCACAGGGTGTCGTGGGTCTCGAGATCCCCAATCACGCCGCCGCCGCCGTGGAGGAACAACAGCACCGGAAGCTGCTCGCTTTCCGTGTGCCCGAGCGGCCGGTAGTAGCGCAGCGGAATGGCTCCGGCCGGACCTGGGCACTCGAGATCCACGACGAGCCCGGCCTCGGGCTTGGGAATCGCGGCCGCCGCGACGAGTTGCCGATGGTTCTTTCGAGCCTCGATGGGCGAGCAGTCTCGGGTCGGCTTGTGACCCAGGAGCGCTCGCGCGAGCGTCGCTCGATGAAGCACCTGGACGGAGTCGGGGTGCAGGGGGCTGATCCGCGCCACCTCGGACGATAGGGGACGGTTTGCGCTGGCTTCGAGTGGGTTCGCCATCGGGGTTGGGGAGGGCATGGAGTCAGCCTTCGCAATCGCCGTGCCGCCTCTGGATCGCCCAGACGGGCGGGAAACGGTGGTTTCGGGCGCTGCGGGGTGTTGCCTACAGGCGTCACGAGAGGTGCGAGCAGGCGGCGCTCTGGCGCCCGCAGCCCCCTGGCCCTCGCGTTGCAATCACCCCAGGGCTCTGGCAAAGCCACCCGAGGTGTCTGTCGCGGATTCGAAGTCAACCCCCGCCGATCCGTTTGGGTTCGATGCGGTGGAGCTCGATTTTACGGGTAAGACGCACGCGAACATCGACGTCGATCGAACGCGGGATGCCCTTCGCGAGGGCCACTTCGTCTGGGCCGACATCGACATTCGAGATCGAGAAGCGTCGAAGAACTTTCTCGAGTCACTCGATTTGATCAGCGCCCTCGTCATCGAAGACATCTTCTTCGGAGAACACGGCACTCAACTCAAACGCTACGAGGACTACCTTCACTTCGTGCTCTCCACCTGCCGAGTGAGCGCCGACGGGAAACTCGAGGTCGACCGACTCGACGCCATCTTTGGCAAGGGCTTCATGCTCACCGTGCACGAGGGTGCAAGACCGCTTCTCGACGGGGTGCGCCGAGACTGTAAACATGACTTCTTGCAGTTCGCCGAGACCCCCAGCTTCCTCTTGTACGAACTCTGGGACCACCTGACCGACCACTACGTCTCGGTGCAGAAGCAACTCGAGCGGCGCGTCGAGAAGCTGCAAGTGGCGTTGCTCGGCGCACGCGACGAGGCGATCTTCGAGCCCATCTCCGAGGTTGGGGTGTCGCTTCTTCAGTTCCGCTCCGTGCTCGTGCCGGCTCGCGCCATCCTCAACGAGCTGGCCACACGCCGCACCGTCTTCATCAGCGAAGCCACGCAAGGATTCATGGCAAACATGGCGGGCACCATCGAGGTCGTGCTTCAGGATCTCCTCGTCGACCGTGACAGCTTGACGCAGGCGCTCAACCTCACCATGTCGATGGTGAGTCACCGCACCAGCCGCGCGATGACCAAGCTCACCCTGCTGTCGACGATCTTCTTGCCGCTCACCTTCATCTGCGGGGTCTATGGCATGAACTTCGAGCACCTCCCCGAGCTCCGCTGGACCTACGGCTACCTCATGTTTTGGGGGCTCTGTGCGAGCATCGTGGGACTCGCCCTGGTGCTGGTTCGGCGAAGCCGCCTGTTCTAGGCGCCGGCCCCTAGCCCCGCGCTCTCGTCGCGGTATACTCACGGCCGTTGGTCGCCCGGGATCTCAAGTACAAGCGCTTCGGGAAGTACGTGCTCCTCGACCGTATCAGCGTCGGCGGCATGGCCGAGGTGTTTCGGGCCCGCCAAACCGGGGTCGAGGGCTTCGCCAAGACCGTCGCCATCAAGCGCATCCTCCCTACCATCGCCAAGGACGAGGACTTCATCGAGATGTTCATCGATGAGGCCAAGCTCGCGGTGCACATGGCGCACGCGAACGTGGCGCAGGTCTTCGACCTCGGAAACGTGAACGGCCAGTACTTCATCGCGATGGAGTACGTGGCGGGGGCGGACCTTCGTACGGTCTGGGACCGAGCGCGCCGCAGGAACCGCCTGCTCCCCATCGCGATGAGCACGTACATCATGCAGAAGGTGTGCGAAGGGCTCGACTACGCGCACCGCAAGAAGGACGACGTCGGCCAAGACATCGGCCTCGTGCACCGCGACGTGTCGCCGCAGAACGTGCTCGTGTCCTTCGAGGGCGAGGTCAAGGTCGTCGACTTCGGCATCGCCAAGGCTTCCGCCACCGTCTCCAAGACCCAGGCGGGCATCCTCAAGGGCAAGTTCGGCTACATGTCGCCCGAGCAAGTCCGCGGGCGAGATCTCGACCATCGTTCGGACATCTTCGCCTGCGGCATCGTGCTCTGGGAGCTCTTGGTCGGTGATCGACTGTTTCTCGGCGAGACCGACTTCTCCACGCTCGAGAAGGTGCGAAACGTCGACCTCGTTCCGCCCACGCAGTTCAACAAGAGCCTCTCACCCCAGATCGAGCGCATCGTCATGAAGGCGCTCTCCAAAGACCGCAACGATCGCTACAAGTGGGCGGGCGAGATGGCGGAGGACCTGCAGCGCTTCCTGTTCTCGTCGAACCAGCCCTTCGCGCGCACGGACCTGCAGCGGTACATGAAGCAGCACTTCGAGACGGAGATCACCGAAGAGTATGCCCGCCTCGAGAAGTACCGAGAGCTCAAACCCGAAGACATCGAAGAGCTCGAGAACGTTCCGGTGCGCGCAGGCACCGAGCTCACCACGGGCGAGACGCACGTCGGCGGCATGATCGCGCCCGGCGGCCTCCCCACCGCGTCTTTTACGCAGCCGATGAGCTACCCCGGACAGCAGACGGCGGCCGAGACCCAGCCTTATCCGCTGCCGGGCGCTCAGGCGGCTGAGCTCATCGCCCCCGTGACGTCAAAGGGTGGTCTCAATGGCCGGACAAAGCTCGTCATCGCTCTGCTCTCCGTGCTCGCGCTGGGCGGGTTGGGCTTCGCGATCTTCACGATGACCGGGGGCCTCACGCCTGACCCGGGTGGCTTGAAGCTCGACATTTCGCCGAAGGACGCAGAGATCTATCTCAACGATCAGCTGGTCTCGACCATGTCGCCCTTCTCGCGTGCGGACATCACGCCCGGGCCCTATGTGCTCAAGGTGCAGCGCGCGGGATACGCACCCGTGATTCGCTCGTTGCGGATCAACTCGGGCGAGCAGATCCAGGAGACCATCATCCTCGAGGCCGAAAGGGGCGAGGCCAGCATCATGGTGCGCACCGACCCGGAGGGCTTCGATGTCTGGGTGAACGGGGAGCCGACCGGCCAGAAGACGCCGGCAAATGTCACCCAGCTCATGCCGGGCAAGTACAAGCTCGAGCTCAAGCGGGAGGGTGAGGTCGTCGAGACCAAAGACGTCGAGCTCGGGCCGCGGACCATCCTGGACGTCAACGAAGACCTGAGCCGGCTTCCACCTCTTCTGGTGTTGAAGGCCGGTCTTGCGACGGCCGACGTGACGGTCAACGGTAAGAAGGCCGGCAGCACGCCGCTCAAGCTCAATCACCTCGCGCCCGGCACGGTGCAGGTCACCATGCAGCGCAAGGGATGCAAGAAGCGCACAGAGAAGGTGACGCTCGCGGGGGGCGCGCGCGTCGAGCTGGACTGGGCGCTCGAGTGCGAGTGATCAGAGCTCATCTCAAAACCCCCGACCGAGCGAGACGGCCAAGACGCGAGGCCCGCAAGGCGGGCCGACGAATGCGCTAAACATCGCGAAGGGCAGCGGGGTTTCGGGCCAAGGCACGTGCCGCGGCGGCTCATCGGCCGCGCAAGCGCCGGAGAACATGAAAACGCCCAGTGTGAGCGCCCGAGTCGAGCTTGCTCGGAGCTCAACTCGATGAGGCGGGCACACGAGCGGCCTCCCGTTCAGCGCGGAGCGCTCGCTCTTCCTCACCCAGCTTGCGCACTGCCTCGAGGCTCATGTCCGCGAGGCTGCGAAAGACCTTGGCGTTACCGGGCTCGTCGAGCAGCCCGCCGAAGTCGATTGGCGCTCCGAACATCACGATCACCTCGCGACCGGTCTTGTCGAAGTTCGATGAGACCTGCTTCTTTAGGTCGTTGATCAGACCGTTGATGAAGACTGGAATCACCATCGCACGCGACTGGTGGATCACTCGCCCCACGCCGGCTTGCGCGGGCAGAAAGGTGTACGGATCTTCTCCGAGGTTGCGGGTGCCTTCCGGATGAATGCCCACGCCCACCTTCGCGTTGGCGAGCGACCAGATGACTTCACTCATCGCGGTGTGATTCAAGACCGCCTTCTTGCGCTCCCGAAAGATCGGCGGGTACATCGACCAGAAGCTCATGATGCCGTTCACCCACCAGCCCAGCGGATGATCGTAGAAAAACTTGGAGCGAACGGGATAAAGCATCCTCTTCTTCAGACCCGCCTGGATGAGGACCATCGAAATCACGTAGAGGTCGAAGTAGCTCCGGTGGTTCGAGACGAGAATGAAGTTGTCGAGCTCGCCCGGCGGCGGCAGACGCTCCAGCCCGTGCACCGTACGAAGTTGTCTCGTGCAGATCTCCACCCAGGTTGAACCGGGGAAGCGCTGCAGCGCGGCCATGAGTCGGTTCAGCAACGGGTTTGAAAACGAGGCCCGCACAAAACGAATGTTCCAGCGCTCCAGGCGGGATAGTCGGGCCCCGGCTCGGGAGAAGAGGTCGGGTCGCTCGTCCGAGCGGTCCCGACGCTCGAGCGCGGAGGACATACCGATCTGGCAGAAACCAGAAGTTTCGGTGGTCATCAAGGGTTGGTTGGCTCGCATAAACCCTTTATCACTCCGACGAACCGACGGCGTGACGCAGCGTCGCGTTGACCTGTCCGTAGGCCGCATCTAGGACTGCGCCTCGTGTCCTCAGGTGGTGGCCAAGAAGCCGAGGCGCTGAGCCTCCCCAGCGCTGGTCCGTGGCGCGCGCTTCGAGCGAGCTACGAGCTCGGCAAGCCAAGTCTCTCTCTGCTGGTCGTGTTGACCGGGGTGCTCGGCTTCTCTCTCGGGCCGGCCTCCTTCGATCTCGCACGACTCCTCTGGCTCTCGCTCGGACTCTACGCCACCTCGGCCGGAGCGGCGGGCATGAACATGGTGCTCGAAGAGGGTTCGGACCTGCGTATGCTCCGCACACGCGGACGGCCGGTACCCTCGGGACGCATCTCCGCCAACGCGGCGCTCGTGTTCTCGCTGCTTCTCTTCTTTGTCGGCTTTGGCCTGCTCTTCGCCTTCGTGAACCCGCTCACCGCCGGGCTCGCGCACTTGACCGGTGCGCTCTACGTCTTGGTCTACACGCCGATGAAGAAGCTCGGCCCGGTCGCGATCTGGGTCGGCGCCATTCCTGGGGCACTGCCGCCGGTGATGGGCTTTACCGCCTCGGAGGGCACCATCTCGTGGCCCGCGCTGGCGCTCTTTCTCGTCCTCTACTTCTGGCAGTTTCCGCACTTTCTGGCGCTGGCCTGGATGTATCGCGAGGACTACCTGCGAGGCGGGTTCGACTTCTTCGGTGGCCAAGAACACGCGGAGCGCAACGTCGTACGCACCATGATCGGCATGACGGTGTCGCTCGTGCTCGCGAGCCTCTCGCTGACCGCGCTGGGTGAGGCCGGTCTGGTCTACGCTGCGGTCGCGCTCTTGGCCGGCGCGTGGTTTGGCCGGGCCGTCCTTCGCCTTCACGCGGACCGAACCGTTCAACACGCACGCCGTGTCTTCTTCGCGTCGATCACCTACCTGCCCATTCTGCTCTTGGCGCTCGTGCTCGACCGCGCGCTCGCATGAGCACAACCGATCTACCCGCGCTCAACGCCACGCTGAACGCGATCTCGGCCGTCTTGCTCCTGTGCGGCCTCTGGGCCATTCGGGGTGGGCGCAAAGCGCTCCATCGGAAGTTCATGATCGGCGCCCTCGCCGCGTCGGCGATCTTTCTCGTGACCTATCTTTGGTACCACGCGCTCCACGGCTCCACCCTCTTTCTGCGCGAGGGCCCCGTCCGAGTGGTGTATTTCGCGATCTTGATCAGCCACATCATCCTCGCGGCGATCAATCTCCCGCTCGTGGTGCTCACCGCCTATCGCGCGTTCATCGGGGATTTCGAGCGTCACAAGAAGATCGCTCGCGTCACCTGGGTGATGTGGATGTACGTGTCGGTCACTGGCGTGCTGGTCTATCTGATGCTTTATCGCTGGTTTCCAGGTAAGGCGTAGTCCGCTTGGGACGCTACATCGAAGCCGTTCTCAGGTTCAGAGCCTGGGTGATCATTGGCTGCGGCCTGATCACGCTCCTCTCCTTTGGGATCATCTCGAATGGGGTGCTCGCTTCGAGCATGCTCAAGCTCTTCTTTGGGCAGAGCACCGAGTACCAGCGCTACATCGAGCTCTCCGAGCGTTTTGGCGCCACCGACAGCCTCTTCATCGCCTTCGAGGAACCCGAGCTCTTCACCCCCAAGAGCTTAGATCGACTCGAACGTATCGCCGCCCGCGTCGAGAAGGTCCCGCAGATCAGGCGCGTCGCGAGTGCGATCTCCGCCGAGCGCATTCGCTCCGTCGACGACGACCTGGTGATTGAGAAGTACGGCGCCGTGGCCCGCGCGCACCCGGAGCAAGCGGCGGAGCTGCGGGCGGAGCTCGCGGGTGACCCCGACCTCGGCTCGCTGCTCCTCTCCAAAGACGGGCGCACCACCGCGTTCCTGCTCGAGCTGACCAACGACACCAATCGCCCGGTCGAGTCCATTCCCGGCCTGCTCGAGGAGGTGCTCGCGGCCTTCTTCGACGAGGGCTACACGCGGGAGCAGCTCCACCTCGCCGGGCTCGGCCCCGAGACGGCGGAGGCCACCAAGGTTGCGCTCGCGACCATCGTTCAGATCTTCCCGTTTACGCTGAGCATGCTCGTGCTCGTGGTCTTCGTGCTCTTCCGACGCGTCTGGCCGGTCTTGGTGACGATGGGCGTCGCGTTTGTCTCCATCAGTTGGACGGTGGCCTTTGCGGTGCTGCTCGATCGGCAGATCAACCTCCTCATCGCTGCCGTGCCCGCGGTCATGGTGACGGTCGCCTTCAGCGACATCATCCACCTCTGTTCCACCTATCTGCTCGAACTCGAGGGGGGCAAGGACAAGACGGAGGCCATCATCAAGACCGGCCGCGAGGTGGGTCTCGCTTGCGTGTGGACCTCGGTGACCACGTTCTTCGGCTTCTTGTCTTTGGTGTTCATCCCCACTCCGGTGTTTCAGCAGCTCGGGTTGGTGCTCGCGTTCGGCGTGGCGGTCGCGCTGCTCCTCGCGCTGACCCTGGTGCCCATCTTCTTGTACTACCTACCCCAGCCCACAGGTCTCGAGCGCGAGACGCGCCGCAGCGGCCGCTTCGTGCTCTGGGTCTGCGAAGTGAGCCAAGTGATCGCGCTCCGCTTCCCGCGGGCCACGGTCGCCGCGTTCGTGGGGCTGACGGTATGGGCGGTGCTCGGCATCCTGCAGATCGAGGTCGAGACCAGCTTCACGGAGCGCCTAGAAGCCGACAACCCCATCCGCAAGTCGCAGCGTCTCATCAGGGAACGCTTCGCCGGCACGAACAACGTCGACATCTACGTCGAGCTCGATGAAACGCGGTCCTTTGAGGATCCCGCGTTTATTGCCGCTCTGCTCGCCCTCGAGAAGGAGCTCGAGACCTTGCCCCAGATCGATCGGGTCATCTCGCCGGCCAACCTGGTCTCGCGGGTCGAGCAGGCCTTGGGGGTGAGCGCCGATGAGCGCACCAGGGAATCCGTCGCGCAGACGCTGCTTCTCTTCGAGGTCTCTGGGGGCCAAGGGCTCGACGTTCTGCTCGCGCCCGATCGAAAGACACTCCGCATGACGATGCGACTTCGCATCGCCGGACTCGTGGAGACCGGGCTCGTGGGTCGAAGGGCTCGAGAGCTCACCGAGTCGCGTCTCGGGACCGGCGCCACCGTGACCCCCACCGGGATCACATACCTCTTTGGCAACTGGATCGAGTTCATCGTGGATGGTCAGCGTCGTGGGCTCATCTTCGCGCTCATGATGACCACCCTCCTCATGATCATGGCGTTGCGTTCGCTTCGGGTGGGCATCCTCTCGATGATTCCGAATGTCTTCCCGCTGCTCATCCTCGGCGGCTACGTGGGGTGGTTCTGGGGTACGGTCGATTCGGACACGATTCTCGTCGCGATGATCGCCATCGGGATCGCGGTGGACGACACCATCCACTTCCTCACTCGCCTGCGCATCGAGTCCCTAGGGACGGATGATCCCAAAGAGGCCCTCCGTCGAACCTTCCATTTCACCGGGAGTGCCCTGGTCCAGACCTCGGTCATCCTCTGCCTTGGATTCCTACCTTTCTCCCTGAGCGCCTACTTCTCGACGCGCATCCTCGGCACGCTCCTGCCCATGACGCTCGTCTTTGCGCTCCTGGCCGACCTGCTCCTCCTGCCGGCCCTTTTGGCGCTGGGCGTCATTCGCTTTCGACCGGGCCCCGGCCGGTCGCAGGTGGCCACCCCGGTCGCTTCTGGGTAACCTCCGGTCATGACGACGGTCACAGTGACCGAGCACACCTTCGTCCGCGAGGTCCTCGAGTCCCCCTTGCCGGTCCTCGTCGATTTTTGGGCGGCGTGGTGTGCCCCGTGTCGGATGGTGGCGCCCGTGCTCGAGGAGCTTTCCGAGCAGTTCTCCGATCGTCTCAAGATCGCCAAGGTCGACGTCGATGCCGCGCCCGCGCTCTCGTCGAGGCTCCACGTCCAATCCATCCCCACCCTCATGCTCTTTCGCGGGGGCCAGCCCACGCAGGTGACGCAAGGCGCCTTGCCAAAAGCTCAGCTCATCACGCTGCTCGAGAAATGGGTGCCCGAGCTGAAGGGTCCGCTGATCGACGTGGCCACCCTGGCCCAGAGCCTCGACAAACATCGCGTTCTCGATCTCAGGCGGCCCGAAGACTTCGCACGCTCCCACCTCGCGGGATCGGAGTGCGTGGACCCGGCAGAGCTCGAGGCCCGTCTCGGCGAGCTTGGAAAGAAGACCTCCGCGGTGCTCGTGTGCCGCACCGGGGAGGTCTCGAGGGGCGAGGCTCAGCGCCTCGCCGGTCTCGGATACTCGGTGATGGCGCTCGAGAAGGGCCTGCTCGAGTGGGAGGGTGCGGGCAAGCCCACGCTCTCCAACAAGGAGGAAGCGGCACTCGCTGCGTCTCGGAAGGGAACGCAGGGGTCCGAGTGATTCGGCGGCAGCCCTTCAGCGTGAGCTTGGCGCAGGACGCGCTCAGCCTGCTCTTTCTTCTCTCGATCCTCTTCTTCGACATTGGGGCGGCAGTGAAGCTCCCTACGGTCGAACCCGCGACCGTAGATATCGGCCGTCGGATCGTCCTAGCGATGGTCGTCCACGTCATCATCATCGCCTGCCTGCGAGCGCTCGTGCCCCGGCCTCGCCCAGGTTCGCACCTCGTCAAGTTCAATGGTCCGTACCTGCGCTGGCTGGTCTCGAGCTCCTTCGCGCGTGTGGCCATGAACCCGGTCTTTCGCGCCCCTTACTGGTTCCTCAGCTCCACGCGCTTTCTCTATCTGAGAGCGCTGGGCGCAAAGCTCGGCCTGGGCGTGGCGGTGCCGTCGAGTGTGCTCGTGCGCGATCCCTGTCTCATCGATGTGGGGCGAGGGGCGCAGATCGAACCGGGGGTCATCTTCGAGAGCGCGGTTCATTCTGCGGGTCGAGTCCACGTCGAGACCATCCGAGTGGGCGGCGGCACCCTGATCGGCGCGCACGTGGTGCTCATGCCCGGCGCATCCCTCGGTCACGATGCTCGCGTCGGCCCGGGGGCATACATCGGCGCGCACGTCCGAGTGGGGGTCAGCAGCTCCATCGGTCCCTGCGCCGTACTCAGCGAGAACGTCGACATTGGATCCGAGGTGGTCATTGGCGCCGGCGCGGTTCTCTCGGAGGGTGTTGTGGCCGGAGACCGGTCTCGTGTGCTGCCGGGGGCGGTCGTCGCTCAGGACG
Organism: Deltaproteobacteria bacterium; assembly: GCA_011526105.1. Lineage (GTDB taxonomy): Bacteria > Myxococcota > Kuafuiibacteriia > Kuafuiibacteriales > Kuafuiibacteriaceae > WYAZ01. The sequence continues at coordinate 31,526 of WYAZ01000053.1, read as the reverse complement.
AGAAGATCGGTGAACGCGAGGTCTGGGGGGTGGGGGCGAAGGCTTCCTACCAGCCTCCAGGCTCGGTATCCTGATGGTTGTGCAGGTGGCTCGAGTCGAAGAGATGAGCGCGTGGTCCACGCTCGCGGTCCCGGTGGACGAGTCGAAGTTTGTCCAGGGACGCATCGGCCCTTACCGCCTTGGCCCCCTCGTTCGTCGCACCGCCTTCGGAGAGATCGTGCTCGCGCTCCAGGACGAGCGATTGGGCGTGGTGGAGCTGGACGTTTGTGCTTCGCTCGCCGGCACCGCACTCACCGCACCAGACGGCGCGCTCATGAACGATTTGGCCGAGGTCGTCGGTCTTCAGCACCGGCACATCGCGACCATCATTGGCTCAGGCTTCGACGAAGGGGTGCCCTATATCGTGCGTCACCACCACCTTGGGGTCACGCTCGAACAGCTCCTCGAGTCGAAGGAGGAGATCTCCCCTTCGCTCGCGGTCGCCGTTCTCCATGCTGCGGCGGAGGCCCTCGAGTTTCTGTCTCGTCAGGGCTCCAAGCGCGGCGCGTGTTCGCTCGGTGGCTTCGACGCGCGGGATGTCTTCCTAGGGTATGACGGCCGCATCTTGCTCGTCGGGCTCGGCCTCAAGTCCGCCCGGGTACCCACGCTCGCGCCTACGCAAGCCGACTTGCAGTCCTGCTTCGAGCTCGCTCGCCAGCTCGATGAGGCGTCCGAGGCCAGGCTCACCTCTGCCATCGCCGCCGGCCGCAGCTTGAAGGACCTCGTGCGCGCCGCTCGCCGGCGAGACCCGGAGGCTTGTGGAGACGCGACTCGTCACGTGGCCGCCGCTCTCAGGCTGCGTTTTGCCGACCGAATCCGCGAAGAACGGGCGTTCTTCGGCCTCTCGGCGCTGCACTGAGCCCACCTCCCGGCGTTCTCGATTTTCCTTCCACATCCGCCCCCACGGCCGCTAGATTCCCGCCCGATGTCGGTCCGTGAATTCATCGAGCGAAACTACCTGCACTTCAACGCGGCCACCGTGAAGGACGCGGCCGAGGGTTATGAGCGGCACTTGGATCGGGGCGGCAAGATGCTCATCACCCTCGCGGGTGCGATGAGCACCGCTGAACTCGGACGCTCGCTCGCGGAGATGATCCGGCAGGGCAAGGTCCACGCGATCTGCTGCACCGGAGCCAATCTCGAGGAGGACGTGTTCAACCTGGTGGCGCATGACCACTATCAGCGTGTGCCCCACTGGCGAAACCTCACCCCGGAGATGGAGAAGGACCTCGAGCGCCGCGGCATGAACCGCGTCACCGACACCTGCATCCCGGAAGAGAAGGCCTTTCGCGCCATCGAGAAGCACATCCTCCGCCTGTGGCAGAAGGCAGACAAAGAGGGGCAGCGCTACCTCCCTTACGAGTTCATGTATCAGCTCCTCGAGGTGCTTCCGAAGAACGAGTACCAGATCGACCCCAAAGACTCTTGGCTCATCGCGGCCATGGAGAAGGGGCTCCCGATCTTCGTGCCGGGTTGGGAAGACTCCACCCTCGGCAACATCTTTGTCTCTCACGTTCTGGAGGGCGACATCTCCGGCTTCCACGTGGTGAAGAGCGGTCTCGAGACGATGGGCATGCTCGCGAACTGGTACGTGAAGACCACGATGGGCAAGAATCTCGAGGACGTCGCGCCCGCCCCCGGGGCCGATATCGAGATCCGAGCTCTGTCGCCCAAAGAAGCGGTCTCCACCGTGGGCTTCTTTCAGATCGGCGGCGGCATCGCCGGCGACTTCCCCATCTGTGTGGTGCCGATGATCCATCAAGACCTCCGTCGCCCGTGCCCCTACTGGGGCTACTTCTGTCAGATCAGCGAAGCGGTCACGAGCTACGGTGGCTACAGCGGCGCGACGCCCACGGAGAAGATCACCTGGGGCAAGCTCGACGTGGACACGCCGAACTACGTCATCGAGTCGGACGCGACCATCGTTGCGCCTCTCATCTTCGCCTACGTCTTGAAGTGGTGAGCCCAGAGCAAACGCTCACGTGGCTCGCCGAATTGTTCGCGCGCCAACAGTCGGGCGGCTATGCGTCCGATCACCTCGCTCACTTCTTCAAAAGCCAGCGTCAGCTCGAGGCCTCCGATCGCGAGAGCCTCGCGGCTCAGTTCTACGAGCTGGTGAGGCGCGCTCGAAGACTCGCCTTTGCGCTCGACGTCGAGGCCCCCGATGCAAAGACCGCGGTGCGGCTCTCCATGCTCGTGGACGGCACGCTTCAGGCGAGTATGCTCTCCGGGTTTCATCCCGAGGTGGACTGGCAGCAGGCCCTCGAGCGCTTTCGTGCGCTGCCGGGAGTGACGGATCCGTCTCTTCGGTGGGCGATTCTTCGCAACCTGTCTGACGACGTAGCATCCGCGCTCAGCTCCGCGCTCAGGGACGAGGCCGAAGCTTTCTTCGAGTCCATCGCTCGTCCTGGGCTTCGCACCATTCGCGCCAACCTGTTGCGCGGTGACCGCGATGACCTCGCTACCAAGCTTCAGGCCGAAGGCTTCGAGTTCACACCCACTCGCTTCGCGACGCAGGGTTTGGTCGTGGACGCGGGCCCAGACTTGTTCCGTACCGCCGCGTTTCGCGAGGGCGCGTTCGAGATGCAAGACGAAGGCAGTCAACTCATCGCGGAGATCGTCGCGCCCCCTCCCGGCGGACTCGTCGTGGACGTCTGCGCGGGGGCGGGGGGCAAGTCGCTCGCGCTCGCCTCACGGCTCGGCGGTCGAGGTAAGGTGCTGGCCCTCGACATTCACGAGCACAAGCTCGAGGTTCTTCGCCAGCGTGCCCGGCGCGCGGGTGCTTCGAACATCGAGGCCGTTCGCATCGAGGCCGAGGGACCTCTGCCGCCTCGCGTGTTCGAACAGCTCGCTCGTGCCGATCGCGTGCTGGTGGATGCTCCTTGCAGCGGTTTGGGGGTGCTGCGGCGCAATCCCGAGGCGGGGGCTCGCCTCACAAGGGCGGATCTCGACCGGTTTCCGGTGCTACAGGCGAGCATCGCGCAACGCGTCCTGCCGAGTCTCGCGCCCGGTGCTCGTTTGGTCTACTCGACCTGCACGGTGCTGCCGGCCGAGAACGAAGCGGTGGTTTCGAGCTTGCTCGAAGTCGACCCGGACCTCGAGTGGGTGAGGATCTCGGAGATCCTCGGGGGTGAGCGTGCCAAGCCCATATCGGATTCAGAGGGGCGGTCGCTCCGGCTTCGCCCCGATCTGCACGGCACCGATGGCTTCTTTCTCGCGGTGCTCCGGAAGAGGCGCACTCGGATGGTACACGGATAGCGCGAGTAGCGGTATCCTCGCCGGGTGACGCGTCGCGTTCGCCTCGGGTTTGGGCTCGCGACTGTGCTCGTGGCTTGCGAGTCCGCGAGCTCGCTGGACGCAGATGTGCCTCCTGCCGTCGCCTGGCTCGCCGCCGCGGCGGTGGTTCCCGATACCAACGAGGTGTCGAGCTCCACGATCTTGCAGCCCGCGGGCGCGAAGCTGGCGCTCTCGCGCCTAGAAACCAACGATCTCTGGATCCTCGGCTTCGAAGCCGAGCCGATCGATCGGCTTCGGTCCGTGGTGGAGGCGATGGGCTCCGACTTCGAGCAGCTCCGCTCAGCCGCTCCATTGGCGAGTCCAGATGCGTGCATCGAGCAACTCCCGGCGCCGAGCTGGGGGCGCTTCATCGGTCCACTTGGAGCTTCGCGCGAGGTCCCGCGCGGAGAGGTCCCTCCGTTTCGCGCGCCCTGGTTGTCGGGGGTGTGTGCTCCCGAGCCGGATGTGCCGGGCAGAGACGCGGACATGCTGAGCCCGCTCAGCCTCGAGGTGAACGGGAAGTTCTGTGGGCGAGACGCCCTCAGTCAAACGGGGTGTGATCTCGAGTTTCGATGGGAGAGATGTAACATCGGAGCACAGCCTCCCCTCGATCTTCGACGCGAATGGGACGATCGCGTCTGCGTCGTGCGAGAGTCCGAGTGCGTGCCGATGGAAAAAGGCGAGCTTGGGTTGCGCTCGGCCGGCTTTCGCTGCGAGCCGAGCTCGTCAAGTCCTCTCGAGCTACGCATTCATCGCCCGAAATCGCCGGAGGACGTGTCCTTCGTGCGCGCCGAACATGTTCGGGTGATCGACGGCGCGCTTCCGGAGCTACCGCCCACGGACTGGATCACCCCGGACCTCCTGCAGCGGAACCACTTGAGCGCCATGCTCGAGCTCGACACGCGAGTCGTCGTGAGTACGCACCCAAGCGAGAGATGCGGGCTCGTGTGTCCAGAGCCGGCGGTCACCCAGCTGGTCTTCGTCGATCGAGACTCCATGGAGATCGTGCGAACCGCGACCGCGCCGCCCTGTCTCACGCGATTGGCTCCGCATCCGGAGGGTGGTTTCGTCGGCGCGTTTCAGCGAGAGCACACCAGCTTCGACGTCGCACGTTTTGACGACGGGGGACGAGTCGTGGCGACGACCCACCTCATGGACGCGCCGGCGGAGCCGCCCGCGCTATGGATCGCGGGACTGGAGTATCTTCCCGAGCTCGATCGCTACGTCGTCATCTTGGCCCCGAACAATCGAGCCGTGAGGGAGATCGTTCACTCCGACAACCACATCCTCCTCTTCGACCGCGAGCTGGCGGTGGTCTCTCGCGGCGGGCTCCCGTTCCTTGGCGACAGAGTCGCGATCACGTCTGCAACCCGAGTCTCTACCCCCAGCGGTGACCGTCTGCTCCTGGAAGAGGACGCCGGCGGTCGGTATCTATTGACCGACCTCGAGGTGACCGAGATACAGCGATCGGCCGGGCTGCCTGTAGGGGTTGGGCTCTCGCGCCGGACACATGCTGTACTGCAGCTCGATGACGAGCGGCTCCTGTTCGCAGCGGGAGGCGATCTGCCGGTGCTCGGTGAAGTCTTCCCTTCTTCCGAGAACAACGTTCGACTCCTGGCCCATCAGTTCGAGGCTCTCGCAGAGAGCTCCGTACTCGCGCCGTTTGGTCCGGACGTGGTGCTCGCGGTGGTCAGGCCACAGGCCTCGGGGGCCGAAGCGATCTATCTGAGCCGTTTCGACACGCGGGCCTTCCGTTTTCTCCCTGGAAGTCCACGGCTTCGCATGCCAGACGGCTCCGACCCAGGTGCCGCCACGCGCTCGCTCGTAGACTCGAAGGGTCGAATCTGGCTCGGATTTGCGAGAAGTCCGTTCTTGACGCGGCTCGAGCCCAGCGCTGCCGACTGAGGTCCACACGCGCGGCCGGTGCGTGTTGATCTCCACTTCTCCCGAGCGTAAGTAGGCAGAGCCGTCGTCGGCGAGAGGAGAACAGATGCAGAATGCGACGAAGCTCGGGGTGCTTGGCACGAGCGTGGTGGGAAGAACGCTGGCCGCGAAGCTGGCTGAGCTCCGTCATTCCGTCATGGTCGGCACCCGCGATCCTGCAGTGACTTTGGCAAGGCCCAACGCGGACAGCTTCGGCAATCCACCGTTCAAGGTGTGGCGCGAGCAGCACCCGGGTATCGAGGTCGGCACGTTCTCTCAGGCCGCTGCCTACGGAGAGATGGTCGTGAACGCCACCTCCGGGATGAGCTCCCTCGATGCGCTCAGCAGCGCGGGACATGACAAACTCGCCGGCAAGATCCTGATCGACGTCGCCAACCCCTTGGACTTCTCGAGGGGCATGCCGCCGAACCTCTCGGTCTGTAACACCGACTCTCTGGGGGAGCAGATCCAGCGCGCGTTCCCGAAGACCTCCGTCGTCAAGACGCTCAACACCGTAAACGCGAGCCTGATGGTGGCGCCGAAGCAGCTCGCGGACGGAGCCCACACGATGTTCATGTGCGGTAACGATGCCGCGTCCAAGGCGAAGGTCGCCGCGCTGCTCGAGAGCTTCGGTTGGCAAGACGTTGTCGATCTGGGCGATATTACGAGCGCTCGGGGGACGGAGATGATGCTGCCGGTCTGGCTTCGGGCCTGGGGTGCGCTCCAGACCCCGAACTTCTCGTTCAAGTTGGTTCGATGAGGTCGCACCCAGGCGTGCTCTCGTACTAGACTGCTACGCGATGTCGGGTGGCTCCAGCGAGGTCGATGCGCTCCGAGCTCGGGTGAGCGAACTCGAGGGGCGCCTCGCTGAACTCGAATCAGCCACAGGCGTGCTCGATGCCGAGTTTCTCTCCTCTCTCTTGAACGCGCTTCCGGCCTTCGTGGTCCGCGTGGATGCGGACCTTCGGCTTCGCTACATCAACCGGCTGGCCGAAGGCTACCGGATGGAAGACGCGATCGGCCGTTCGATGTTCGAGTTCATTCCCGCCGAGTTCCAGGAAGCGGCGCGCGTGAGCATCGGGCGAGCCCTCGCGGACGGCTCGGTTCAGCACTACCAAATACGGGGCCAAGGTGGTCCAAACAAGCTCGCGGACTACGAGACGATCGTGGCGCCTGTAGCGGACGCCGGCGGTCGAAGCGGCGTGGTGCTGGTTGCCTTTGACATCACCGAGCAGGCGGAACGCCAGCGGGCGCTGGCACGAAGCGAAGAACGCTTGCGGATCGCGGTGGAGGCCACGGGTCTGGGACTCTGGAGCTGGGATCTGGCGACGAACCGGACCGAGTGGAGCGAGCGCATGTGTGAGATCATGGGCCGCAACACTCCTCTAGGGGTCGCAGACTACAAGGAGGCTGTTCACCCGGAAGACCGGGAGATGATCCGGGCCGCGCTCCGAAAGATCGCCGGCGCCGACGAGAACGCGTGGACCGCTCATCGGATCCTTCGTCCGGACGGTGAAACCAGGTGGGTCATCCCTTGTGGTCGTATCAACACCGACGACTCCGGTGCCGTTGTGCACGTCGTCGGTGGGCTCCTCGATGTGACCCCGATTCGTCTGCTCGAGCAAAGACTGCTCCAGGCGGAGAGGCTCGAGTCCCTCGGCACACTCACGGCCGGCGTCGCGCACAACTTCAACAACCTGCTCGCCGTCATTCGTCCGACTCTGGACTTGCTCCTCGACCACGTGGATCGAGACGGCTTGCCGCTCCTCTCGGAGGCGACCGTCGCGACCGATCGCGCCACGAACGTCATTCGGCAGCTCATGGTCTTCGCCGGAACACGACGACAGCTCGCAGGGGACTCGGTGGATCTGGGTGAGACCGTGCGGTCCGTGGTCCAGCTCGCTCAACGTCTCGTTGCGCCAGAGATCACACTCGAGCTCGACGAGGTTCCCGAGCCGCTCCCCGTCACCACACAGGTTGGGGAAGTGGAGCAGGTGATCATCAACCTGATCACCAACGCTCGGGACGCCCTTCGGAGCTCGCGCACGAGGGCGCCTCGAATTCGAGTGCGGGTCGAACGAACGGAGCACACGCCGCCGACCTGCGCTGCGTCGGTCGGTGGCTTTGCCCGACTCGTCGTCGAAGACAACGGCCCCGGTGTCGACCCATCGATTCAGCCGCGGATCTTCGACCCGTTCTTCACCACCAAGCGACCGGGGGAGGGCACCGGCCTGGGGCTCGCCATCAGCTGGTCCGTGGCGCGTCGCCTCGGCGGGACGCTCGAGTGCGTCTCGAACCCGCACGAAGGGTCGAGCTTCGCGTTCTATCTGCCCCTCGACGATCGGGCGGAGCCTCGAGCGGCGACAGAGCCCGCACCACTCCCTACGCCAAGGCCGCTGCGGTTGATTGTCGTCGACGACGACGAGGCCGTGATGCGCGCAGTGACGCAAGCACTGATCCACGGCGGACATGAGGTTCTGTGCGCGAGCTCCGTCGGGGCCTGTCTCGCGTTGACAGAGACCCGACCGGTCTCCGCGATCCTTCTCGATCAGTCTCTGCCGGACGGGCGGGGAACAAACAGTGTAGCCGCGCTCAGGGAGCGGTGGGCGGGCGCCAAGATCGCGCTTTTTACCGGCGAAGACGTCAATGAGCACGAGCGGAAGCTGGTGGACGTTGTGCTGACGAAGCCGCTCTCGATGACTCAGCTCCTGCAGGCGCTCCAGACGCTCGCTGTCTCGGCTCGGTGATTTGATCCTTGCGCTTGGCCATGGCCTCCGTGTTAGCATCCCCTCGCTCGTTCGCGGGGTGGTGGCCTTCAGCCGCCTGAGATCAAACCCGCTTCACCTGATCCGGATAATGCCGGCGTAGGGACCGAACGAGAGGCGACGGGAACACCCGCGCGTCGGTCCCTATGACTTGGAGGGACCGTGTACCGTCATCTGCTCGCTCTCATCGTGTTCGCGATCTGCGGAAGGGCGTCTACGGCCGGCGCGAGCTTTGACGAGCTCTCCGACGATCGCCTCCCGCCCACCTTCGTCATCGGAGATGAGTCGCTTCGGCTCGTGCTCAAGGGAGAGGCGGAGCTCGAGCTACACGACATCGAGGGGCAGGGCGGAGTCGGCTTCGACAGTCCGACGGACACCCGCACGATCGGGACGCGAAGCCCCTTTGTCGAGCTCGACAGCTTCTGGCTCGCACTTCGCCTCAGCCTCGGCCCGTACCTGAAAGCGATCAGCGTCCTCGAGTTCTCCCCGCGCGGGTCGCTCGCTCGATCGGTGTGGTTCGAGTCGCAGTTTACGGCCTGGGCCACCCATCGTCTCGAGCTGGGCTTCAACATCCCCTTCGTCGCGATCGATCGCCGGACCGAGCGCTACCCGCTCGTGGCGTCGGTGTACTGGAGAGAGTCCGAGATGCACCTGACCTACGAGACGCAGCTCGCGCTCACCTCCAGCACCTCGGTAGAGGCTGGGGTCTCGCTCGCGTTCATGCGGCCGCTCGGATTCTCCGGGGTTCAAGAGTCACAGTCTCAGACCGGCGTCATCCGAGTGCTCGCCTACGCGGCGGCGCGACCGTTCTCCGGGAACGCACCGGTCCTGGGCGCACGAGCGAAGCTCCTGAGTCACGGCGCCTTCGCGGAGCTCTTCGGCTTCCTCGGGTCGCTCTCCGCCGAAGGGGGAACCGACGAGCTGCGCAATAACTTTGCACGCCTGGGCGCGACTGACCTCGACACGACCGCGTACTGGGCCGGCGCTCGAGTGGGCGCGGACGTGGCAGGGGCACATCTTCTCGTGGAAGGCATCGTGTCGCGCGAGAGCGTGCTCTTTCGGTACGGAGGCTACGTGCAGCTCTCCTACGAACTGCAGCTCTCGAGGACGCGCAGTCTCCTGCACAGTATCGAACCGCTCGTTCGCTACGAGATCTATCGAATCACCCCGTGGGATGAATCAAGCACGCGGTTTCGCTCTTCGGCCCCGAGCGACGCGGCCACCTGGGACTTCGATGTCACCACCTTCGCGCTGCTCGTCGGGCTCTATCGTCACCATCTCTTGCTTCGGCTCGAGCTGTACCTGGTGGCGGAACACAACGGAGCCCCCGAGCTCAACGAGCCCAACATTCCGCTTCGAAACGACGAGTTTCTCGCGCAACTCGAGTTGCGCTTCTGAAAGGACCAGTATGAGATCCATCCATTCCGCACTTCGCATTGTGGCCTTGGTTGCCAGCGCCCTCGCGCCCGCGTGCGAGACGTCGCCGCCCAAAGAGGGTCCCCCGGGGCCGAGTCTCTATCGCGGCTTTCAAGCGCATGCGCTCCGCTTTGGTGCGGCCGACAATCCGGAGTCCGTCCGTCTCGTGCCCGGGACCAACTCGGCGCTCGTGGTCTCCTCGAAGTCGAGGAAGCTCAGCCTCGTGCATCGAGATGGTGACACGCTCGTGCTGGGCCGAACCGCGACGATGTTCGCGGAGGACGCGAGCGAGTCCGAGCTGACGAACGTCGACGTGGAACCGCAGGGCCTTTGGGCCGCGATCACACGGACCCTCATCGACCAAGACGGCGAAGGGCGCATCTCGCGTTGTGCGGGCGAGTTGGTCTTTGTCGCGCTCGACGACTCATCGGCGTTTGGATCCATCCCGAAGCGGGTCGAAGTCGGCCCCATGCCGGATTCGGTGAAGATCACCGACGACGGACGTTGGGCAATCGTCGCCAACGAACAAGACGTGGTTTGGGGGAAGTGCGAAGGCCTGGAAGACATCGCCCCACCGTCGGTGAGTGTGATCGATCTAGCGGGTGGACCGGGCGCGGCCAAAGAGGTCCACCGATTGGAGCTAGGCCCGGGTCAGGAGCCCGAGAGCGTGTCCGTGTCGAGCGACAGCGATCTCGTCGCGGTGACGCTTCAAGACTCACATCAGCTTCTGATGTTTCGGATCTCTGCGCTCGGCACAGATGGCGCGTTGAAAGTGCTCGACGCACCCAAGAACACAACCGGGGCCGACGCGTGGCCGGACGGCGTCACGCGCTTCACCGCCAAGGATAAAAGAGAGCTCTTCGCGGTGGCGGGCGAGGCCAATGACACCGTCAGCCTGCTCGACGGCGAGGGGCGGTTTCTAAGGACGGTGGCGATCGATGATGCCCACGTTCCGGCCAGCCTGCCACGGCTCGGCGCGGAGTCTTGGGGTCCACAGTTTCAGCCCGATTCGATCACTGCGTTTCGGAGGGCGGAAGAGAGCTACCTCGCGGTCAGCCTCAAGGCTTCGGGAGCGGTCGCGATCCTGCGGGTGAGCGTGCCCGAAGAAGCAGAGGTGGTGTCGGTCGTGCAGCTTGGGCTCGCGCCGGGTGCGGAGGCGGAACAGGTGGGCAGCGAAGGCATCGCGGCGAGTGAAGACGGCGCGATCTGGGTCGCGAACGAGGAGGAGGGGAGTGTCTCACTCGTACTCCCGCTCGCGCAGTAGGGGGTTCGGGTATGGGCGCAGCAGGATTTGAACCTGCGACTTCCACCGTGTGAAGATGGCACTCTACCACTGAGTTATGCGCCCGAGCCTTACCGGGTAAGCTCCTTGCCACGCAGGCTCTCATCGGGCAAGAACAAACAGCGGCGCCTCGGCGTCCGGAGGCCTCATGACCAGCGTCCCGTCCAAGCCCCAGTCAACCCCGACGAATCCCGCGCTCGACGAACACGTCGCGCGGGTCCTCGGTGAGCCCAAGCTCAGCCCGGAGCAGGTGCAGGCCGCGCTCGTGGAGGCCCGAAAGCTCGCGGGGCAGCAGCTCTCGGCGGCGGAGGACGACGCCTTCGTAGCGCTTCGTGACGGGCTCCAGGCTCGCGGTCTTTTGAGCCCGGAGCAGGCGGGCTCGCTGCAAACACAGATCGAATCCGAGCGGCAGCTGCGCGGCGCACACGTCGAGGCCGCCATCAAGGCCGGCCGAAAGAACGCCGTGCTCGCGGGTGTGGTGGGCGTCGTGATCTCCGTGGCCGCTCTGGCGGGATTCGCGGTGGCACCATCGGCCTCGGATGCCGCGGGCCTCTTGGCCGCCGGCCATGTGACCGCAAACCTGCTCACGCTGATGACGTGTCGGGCGTTTTCTGGGGGCGCGGAGCTGAAGGCCGAGCGCTACGGCGTGAACGAGCACGAGCCCAAGCCGTCGTAGGGGCAGCGAGAGTCGTGCGTGTTCTCAGTCTCGCGACGAGATGAAGATCCGCAGCACGTACCAGAACATCAGTGCGACGGAGGCGAAGAGCTGCAGCGCCGCGCCGACGTACTTGTCCTCCGGGAAGTGATGGATGACGTTCGATGTGTCGTAGAGCACCGCGGCGCCGGCCAAGCCGACCATCGCGACGGAGAAGAAGGTTCCGAGTTCGAAGCCGAAGATGACGCCGGCCACGATGGCCACGAGCGCCACGATGAAGCCCCAGCGCAAGAGGCCGCCGAGGAACGAGAAGTCTTTGCGGGTGAAGAAGGCGACCGCGGTGAGGCCGGCGAAGCCGCCGAGGGTGACAACGGCGGCGCTGCTGATGGCGCCCGGGGCGACGGAGTCTGCGATGTACAAGAGCGGCACGAAGATGAGCGCTTCTGCAGCCACGAAGCCCGCGAGCGCGGGGTACTGAAGCGCGGTCGAGTCTGAGCTGTGCGCGACGCGGCTGGCGAGCCAGCTGACGACCACGAAACCACCGAGCACGAGCAGCCAGCTGGTGCCGAGCATCGCCTGGGCGATCGGCGCCGCCAGGCCGCTCTCGAAGAGCGCCACTTCGATGGCGACGAAGCCGAGGATGGCGCCGGCCAAGTGCAGATAGGTTCGGGTGATGAAGGCGGCGCGCGCGTCCACGCCCAAAGCGGCGACGGGGGTAGACCAGGCGTCCATGGCAGGGCTATTCATGCGCGGAGTAAACTCACCGAATCGAGCGCGGTCAAGACCGGGCGCGAAATGAGGCGATTGCCGGCGGAAGTTCGCTCTTCGCGCCAGGTTGCGTAGGGGCAGTCGTCGCCGCACTCGGCGAGGTCCTGCTCCCAGAATGCGCCGGTTCCCTGACTGACCGCGCCCTGTTACCCTGATGAAACCGGACTCCGCCCTCGGCGTATCCATGGTCGTATCGTGAACGAAGCCCTGCCCAAGACCGCCGTCCTCGTCTTCGCCCGAGGGGCGGAGGCGGAGACCAAGTCTCTCTTTGTCGACCGCCGCGTCGCCGCTCGGTTGTCGGAGCTTCTGTGGCGGCGCACCCTCCAGACGGTCGGCCGCCTACCCAGCGCGACCGATGTGGTGCTCGCAGTCGAGGGCGCGCTCCCCGCCTCGGACGTGCTCGCCTCCATCACCGCGACTCGTCAGGTTCACGTCATCGAGCAACACGGGGCCGACTTCCAGAGCCGCATGCTCTCCGCGCTGGAGGCGAGTCGTCGCCTCGGATATCAACGCATCGTCATCGTGGGCATCGACACCCCCTCGATGTCGATCGGAGATCTGCGCCACGCTTGTGAATCCGCAAGTCCGGTCATCGGGCCTTCGAGAGACGGCGGCTTTTATCTCTTGGGCCTGAACGTGGACGAGATCGACCGTCTACAAGGGCTCCCTTGGTGCACAAAGACGCTCGTGGCCGCGCTCCGACTGCGCTTGCGGGATCTCGCGCCGGGCGAAAGGCCCATGCGTTCCGACCTCGATCGAGTCACGGACCTCCGAGCGCAGCGTGCGGACCTGCAGCGCTTGGCGCTCAGCCTGCTCGGTCGTCCGCTCGAGGATCCCTGCCCCGCCATCGTCAACGACGTCTCGTCCGGACCGCGGGCCTGGCTCATAGAGACTCGCCTCGGGGCGCGCGGCCCACCGCGCTGCGCCCTCCTCGCTTAGCCCTCATCGTTCAGCGCGGCCGGAGTGTCTCCGGCGGAGTCTTCAGTATGTCAGAGGCCTACTACGATCGATCACATCTCCCGGCCTTCGGGACCATCAACCAAGGCGGCAAGGAACTCGCCGACAAGTTCTTCGCCTACTACGGCGCGGTGTTTGCCGACGGCGCGCTCTCGGTGCGCGAGAAGGCCCTGGTCGCGCTCGCGGTGGCTCATGCGGTGCAGTGTCCCTATTGCATCGAAGCCTGGACGAATGGCGCGCTCGAGGCGGGTTCCGACCTCGAGCAGATGACTGAGGCCGTTCACGTGGCGGCGGTCGTGCGCGGGGCAACGGTGCTCAACTACGGGATGCAGATGCTCGGCCTGTCCGCCAAGGCGGGCATGGGTTCGGAGAAGGCCCCAGAGGTCACGGCGGCGTACTTCTCACGCCTACAGAACTCGGAGCGCAAGCGGATTGCGATCGGACAGAAGGGGCTCGCGGAGAGCTTCTTCCGCTACGAAGCGTCGGTCTTTGAGGAGGGCGCGCTCAGCCGTTCCGAGAAGTCCATCATCGGCCTGGCGGTCGCTCATTCCGTCCAAGACCCCTATGCGATCGAGACGATGACGAAGGCTTGTCTCGAGACGGGTCGGACGCTCGAACAGATGACCGAGTCGGTTCACGCCGCCACCGCGATTCGCGGCGGGGCCTCGTTGGTGCACGGCATTCAGATGCTCGAGCAAGCCAAACGCGTGGCGATGTGAGGGTGGCAACATGAGTACGGCGCTTCCGATCATTCAGGAGCCGATGCTTCAAGACGAGGTGGAGGGCCCGCGCGCGACCAGGAGTCTCTGGGCGCGCGACAATCCGCTCGCGCCTCCCGCGCGGCAGATGCAAGTTCTCACCGACCTCAAACGCGGCGACGGGCAGGGCTACGAGTTCGAGCGCACGCTCGCCGACCATGGCCTGAGGGGGCTTCACCCCGCGGCGCTCGAGTACTTCCAGGTGAACCTGGGCAAGCTCTGCAACATGACTTGCAGGCACTGCCACGTGGATGCCGGCCCGGATCGCACGGAAGAGAACATGGACCTCGAGACGGTGCAGGCCTGCTTGCGCGCGCTCGATCAGACCTCTGCGCACACGGTCGATCTCACCGGAGGGGCGCCGGAGCTCAATCCGCACTTCCGATTCATGGTCGAAGAGTCGAAGAAGCGGGGCAAACACGTCATCGACCGCTGCAATCTCACGATCCTGCTCGCGAACCGCATGAAGGACCTGCCGGAGTGGCTCGCCGAGCATGAGGTTGAGGTCGTCTGTTCTCTGCCCCACCACAACGAACGCAACACCGATGCTCAGCGCGGGGAGGGCACCTTCGAGCGGAGCATCGAAGCACTTCGTCGCTTGAACGAGGTCGGCTACGGGCGAGGTGATCCCAAGCGTCGGCTCACGCTCATGTCCAACCCGGCGGGGGCGTTTCTGGCGGGCAGCCAAGCGGCGATGGAGCGGGAGTGGAAGCAGAACCTCGATCGACGTCACGGGGTCGTCTTTGACCGATTGATCGCGCTCAACAACATGCCCATCGCGCGGTTCCTCGAATGGCTGCTCGAGACGAAAAACCTCGAGGCGTACATGGAGCGCTTGGTCAACGCGTTCAACCCGGGGGCGGTCGACGGGCTCATGTGCCGCAACACCATCTCCATCGGCTGGGATGGCCTGGTGTACGACTGCGACTTCAACCAGATGCTCGACATGCGGCTCGAGACGAGCCCGCAAGCGCACTTGCGCATCCAAGACTTCGAGTACACGGGGTTCCAGGCTCGACGCGTGCTGACCGCGCCTCACTGTTACGGATGCACCGCGGGGGCCGGAAGCTCGTGCGGCGGAGCGACGGCTTGAACGCGCGGGGGTTGTTCGTGATAGCTTGTCTCTCGTGACGCGATGTCCTCTCGCCGTCCTCGGCACCGCGCTTGCGCTCTCGGGGTGTGGAGAGGCGGGCGAGCTCATCGCCTTCGGTGATCTGCCGCCGGGAGCGCAAAGCGCGGTGGTGGCGCTCGAGCAAGGCACCAATCGCGCGCTTCATGCCCACGGGGTGACCTCGGAAGCTCTGCGTTTTTCGGTGCCCGCCGAGTTCGACGCGGGCTCCCCCATCGCGCTGACCCGGGTCTCTTTTCGCGAGCCATTGCTCGACCTGGGCCTCGCGCAAGCAGGGCCGCTGCCAGGGAGCTCCGAACCCCGCCGTCCGCTCTCCACGCTCGCCGCGCTCGCCATCGAGAATACGAGTCTGTCTTCCGACTCCGGCCCGAGCTCGTTTCTTGCGGGCGTGGCCAGCGACTGGATCCTTCAGCATCCGATTCCGCGTCCCGCCGGTTGCATCGAGCGCGTGTCTGAGGGCTTCGCTGCCGACACACGGCCACCTCGAGACCTGCTGCCGGTGGGCTCGGACCTCGCGGTTGGCCTGTCTCTCCGCGAGGTGGTGGTCTTCCGAAGCGATGAATCGGTGCAGAGCTTTTCGCTGCCTCTGGGCGAGTTCGGACGCGTCTTGGGCCTTGGGATCAATGACCGAGTGTGGGTGGCGACCTCGAGCCGAGCTGGCGTGCTCGATCTCGCCTCGGGCAACCTTGCCGAGGTCGTCCTCCTCGAGCCGTCACTGGGTCTGGCCATCGGAATCGCAGAGCACCCGATAACGGGCGAGCTCTATTTGCTCTCGGACCAAGCCGAGCTCTGGGTTCGGCGCTCGGGCATGACCACATTCGAGCGCCTCTACTCCGTGCCGCGGGAACTCGTTCGCATCGACAGCCTCCACAAGCAGGCCGCTCGATTTTCCTTCGACCCCTCAGGTCGCTTCATCGTGG
Source organism: Deltaproteobacteria bacterium (assembly GCA_011526105.1). GTDB lineage: Bacteria > Myxococcota > Kuafuiibacteriia > Kuafuiibacteriales > Kuafuiibacteriaceae > WYAZ01. The sequence continues at coordinate 15,638 of WYAZ01000053.1, read as the reverse complement.
CGGTGGATGACATCTCCGCGTTGCTCGAGGTCACTGGAGAGGAGGTCGAGCTGCTCAGCACCGAGCCTGTGGGCGCTGGATTTCCGGTGCTCGCCACCAAGCCCGATGGGGTCGTCTTGCTGGTGGAGTCCGCCTTCGGCACCATCTACGAGTATCGACCGGGGCAAATCGATCGCGTGGGCCAGACCGCCACCCAGGTCGAGGGCCTCGCGCCGCTCGACGCCGAAGGGCGACGATGGATCTACGCAGGTCATTCTCCGGTCATCGGTACCTTCGACCTGCGGCACCCGGGTCAGTGTGATGAGGTACCACTCGGGACCTGGGTCAACGTTTCCCAGCTGATTGGGTTCGGGCCCCGGTTCCTGGCGGGAGGACACGTCGACCCCGACACCTACGGTTGGCGCTGGCTCCGGCTCGAGTTCTAGCCGACGACGCGTCTCTACCGGTCGAACACGACGATCAGAGCCTTGGTGAGGATGAAGTCGGCGATGAAGATGGCCACGCTCACCACCACGACGGTGGTGGTGGTGGCGCGCCCCACGCCCTCGGTGCCGCCGCGTGTCTGGAAGCCTTGATGACAGCCTGCGAGCGCGATGAGCACGCCGAAGAAGACCGTCTTGATGATGCCCGAAAACACATCGGTCAGTTGATTGGTCTCGAGCACCGAACTGTAGAAGTACATGAAGCCCAGTCCGTACTCGACCCACGCGACCGCCATGGCGCCGAGAATGCCGATGATGTCCGCGATGATGGTGAGCAGCGGCATGGCCAGCGTACAAGCGATGAGGCGCGGCACCACGAGCTTCTTCACGGGGTCCGCCCCCAAGGCCCGGAGTGCGTCGATCTGCTCGCTGACTTGCATCGAGCCGAGCTCGGCCGCGATGCCGGAGGCGACGCGACTGCCCACCATCAAACATGTGAGCATCGGGCCGAGCTCGCGAAAGATCGCGAGCGAGACTACGCTACCTACGGTCTCGGCTGCGCCGAACTTCTCGAGCGCCACCATGAACTGCAGCGCGAAGACCATGCCGGTAAACACCGCGGTGAGGAGCGTGAGCGGCAAGGAGCGCACGCCGATGAGGTAGGTCTGCCGAAACGTCTCCTTGACCTCGATCTGTCCGCGAAACATGGCGACGATCGACTTGCCGAAGAGGATGGCCGCCCCGCCCATGATGTCGAAGATCGGCCGCCAGCGCTCGCCGACATGCGCCAGAGCGCGTTCGCCCTCGGCCGGAAGGCGCGGGAACTGATCCCAGACGTCTGGAAGCGACGACCGCTTCTGCTCGTCCGTCACTCGGACCTCTCCTCGACCACCTCGAGGCCCGCCAGCATGTGTTCAAACTCGCCTCGATGGGACTCGAAGCGGTCGGGTGCCGCGGCATAGAAGGCGTCGTAGATGCAGCGATTCCGCTTGAGGACCATTGTGGAGAGCCTCACCGGCACTCCGTCGAGTTTGGCCGAGACCAGCGTGCGTTCAGCCTCTCGGCCCAAGTACGGGACGAGCTCTCGCAGTTCGAAGTTGCGTTCGGTGAGACCGAACAAGAGATGGTTGGTCAGCACCTCGAGCGGAGCGTCGCCGACGCGGCGGCAGCTCACGTTGACGGTGATGATCGTGCCCTTGGTGTCTGCTCGTCGCCAAGTGAGGCCACGCTCGCCATAGACCTTCTTCCACTCCGGCGGGAGGTCTCCGAGTACGAAGCGCACTCCGTCCAGGGTATAGGTGCCGGCGCGGTAGGACGTTCCCGCGCATGAGCTCGCAGTGAGCAGCGAGAAGCAAACCAGGAACGCGAGCTTTGCCTGCATGGCGACCGACCACGCTATAACACGGCGCCAGTCTCAGGCCGAGGTGCCGTGCACGTGAACGCGGCAGAAAGGTCGGCCTTCGCGGGCTCGCCGAACACATCGAGTCCCGTCCTCCATGGTGCCGTGACAGCGTTCGGCATCTGCAAAGACCTCGGAGGAGCGGTAGCCCGAACCGCGGTCTTCTTCATCCTCTTCAGGGTCGGTGAAGGCGTACGCATGACCATGCTTGTCGTCTTCGTCCGGCTTCTCGCGTTCGACGCGTCGCTCCGGCGGGTCGCGCCCTTCGCGAGGTTCGGCCTGCTCCTTGGCCTCCTTCTGACCCTGCGCGCGGACGTCTTCTTGGCGCTCTTCGCGACGCACGTCTTGCTGGCGATCCTCGCGCAGCTCTTTGCCCTCACGGCGGCCGGGTCCGGGGGCCTCCTCCGCCGCAGGACGACCAGGTTCTTCCGCCTTCGCCTTTGCTTTGTCGGCCTCGGCCTCGGCCTCTTTGCCTTTGAGCTCGGCCTTGGGATCTGGGGTCTCACCCTTCAAGGCTTTCACGAAGGCGTCGACCGAGCTCTTCTCGTGTAGGTTGTGGCCGGCCTTCGTGCGATCGGCTGGGTTGTAGCCGAGGCCCGCGAGCAAGTTGCCGTCGGCGTCGAGTACCTGGCCCTTCTGGAGCCCGGATTTGTCCGCCGCGAGTGGGCTCTTGTCTCCACCGGTCTCCAGCATTTTTTCGCCGAGCCCCATCTTGGAGAGGAGCTGAGCGATGCGGACGAGGCTCACCGCCATGGGACCAGCCTAAGGACCCTGCCTGGCGATGGGCAAGGGGGTGCTTTGGTGATACGGCCCACGTCGATGACTGAAGCTCTGCACAAGGTTCTCGTCCTCGACTACGGCTCTCAGTACACGCAGCTCATCGCCCGGCGTGTTCGCGAACAGCGGGTGTATTCCGAGATCTGGCCCTGCACGCGCTCGCTCGATGAGATCCGCGCCTTCGCTCCAAAGGCCATCATCCTGTCGGGTGGACCCAGCAGTGTTCACGAAGAGGGTGCGCCGAGCATCGATCCCAAGGTGCTGGAGCTGGGCATTCCCGTGCTCGGGATTTGCTACGGCCTGCAGCTCATGAGCCACGTGCTCGGCGGTCGAGTGGTGAGGGCGGACTCTCACGAGTACGGCCGGGCTGAGGTCTCCTTCGAGGCCAAGACCCCGCTCCTCGAAGGCATGGACGAGGACGGTACACACCCGGCCGGGCAGCACCGCCTCACGGTGTGGATGAGCCACGGCGACAAGGTCGAGTCTCTGCCCAAGGGGTTCTCGGTCCTCGGCAGTTCATCGAGCTGTCCGTTTGCGATCGTCGCGGACCCCGCCCGCCAGCTCTATGGACTGCAGTTTCATCCCGAGGTGGTGCACACCCCGCGAGGGGTGGAGCTGCTCTCGAACTTTCTCTTCCGCATCGCGAAGGTCGAGCCCGGATGGACCATGGGCAGCTTCGTGCAACTCGAGGTGGAGAAGATTCGAAGGACCGTGGGCAAGGACGCGGTGATCTGCGGCCTCTCCGGCGGGGTAGACTCTTCGGTGGTGGCGGCGCTCTTGCACCGTGCCATCGGCGATCAACTGATCCCGGTCTTCGTGAACAACGGAGTGCTGCGTGGGGGGGAGGCCGAGCAAGTGCAAGCGGTCTTTCGCGACCGGCTCGGCATGAAGCTTCGCTACGTGGACGCGAGCGCGCAGTTCCTCGGCGCGCTCGAAGGTGTGTCCGACCCCGAGGCCAAGCGAAAGATCATCGGGCGCGTCTTCATTGAGGTGTTTGATGCCGCGGCCAAAGAAGTTGGGGCCAGCGCCAAGTGGCTCGCGCAAGGCACGCTCTATCCGGACGTCATCGAGTCGGTGTCTTTCAAAGGCCCCAGCGCGGTGATCAAGAGCCATCACAACGTGGGTGGTCTTCCCGAGCATATGAAGCTCAAGCTCGTCGAGCCGCTGCGCGAGCTCTTCAAAGACGAGGTGCGGCTGCTCGGCCGTGAGCTCGGCCTCCCGGAAGACGTGGTGGGACGTCACCCGTTCCCGGGTCCGGGGCTCGCCATTCGCATCCCTGGTGCACTGACGCACGAGAAGCTCGAGGTTCTTCGACAGGCCGATACGATCTACCTCGAGGAGCTTCGTTACGCCGGGCTCTACGATCACATCTGGCAAGCCTTCGCGGTGCTCTTGCCGGTGCAGACGGTGGGCGTGATGGGTGATGCGCGAACCTACGAACACGTCTGTGGGCTGCGTGCGGTGACCTCCACGGATGGCATGACCGCAGACTTCGCGCAGATTCCGTGGGACGTGCTCGGGAAGATCTCCACCCGAATCATTAACGAAGTGCGCGGCATCAATCGCGTCGTCTACGACGTCTCGTCCAAGCCGCCCGCGACCATCGAGTGGGAGTAGCTTCCCTCCGAGCGACTCCGGGCGGGTCGCCCGAGGCGAAGTGGCGTATCCCCACCTGGATGACCTCGCGCACCTCCAGGGCGCCGGATCCGCGGGATCACCCGGCAAGACTAACCCGCTTTGACGGACCCGGACGACTCCCAGGACCAGAAGGCGGAGCAACCGCCGGAATCCTCAGCCGATAAGGACTCGAATGAGGGCCTCTCAACTCCCCGGAACGCTGCGGTCGAGCAGCCTCCCTACACGCGGGTTGGAAGGGCTCACGCCCACAGGGACCGAGCACACGCCGGACATGGATCGGCTCGAGCCCTCGGAGGCCTCGATTCCAAGCCGCAAGGAGCCCGCGTCGACCCCGAGCCTTCTGACTCGTCTCGTCGGTTCCGCTGGCCGAAAGGCGCTGCTCACCGGCGCGGTCGCGGCTGCGATCATGGGCGCTTCGTTCGTGCAGATCTCGGGACCGGAGGCGGCTCCGCGTGTCGGCGCAGAGATCGTAGCGGTCGAGCGGGCCGCACCGGGGACGGAGATCCCGAAGTTGTTCGATGGACTCACGCAGGTGTTGGAGCTGCTCGAGCCGCTCGGTCTGAGCAAAGAGGAGGCACGATCATCACTCGTGTCGATCTCGGCGTCCGTCGCGCTGCCCGAAGGGCACCTTCGTCGTCTCGATGACAAGGTGAGCATCGAAGCTGAGCCCGGCGCCCGGCTGTACGCACACGTCGACGGATCCGGCATCTCGTTCACCTTGAACCCCGGACTCGATCGGATCGTGGACTGGGGCATCGACTCCAAGATCAATCGCGTCGCCTATCACTTCGACACTGGCACCTTCACTGCGCACGCAGAAGGCCTCGGGCCGGATGGCTGGCACGCGGACGGGGTCCAGGCCGCTCTGACGAACCGGTTTGGACCGAAGCTCCCCAGCGCGATGCGCGCGCCGGGCTACGCCCCGAGCGAAGATCCGAAGCTCGCGGAGAACTTCCAGCAGATCTTCGAGATCCTCCGACCGAACGGGGCCGGCTCCGTGGGTCACACCGAGCTCGCCGCACCAGGTTTGTCGATCAGTCTGGTGATCCCGAAGGCCATCGAAACCTCGCTGGCGGAGGGCGACTACGTGGCGCGCGTCGCGCCCGGGACACGCATGGACATCTCGATCACGAGCTCAGGCCCAGTCCACGACCTGAGCCTCTCGTCGGTGAGCATCCGCTTCTCCTCCCCGGTGGAGATCTCCAAGGGCACCGAACGGGCGATCATGAAGCGCTTGGATCTCTCGGGACTCACCATCCGATCGGGCGGTGAGATCACGGCGGACTACGAACTCGGCGCCGAGGGTGCGATCGACGGCGTGAGGGCGCTCGCGGCTTTGATCGCGGTGACGGCCGAACCCAGACTCGCGAACGGGATGAACCTGCAGCCCACGCGCCTCACGGGTGTGAGGGCCGAGATCTCCAAGACCATCGACGAGCAGGTCGAGCCGGCCCTCCGGAGCTTCATCCGAACGCTCGACTTCGATGTCGGCGGCTCCTCTCTGGCCAAGGTCTTTGGTCTCTCGCCGGTGAGCCCCGATGCGATGGCCCGGGTGGATCGCTAGCCTGGTGGGACACTTGCCTACTCCGCCCTTGCAGAAAGGGTAGACGCGTAGAACTCTTCGCCCTCGATGTCGGATCCGCCAGCGCTGCGTCCGGGTGGGAGCCCCGAGAGAGCGGAGGCCCCGCTGGGGCTCGCCCTGGAGCTTGCCGACGGGCGGGCGCTGCTCACGGCCGCCCCGACGACGCTCGCGCAAGGCGTCGAGCTCGTGGCGCTCGACCTATGGGTGCCGGACGTCGAGTTCCCCCTCGATCTGGGTCGAGGTGCATCGCGCTTCAAGAGCGCAGACACTCGGCTCGTTCGCCTCGTGCTCGATCTCGACCTCTCGGTTCTGGCCGCGAGGCTCTGTGAGATCCTCGCGGCGGCGGATACCCCCCTGCGCGCGATCGATGTCTCGATCGATCGTGGTTTGTTCATGCTCGAAGGCGACCTCTCGAGCGGGGACGCCTGCGCCACGCTGACCGCTTCGCTGATCTTTAGCCCGGCCTCGGACCGCTCGGTTCGCGTGGCGCTCGCAGACGTGCAGCACTATGGGGTCTCGAACCTCCCGCCGGAGCGTCTGATCGATGGCCTCCGTGATGCGCTCGGCCTGCTTCTCAGCGCGGCGAACCTGAGCGTGCCGTTCGAGAACGCCGGTCTCTATGGCTTCTCTTCGAGTCCGCTGAGCCAAATCCTTGGCGCCCTGATGCACGGAACAGGATTCAAGGCGCCCAGCTACGAAGACACCTCCGTGGTGGGCACCCTCGTGACTCGCCACGGGAAGCTCCGTTTGATCGTGGGCCTCGAAGGTTCACGTCGTCACGAGGCCGATCTTCGTGAAGAGGATCCTCTTTCTCCCGAGCGCAGCCTGAGGCTGCTCGCACGCGAGGATGCGGCCGAACTCGTCGCGCCGGTCCAGGAGATATCGGGCCGGGATCCTACGAGCGCCTTTCAAGGTCTGCGCAGCAAGCTCGACGCTTCGGGTGGTCCTCGCGCGTTGCTCACGCGCCTCCTCGACTTGGGTATCAGCCATCCCATTCTGCTGCCCGAAGTGGCGGACCTCATTCGCGACATCCGCGATCGAATGGGCGACGACTCGGGCTTTCTCTTGGCGGACGCACAGGTCTCCGAACGCGCGGGTGATGAACGCGCGGCCTCCGAGGCTTACGAACGTGCGGCGCGTGCGCTCCAAAGGGAGGGTCACCTTCGGGCGGCCGGACACGCACTCATCGCCGCCGCTCGCGTCGGCCTCTTCGACGTGGAGAGGCGTGCGCGGCTCGCCGATCAGGCCGAGGCGCTGTTGCCGGAACACCCGCGAGCGCTCGCGGCGCTCGCCCAGGCGCTCCCCGACGTAGACCGAGTGGCACAGGCGGTGCGTGCGGCGCGTCGATGGGCGAAGGTGGCCCATAGCCAGAGCGAGGCCGCGGAGGCCCACGTGCTCGCGGCCGAGCTCTTGCGCGATCGACTCCGTGACCTCGCGCAAGCCAAGCGTGAGTTCGAGCGGGCCCTGCGCATTGATCCGCGCCATACGCGCGCGATGGAAGGGCTCGCGCGGGCCCTCGTCGAACAGGGTGATCCGCGTCGCGCGTCTCTCTTGCTCGAACAGCTTGCCACTCGGGCCGAGTCGGAGGGCAAGAGCCAAACGGCGGCCCGACTCTCACTCGCGCTCGGTGATGTCTGGCGGCGCATCGACGCCGACGCGGCTCTGGTTCGCTACCGGCGGGCGGCCGAGCTCGACCCGCGGGATCCCGAGCCGCATCAGCGGGTGGCGGATACCGCGCTGGCGGCCAGCCGATACGAAGCGGCCCTCGACGCGCTCGAGGAGGCGCGGGGTCTGTACAAGCAGGAACTCGTGGACCTCCGGGGTCGCGGGATCTCCGGCTCCGTTCTGAGGCGGGCCGAGGAACGCCTCGCCGCGCTCCACGTGCGCATGGGAGACATCAACGAGCGCCTCCTCGATCGCCCGGCCGAGGCGCTCGCCTGCTTCGAGGCCGCTTTTGCGCTGACGCCCGAAGACACCAAGACGAAGGAGGCGATCGAACGTCTCGACGGACGGGTCGATCGACGCACTGAGATCGCAGGGCGGCCCAGCCTTCCCGGCCACGAGGATACACTTCGGATCGACGTCCCTACCGAAGATCCAGCGGCGCGCGCCGAGGCTCTGGTTCGCTCGGGTCGCCTCGAAGAGGCCATTCGCGTGCTCACCGAGGAAGCACCGTTCATCATCGAGAACCAAGAGCGCGTCGCTGAGCTCGCGGAGCGAATGGGCCGGGTTCAGAGCGCAGCTCGTGCCTTGGGTCGGGCGGCCACCTTGGCGGAGGAGCAGGGCCAGGGGGCACGTGCCTTCGCCCTGCACGCGCGCGCGGCCACGCTCTTCTGGGAGGTGGGGGACGACGAGTTTGGGGTCCGCCATGATCGCAAGGTCCTCGAAGGCAGCGCACCCGGAGATGATTCTCACCCCTCAGTGCTGGCGCTGAAGCGGCTCGAACGGCACGCGCGCAGAGCCGACGACGTCGATCTTCTGTGTCTCGTGCTCGAGCGGTGGTCTGCACTCGAGACTGGCCCGCTCGGGGCCGAGTGCCTGGTCGAGAAGGCCGACCTGGAGTTGCGTCGTCTCGACAAGCCGGAGGAGGCGATCGAGACGCTGAAGAAGGCGCGAGGGCTGGCGACCACGGCGCCGGAACTCCGGGCCGCGGTCGAAGCCAGACTCACCGAAGTCCTCGCGCGTGTAGGGGATGATGAAGGCCGCGCTCGGCTCCTCTCCGAGCGAGCGGCGGCGGCGCGTGATGCGCACCTGAAGAGCCGCCTGCTCATCGAATCAGCGCGCCTCGCGAAGGAACGAGCGGAGCCAAACGAGACCATCCTCGAGATCGCGCGCGAGGCGCTCTGGTCGGATCCCGCGAACGAGGACGCGCGCCGGTTTCGCACGGAGCTGATGACCGCGGCCTCCAGCCACGACCCGCTGCTGCTCGCGGCGGTCGCCGAGCTCGATCAGGCCACCGACGACGACACGCGCGTGGCTCGAGCGCTCGCCATCGCGGACGAATGGGTTCCCCGGCGCCGGAACCGAACGGCGCTGGGAAGCAAGGAGGACGAGTCCGCCATGGAGCGCGCCTTCGAGTTGCTCCGAGCGCTGCCTCGCGAGGCGGCCCGTACGCTTCCCGTCCAGCAGCGGATCGTCGAGTATGCGAGCCATCTCCGCCTCGCCGAGGACGAGCTCCTCGCCCTCGGGGCGCTCGCAGATCTCGAAGAAGATCCAGTTCTACGCCTCCGCTGGCTCCTTCGTCGCGCCGGAGTCCAGCGCGCGGCCATGGGTGAGCGCCAGGCGGCCCAAGCCGAGCTCTTCGCGGTCGTCGATGGCATCGAGGGTCTGGAGAGCGAAGCCCGCTCGCGCCTCGAGCAGTTGCTTCGGGCGGATGGCGTGCTCGAAGAGGGCGCTGACGTCCTCGTCTTCGTGATCGAGCTCGGCATCGCGCTCACCCGGGAGAACGAGGACTGGAGAGCGCACCTCGACTATCTCGATCGTGCGCTCGAGCTCACGGAAGCCATCGGCCGCCGTGCTGCGCTGCACTTCGAGGCCGGCGAGGTCTCGGAGTGGAAGCTCGGTGACGGCGATGTCGCAGAGCGACAGTACCTCGCGGCGCTTGCGCTCGATCCTCGTCACCGTCCGGCGAAAGAGGCGCTGCTGTCCTTCTATCTGTCGGCGGACCGGTTCTCGGACATCGCCGAGAACCTGGGCGTGGAGCCTCTGAAGGAAGCGTGGAGCCAGCTGTCGGAAGAGACCAAGGCGGATCGCATCATCGCCGCGGCGGAGGCGCTGTGGCCGCGACTGCCTCTGGGGAGCGAGGAGCGTGGGCAGGTTGTCCTGCGTCTTGCGGATCTTTATCGAAGCGACAAAGACCTCCCAGATGCGGCGCGCCTTTTGCTCGAAGAGATCATGGAGCACGGGCCGCGTATGCTCGAGCCGGGCACCCGCGAACGTCTCCGGACGCTGTATCTAGAAGAGGGCGACTTCGAACACTACGTTCAGATCCTTCGCAAACACGCTGAAGGGGCCAGCGGTGATCATCAGAGAGCGCTCGCGCTCGCAGAGCTCGGTGAGGCGCTGGAGTGGAAGCTCGGCGATGGGGCGGGGGCCGAGCGCGAGTATCGAGCGGCCCTCGCCGCCGATCCGAGCTGTGAAGCCGCGCGCCTCAGGTTGGGCGGCTTGCTCGCGGCTCAAGATCGCTTCGAGGAACTGGCGGCCGACCTCGGCATCGACACGCTCCGGCGCGAACTCAACATCCTGCTCGGTCGAGGGCCACGCGAGGCCCGGAGAGCGATGCTGGCAGCCCGTGCGCTCGTGGGTCGGATCCCGTCCGATCAGCACGAGCAGCACTGGATGCGGGTGGGTGAGCGCATCAGCGATGCGGAAGCGGCGGCGGAGGCCTTCCTGCTCGCTCGAGGACAGACGACCATCGAGGCCCCACGCATCGCCGCCGCGCCCGGCGTTGAAACGATCGCTGAGACCATCGCGGAGCTGCCGCCGCCGGAGCCCGCGACCGAGACGATCGAAGTGCCGGAGGCGGTGGGAGACGAAGATGACTCGCCCTCCTCGAAGCCCGAAGTCGCATTTCCGCGTCGCGATTCTTACGATGTCCTCACGGAGCTTCGACAAGCCGCCGAGTCGACGCCTCACGACCTCGACGCCATCGACCGATTGCTGGAGCGGCTGGCCGGGCAGGAGCACGCGGAGATGCTCGCGGGTCCGAGCTGGGTGAAGGCCTTCCTGCTCGGCCAGGAGCCTCCGCGATTCGCTCCCTTGGAGACTTCCATCTCCTCGACGCTGATCTCGGCGCACATCCTGCTCCCTCAGGTGAAGAGCCCACTCGGTCGCTTGCTCGCTCACACCGCGAAGGCAGTGGCCGCGATCCTGCCCCCGTTCTCCTTCCCCTTTGCACACCGTTTGTTGCTCGATGAGCCGGAGGTGAAGGGTCTGCTCGAGCACCTCGAGCACCAGCTCGAAGGTCGGGTACACCTTCAGAGTCAGAAGGGCTGGCAAGGCGTGGCCATCGAGCCCGGCGAACCACCCGTCGTGCTCGTGGGCGATGAACTCCTGGCCGAGGGCGGCCGGGACCGCCTGCGCTACGCCATCGCGCGCTCCGCGTTCTTGCTTCGGCACGGCTATCTCTTGCTCTCGGGGGAGAACATTCGAGGTCAGGCGCTCGACTGGGTCGAGCTTCTGCTTCGCGCCACGGATGAGAAGGCGGAGGCCAAGATCCCCGAGCCGGTCCGACCCGCACTCGGGCCGCTGCGTGCTCGTCTTGGCCCCTCCGGTCTCGCCATTCTAGAGACGCTCGCTGAGCAGGTGGGCTCTGCCCCCTCCTGGACCGAGCTCGAGCAGTGGGCGGGCGACGTCGAGCGGAGCGCCGACCGCTTCGGGGTCGTCCACGCAGGGACCGCAGCGCCCGCGATGCATCAGCTCGTGGAGGAGGCCGGACTCACCGGCGCGGGCCTCGAACCCAAGGAGCTCGTACGAAGCTCCATGTCCGTGACCGAGTTGCTTCGGTTCATGCTCGGCGCGGACTTCTCCACGCTGCTGCTCGCCGCGAGGCTCCCGGGTGGAACCGGCGAAGCCTGAGCTTGGTTTCGGCGTCGCGGAGGCCTCAACTTGTGCTGCCTCCGAGGGTTTGGTACACGCCAGAGGCGTACCCTTGATGCGGTATTGGTGGCGGCTCCCTGCGCTTGGTCTCGGCCTGCTGGTCACGCTTGGTGCGATCTCTTCGTCGTGGTCTCAAACCCCGGAGCCCCCGCCGGTGCACCCCGAGTTCGCGAGCCTGCCGACCCTCGCGGATCTCGACCGACACCTGACACTCCGTTCCGAGGAGCGCCGAAGGAACGACGAGTCGACGGCAGACCTCGAGCTCGAGAACGTCTTTCGGCTGCGCGAAGCGCTCGGTCTTCGCAGCTTGGCGCCGCTCGGTATCGCGCTTCGTCTCGAAGGACGTAGTGCCCTGGCCTCTGGCGAGGTCGAGGCCGGGCTGACACGTCTTGCGCAGGCGGCGACGCTCATCCCGGACACACCAGGCGTGCACTACGAACTCGCGCTCGCGCAGGTCCATCACCAAGGCGACATCCCTCAAGCGGTGCGTTCGTTGACGCGCGGGGTGGAGGCGCGCTTTCGAGGCTTCGAGAACCGCGCTCTCCTGCTCTCGGACACGCTCGGCGTCTTGGGCGCGGCCTGGCTGCTGGCGCTGGCTTTGTTTCTCGTCGTTCAGCTCATCCGCTACCTGGACATGGCCGGCCACGACATCGCTCGGCGGATTCCAGGGGTGACGCGCGTCCAAGGCTGGCTCCTGGCGGTCTTGCTGCTCTTTGCGCCGGTGGCCCTCGGTCTCGGCCCACTGCCGCTCTTGGTGCTCGGCCTCCTGCTCGTGGGTCTCTACCAGACCAGGCGCGAGCGCGTGGTCACCATCGCCGGCTACCTCGGGATCTTGGCGCTCGCGGGCGGGATCTACGCCTCCGCGCCGTTGCTCTCCTTCCGCGACTCGGACGCACGTGCGATTCACATCGTCGCGACTCGGCTCGCGCCGGCCACGCTTCGGGCTCGGGCCGCGGCGCTCGCTGAGCGTGATCCCGAAGCCGCGTTCGTGCTCGGTCTAGACGCGCGTCGGCGCGGCGATCTCGCGTCTGCCGAGAAGTATTACCGGCGTGCGCTCGAGGCCGGGCGAACCGCGCCGCGTCTCAACAACCTGGCCAACGTCCTCTTCTGGCGGCAGCAACCGGAAGAAGCCAAGAAGCTCTATGCCGAGGCCATCAAGCTCGGGACTCACGCTGAGCCCGCGCTAAACTTGGGGGCGGTGCTGATCGAGGTCGGCCAGACCGCCGAGGGTCGGGCCCAAGCGTCGGCCGGTCGCGCGATCGATCCCGCGATGGCGGAGGCGATGAAGGTCGATCTTGTGGGCGTGCCTGCGGCTCGAAAGCTCCGCGACGCACCCTATGACGAGGGCGTCCTGCTCCCGATGCTCCTCACGTCTTCTACGGACGGTCAACGATGGCCTGTGCTCGAAGACGTCGCCGTCCGTCTGCTCGGCAACATCCCCGCCTCAGCATTCGGCGCCGCGGTACTGCTCTTCATCGTGCTCTTGTTGGCTCTCAAGGACGGTCCGTCGTTGGTGAGCACCGCCTGCGAACGCTGCGGAGCGCCGGCGCAGCGAGGCAAGGTTGAGCCACACTGCAGCACGTGTTGCGCCGTCTTCCTCGAGGTGTCGGTCGCCGATCCAAAGGTGCGCTTCAAGAAGGAACAGGAGATTCGTCGTCGCCGCCGCTTCGAGAGATGGCGCGAGCGCCTGCTCTGTCCCATCGCGGGCTGTGGAGAGCTCGTGATCGGCAATCCGTTGCTCGGTTTCACACTTCTGCTCGTGGTCTCGGTGGCCGTGGCCCACTTCTCCTGGCTGCAGAGCTACGGATTCTATCCTTGGACTGATTGGGCGGAGCCCGAGTCCTTTAGGCTCGTCGTGTCCGGCCTCCTCGCGGTTCCAGTCACGGTGATCTCGCTCAAGCGAGGACTGGTGGGATAGACCTATGGCGCTCAAAGGGACGATTCGGGACTTCGGTATCGCCGACATCTTTCAGCTCATCGGTCAGCAGACCAAGAGTGGCATTCTGTTGCTCAAGGACGAGGTCGACGAGGTCAAGATCCACTTCCGCGAAGGTTCGGTCGTGCGCGCTGAGTCATCCACTCGGCCGAAGCAGATGCTCCTCGGCAACATGCTCTTGAACGCGGGTGTCATCACTAAGTCCGAGCTCGATCAGGCGCTTCAGCAACAGACACGTACGATGCGACGCATCGGACTGATCCTCGCGGACGACGTGGTCGCCCTCTCCCGCACGGAGCTCGCGGAGTTCTTGCGCCTTCAGCTGAACGAGACCGTCTTTCGCCTGTTCCTGTGGCACTCGGGCACCTACGAGTTCGAGCAACACGACGTGGCAGAGGCCGAGGACGGTCTCGAGGCCATTCGGGCGGAGAACATCCTGATGGATGGCCTCCGGGTCATGGACGAGTGGCCGAGCTTGAGGGAGCGACTCCCGCCGTTCAGCACTGTCTTCGAGGTCGCGCGTGATCTACCCGAGCCCAAGGCTGCGGAAGCCGAGTTCTCGGAGTTTGACCTCGGCGGGGACATGGGGGGCGAGGACTCGGAGCCGTCGATCGGAGATCCGGAGAGGAGGATCTATGGTTTCGTACGTCACGGCCTCAAGCTCGAGAAGCTGATCCATCTGTCTCGGCTTGGAGAGTTCGAGGCTTGTCGCGCGGTCATGGTGCTGGTCGATGGAGGTTTCATCCGCCCTGCCGTCTCCGTGTCAGCGTCGAGAGACCTCCCCGCGACGGCCGATGTCGCACCGCGCGCGCGCATCCAGATCCCGTTTGGTCCGATGCTCACTCGTGCGCTGACGTACGTGATCATCATGTTCGGGGTTGGACTCGTCGTCCGCGGCCTTCGCAGCACACAGCTCGATGGAAGTCATCGCCTGGAAGTGAGCGCCCCCCGAGCCGTGGCGGCGCGTAACCAGGTCGAGCGACTCGAGCTCGCCTTGGAGGTCTTTCGGCTCGAGCACGGAGGGTATCCGGAGCGACTGTCCGAGCTCGTGACCAGCAAGATCCTCGGACCGGACGAGCTGCGATTCCCCTTCGAACGCCCCTACGACTACACCCGAGACGGTCTCGAGGTTCGGATCGAGCCGCCACTGTATTGACTGCGCGGTGATGCCCCCTATCCTAGTGGGCGTGGTCAACGACAAGAGCTTTGTAGCCGGTCTCGGCGTCGCCATTCTTCTCGGAGTCGTCGGTGGTCTGGGCGTTCGCGCTCTGGCGAGTTCGACTTCGACCTTCCCAGTGCCCGCCGATCCGATACAGCGGACTTCCAGGCTGGAGGTCACTGAGGCCAAGGGAGATGCTCGGATCCTCACCGCGCAGGGTCTGTGGATCCCCGCGACGGCGAGCAGCCGGATTCGACACCCCGCCGGTGCATGGGCGGTTGGCTCGGACTCGACGCTCGAGCTCGGCCGAGGACCCACGAAGATCCAGCTCTCTCAGGGCGGTAAGCTCGCGATGAACTCGAGTCCCAAGGGCCTCGACTTGCTCGCAGAGGCGGGCTCGATCGGCGTTGAGAGCAGCGGACCGGTGTCACTTGGCGTCGCGCGACCGCCGGTCACCATCAAAGGCTCGTCGTTCAAAGTTCGGGTCGAAGACGCGAAGGCCGTGCTCTCCGCTGGGTCTGCCTCGGTGGAGGTTGAGCACGGGGGCCAGACCCGGACCGTCGAAGCCGGACAGAGCATCGAACTCGGTGGCTCGGGGCTACCAGAGCCTGCGACCAAGACCCCCGAGCCGGAGCCCGTTGCGAAGCCAGAACCCAAGCCCGAGCCCAAGCCCGAGCCCGTCGCGAAGCCGGAGCCCAAGCCGCAGCCCGCAGCGAAGCCAAAGCCGGAGCCCAAGCCCGAACCCGTGGCGAAGCCCGAGCCCAAACCCGAGCCCGTGGCGAAGCCGGAGCCCAAGCCGGAACCGGTCGCGAAGCCCAAGCCCGAGCCGGAACCCAAGCCCGAGCCGGAACCCAAGCCCGAGCCGGAACCCAAGCCCGAGGCCAAGCCGAAACCAAAACCCGAGGGCGGGAGCGACGATCAGATCGAGCTGGAGTGGGACTAGTGTCCCGTCCGAAAAGTTCAGATCACGTTCGCGCTTGTCCTTTTCGCCCCTGGCCGATGCGCGGCCTGCGGCCGCCCTT
Organism: Deltaproteobacteria bacterium; assembly: GCA_011526105.1. Classification (GTDB taxonomy): domain Bacteria; phylum Myxococcota; class Kuafuiibacteriia; order Kuafuiibacteriales; family Kuafuiibacteriaceae; genus WYAZ01. Next base: position 105 of record WYAZ01000053.1, on the reverse strand, counting down.
TCGGGCTCCTCGGTCATTGGGGGCGACCCAACTCCCTTCGTAGCGCGCCGACCAGCGACGAAAGATACTTCGCGGGAACATGATCGAACTTCTCGGACGGGACAC
>WYAZ01000052.1 GCA_011526105.1 Deltaproteobacteria bacterium | reverse complement strand
TCGGCGCGCTACGAAGGGAGTTGGGTCGCCCCCAATGACCGAGGAGCCCGAAAGGGCGGCCGCAGGCCGCGCGTCGGCCAGCGGCGAAAAGGACAAGCGCGAACGTGATCTGAACTTTTCGGACGGGACACTAGGCGCGCTGAGACCTTCAGGCCTCGCGCTTGCCGCCCAGACTATTTGGAGCATCCTGCGAAGCGCGAGCGGCCCTCGAGACCGCGGTCGAGCGTGCCCTCGCCTGCTCCCGGGCCGCGAGCAACAGACCGGCCCATCGGCGATCGGCTTCGAGGACTTGCGCAAGGATCTTCTGGCCCTCGGGCCCAAGAGAGATGGGGCGCAGCGCTTCGAGCTGAGCGAGGATGCCGGCTCGCGCGTCCACGAAGCGCTCCGCCTGCTCGGCCAAGGTCTCGACATCCAGAGCACCCTCGGGCGCAGCCGGGAGCTCCACCAAGGCTCGGAGGAGCGCGTCAACCTCAGTCATACGCCGGACTCGATCACCTTTCGAAACGCGTCGACGAGCTCGGAGACCACCTTCTGTGCAGCCTCGACCGGCTGAGGATCCAGCTTGTTTCCGGCTTGAAGGAGCTGCTGCCCGCAGTACTCGTAGAGCCCGTTCAGGTTCTGGCAGAGCTCCGGCGCCACCGCAGGATCGAGAGCCGCACGAAGCTCTCCCAAGATCAGCAACGCATGGCCGAGCACACGGCCCTTCTTCGGAATGTCGCGGTCGATGATGCTGGTCCGCACTTCGTCCATGTCGCGAAAGAGACGCTCGAGCAGGGCCAGCAGCGCCCTCGCGGGAGAACTCGCGACGTGGGTCGTTCGATAGGCATTCGTGGCGCGGTTGGCGTGCATGGTGGACTCTCTTTAGAAGTTTGAAGTGCGACTGAGGGTCGCGAGGTAGGAGGACTGTGAGTTGAGCTGCGCTAGGCTCTGATCGAGCGACGCGAAGGTCCTTCGCAAGCGTTCTGCCAAACGCAGAGCTCGACCGTCGATCTGTTCGATCTGCTTGTCGTAGCTCTTGATCCGACTGTCGATGCCGGCCTGTTTGCTCACGAGGATCCCGGTCCCGAGTGTCGTGTAGTCGGCGACCACGCTCTTGAAACGCGCGGTGAGGCTGCTCACCCCATCCCCGACCAGCAGTGAATTGATCTGGCTGGGGTCGGCTTGCAGCGCACGCGAGAGCCCCGCCGAGTCCACGGTGAGAACTCCGCCCTGAGCCACCTTCAGGCCCACCGACGCGAGCGACTGAGTCTGGCCGTTGTGGTTGAAGCCTTCGCTGACGATGCCCGAGAGCCGGCGCTGAAGGGCTTGGGCAGAGGAGTCTCCAAAGAGGCTCCCCGCGCGCGACTCGGCGCCCTTTCCGAGCTCCGATCGCACCAGCTTCACCACGTCGTTGTACGCATCGACGAGCTCTTGAAGCCGGGTCTGCACGCCGGCCGTGTCCGCCGATACCTGCACGATGACCGGGCTGGACGGCGCGGACGTGGCCCGAAACTCGAGCTTCACCCCTTCGATGATATCCGTCGATTCGTTAGAGGCGCGAGTGACCTGGAGGCCGTTGATGCGAAGCTCCGCGTCCTGTGCGCTCACGAGCAGGTTGTCTTCGAGACCGACGGCGTCTCCGCTGACCGTCGTGAATTGAATCGAGTTCGCTGCCCCAGTCTCTTTGCCGGTGACGAGGAGACGGAAGCCCTGGCCGTCATTGATCACCGACGCCTGCGCGCCGAGGCTCGAAGTGTTGATGGCCAGGGCCAGATCGTCCAGCGAGGTCGTCCCATCGTAGCTGAACTCGACCGCGGCCTCGGCGCCCACCGCGATCGACACGGTTCCGACGCCCAGAGCGCCGGCGCCCCGGTCGGCGAGTACCCGCGAGGCGTTGGACTGTGCGGAGGCGAGGCGCTGAACGTCGATGACATAGCGGCCGTCGGTCGCGGTGGACGAGACCTCGGCCTTGACGCTGTCCGAATTCGAGGAGGTGGCCGCCCGAAGGCTGAGCTTTCGCGCCTCGTCGAGGGCTTTGGCCTTGGTCTCGAGGGTCTTGAGTCGGCCGACGAGCGTGGCCAGCGTGGACTTCTGTCGATTGGCGCCGGTCTTTCGAGCCTCGAGCGCGGAGATGGGCGCGCGCTCCGCCGCGACGAAGCCGTCGATGAGCGGACTGAAGTCGATGCCCGACCCGATGCCACCCACGCCTACCATGCAGCCTCCATCTCAGTCACGATGGGAGCACCGGCGCCGGGTCCGGTGCCCCCATCTTCGTCGTCATTTTCTACCGTAGCAGGGCCAAAGCGGCCTGCGGCAGTTGGTTCGCTTGGGCCAAGACCGCGACTCCGGCCTGGCTCAAGATCTGGTTTCGGGTCAGGGCCGCGGTCTCTTCCGCAACGTCCACGTCCCGGATGCGCGAGTTCGCGGCGGCCAGGTTCTCGTGGGCGGACGAGAGGTTGCTCACGGTCACCTGGAGGCGGTTCTGCGCCGCACCGACCGTAGCGCGAGCGGTCGACAGGTCGACAATCGACTGGTCGATGATCGCGAGGGCGGTAGAGGCGCTCGCCGCGCTCGTGCCGAGGTCGATGGTGCTGAGTGCACCGCCACCACCAGAGGTCCCGAGCGTAGCCGAGTCCGTCGCCGAGAAGCCCACGCTGATGGTGTCACCGGAGTGGATACCGACCTGCATGTCGATGGAGGCCGCACCGGATGCGATCATGTTCACGCCGTTGAACTCGGTGACACTCGAGATCCGATCCACTTCCGCGAGGAGCTCCACCGCTTCCGCATCGATGAAGGCTCGCTCGTCAGCCCCGAGCGTGCCGTTGGCGGACTGGACCGCGAGTTCGCGGAGCCGAGTGAGAATCTCGGCCTGCTCATTCATGGCGCCTTCAGCCACCTGAATCATCGAGACGCCGTCGCTGGCGTTTCGTTTGGCCTGGGCGAGGCCGCGAATCTGCGACTTCAGCTTCTCGCTGATGCCGAGGCCGGCCGCATCGTCCGACGCGAACGTGATGCGCTGGCCTGAGGACAGCTTCGCTACGTTTTTGGAAAGCGCCATCGTGGTCTGCGCAAGGTTGCGCTGGGCCCCGAGGGAGGCGGTGTTGGTATTGATGACGAGACTCATAGTATTCTTACCTCCAAGTGCGAGGGGTTAGTGCCTGCCCTCGTATCTGGTCATTGATTCGACCAACCCGCGCCTTCCTAAAGGGGTCATCGGCGAAGCACGCTCGCGAGGGTCTCGCTCAAGGCAGACGCGGTCTCGAGCGCGGAGCGCGCGCGAGCGAGGCGTTCGGCGGCCGAGAGATCGTCCGCGCCCACCGCCAAGGCCAAGCCCTGCGCGAGGACGACCTTCTGATCCTCTCGAATCTCGCTGGCCTGTTCCATGAGGCCCATCCGGTGCCCGACTTGGCTTCGAGTGAACGCCAGGTGGTCTCCCGACTCGCCGAGGAGCTGCAGCGCGGCGCGCAGGCCGGGGACGTCGTTGGCACCCGCGGCGGCGGTGAGCGCGTCAAAAGCCGCGAGCGGGTTGATGCCGCCCGCACTCGTCAGATCTGAGCCGGTCACGTTCACACCGACTGTGGCGCTGGCGTCCGTGGTGACCAGCACCATCACGGTGTCGCCGAAGTAGGTCCCGGCGGCGTCGAAGGGCTCCGTGTCGGTGCGACTTCCGGAGAAGAGGTAGCCTCCGTTCGAATCGCGTGCGTTCATCGCGGCACGGAGGCTCTCCCTCATGCCCGCGAGGCCCTGGGTGGCCGCCGCCCGCTCCGCTGCGCTCATCGTCCCGTTGGAGAGCTGCAGCGCGAGCTCGCGGCCCCGAGTCAGTATGTCGCTCATCTCGTCGAGCCTGAGGTCGGTCTCGACGAGGCGATCCCGACCGGCCTGATGCACCACTCCGCGGGCAGAGCTTTCGGTCAGCCTCGCGGAGAGCCGTTGGCCGCGCGCCCACGCACCCGGGTCGTCGGAGGGGCGGTCGACGCGCTGCCCACTCGAGAGTTCGTCCGCCGCTTCGAAGAGCTCGCGCCGCGCTCGAGCGCTCGCCTGTGTACCCATGCCCAGGAGGCGGTTCTCGGTGATACGCATCAGGACTCCTAACGTCGCTCCAGCAAGGTTCCGAGCAGGGAGTCGACGGTTTGTACAAATCGAATCGACGCCTCGCTCGCGCGCTGAAAGGCCATGAGCCGAGCCATCTCCTCTTCCGAGCTCACCCCGGACAAAGCGTCTCGGAGGCCCGCGAGGACCTGGTCCGTCTCCTGGGCGACGGTCGAAGCATGATCAGCGCCGACCACCGCATATCCGAGCGACTCGCCGACGGAGATCGCCTCGTCTAGAAAGCTCCGGGTGCCACCGCCCGCGAGCGGCTGGCTCGCGAGGTCACCGAGCGCGCGAAATCCTTGGTTGTCGCCTGGTCCCGAACCCACCTGAGCGCCACCGATGAGACGAGCATCCGCCGCGATGGCTGAATCAACCCGGAACCCGGCCGCCGCGCCGGTCGCGGTCGCAGTGGACTGAAAGAAGTCACGCCCCGAACTGCCATCGAGGGCAGCAAAACCTCGATGGACGGCGTTGAAAGCATTGGCGAAGTCGAAGGCGAGGGTGTCAACGTCTCCGAGCATGCCGAGCATGTGCTGCTGGGCTTGGGTTTGGCCCGCGACTTGACCCTCGGAGGTCTGAAGGGCGCTTCGGTGAGCACCATCGACGATTTCGAGCTGCGCGATGGAGGGCGGACCGGGTCGCCTTTGCGCCTCGACCGCAGCCGCGCGATGACCATCGACGAGCACGCTGCCGTCGGCGAGGACAAAACGCGCTTGTCCGTCGGTGCCCAAGGTCTGGCCGCCCACCAAGCCCGAAAGCTCGCGGGCGATCTGATCTCGTTGATCGAGGTAGGTGGGGTCGGGGTTCTGCGCGATCTTCGCGTTGACGCTGGCGAATGCATGGGCGAGCTCCGTCGCGCGGCGAGCGTAGCCTTCAATGCGGAGGTTGGACTCCTCGATGGAACTCCTCAGCGCTTCGTCGGTCCGGCGGATGGACTGCGCGAGCGCCTCGGCACGACGGGCGAGCTGCGTGCGATATCCAGGGTCGCCGGGATGAGCCTCGAGTTCACGCAGACCGGCGAAGAAGTCGTTCAGCGCCTCTGGCACCCCACCGCTCCCGCTGGCCATGCGCCCCTCGAGGGCGGACAGCGCCTCGAGGAGATCACGGCTGCGCCCGCTTTCTCCTGCCGCGCGTCGTTCCCGGCCCGAGAGCAGCCCGTCCTCGTAGCGCGACATCGGCCCTGCGCTGACGCCCCCCTGCAGGGGCGGCCCGAGGTGAGACCGAAGATCGACGCGGGTTCGGCTGAATCCTGGGGTGTTGAGATTGGCGAGGTTGTGACCAGCGGAGCCGAGCCCGGACTGCTGGGCGAGCACCGCGCCAGACCCGAAGCTCAAGAATGTATACAGGCCTGGCAACTTTGGCTCCTCTTCGTCTCAGGCAGAACGTTTCGATACTCTCGCGCGGAACTCGGGCCTTCTCGCCGAGCGGTCGTAGACGCCGGCGTCCGTGACCCCAAAATGTTGACGCATGGCTCGAAGTGTCTCGGCGAACAGGATCGCGTTCAGCTCGACTTCGAATCGCAGCCGTCCAAGACGCTCGATCTCCGAGGTGTCGCCGAAGCCCGAGGCCGACAGGCTGATGTCTTCCTCGAGTGCTCGGACCAGCGGTTCCTTCTCGAGCGTGATCCCTTCGAGGGCCTCGAGATCGAGCGCTCGAATGGCGACCCTCTCCACCTCGAGAAGGCGGAGCAGTCTCTCGCTCGGCCGGCTGGTCTTTGCTTCGGTGCTCATCACTTGGGCGCTCGAGCGAGCTCCTCTTCCGCCATGCGATCGGCCAGACGGTCCTTGTCGACCTCGTACTCGCCGGACTCCACTTTGGCCCGAAGCTCGTCGACCCGGGCCGCGTGTTGGGCCTCCTCGGCGCGCTCGAGATCCGAGACCTTCGAGGCGGACTGAGACACGACCACCGCCGGATCGCTCGGCGCCGAAGCCTTGGCCGCTGGGAGCGGAGTGCCTACAGAGGACTCTCCCCGCTTGGCATGCGCCTCGCGAGAGGGGCTGGTGGCGGAGGTCGGTCGGGGTCCATTTTGGCCGGGTACTTTCATGGTGACTCCTAATCCTGGGTCGGTCACTTGAGCCGATCCTTAAGGCCCAATAGCTCGCTTTCTGGAGGCAGTGACCGCCCCTGCCGCCGAACCTCGAAGTGAAGATGCGGTCCGGTGGAACGCCCGGTCTGCCCCACCGTCCCCACCGCCCCGCCGGGCGCGAGCTCTTGCCCCCTGCTCACCTCAATGGTGGCGAGGTGGGCATACCGCGTCTCGAGGCCTCCACCATGGTCGACGACCACGAGGTTGCCGTACCCAGAAACCATCTCCGCCCGGGTCACCCGGCCCGCCCCCGCGCTCACCACGGGTGTGCCCTCGGGCGCCGCGATGTCCATCCCACCATGGTGTCGGGCGGCGGACGAGAAGGGGTCCGTACGTGGCCCGAACGGCGAGCTCACGGTCCCCATCACGGGCAGCTGCGTGAGCAGAGAGGCCGGCGCATACATGCCACGCGCGCGCGGAGGCGCTTCGACGTGACCGTGACGCACCGCGGAGGCCGTCGGCTCGGCCTCGAGCATGGGAGCCAGGCCCAGAGGTTCGCTCTCCGCGAGCTTGTCCGCGAGCGCCTCGCGAATCATCGCATCGAAGTTGGCGTCCCCGGCCGGCCCGAGCTGCACCGACGACAGCATCTGACGGAAGAAGTACGCCTCGAAGGCCTTGGCCGGATTGTCGGATGAGAGCGCGTCCACCATGTCTTCCTCACAACGCCTGGATTTCGGCCCGGAGCGCGCCGGAAGCACGCAACGCCTGAAGGATGGCGATCAGGTCCCGAGGCGTCACTTGCAGCGCGTTGAGCGCCTTCGCCACGTCCGCCAAAGTGGGGGCCTCTTCCACGACGGAGAGCCTGCCCCGGTCTTCCTCGACCTGGATCGTGCTGTCGGGGATGATCGCGGTCTGACCGCGGCGCGAGAACATCGCGGGCTGGGAGACTCCGAACCGCTCTTGAATCCGGATCGTCAAACCTCCGTAGGTGATGGCGGCCGGTCCGAGGGTCACGCCGGCGCCCACGACGATAGTGCCGGTGCGTTCGTCGACCACCACACGCGCGGGCGCGTCGGGGATGGTCTCGACCGCTTCGAGGGCGGCCACGAGCGCGACCACACGGCCGCTCCACTTCTCGCCGACCTTGACCTCGATGATGCCCGGGTCACGCACCGAAGCGAGCGCCTCGCCCAGCGAAGCGTCGATGGCCTCTTGGATCCGAGATGCGGTCGTGAAGTCTGGCTCCTTGAGGAGCAGCGTCAGTCGGTCCTCCGGCAAGGTTTGAGGGACCTCTCGTTCGACCGTTCCTCCGCTCGGCACCCGAGCGACGTTGACGAAGTTGCGTCGATGAGACGAACCGGTCTGAGCCGAGCTCGCCTCGTATCCCCCGACCACGAGGGGGCCCTGAGCGACCCCGTAGGTCACCCGGTTGAGCCCTTTGAGCGCGGTCACGAGGAGCGTACCGCCCGCGAGGCTCTTTGCGGTTCCGATGGAGGAGACCGTCACGTCGAACCTCACCCCAGGCCGGCTGAAGGCCGGGAGCCTCGCGGTGACGGTGACGAGCGCGACGTTCCGCGCGCGGAGCTCGCCGGGGTCGAGGTTCGTGCCCAGGTTTCGAAGGACGGTCGCGAGCGGCTGCTGTGTGGCGGCGGCGCCCGGCAAGTCGCCGGTGCCGCTCAAACCCACGACCAGACCCACTCCGATGAGTTCGTTGTCGCGAAGGCCCTCGACATCAACGAGGTCCTTGAGACGCGCGGCCGAAGCCGGCTCCGGACTGACGAAGAGCAAGGTCGAAATCGTAAGCAGTACACGACGCATCAGCATGATCACCTCTCAGAAGGGCCAAATCGCGGTGAGAATCCCGGACAACCAGCCCCGCTTCTGCTGGTCCGTAGCGTCGCCCTGACCGGTGTACGCAATCTCGGCGTCCGCCACACGCGAAGACCGCACCGATCCATCACCCTCGATGTCCGCGGGCCTCACGATGCCGGACAGATACAGGTTGCGCTCCTCGTTCCCCACGAGCACGATCTTCGTGCCCTCCACGTAGAGGTCGCCGTTCGGCAAGACGTGTTTCACGCGCACCGGAAGCATGGCCTTGAGCTGCCCGCGGCGAGCGATGCGACCGCTGCCTTCCATCGACGAGCCCGAGTTCGCCTCGAAGAGGTTCGCTAGATCCACATCGGGAACCGCTTGGTCGATCGCGCCCCCGATGCCAAACGACATCCCGGTGGACCGGTCTAGCTTCGTCGATGCGTCCGTGGAAGCAGAGTCCGACTCATCGACACGGACGATGATGACATCGCCTACGGAGCGCGGCTTGATGTCCTCGACAAAGCCGACCTCGCTCGCACCGAAAAGAGAGCCTTTGGTGGCGGTCTCGGCCCGCCCGTAGTCTCCTGGGTCGAACTCACGCACCTTTCGTTTCTGGGGTTCCTCGTGTGCACATCCAAAGCTCACGACGACCAAGAGCATAGCGCCCACGAGGCCGCCGCATCGATTCATCCCGTTCATTGCTGCTCCTCCAGGACGATGGCCCCGTCCGAATCCAGCACGCCCATGACGACGCGCTTGCTGCTGACGAGCCGGACTCGTCCGCGCTCTCCCGGGCGAAGGCTCTGCTCGAGGGTGCCTTCTGCCCAGACCGAGAGCCCGTGGGCTCCCGCCTGCACACGAACCTCAGCGCCGCGCGGGAGCGCCGGAAGCCGCTCCAGATCCCGCTCTTCGAACGCCTCGCTCGCGGACACCGAGTTCGCGAGCCTTCGCCCCAGGAGAGCTTCAACTGCGGTCAAAGGCTTCGGTCCGGCCGCAGACCGCACTCGTCGTTCCGTGCGCAGGTCCTCGGCGCGAAGCGTGTCACCTTCATGCAGATCCCGAGTCGCGACGAGCACGGTAACGACCCACTCGATGTGAACAACCGCCCAGATGTCCCGGCTCGACGCTCCCTCTTTCACCTTCAGACGAACGGAGCGTCGGCCAGCGGTGGCAGGTCGGTCCCAAACCGCCCGGATCTCGGCCTCCGGAGAGAACGTGGTCTTGGCCGACAGGCGAAGTTCGGTCACCTCGAGCTCGCTGGAGAGTCCCCAGTCCACCGACCTCGACCAATCGGGCAAAGGCTTGGCGCCCGCGATCGAGGCCGAGCCCAGCACGAGGAGAAAACAGAGTGAGCGCATCATCATCGATCCATCCTCCTCATCAGCGAAGATTCGAGGCCTGCTGCAACATCTCGTCCGCGGCCTTGATGACCCTCGAGTTCACCTCGTAGGCGCGTTGGCCCGAGATGAGGTCGATCATCTCCTCCACGACTTCGACGTTGGACAGCTCGAGCAGTCCTTGGCCGAGCGTACCGGTGCCGTTCTCACCTGGTGTTCCCACCACCGCGGTCCCCGAAGCCACCGTCTCTTTGAGCAGGTTGTGTTCGGCCGCCACGAGACCAGCCGGGTTCACGAAGTTGGCGAGCTCGATCCGGCCGACTTCGATGGGCTCAACTTGACCGGGCACCGAGGCCGTCACCACCCCGTTGGCGGCGATGCTGATGTTCTGTGTGTCCGGGGGCACGCTGATCTCGGGAACGAGCGGAAAACCGGCGCCATTGACGATGAGTCCTTCCGCGTTGACCTTGAAGGCCCCGGCCCTCGTGTAGCCCGCGTCCCCCGATGGCAGCGCCACGGCAAAGAAGCCCTGACCTTCGATGGCGACATCCAGCACGTTGCCGGTCTGCTTCAGGTCGCCGGCGCGATGGTCGCGCTGCGTCCCTGCTGTGCGAACGCCGAGCCCCACCTGCAGTCCGTTGGGCGCGTAGGTGCCGGGACCCGTCGCCGCGCCGGGCGTTCGCTCCGCCTGAACCAGGAGGTTCTCGAACTCGGCTCGGCTCTTCTTGAAGCCGGGCGTCGAGACGTTCGCGATGTTGTTCGCGGTGATATCGAGCCTGGTCTGTTGGGCCTCCATGCCGGTGGCCGCGGTTGAGAGTGCGCGCATCATGATGACTTCCTCCGTGTCATGTCCGTCGCTCAGCCCCCTCGGGCGGTGCGTGTGTCGAGTTCGTTTTCCATCTCGATCGCTCGAGTGAGAGACTCGTAGGTCCGCGTGACGCGAATCAGGTCGAGCATCCCCTGAATCACGTTGACGTTTGAGCTCTCCAGGGCCCCGGAGACGAGTCGATGGCCGCCCTCCCCCGCCGGAGCCAGAGGAGCCGAAGGTCGAAACCACGCTCCTTCGGCCTCCATCGCGTCCGGGGACGGGTTGGCCACCCAGAGGGAGCCCAACGCGTCCGTTCCCACCGATACCGCACCGTCAGGAGCGATGTTCGGCGTCGAGCTCGCCTCGGGCAAGACGATGGGGCCCCCATCCTTGCCGAGTACGAGATGCCCGCCGCTGCCGACGAGGGCGCCCTCCGAGTTGATGGACAAGGCTCCGTTGCGGGTGAGACGTGGCCCCTGCGGCGTGTCGAGCACGAAGTACCCTGGACCTTCGATGGCCACGTCGAGAGGCCGCCCCGTGTTGCGCATCGCGCCGGCGGTCGGGTCCACCGCGCCGAGGTCCGAGCGCACAGTGCGTTCGTCGCCGTGTGCCGTCGCCACCATGACCTCGGCGAACGCGACTTTGCGGCCGCGAAAGCCGGAGGTGCTCGCGTTGGACACGTTGTCGGCCACGACGTCGAGCGACTTCTCGAGGGCCACGGCCCCACGAAGGGCTTTGTAGATCCCGTGACTCATCGGGCGGCCTCCCCCTCGTCGAGCTCAGCGCGCAGGCGGAGCACCGCCCTCGAGTGCAGTTGACACACGCGAGCCTCGCTCACCCCGAGGATCTTCCCAACCTCCGCGTAGGTGAGCTCCTCCACGTAGTACAAGGACAGCACCTGAGCGTCGCGCTCGGGAAGCTGATCGAGGCCCTGTCGAAGACGCTTGCTGAGCTCGTTCTTTTCGGTCTGCTCCTCGGGCTGCCACGAAACGCGGGTCCCCGGGGCATCGGGATGGGACGGAAGCTGCGGACCCAGCTCGACGAAGCTCAACCTCGAGACCGCCTCGAGCTTGTCTCGGTAGGTCTTCACATCCACGCCGAGCTTCTCCGCGACCTCTTCGTCCTCCGGCGGGCGCCCCAACGTCTGTTCGAGCTCTCGCATGATCACGCCGGCCCGATTGGCCATGGAGCGAACGCGGCGCGGCACAATGTCGTCTCGCCGCATGCTATCGATGACCGCCCCGCGAATCCGCGTGTGCGCAAAGCCCGCGAACGGCTCCGCCCGAGCTGGGTCATAGCGGTCGGCGGCCTCCACGAGACCCATCATCGCAGCGCCGATGAACTCCTCGCGCGACTCGGGACGATTGGCGTTCCTCGCCATCCGGAGGGCGATGCGCTTCGCCATCCCCAGATGCTCGGCGATCAGTTGATCGCGATCGTGCCGCCCCATGCGACTGGCTTGCTCGTAGGCTCTCATGGGGTGCCTGCCTCCGGAGCTTTGGCCCTGGACGCGGCTCTCTCTGCGATGTCTTGGTCCAAGGCTCGAGCGACGCGAGCGACGGCTCGGCTCGCTGGGGAGTCCGGGTACGCGAGCACGAGCGGCCGACCGGAGGCGCTGGCGTACGGGATGTTGGGGTCGTGCGGAATGAAGGGCAAGGTGATGATCTCGATCGTGAGAAAAGCATCGACGAGCGACAGAAGCTGGCTCGCGAGCTCCTCCGCCTGACCCGCGATGCGGATGTTGTTCGGCACGAGGTACGCTCGCTCCACCCCGTGCAGCGTGCTGAGGATCTTGAGGGTGGCGTAGGCGTCCGCGAGTGCGATGGGATCCGGGGTAGCGACGAGCACCACCTCCGAAGCACGCGCGGTCACGGTCATGGTCAGCTCATCCACGCCGGCCGGGGTGTCGACGATGACGGTGTCGAAGCGCTGCGCGAGCTCGGTCGAGATCTGCACGAAGCGCCTGCGGGTCCGCTCATCCGGATTGGCCAGGCGGGCGCTACCGTTGAGCGCCGGCAATAGCTTGATCCCGTGCGCCGAGCTCAACGCCTCCTCGAGCGGCGCCCCATCGAGCACATCCACCAGGCTTCGAGTCGGTGCGAGACCGAGCAGCAGGTTGCAGTCCGCCATCGCGAGGTCCGCATCCACGAGAACGGTGGGTGAGCCGCGGCGCGCGAAGGTCGCCGCGAGATTCACCGCCACGGAGCTCTTGCCGACACCTCCCTTTCCGCCGGTCACCGCGAGAAAGCGGCGACGTGGCAACAGCGGGAGGCTCACAACCCGATTCTGGTCGTCGATGGCGCTCGTGTCGTTCACGCCGCTACACCCTCCCGCTGAAGACCACGCTGCGCGAACCGGAGCAGGACCTCTCGATTCGCCTCCACCACATCTTCGGGAACACACTGACCGAAGGAGAGGTAGCTGACCGGAAGGTCGAAGCGAACCGGAGCCCGCACCACCTCTGCGGCGTCGCGCGCCTCGTCCACCTTCGTGAAGAGGAGGCGATCGAGGTGATCGCGTCCGTAGCAATTGACCCAGCGATCGATGGTTTCGGGGCGGGAGTCCGCGGCGAGTGTGAGATGAATCTCGGTGGGTCGGATCTTCAGCAGTGCATCGAGCGTCTCGTAGATGTCCGGGGTCGCGGTGGGACTTCGACCTGCGGTGTCGATGAAGATGCGCTCGAAGCCCGACAGGGTAGCGACGACGCGGGGCAGTTCTCGAATGTCTCGCACCGGAAAGAGCGGTACGCCGATGAGATCCGCAAAGATCCGGAGTTGGTCCTCACCGCCCACGCGGTAGGCATCCGTCGTGATGATCGCGACCTTCAGCGAACGAATGAGCGCCGCGCGCGCAGAGAGCTTGGCGATCGTCGTCGTCTTTCCCACCCCGGTGGGGCCCACGAGCGCCACCACGCGCTCCCGGCTGGGCCGCGTGAGTTCGCGACGGCCCGCGAGCGCATCGAGATCTTCGCGCGCGCGACCCGACTTCCCGTCGGTCGTGAGCAGTTCGCGCAGGGCACGAATCTCCGCCCGGAGGACTCGCGCCTCATCCCCTCCCATGCTCGAGGTCTTGAGCTTCAGAGCCTCGATCTCGCGAGTCAGCGGGGCCAGGCGCTGTTCGAACGGATCCTCGCGAACGGGCCCGGCGACCGGCGCGGGGCCACTGGCAGGCCCGGACCGAGTCTCCACGGCCGCCGTGACTTCGATCTCTCGACCCAGAAGGCCTCGAGAGACCTCGCGGGTGGAAACGATGACCGCGTCCGGTCCGAGCTCGGCCTTTACCTGCTGGAGCACGTCCCGCATCTTGGCGGCGCGAAAAGTCCTAAGGTTCATGACGGGGTTCCCTCCAGGCGAACGATACTTTTGGTGATGAACGGAATGCGTGGGTCGAGCTCGCGATAGCTGAGCACCGCGAGACCCGGAACGTGACGATGAGCCACCTCAGCCACGACGCGTCGGATGTCGGGCGCTACGACGAGAATGGGATCGTCCTGGCCTTCGGCCGCGGCGCGCGCCATTTGCTCGAGGCGCTGCGTAGCCACGGAGAGCAGACCCGGGTCCACCGGCCCGCGCTGAGGGCGGAACAGGTTCTCCACCCCGGGATCCAAGATGAGTCCGGACAGCTCGTCTCGACCCGAGAGGTGCTGCTTGGTGAGCTGACGGAAGAGACGCTGCCGAACCAGCTCCGTGAGCTCGTTCGGGTCTTTGGTCTGCGGAGCGTGGTCGGCCACGGCCTCGAGGATCGTGCGCATGTCTCGGATCGAGACCCCCTCTTTGAGGAGACCGCGGAGCACTTTGAGCACCTCGCCCGCAGAAAGAACGCTCGGAATGAGGTCCTCCACGAGCTTCTCGTGATCGCGGGACGCGAGGTCGAGGAGCGCCTGCGCCTCACGCCGACCAAGGAGTTCGTGGGCGTGCTGACGAATGAGCTGGGTCAGGTGGGTCGCGATCACCGCTGATGGATCCACCACGGTAGCACCGAGCGACTCCGCTCGGCCGCGTTCGGACGGCGAGATCCAGAGCGCCGGAAGTCCGAAGGCCGGCTCCTGGCATCGCTCGCGTCCCAGGGAGTCCGGAAGAACACCCTCGGCGTCGATGGCCATCAGCCGGCCCATGCGCACCGAGCCCTTGCCGATGGAGACCCCGGAGATCTGAACGTCGTAGCTTCCGGGTGCGAGCCGAAGATCGTCCTGGACGTGGACGGGCGGCAGGATGATGCCGAGGTCCATCGCCACCTGCTTCCGCAGCGACGCGATCCGGACGAGCAGCTCCCCGTTCTTCTCGGCGTCCACGAGCGGAAGGAGGTCGAGCCCCACTTGAATCGAGAGCAGGTCGAGCGGCAGAAGGCTCTCGATCTCCGCGCGCTGCTGTTCGGGGCCGGTCTTGTCGCTCGGGAGCTCGGCGGCCTCGATTCGCGCCGTCTCGGTGCGCGGCACCAGGGGCTTGCGAGCGAGCAACACCAATCCGCCCGCGAGCGCGAGGAGTGAAAAATGCGGCATCCCGGGCATCAGCGCGAGTCCGGCCAAGACACCCGAGACCACGGTCATCGGGCGCGCCCGGGAGAAGAGCTGCTCGCCCAGGACGCCGCCGAAATCGCCGCCGCTCGAGCTGCGCGTGGTGAGCAAGGCCGCTCCGGTGGAGACGAGGAGAGCGGGGATCTGCGAGACGAGACCGTCACCGATGGAGAGGATGGTGTAGGTCTGCGCGGAGGCCGCTGCGGTCATGTCGTGCTGCATCACGCCGATGATGATGCCCCCGAGGATGTTGATTCCGGTGATGACCAGGCCGGCGACCGCGTCTCCGCGCACGAACTTCGAGGCGCCGTCCATGGTGCCGTAGAAGTCGGCCTCTTGTTCGAGGTCTTTGCGCCGCTGTTTAGCGCCAGACTCGTTGATGAGACCCGCGCCCAGGTCGGCGTCGATCGCCATTTGCTTGCCGGGCATGGAGTCCAGGGTGAAGCGGGCGGCGACTTCGCTGATGCGCTCCGCACCTTTGGTGATCACGATGAAGTTGACGAGGACGAGGATGAGGAAGACGACAGCGCCTACGACGTAGTTGCCTCCGACCGCGAACTCTCCGAAGGCCCGAATCATCCCGCCCGCTGCGTCCACACCCTCGTTGCCGAAGAGCAGGATTCGCCGGGTGGTGGCGACGTTGAGCGCGAGGCGCAAGAGCGTCACCAGCAGGAGCAGGGAGGGGAACGCGGAGAAGTCGAGCGGTCGCTCCACGAAGAGCGCGACCATGAAGGTCAGCAATGCGAAACAAAGGCTGAGCGCCAGCAGGACGTCGAGGACCGATGCCGGCAAGGGCACGAGCATCAGGAGCAGGACTCCGATGATGAAGACGGAGGCGACGGAGTTTCCTCGCGAGACGGAGCCGGTCATGCGCGCGCCCTCCGCAGCCGGTACACGTACGCCAAGACCTCAGCCACCGCGCGGTAGGCGTCCGACGGGATCTCTCGACCCTCCTTGACGGTGCGATACAGCAGGCGGGCCAGTGAAGGCTTTCGCACCACCGGAATGCCGTTCTCGCGCGCGATCTCGCGGATCCTTCGCGCCACCTCGTCCCGGCCCTTGGCGAGAAGTCGCGGCGCTCCGCTCTCTCCGGCTCGGTACCGGATGGCCACCGCGTAGTGCGTGGGGTTCACGATGACGACGTCGGCCTTGGGCACGTTGACCTGCAGGCGACGTCGCGCGAGCTCCCTCATTCGAAGACGACGACGACGTCGGATCTCGGGGTCGCCCTCCTGCTCCTTGAGCTCGCGCTTCAACTCCTCCGGCGTCATTCGGACCTTCGCCCACCACCGACGGCGGCTGACGACGTAGTCCACGAGGGAGAGGAGTAACAAGGCCGCGCCGGACCCCGCGGCGAGGCGGAGGCTCGCACTCGTCGCCCGGTCGGCAATCGCGCTGATGCTCCTCGGGCTGGACTTGACCAGCGCCTCGAGCTCGGGGCGAAGCGCGAGATACGCGGCCGCAGCCACGAAGCCGAGCTTGAGAACGGACTTGAGCGTGCGCCAAACCGCGTCCTTGGCGTCGAACAGGCGCTTCAGGCCCTGGAGCGCAAACACCTTCTCGAGCGCAAACTTGGGTCGACCCAGTGCAGGAGGAAAGCCGAGCTGAAAGCCGGAGCACACGAGATAGGCGAGGATGGCTCCGGTGGCCACCGGCCAAGCGAGCAAGAAGAAGGTCCGAACCGCCGCGCTCGTCAGCTCGTCGGCGTGTTGGGCGTCGAGCCGCGCGAAGGTCGACGTGCTCAACTCGAGGAGCAGGCGTGAGCCGGTGGTACCGAGCAGCATCATCACCATCAGACCGCCGACCATCGCGCTGGTGGAGCCCAGCTCCACGGAAAGCGCGATCTCGCCCTTCTTGCGGAACTGCTGGATCCGTTGCGGAGTCGGCTCGATGTTCCGCCGATCATTACTCTGTTCGGTCATCGGCTGAGGAGCTCCGGAGCCTGTATGGCTTCTTCCGCGATGCGCTGAAGCGAACCGACGAAACCAGGTGCGGTCAGGACGAGCACGAGCAAGCCCACCGCCATGAACAGGGCCAGCATGACGGAGAAGACGTTGAGCGAAGGGGCGGCTCGCGAGGCGAAGGCCATCGTCAGATTGGCAACGAGGCCCGCGACGACCAGAGGCGCGGCGAGGCTGAGGCCGCCCACCAAGACCTGGTGCGTGATCTCCACCAGACCCTCGAGTGGTGCGTGGGCGAGACTCGCATAGGCGGGCGCCGTCGCAAGGACCGAGAAGGTTCGCTCGAGGCCATGCAACTCGAGGAAGGTCAAAGCCGCGAGAGCGAAGGCGAGACGCCGCGTGGGCAGAGACTCCTCGCGGGCCATTGGGTCGAAGCCACCTGCGAAGCCGAGGCCCAGCTGCATCCCGATGATCTGACCGCCCGCCTCCACCGCCGCCATCGCGGCACGCGACGCGAAGCCGAGGCCGAGCCCGAAGACGACTTCGATCGGCAGGCGGGAGAGTAGATCGCCGGTCTCGCCGGCGGTCGCGATCCCTGCGATGGGAAGGGCAGCACCCGCCGCGAACATCGCTCGCACTCGCCGCGGCACGACGTTCTCACTGATGAGAGGGGCGGCCACACTCCAGGCGCCCACGCGGGCGAAGGAGAGAAGGAAGCCGCCCAGCTCTGCTTCCGGCAACACACCTCGGAGTAGAGCAAGCGGCGGGCCAATCGACACTGCGAGGAACTGCGGTGCGCTGTCGGCGGTTCTGACGAGGTGGGACGACGGCGCAGAGCTCAGTAGCCGTATCGGCCGACGCGTTCGACCGCTTCGCCGATGGCCTGCAGGTAGGTCACGAGCTGCGACAGGAGCCAGGAGCCCCCAAAGACGAGCACCGCCCCGATGGCCGCGAGCTTGGGCGCAAACGCGATGAGGTTCTCTTGAAGCTGCGTGGCGGCCTGAAAGACGGAGGCGGCGAGCCCCACCGCCAGCGCGACCGCGAGGAAGGGTCCTCCGGTCCAGACCAAGAGCTCCAGCGCCTGACGCCAGAGGTCGAGGATTCCAAGGCTCATCCGTAGGCTCCTCGAAGCAAGGAGCCGACGACGAGACGCCAGCCATCGGCGGCGACAAAGACCATCAGCTTGATGGGCAAGGCCACCACCGCCGGCGGGAGCATCACCATGCCGAGGCTCGACAGGACAGTGGCGACCACGAGATCGATGATGAGAAAGGGAAGAAGCACCAGAAAGCCCATCTGGAAGGCCGTCCGAAGCTCGGAGAGCGCAAAGGCAGGAATGGCGAAGCGCAGCGGAACCGCGTCCACGGAGTCCGGACGAGGCAGGTCGGTGACCTCATAGAACAGCGCGAGATCCGACTCATCGCAGTGAGACAGGAGGAACGCGCGAAGCGGCGGGGTGGCCCTTTCCAGCGCCTCCGCCTCGCCAATTTGCCCTGCGAGATACGGGGTCAGCGCGCGTCCTTGGATCTCCTCGGCGACCGGCGCCATCACAAACAGCGTCATGAAGAGGGCCAGGCCAGTGATGATCTGATTCGGCGGCGCCCCGGGGGTCCCAAGGCCCATCTTGAGAAAGCTGAAGACGATGATGAAGCGCGCAAAGGTCGTACAGCTCAGTACGATCGCGGGCGCCAGCGTGATGACGGTGAGTATGACCGCGAGCTGGACCGCGCTCGTGGGTCCGACCATCGACGGTAGCGCGGTGTCGGCCCAGCTTGCGCGAGGCACGAGGCCGACGGTGAGCAGGGCACCCGCTGAGATCGCGCGCGAGGTCTTCATGCCTCGATCTCGGGCCCGTCCGAGAACCAGCGTTCCTCCGGGTTGGCCTTGCTCCGCCGAAGCGCCACGAGTCCCTGAACGGCTGGACTGAGGTGACGGGTGGGAACAGAAGGCTCTGGGCGCGGCTCGGACACCACGCCTCGAGCAATGCCTTCGAAGCTCAGCTTGGCCCTCGGGGTCGATGCCGGGCGAGGGTTGGGGCAGTAGCCCTCCGGGACCTCGGCCGCGTTCTCGGGCTCCGAGCCCCAGTCACCGATGAGCGTCGTTCCGTGGTCGCCGGTCGTGAGCAGGAACTCTCTGTCCCGGGCGCGCACGAGTACGATCTGGCTCTTCGTTCCCAGCGCCCGCCGAGAGAGGATCTCGATGTCCTCCTCTCGCTCCTGCTCCTTGCCCCGCTTGAGGACCCATGCGAGGAGCAGGCCGAGCGCCGCCAATCCCACGGTGAGTCCGGCCCCGAGCCGCAGGCCCGAGGGTGCGGCCGCCGCCGGCGCCGAGGTGGGCCTGGGTGCGCGGACCGGGAGCGAGCGAGCGGCTTCGGCCAGAGGCGGGGCCACTGGGGCGGTGGCAGCGGCAGGTGGTGGAAGCTCGGGCTCTGGCGGCTGCTCGGCTGTCGCCAGAGTTGCGGGGGCGACCTCGGCCTCCAAGCTCTTGCTCGATCTGCGCCGCTTGGATGTCTTCGACCTCGTGGGCGCGACTCCATCCGCTCCGGGACCCATCGGCGCTTCCGCCCAGGCCGGTATCGCGAGTTGAGTGCCCGCAGAGAGCAGCACGAGCTGAAGCCACGCTCTCATCGGACGCCTCCCTCGTTCCCGCTCTTGAGGAGCTCCGTGATCCGAATGCCGTAGCGCTCCCCGACCGCGACCGCCTCTCCTCGAGCGACGAGCTGGTTGTTGATGCGAATGTCGAGCTTCTCACCCGTCATCTTGCTGAGTGGAATGACCGAGCCCGGCCCCAGTCGATCGGCGAGCTCCCTCAGCGTCATCGTCGTTCGGCCGAGCTCGACGGACAGATGGAGGGGAACGTCGCTGAGCATGGATTCCATGGTGCCCGGGCGAACGCCTTCCGACGCGCTGAGCGCGGCGCTCGGACTGGGATCAGGATTCGACGTTCTCATGTTGAGTTTCTCCTTGAGCGGGCATCAGATTGCAGATTTCGACGGAGACCGCCCCACTGACGAGGACCGGCTTTCCGTAGGCTTTGATCACGTTTCCACAGCGAATGGGGAGAGGAGACTCGACCGAGGTATCGAGCTCGAAGAGCGCGCCGGGAACGAGGTCCTTGAGCTCTCGGATGGCGAGACGAGCTCGGCCGAGTTCCACCGAGACCTCAACCCGAACGGGCTCGAGCAGCTCCTCGAGCAAGCGTCGGGAGGGGCGCGCGATGTGTCCGCTTCCATGGGGTCGGCTCGAGAGTGTCTCGGGTCGCGTGATGAGTCGCCATCGGCCTTCGGCGGGCTGCGTGGTCTCGATGGTCACCGCGATGAGTGAATCTTGCTCCAGGAAGTACCGGCGGAGATCGTCGGCGGGTTCCCGACCTTCGACCTCGACGAGCTCGATGTCAGCGGTCTCGAGCGCGACCGCACGGAACGACGCAGCGATCAGTTGGCCGATCCGCGCGAAGAGCGCCCTGCCCACCTCGGAGGGCGCGCGTGGCCGGCCCGGCTTCTCATCCGTCGCGCCCAAGAGCCGGGCGGTCACGGCCTCCACGAAGGGACCCTCCACCGTCAGGAGGACGGGACGCTTGCGTGTGGAGTCCTCGAGGAAGCGCGTCCAGCTCGACGCGAAGGTCGGCCGAAGGGAGCTGCCTTCGATGACGTCGAGTCTCGTGGACGCGAGATCGATCGTGAGGCTCGAGGCGCGACGGATGGAGGTCGTCGCTCGCTTGACCCAATGCTCGGAGAGGCGAAGGGCGTCGGGCCGAATCCGCTCTGCCGATCGATCGTCCTGGATGAGGGCGATGGGGGTGACGACGAGCTCCGTGACAGGATCGGCCGAGGCCGCTACCTTCTTGGAGACCTGGTCGCGAATCGCCGCCAGCTCTTCTGCAGTGAGTTGGGCCACGCCGGAGACTTTGCAATCTAGAGGCCAGCGAAGACTCCGAGGATGCTGCTGGGTCGCGGGCGTGAGTGTCGTGGATTCTGACGCGATCAGCGCTTCAGATTGGCGATCTCGGCCAGCATCTCGTCGGCGGTACTCACCGTTCGAGCGTTCGCTTGGAACGCCCGCTGGTAAGCGATCATCGTGACGAGTTCGTTGCCAATGTCGACGTTCGAGCCCTCGAGGAAGCCGGCGGCGATACTGCCGCGGCCCCCCGAGGCCGCAGTACCCACGCGAGCCTCCCCGGAAGCTGGAGACGCCGAGAAGAGCTGCCCACCCGCACGCACCAGACCCGACTCGGCCGCGAAGCTCGCCACCCCGATCTGCGCGAGCGCGCGCTGTTGTCCATTGCTATAGATGGCCGACACCACCCCATCTTGCCCCACTCGCACGTCGGTGAGCGAACCTGCCGCGAAGCCATCTTGCGCGAGACTGATCACGTTCGAGGGCGAACCGAACTGGGTCGTGCCCGCGAGCCCGGTGCCGCCCTCTGCGATGGACGTTCCGAAGTCGAAGGTGATGACCTGGCCTGCCGTCGCACCGACGAAGTCCGCGGAGGAGCTCGTGGTGGTCTCATTGGTCAGCGCGCCGTCCGTGTCGAAGGAGAGCGTACCCGAAGCGATCTCGGACGGTGTGCCCGGCGTCCCCGCCGTCACCTCCGCACCGTCGACCATCACGTGCCACTCCCACGTCCCACCACCTTGGTGCCGGTAGTACGCATCAGCGCGATGCGGACGTCCGAGCGAGTCGTACACGGTCACGGAGGTGGAGAAGTTCGACGTCCCGCTTGGGTCCGTGGGATCGAAGGGGGCCAATACGGGCGCCGATGCGTCGAGGTTGACCGCCATGTCCACGGTCTCAGTCGCGCGCGGCGGGCTGTTGGGATTGAGCTGGAGATCGCTCAGGGCCGATGAAGCGACTCCGGTCTGCGGATCGATCGAGTAGCCCTGGAGCCGAAGGCCACCCGTGTTCACGAGAAAGCCCTCGTCGTCGAACCCGAAGCGACCATCTCGCGTGTAGTACGAGCCCTCCGCACCGCGGTGATTCCCGTTCACGATGAAGAACCCGTTCCCCTCCAGGGACAGGTCGAGCCCCCTGCCGGTCTGCATGAGACCGCCCTGCCCAAAGAGCGCTTCGGGTCCCGCCATCTGGACGCCCTGCCCAACCCGCTGACCGTTGGCCGCGTAGCCACCTAGGAGGTCGGCGAAGCCGGCCCGCGAAGCCTTGAATCCGGTAGTGGACACGTTGGCGATGTTGTCGCCGACGATGCCCAGTGCGTCTCCGTGCGCCTGAAGCCCGCTCGAGCCGGTGAAGAGTGATCTAAATGCTGACATGTTGTCCTCCCGTGCGACGACCGAGGTCGTTCATGAATCGATGCTGAGAATGTCCGAGGGGCTCATGGTGCGTTCGCCCATGCGGAAACGAACCGAACCCCCAGTGAAGTCGATGCCGTCGATGACGGCGTGAAAAAGCATGGTCGAGCGCAGGCTCTCCCCGCCCGTACCTTTGGCCTGCACCTCGAACCTGTATTCGCCCGGCGGCAGCGCCTGACCCTCCGCCCCCAAACCGTCCCATGCGAAGGTGTGACGCCCCTTGGCCTTGGGGCCGAGCTCCATGCGCCGGACCTCGTTGCCGCTCTCGTCATAGACCACGAGCTCGGACGACTTGGCTGGGCCGTCGAGCTCGAATCCGTGGCTCAGTCCGTCGACGAAGGGCAGCTTGACGCGGTCGCCCGCGACGGTGACGCGCTTGCCCACGAGATCCGAGAAGCCAGCGCGAAGCTGCGAGCTCTGGCCGGCTTCGAGCGAAGCCAGGCGACCGTTGGTCTCGGTCATCTGCTCGAGTGAGGCAAACTGAGCGAGCTGGGCCACGAAGGCGGCACCGTCTTGCGGCTCGAGCGGGTTCTGATGGCGCAGCTGGGCGACCAGGAGACGCAAGAACTCGTCCTTTGGGGCGCCCCGTGCGCTCCCGCTCTCCGCGGCGCGCGCCGCTCCGATGTCGAGTTGACCTTCGATACGCATGATACCTCCCAGTTAGGCGACGATTCGTCTCCGCTGCAGCCAGACCGGTCGCCGACTCGACGACGCCCGATCCTCGTCGGCTGGCCACTCTCGCTCTTCCTGATTCGAGTGCCCCGCGGACGGGTCCCCCGTCGTCTGAGTCTCGAGTTCGACCAACTCGAGCCCCTGCGCGGAGAGCGCGCTCCTCAGCACGTCTTGATGTCGGATCAAGAGCTCTCCAATGGCCTGCGAAGGCACGGCCGCCCAGACCCGAATGCCTTCCTTGCCAGTCTGGATCTCGAGCCGAAGCCGGTCAGAGCCCTCACCGACGATCACTTCCGCGTGATCGGCATCGAGTGAGGTGACCGCGGCGTCGAAGTCGACGGTCTCGAGGCGCGCCGCGGTGGGCTCGCCTCGAGGCGGCTCCATGCGGGAGTTCGCAAGGACCGAGCCCTGAGAGGGAGAGGCCACGAGGCGAGTCTCCGCGAGCAGGACCTCCATCGCCGCGTGATCACCCTCGACCACCGGAGCGTCCGCTGGGACGCGAAGTTCCAGCTCTCCCGAGGCGCGGTCGGACTTCGCTTCGAGCGGGGGTCGATCGAGGTGTACCGGGGCTCTCGTTTGCGGTTCCGAAGGTGCGGCGGATCGGTCGTCCCTCGAGACGACGATCGCAAGCTCGGTTTCGGCTTCGCTGGCGGCCGGGCCGGACCCGCGCCCATCCATGGGCGCCCGCCAGGAGACCGTGAGGAGCAAGTCGATGGCACCGGCGAGGAGCAGGGGTGATTCCGTCCCCTCGTCCGGTGCTTCATCTTCGATAGTATCGCTCGGCGTGTCGAGATCGCCGAGCGCCAGGTTCAGACTCGGCGCAAAGGCGATGCCGCTCGACGGCACATCGAGCGCCACGGAGGCCGGCTCGCTCGTACCCGCAGGGGATGATTCGTTGAGGACCGGCGCCAGCGCGCCCGCAAGCTCAATCATGCTTCGCTCCTCGAGGGCGGCCCGCGAGTTCGTCCTGAACTCGCTGCTCCCGCCGTTCGCCGGTACGGAAAGCCTCTTGCTCCATGCGCTCACGCACGGCATCGAGGCGTTGATGCGCTCGGGCGTCACGTTCGAGCTCGCCGCGGACACGCATGGAGATCTTCTCCACCGCGCCTTCGAGCTGGCGATGCGCCGCAACCTTCTGTTCGTGCAGGCGCTCGAGCTCCTCCATGTGGAGCAGATCGTGAGCGGTGACCGGTGTATCCAGCCGAGCTCGCGCTTGACGTCGACCGGCGTCACGATCTGCCTCGGCCTCCGTTCGCTCCTCTCGCGCGGAAGCGAGGTTTCGCTCCGCTTCCGCGAGCCGCACCGCGGAGTGATCACGAACGCGCTTCTTGGCGTCCGCGATGCGTCTAACTTGTACCACTCGGTTCACGAGATCTCCTTGAACTTGGGGTCGAGGGCCAGTTCGAGGGAACTCACCGCTTGTCGAAGCGTGCTTCGCTCGTCGTATCCCTGAGTCGACCACTTGCGAATGCGCCCGCCGACCTCGAGGGCCTGATCGGCTTCGGGATGGGCGCCGGGCGTGTAGGCACCGAGGCTCCTGAGCTCCTCCGTGTCTCGGAAGGCCGCAAGATACGCCCGAGCCCGCTGAGCAGCGCGCTGGGTCTCGGGCGGGGTCACCTGCAGCGCCACTCGTGATGCGCTCGCGAGCATGTCGATGGCCGGGAAGTGCCCTCGCGCGGCAAGGCTTCGACTGAGCACGATGTGTCCATCCAATAGGGACCGCGCCGCGTCCGCCACTGGATCCGAGAGGTCATCGCCTTCGACGAGAACTGTGTAGAAGGCGGTGATCGATCCGCCGCTCACGAGCGGGCAAACGCGCTCGAGCAACTGCGGGAGCCGAGCAAAGACGCTCGGCGGATAGCCCTTCGTGGCCGGGGGCTCCCCCGCCGCGAGCGCGATCTCGCGATAGGCCATCGCGTAGCGGGTCAGCGAATCGATGATGAGCAGGACGTGCTTTCCTTGGTCTCGAAAGTACTCGGCGACGGCGGTGGCGGCGTGAGCGCCCTGAACGCGCTCCATCGGGGCGCGATCGGAGGTCGCGACCACCACGACGGTATGGTCTCCGGCCCCCGAGTCGAGAAGATCACGCACCTCGCAACCTCGCTCGCCGATGAGCCCAAACACCACCACGTCCGCGCGCGCTCGGGCCGCGATCTGCCGAATGAGCACGGTCTTGCCGACCCCCGCCCCAGCGAAGAGACCCACGCGTTGACCGCGACCGGAGGTGAGGAGTGCATCGATCGCTCGAACCCCTGTCTCGAACGGCTCTTGAATGGGTGCCCTGGCACCGACCGGCGGCGGCGTTCTCCCGAGCGGCACCTGCTCGGCGGGCACGAGCGGCCCACCGCCATCGACGGGCCGACCCAGGGGGTCGATGGCCCGCCCGAGCAGCCCGTGCCCAACGCCGAGTCTCGCCGGTCGATGGGTGGGCCAGATGAATGCGCCGCGCGAGACCCCGTGGATGTCCGAGAACGGCATCATGAGCACCAGGTCCTGGCGGAAACCGACGATCTCGGCGAGCACGCCCTCCCCGGACTGCTCGATCTGAACGAGCGTGCCGACCCTTGCGCCGGGCACATGACCCTCGATGAGGGAGCCCACCACTCGCACGACTTTGCCCACCTCCATGACGCGGAGTGAGGCGCGTGGGATCTTGCGGATCGAGCGCAGGATATCTTCCGTCTGCATCAGCGATCCCCCGTTCCGATGAGCCGCATCACGACGGAGGGACGACCGTTCTCTGCGAGCGACTCGCGCACGGCGGCAACAAAGCGTTCGAGCTGGGTCGCCACCGAGGCGTCCAGGGCGCGCGTCTCGTTTTCGAGCAGCACCCGGCCCGGCTCGAGGCGCGCGTCTTCGATCAACTTGATTCCGCGCTCCGGAAAATCCGGACTGCCTGCCGCCACGTAGTCGTGGTCTCTGGGTGAGAGCCGAACTCGCACCGGCCGCTCGGGACCGATCGCGTTGAGTCCCTCCTCGATCGCGCGAAGCAGGGTCTCGCGACTCGTCGCGAGTTCGCGATCGAGGATGGCCTCCGCCAGCGCAGTGGCCAGGGAGAGCAGGTCCTCCGCTGGGCGAGCCTCGTCGACCGCGGCCCCGAGGCGTCCGAGGCTGTCGATCAGGCGCTCCATCATGGCGGCGTGCTCAATGCTCGCATCGAGCCGCGCCTCTGTCGGACTGGCCGGCGGCGGCAGCGAAGGCCGACGCGCGCCCGTTGGCGGCTCGTGCTCCGGCGGCGCCTCGGCCATCCATGCGGGCCTGGGACTTCCGGCCCGAACCTCCCAAACCTCCGAAAGCGGACGCGGCTCATGGCCGCCCCGGGGGGTTCTCGTCCCCAAGAACCTCCCGCTCATACCATCTCCGATTCGCCGCCTCGCGGCAGTTGGATCTGACCGTTCTCGGCCAGCGTCAACGTGGCTTGCACGATCTCCTGCTGCGCTGCCTCGACGTCCGACACCCGCATCGGCGGCAGGAGGGCAAGGTCCTCTCTCATCGTCTCTGCCGCTCGCGAAGAGACGACAGAGAAGAACCGCTCGAGCAGTTCGGGTTCCGCGGTCTTGAGCGCGATGAGCAGCCTGTCCTGTGGGATCTCCTTGATCACGGACTGGAGGTTCCGAGTGTCGAGCCGAACGAGATCTTCGAAGGTGAACATCTTGTCGCGAATACTGCGCGCGAGCTCCGCGAACTCCTCCTCCAGTCGGTGGAGGAGCGGCTTCACCTGCTCTTCCTTCAGGGCGTTGAGAATGGCAGCCGCGAAGCCGATCCCATCGAACTCGTCATCCGTGGAAGGCGCGTCGGGCCCCTCGATGGCGGACACCGCGGCCGCGATGGCCTGCGAGGCTTCGAGCACCAGCCTGGGCGGCATGGCTTTGGTGCGCGCGAGCCGCTCGATGAGCTCGACCTGGAACTCCGTCGGTAGCGCGGCGGTGACGATGGCGGCGTGGTCGGCCCCGAGTTGACCAATGACCGCTGCCGCTACCTGCGGGTGCTCCTCCTCGAGCAGTGTCGCGAGCGTGCTGGTCTTGGCCGAACGCAAGCGAGCGACCGGGGACTCGAATGGATCGCGGACCTTTCGCTCCTCCAGAAGCTCTTGCCGACCAAAGACCTTCTTCGCCAGGGACAGGATGTGTTCTCCCGCGGCCTGGAAGCGAATGGGCATGGGGTCGGCCATCAGGTGCTCGAACTCGAGCCACGTATCCTCGAGGGCCTCGGGCGGAGGGCGGACGGTGTTTGAGTCCGTGAGCTCTCGCACCTCATGGGGGCTCATGTGTCGCAGCACCTGCGTCGCGGTCTCCTCGTCCAGAGCCAACAGGATTGCGGCGGCCCGCGTAGTTCCGTCGATCATTCCACCGCCCGGCATCAGTTCCCTCCCATGCGTGAAGATTCCTTCTCGCGGACCCACGAAGACAGAATTCGAGCCGCGGCGGCAGAGTCATGCTTCGCCGCGAGTTGGACCCGCTCTCGAACACTCAACTCCCGGAGGTCGGCGGGGCTCAGTCGGTAGCCGGGGTTCTCGGACAGCTTGGCCTCGAGTTCGGATGCGGTGATCGGCGAGGACAGCTGCGGGATGTACTCACTCGACCCGCGTCCGCGCAGAAGAACAACGGCGAGGAGCGCGATGAGCACGAGTCCGATGGCGCCGCCAGCGATCAGCATCGGCGGCTTCGAGGCCCAGTGCGAGGACGAAGAGGCGTCGGCGGCGCTGACCACTTCGCCAAGCGCCGGCTCCAGGGCCGCAAAGGGGAGGCTTTGAACCTCGAGCCGATCGCCTCTCGAGGGATCGAGGCCGGCCGCCTCTCTCACGAGCGCCGCCACGCGAGTGAGGTCCGCAGGGCTGGGCACACGCGCACCCGGCTCTCGGGTTCCGATCATCGCGGTCAGGGTGGACGTTTCTGTGGGCGCGATGCCGTTGATGAGCACCGCGATGTGAAGTCGACGAACCTTGACCTTCGGCCCTTCCGTTCGCGTCACGATGCGGTTCACCTCGAAGTTGCGCGTCTCCGACGTACGGCTCGATCGTGGCTTCTGATCGGGCGCGCTGGGGTCTTCGGCGATCGGGGCAGGGGTGTTCTCGAGCAGGTTGGCGCTGACCCCGCTCACGCCGCCCGTTCGCTCCGACTCCTGAAATCGTCGCTCCTCGCTCTTCGACTCACTGCGGAGTGCGCCCTCCTTGTCGTAGAGTTCTTCCGTTCGCTCTTGCCGAGCAGTGTCCATCTCCGCGGTGACGACGACGACCGACTGTCCTGGACCGACGAGTCGGTCGAGGATGTCGCTCACTCTTCGCTGAAGCGTCGCCTCGAGATCGCGTTGCGCGGAGGCTACCCCATGGCTTTCGTCGCCAGACCACAGGATGTTTCCGCTCTCGTCGACCACCGAGACACGATCCGGGCTCAGCTTGGCGACGCTCGTCGTCACCAAATGGACGATGCCACGGACTTGGCCCGGGCTGAGTTGGCGACCCGGCTTCAGCTTGAGCGCCACCGAGACGGAGGGCGGTGCATCCTCTCTGCGATAGAGCGAACGCTCGGGAACGGCGATGTGAACGCGGGCCTTGTCGACCCCCTCGATCGCGGTGAGGGTGCGGCTGAGCTCACCCGAGAGCGCACGGTGATAGTTCAGCTTCTCGACGAAACTCGTGGTCGAGAAGCTTTGTTGATCGAAGAGCTCAAAGCCCACGCCGCCGCCCTGAGGCAGACCTTTGCCGGCCAGCTCGATGCGGAGACCGTCCACCCGCTCCACCGGGACCTCCACCGTCGCTCCACCGGCCTTGAGCTGAAAGGGTACCTTCGAGGCCTCGAGAGCGGCGGTGACCTTTGCCGCGTCGTCGGTGCTGAGCCCGGAGTACAGGACGCCGAACTCGACCGACTTCGGGAGAGTGACAAAGTAGAGCCCACCGAGGGTGAGGACGAGGACGGAGACGAGCAAGACTCGCCGGACCAGGTTGAGCCGTTTCCAGAAGGCTTGGCTCTGTTCGCTGAGTCGTTTTACGTCCGGCTGCATCTAGTTTCGTCCTCCTTTCCGCTCAGACCTGGGTATTCAGAAGCTCCCGATAGGCCTCTATGGCCCGGTTCTTCACCTGGACGGCGAAGCGAAGGGAGATCGACGCCTTCTCATGCGCGATCATCGCCTCGTGGATCTCACCTGTGCCTTCGAGCATCCTGGTTGAGGCTTCGGCGGCCGCACCTTCGGCGCGCGAGGCCGCCCCGAACGCATCCACGAGTGCGCGACTGAATGCTTCGCCTCGACTCGTCTCGGTCGACCCGCCCTCCAGAGAGGGGCTGGCGGACGGGTCGACCTGAACACGCGGGAGTGGAAGTCCTTCGATCTTCATCGGGCTCACCGACCGATCTCGAGGGCGCGTTCGGCCATCTGGATGGTGTTTCCGGCCGCGGTTAGGCCGGCCTCATACGCGCGCGACGCGGTGATCATGTCGACCATCTCCTCGATGACCGACACGTTTGGGTAGGCGACGTACCCGTTCCCGTCTGCATCCGGATGACCGGGCTCGTACACGAGGCGCGGTGGCCGCTGATCCCCGCGGACTTCGCTGACCGAGACGGTGGAGCTGTCGTCTTCGGCGGCATCGAGTCCACCCTCGGATCGAGTCGCCTCGAGCACGACCTCTTTTCGTCGGTACGGACCGCCCTCGGGCGTTCGAGTCGTGGTGGCGTTGGAGAGGTTCTCGGATGCGACCTCGAGTCGCATGCGTTGCGCCGTGAGCCCGGAAGCCGTGGTATCGAGTGATCTCAAGAGACTCATCCTTCATTCCTCCTGGCTATCCGTTGCCGTCAGACGCCCCGTAACGGAGCAGCGCGAGCTTCCTCGAGACCAATGAGGCGGCGGCGCCGAACTGGACCCGTGTAGCGTTGAGCTTCGCCATCTGAAGCTCCAGGCTGACCGAGTTCCCATCGGCCCCCGGAGCTCGGTCGGCGCGGTCGACCGCCCGATCGGCCGGGCTATCGGCTTGGCTCGGGAGGTGGGCCGCGTGTGTGCGCAGCAGAGCTCTGAACTCGGTCGCAGCGGGGTCAGCTTCGAGGTCGCGAGGTACAAAGCCCGGCGTGGCGAGGTTCGCAACGTTCTCGGACAGGATCTCCTGCCGATCACGCTGAAACTGCAGAGCGCGCTCGAGTCCCTGCGTGGAATCGAAGAGGGTTCGCATTCAGCTTTGAGTAGAGCAAGGGACGGGCCATCTCGATCGACTGTTCCATGAGCTTCGGGGTGTTCGAAATCGCCAGAACTGACGATCGGCGATGCGCTCAACCGGCGGAGCGGCGCAGCTTCTCGACGAGCGTGGTGCGATTCAGACCCAGAAGCGCCGCGGCCTCCGTTCGGTTCCCACCCGCTTTGCGCAGAGCCACGTGGATGAGCTCCTGCTCCTTCTGCTGCAGCGCCACCTTGAGATCGAGGTCGCTCGTGCGGACTTCTGGGGGCACGACCACGGGCGGCTCTGGGCTGATCATTGGCCCCGCGACGGCGAGCGGATGCTGCGGCGGTCGCAGGCCCGAGTCACCGCGTGCGCGGCTGCCGAGGCGGAGGTCTGCCGCCGAGAGGCGATCGGACGTCGCGAGCAGCGCACTCCGCTCCATGGCGTTCTTGAGCTCGCGGACATTCCCAGGCCATGGGTACTCGCGAAGGGCGACCTCGGCGGACGGCTCGAGGGTCATGTAGGGACGCCTGGTCTGCTCGGCGGAGGCACGGAGGAAGTGTCGGGCCAGAGGCACGATGTCCTCCGGACGATCGCGCAGGGCAGGGAGCTCCACCGTCACGACGTTGAGGCGGTAGAGCAGGTCCACGCGAAACTGCTGCTGTTCGCAGGCCTCTTCGAGGGAACGATGGGTCGCGGCGATGATGCGCACATCCACCGGGTGCGAAGCATCCGACCCGACCGGACACACCTTGCGGTCCTGTAGAACTCGGAGCAGCTTGGCCTGCGCCGAAAGCGGCATGTCACCGATCTCGTCGAGGAAGAGCGTCCCACCTTGCGCCGATTGAATCCTCCCGGCCCGAACCTTGTCGGCGCCGGTGAACGCACCCTGGGTGTGACCGAAGAGCTCCGCTTCGATGAGCTCAGCCGGAAGGGCCGCGCAGTTGACGGGCACGAAGGGCCCGGTCGAGCGTTCGGAAGCCGCGTGCATTGCGTGCGCGAGCACTTCCTTTCCGGTCCCGGTCTCGCCCGTGATGAGAACGCTGTAGTCGGTCGCGGCGACACGGACCGCCACGCCGAGCTGCTCGCGCAGCGCGTAGGAGTCGCCGAGCAGCTCGGGGGCAAAGCTGTCGCGCCAGTGCGTAATCCGATTGCGAGCGGGCTCGTGCTGGGTCAGAAACTCGCTCACCTCGTCGAGGCTGAAGGGCTTGCTCAGAACCGTGTGAGCACCGCAGCGCATCGCCTCCACAACGCGTGTGCAGGAGGCGTCGCTGGTCATCGCCGCCGCCACCCGCACCCGTCCCGCGCCGAGGGCCCAACGAATCAGCGGCGCTCCATCGCCATCCGGCAGACGGAGGCCGGCGATGAGGAAGGTGTACTCCTCCGACTCGAGCCGGTTGCGGGCCTGGGCGATGCTGCCGACCACCCCGCAGCTGTACCCCTTCGCGCCGATGAGGCGGACCAAGGCCTGTGCGATGGTGGGTTCGTCCTCTAGGATCAACACGGATGAGGGGGCAAGGTCGGATGTAGATAGATGTGTATGCATGACTTCTTGTCTTTCAAGTTTGCAATCTACGATCCGAGGCAGGTCTCCGCAGTCCACCGACCTTTCTGGATTAGGAAGGTCTCGAGCACCCTGGGTTCGTTTGACCCAGGGGCCGCATCACTCTGCGCAAGTTCGGTCCATGTAAGCTTCACGCCAGCACTTAACCGTAGCGCGCCGCGGCCGAATCACTGCTCGGATGGCGAGTCGCGAAATCACCTTGGGCGTCGACCTCGGCGTCTCTTTCTCGACCGCGGCCGCGCTCATCGATGGCCGAATCGCTTTTGCGCTCGACGCTCGAGGCGAGGCCTGCATTCCGAGCGTCGTCCATGTCCCGCGCCAAGGTAAGCCGCTGGTGGGCGCCGAGGCCGCGCTGCTTCGGCAACGCCGTCCCGAAGAGGTCCTCGCCGGCTTCAAACGACTCATGGGCGTGTCGTGGGAATCCGGCGCCCGGCGTCTGATCGACGGGACGTCCACGATGAGGCTCCGCCGCTCGATGAGCGGCGAAGTGACGATGCAGACGCACACGGGGCCCATTAGCCCTGCCGAGGCCTCGTCGATCCTGCTGTCCTACCTGAAGGGCCTCGCCGAGCAGCGATTCGGCTCCGAGATTCGCAAGGTCCTGCTCACCGTACCGGTCGCCTTCAGCGCACCGGCGATCGAGGCCACGAAACTCGCAGGTCGGCTCGCCGGTTTCGAGGAGATATCCATCCTCAACGAGCCCTGCGCGGCCGCCTATGCGCTCGCTCGAGGTCTGGAGAAGCGCCAGAGGTTCCTCGTCTTCGACTTCGGTGGGGGAACGATGGACGCCGCCGTCGTGGACGCGAGCGCCCAGTGGCTCAAGGTTCTCTCTGCACGAGGGGACGAGTGCCTGGGAGGCGACGATCTCGACGCGGTCCTCAGCCGACACATCGTCGGCGAACTATGGCAGACCGAAGAGATCGACGCGGAGAAAGATCGCGTGCTCTTCGATCAGATCCTCTGTCGCGTCGAGCTCGCGAAGCGAGCCCTCTCTGCCTCGGAGAGCACCACGCTTCGCCTGCGCGACCTGCCCGGGCGAGCGCACGGGTTCGAGTTCAACGTGGACAGACCCCTCGCCGAGCGCCTGTGGGGCCCGTACCTCGACCGAGCGGTCAAGGTCAGCGCAGAAGCGCTCGCTTTCGCCTCGATGCGACCCGAGGTGCTCGACCGCGTCCTGCTCGTAGGGGGCTCCAGCAGGGTTCCCGGGGTCGTGGACCGCGTGAGCAAGGTTTTCCGGCGAGCGGTCTCCGTTCACTCCGAGCCTCAGCTCGCCGTGGCGGCGGGTGCCGCCCTCGCCGCCCAGGGACGCCTGAGGGTCGAAGCAGGCGCCGCGGCCTGAGGCCCGAGAGACCGGAGGAACATCGTGACCAAACCCGCACCAGAAACACCCGTCGAAGCGCCCAAGCCAAAGTCCAAGGTCGCCCTCTTTGCGGTGCTCGGGACCGCGCTCGGGGTCATCAACCTCGGAGGCACGGGATTCGTGGCCTTCAAGCTCGTCGAACTGACCAAGCCGGCGGACGTCGAGCCAGAGGAAGCACCCGTGGAGGCACCGAAGCTGCCAGGGCCCGTCGCGGAGCTTCCCACCCTCGTCGTGAACCTGGATGAGCCTGGCGTCCCTCGATACCTGAAAGCCACCGTCAGCGTCCAACTGCGTGACCCCGAGGTGTTGCCCGCGCTCGAGCTCGCGAAGGCAGAGATCCGGGACCAGTTCCTTCGTTACCTCTCGACACTGCGCATCGCCGATACCCGCGGAGAGGACGGAAAGACCAAGATCCAGCGCGAACTGCTCGCGCGGGTTCAAGGTCGGCTCGGCACGGACGAAGTACAGAGCGTGTTCTTCGGTGAGTTCGTCGTGCAGTAGGGATTCTGAAGCGAAAGGAGCATCATGGATATCGCAACGATCATCGGCGCCGTGGCGGGATTCGCGCTCATCGTCGGCTCGATCATGGCCGGGGGCACGATCAGCGCATTCATCGATGTGCCGAGTCTGCTGATCGTCGTGGGGGGCAGCATCAGCGCCGCGATGATCGCGGAGCGGATGCCAAACTTCGTCAACGGATTCAAGGTGGGACTCAACGCCATCTTCAATCGAAGCCCATCCGTGGAGACGACCATTGCGACCATCGCAGAGCTCTCCACCATCGTGAAGAAGAGCGGCATCCTCGCTCTGGAGAACCAGGTCATTCCCGACAAGTTCCTCGCCCGTGGGGTGCGTTTCGCGGTCGATGGCATGCCCGCCGAAGACGTCCGGTCCGTGCTTCGCAGCGAGCTCGTAACGATGAAGCAGCGTCACAAGCGAGGGCAGAAGCTCTTCAAGTTCCTCGCCGCCACCTCGCCCTCCATGGGCATGATCGGGACCCTCATCGGCCTCGTGCAGATGCTTCAGACCCTCAACGACCCGTCGAAGATCGGCCCCGCCATGGCCATCGCGCTCCTCACGACGATGTACGGCGCGGTGATGGCGTTTCTGCTCTTTGGACCGCTGGCGACGAAGCTCGAGCATCGGTCGAGCGAGGAAGCCGCCAACATGATCGTCGTCATCGAGGGCATCGACTCCATTCTACGGGGTGAAAACGCTCGGGTCGTGAAGGAGAAGCTCGAAGGCTTCCTCGAGCCCAAGGCGCGCGCAAACTCCGAGACGAGCAAGGCGGCCTAGTCATGGGTGACGAGTTCGAAGAAGACGAGGAAGAGGTCGAAGAGGGTGCTCCGGCCTGGATGGCGACCTTCGCCGACATGGCGACCCTGCTCCTCACCTTCTTTGTGCTCCTGTTGTCCTTCGCCAACATGGACGTGACCAACTTTCGGGAAGCGCTCGGCTCGGTCCGCGAAGCCCTGGGTGTTCAGTTCAAGCACCCTGGCGACATGGTGGGACTCACCACTTCGGTCGTCGAGCTGTCGAAGGAAGAGAGTGTGCCCAACTCGGTGCCCATCGAGCTGCGGCTCAAGCAGCGCATCTCGGCCATCCTCGAGGGCACGGGTCTGGGGTCGAGCATGGAGGTCTCCAGCGAAGAGAACGGCATCGCTCTTCGGGTCACCGATCGTCTCCTCTTTGCGGATGGTGAGGCCGACCTCCTCCCGGGGGCCGAGCGAATCATGAAGGTCGTGGGGCAGATCGCGAGAGAGATCGAGCTCCCCCTCTGGATCGAGGGCCACACGGACGACCGTCCCATCCGAACGGTCCGTTTCCCCTCGAACTGGGAGCTGTCGGTCGCCCGGTCCCTCGCCGCGCTCCACCACCTCACCGCGAAGGAGGCCTTGCCCTCGACCCGGCTGCGCATCGGCGGATACGCGGACTCACACCCGCTGGCGAGCAACGAGACCGAGGCCGGTCGCGGCCGAAATCGGCGCGTGGAGTTCCTCTTTCTGCGACCGCGCGACGGAGATCAGGAGGCATGGCGACGCCTCTCGGAACGCCTCGACGCCCTCGGCGCGGAGGCACCACCCAAAGCGCGTCAGCCGAACGCTCCGGAGTTCGGGTTCGTGGTCCCCGCCCCCGTCGTGGAGGAGACCCCCACCAAACCTCGCTCGCGCAAGTCGAGCACGGACGCGCCGCTTCGGCCGTTCGAAGGACCGGCACCGTTTCCCCTCTCCACTCAGACGGTCCGTCCACTAAAGATCACGCGGCCTTCGGTCGACTCAAGCGGTAGGCGCATCGAAGAGCTGTTGCCGGAATCACTTCGCGACCTGACCGTAACGGAACGGTCGAGCGACGAAACTCGGCGAAGCCGCCGGGTTCGCCGCCGCCGGTGAAACCGAGCACTCTCGCCCTTCGGGTGCGCTGGGAGTGACAAAATGCGCAAGCTCAGCTTCATCCTCGTGACACTCGCCGCGCTCGCTGGGGCGGGCGCTTCGGAGGGCTCCGAGGAGCGCTGGCTCATCGCTACCGAGGCCGGGGCGGGACGTGCCCTCAGCGCTCCGCAGAGCAGCGATTTTGGCCTGGGCGTCAGCGGGTCGGTCGGCGTGCTGCGCAGCGTCGCACCCTGGTTGTCGGTCGGCGCCGCGGTACGCGCCTCGCTGCTCACGACGAACGGCGCTCCCCGCTCCGACCCAAGCTGGGCTGCGGTTGAAACCGGCGCGCTCTACTCCGTGACGGGTGCGATTCGAGTGTCCCCGTTTCGCTCGGTGGAAGAGGAGAGCCGGAGTCTGGGCCTCTGGCTCGAAGGGAACTCCGGCGGAGGGGTCACCGGAGGTCGAGTCCGGCCCGTGGTGGGAGGTGCGCTCGGCTACAACCTCGCCTTCGGCGCGGTCGCGGTCGGACCGATGGCCCGCTACGAACAGCTCGTCCACTTCCAGGATCCGCTCTCGTCGGAAGACGCCCGACTTCTCATCGGCGGGCTCCAGCTCGTGTTCCTCGATGCGCCCGAAGTGAAGCCGATGATGGCGCCCGTCATCTCCGTGGTCGTCACGAAGCCCGCCGAGGCGCCGCTCCCACCACCGGCTCCGGAAACCCAGGCACTCGACGCGGACGACGACGGCATTGCCGATTCCGAGGACAAGTGCCCGCTCGAGGCCGAAGTGCTGAACGGCTACAACGACCACGATGGCTGTCCCGACGAGGAGAAGATCGAGTTCGTCGCAGATCGCCTGGTCCTCGAAGGCCGGGTGCTCTTCAGGACGAACCGATCGAAGCTCAAGCGCAAGTCCGCTCGTACTCTGGAGGCGATCGCGATGGAGTTTCAGAGTCACCCCGACTGGGTGTCGATGCGCATCGAAGGGCACGCGGACGTCCGCGGCGAGGAGGAGTACAACCTCGAGCTGAGTCGAAAGCGAGCCGAGGCGGTGAAGCGGGCGCTCGTCATGCACGGCGTGGCCCCATCCAGACTCGAGACCGTGGGCTACGGGGAGGCTCGACCCATCGATCTCAGGCGGACTCTCCGAGCCCACCGTCGAAACCGGCGCGTCGAGTTCGTCGTCACGAGGAAAGTCCCCGTCGAGGCGCCCTCAACCATCGCGCGCGGCGAAAACGCTGCCGCGGTCCAGAACGGAGCCGGACGATGAATCGCGGCACCTACCTCCTTACCTTCATCACCCTCGTCGGCTCCGGAACCGGATGTCAGGCCATCGTCGGCGCGGAGTGTCGAGCGGGGCTCGAGCTCGAGAACGGCCGCTGTCTCGAACCCTCGAGCGAGCAGGTGCGGTCGGACGCGGGCTCACCTGCGGATGATGCTGCGGAACTCGGAGTCTCCGGAGATCGAGGAACCGTCGGGGATGACGCCGACGATCCCACGGGCGACGCTCACACCGGACTCGACGGAGGCGCTGAGGACGCCGCGCGCCCAGACGCGACGAGCTCCCCGTTCGACGCGTGGACGCTCGAGGACGGAAGCCTTTTGAATCGCGACGACGGTGGAACGCCGGTGCTCGATCGCTTCGACGCCGGACCCGCATGCGGTTTAGGCCGATCGAGCTGCGGAGCAGCATGTGTGGACCTCAGCGCTGACCCAAGCCACTGCGGAGACTGCGACACCGCATGTGTGAGCGGCGAGATGTGCGTGGACGGCCGCTGCGATCTCGTGTGCCTCGCGCCCCGCATCGTGTGTGCGGATGCGTGCGTCGATCCGAGAACCAACGACCAGCACTGTGGCGGCTGCGGCATCGACTGCGGCGACGACATCTGTCTCGATGGGGTGTGTAGCGCTCCGCTCGTGGGACACGTGATCGTCGTTGGACACGACTTCTCTGAGCCCGAACCCATGCTTTCCACCATGTTTGGCAACGCGTGCCAGATCCGGCTCGAGAATCCGCTGCGAGTGGCTCTGCACAGCGGCACCGCCACCTCCACTTCCGTCAATCAGGTTGGGATCGCGATGGCGAGTTCTCTCGCCTTGGTGGGGCGCGGATGGACGCAGGTCATCCTCGACGACACGTCGATGACCCAGGATCTCCTGCAGGTCGATGTCCTTCTCTTGACTCCTCAGCCGGGACGCTCCGCGGCCGAGCTGCGCGCCTTGGGCGAGACCTGGGCGATCGCGTTTCGGCAGTTCATGGAGCGCGGTGGGGTCATCGTGGCGCTCGAGTCCGAAAGCGCCGAAGCCATGGCACACGTCCTCGAAGGCGCGGGTCTGGGACGGTTCGGTACCCGCGAGACGATCCCGGCCGACACGCTGCTGTGGTTGGTGGCGCCGGCCGATTCGGTCGCTCGGGACGTCCCGCTGCGCTTTCGCGCGAGCGTTCCGCTAATGGGCTATCGCAGCGGGGCCGCAGTGGTCTCTGCTTCGGGGGTCGGGGTGGTCATCCACGACACGCACCTGCCGCGGATGCCTTGAGGCTGTGCAGGCTGGACTGAGTGGAACTCAGCTCCATGTCCACCAACCCGGCCCGCTTCGGAACCGGACAGACAGAGCTTCAACACTTGTTCAGTCTAGGCCATGAGGCCAAATGCGCGCCGATGAGTTCACCCAGTGGACCGCGCCTCCATCCGAACGACCTCTTTGTGGGCTCGACGCCGCGGCCATCGACGCCGAGCTTCAGCAGAAAACGCGCGCGGACACGCAACTCAGGTTGCACATGGGTGAGCTCCTCGACGCGCTGTTTATCGCGCACGGCCATCACGAGCTCGGCTTCTCGTCCATCGGAGCCCATGGCAGGGAGCGCACCGGCGAGAACGCGCGCTGGTGTCACGAGACCCGAAGGCTGACACGAAGGCTGCGCGAGGGAGACCTTCGGCGCGCACTCATGGGCGCCGCCGGAGACCCGACCCAGCCTCCCGAGCGGAGGGCTCGGCGGAGGACGGTCAGCGCTGGCGAGCTCGCCATGCTTCATACCTCACGCATGCGCGGTGTCGCTCGCGGGTCTGGCGCTCCGGTTTGTCGAACGGCGCATGTGGCGGCAGCTCGGGTTCAGAAGTCTCCTTGCATATGTCGAGGCTCAGCCGAATCTGTGCCTTTCTACGCTCGAGCATCAAGCCACCCTCGGCCGCCACCTCAGGCGTCATCCGTCGCTCGCCAAAGCCCTGCAAAGCGGGAGAATCGGCACCGAGGCCGCGCTGCTCGTCGGTCGTGTGCTGGGACGGTGGTCGGAGACGACCCACGCGGTGGCGTGGATCGAGCGAGCGCGGGCGCGGACCTACAGATGCCTGCGAGAGGAGATCTCGCTGGTGCTGATCACGTTGTCTTTCGATCCCCGCGCCTCGCGTTTTCCTCCCGGGCTCGAGGATCTGGAGGAAGCGGCGGCGGTTGAGCGGCGAGTGCAGAGCGGTGAGCTCTTTCGGTCGCTGCTCGGCGCCCGAAACCTCGACAGAGATGCTGCAGGGCCTGCCTACCGCGTCCGCGCCGCCAATCTTGCTACGGCTCTCGGACGAGCTCTACGCGCACTGGCGAACGATCGAAGAGGAGTTTCACGCGCTCGCGGGTGTTCGAAGCTCGTTCATCGCGTTCATGTGCCTCAGTCTCTGGAGCACGTGGCTGCCGTTCCTGGAAGCCTGGGATGACAAGTGGGCCCACGTGTATCGGCGTGATCGCCACCGATGTCAGAACCCCGTCTGCACACGCCACGACGCAACGCCGCACCACATCGTGTTCCGGGCTCACGGCGGAGGTGACGAGGCGGAGAACATGGTGACGCTCTGTTCCTGGTGTCACCTCGAGAGCGTGCACCGAGGTCGAATTCGGGTCGAGGGAACCGCACGAGCGCTGTCGTGGCGCCTGGGTCGGCGACCCACCCTCGAAGTCCAGGAGCGAACGCGGCTCAACTGAGGGGCCCAAGATGGACTCACCGGTCACGTGCAAAGCGGCGCAAGAGGCCAGCGGCGAGGGGGTGGGCCCGCCATTGTGGGCCTAGCGTTCGGTCCTCGGCGAGGCTGTGCGCGAAATAGATCGAACTCCCCAGCGTCCACGCGAGGCCAGGCGGCGAGGCGTTGTCGTGCACGAGGACTGCCTCCACCAGGTTCGGCGGCAGACCCCAGACCGATAGCAGGTGAGCCCCCGCCTCTGCGTGTGTGAAGCCATAGTGCGCGGACTCGAGCTCCGCGAGGCTGCACTCTTTGCTCACCTCTTGGCCCAGCTCGAGGTAGTCCGCACCGTAGAGGCTGTGCAGAAGGAGCTGGCCCACGTCAGCGAGCAGACACGCCGAGATCGCGTCGCCGTGCGCCGGAGTGCCGCGCCAAATGAGCCCCGCGATGTGACCCGCGGAGAGGCCTAGACGCTGGAGGCGAGACAGCCACTCCAGGCTCTCCTCGGAAGGCGCCTGCTTAGCGAAGAAGCTTGCATGGAGGACCAGCGACTGGATGACGCGGATCCCAAGCCGTACCACCGCACCGAGGGCATCCAGAACCGGCGAGCCGCGCGAGTACCAGGCGGAGTTCGCGAGTTGCAGAACCCGAGCCAACATCGCCGGGTCCTGCGCCAGAAGCTCAGCCGCGTCGCGCGCGCTGGCCTCGGGCAGCCGCAGCAGGCTCTCGAGGCGCTGATAGAGGTCGGGAAGGACCGGCAGCTTCGTCTTCTCCCCCACCGCGCGCCGAATGGCGCGATTGGCTCGAGTTCCGGGGACCTGATAGGCCCGCGT
Organism: Deltaproteobacteria bacterium; assembly: GCA_011526105.1. Classification (GTDB taxonomy): domain Bacteria; phylum Myxococcota; class Kuafuiibacteriia; order Kuafuiibacteriales; family Kuafuiibacteriaceae; genus WYAZ01. Next base: position 32,575 of record WYAZ01000052.1, on the reverse strand, counting down.
GAGCGCCCCTTCGAACTGCTCGAGCTCGAAAGGCTTGTAGAAGACCTGGTGAGCCACCTGCAGGATGTCGACGCCCGTCTCCCCGCTGCTGGCGGCGGTGAGGATGATTCGAACCGACGCCGGTTCGCGCCGCTCGACCTCCGCCAAGAAGGCCAGCCCGTTCATTTCGGGCATCCGCAGATCCGAGATCACGATATCGGGCTGAATGGACTCCAGCTGAGCAAGGGCCGCTCCTGGGCTCGAAGACGTAAACACCTCCCAGCGAGAGGCGTCGTGGGTGAACAGGCGCTTGGTGGCGCGCAGGATGAACTCGTCATCGTCGACGAAGAGGAGTCTCATGGGTCGGCTCCGGTCGAAGCCACATCCGACGCGTTGTGAGCGTAGCTTGCGAGCGCGAGAACGTGTGTGAGCGCATAGGCGTAGACGACCGCCCAAGCGGGTGCGTTGAGCGTCGCCGCGAGGCCGAAGGCGGCCACGGTGAATGGCGCCCGCGCCCGCGAGTCCACGAAGATCGCGACAGAGGCGAGCACGAGGAGAAGTGGTGCGAAGTCGAGCTGTCGCAGCAGCTCGAGCTCGAAGCCGTGTTGGTAGGCCCCGAAACGCACGAGGGTGAGCACCGAGAGCGCCAGGCCACCCAAGGCGACGAGGCGAAGTCGAGGCGTGGTGAGAGGCGCACGAGCGCGAGAAAACCCAAGGAAACCCAGAAACACCACCCACACCACGAGCGGATCGAAGAGCAGGACAGGCCCGGAACCCCGGAGACCGAAGTGACTCACGAGAAGGGTGCTGAGGATGGGGATGGCGGCGATCCCCAGACCCACCGCGAGACCTGCTTTCGAGAGCGGCGCGCGCAGCGGCTCCGAGCCCAGGCGCGGCTCGACGCCAGCGGCCAACTGGGCCGGGGCCGGGCTCGGCGGTCTCACGCTGAGGTCGCCCGTCAGAGGGGCGGTTCGTGAGAGTCGCTCAAACCAGTGTTCTGCCGCGTTGGCAGATCCACTTCGAAGCGCGCCCTCGGCACCGAGTCGAATGGCCTCATGCAGCCCCAAGGTCGCGGAGCGGTTTTCCGGACACGCGCGAAGAACATGCTCGAAGGCGAAGCAGCACTTGCCGGCGAGTTCGCCCACCCCGGCTGGAACCGGAACCGTCTCCATCACCGAGACACGCAGCTCGGAGAGCAGCTCCTCCGCCTCGCGCGAGAGCTCGAGCGAACTCTCACGCGAAAGATAGGTCCGGACCGCCTCTCGAAACCGAGCGACGCTGGGATACCGCTGCGTCGGATCGATCTGCATGGCCCGGTTGCAGATGTCCGCGAGCTCCATGGGCACGTTTTCGGGATACTCGTAAGGAGTGGATGCGAGGGCGCTCTGCATGGCCTCGTAGAACTTTCCGCGATGGCGAACCTCCCCCGTCACGATCTTGTGGAGTGTTGCGCCGAGCAGATACACGTCGGTGAGCGGGCTGATCTTGAGCCCCGGGCTCTGCACCATCTCGGGGGCCAGGTAGCCGGGTGTGCCGGAGACGAACTCCGCCGCCTCCTGAAGAGGAATGCGCCCACTTCCGTCGTCGTAGAGGCTCGCGGCGAGGCCCCAGTCCAGGAGGTAGACCTCGCCGAAGGCGCCGACCATCACGTTGTCGGGTTTGATGTCCCGATGCACGATCCCCTTGGAGTGGGCGAATTCGACCGCGTGACAGACCTGAAGGAGGATCTCCAGGTTGAAGCTCATGTCGGAGGAGGCATCTCGCGGACGAGCGGCCGGGTTGTGCATCATCATCGACCAGCGCGTGCCGCTGATCTTCTTCATGATGATCAGCGGTTCACCGCTGGAGCTCCACCTGAGGCCATAGATCGGGATGATGTTCGGATGCTCGAGGCTGCCAGCGATCAGCGCCTCCTTGAGGATCTCGTCGCGCGCGTCCGGGGTCAGACGGTCCGGCCGCACGGTCTTCACCGCGACCTCTCGATTCAGCGCCACTTGAGTGGCTCGGCGAACCAGACCCATTCCGCCCTGACCGAGGACCTCCCCTAGGCGGAGCTCATCGAAACCGTCGCTCGCGCAGCTCTCCATCGCGGAGTTCGAAGCCGGAACCCACGAGGACGGAAGGGCGGCATGTGCGACATCCGCCCTCCGAATGACGGTGGCTGCGACAGGCGCGTCATCGAGGTGCTCGATTCGGCGCGTGATCGGCACCTCTTCTTCTTCTCCGTGCATCACCACCGAGAATCGGCCCACGTGGAGGACGCCATAGCTCGGAGTTACCCCCCGGTCGCCCGATCCGAGTGTGGCGAGGTGCGTGGATCCGGTCATCGCGTGCCCTAAAGCTTCGCGCGCATTGGCCGACTTCAGGTGCGTGTCGCTTCGATTGATCGTGGGTGGACATGGCCAGCCCCAGACCGAGACCGCACACAAGGTGGGCGAAGCGCCCGTTCTCACCTCTACCGACAACGACGAACGGAACGACTCCACCGAAGAAGCTCGAGCGCTCTTGCTCTCGATGGCCATCAAGCGGCTCGATCTCGAGGAGCCCATCGACGCGACCCTCCCGCGCGTCGCTCGCGACGTCGCCCGCCTCTGTTCGGATCCCGACGCGTCCATACAGCAGCTCTCTCGCCTGCTCGAGACCGACCCGGGCATGGCCGCTCACGCGATCGTCATGGCGAACAGCGCGTTCCATCGAGGCCGTTTCGGTGCCGTGGAGCAGGTCTCGGACGCCGTGCTTCGGCTGGGCGCTCAGGGCATCCGAACCGCGATCCTCGCGCCTAGGATTCGCTCTCGGCTCGTGAGTGATCCGATCTCTCGTGCGTTGTGGTCCCACTCCACCGCCGTCGCTTCCGTCACGCCTTTTGTCGCTGCCCTGGCAAAGATCCCGGTGGAAGGAGCCCACCTCGCCGGACTGCTCCATGACATCGGACGGATGCTGCTCTGGATGGATGCCCGTTCACTCCAGGCCCACTTCACGCCCCAGGCGTTGCGGGAGGCCGCGGATGAACTGCACGAGGAGATCGGGCAGACGCTCCTCGAGCGCTGGCAGATGCCGGAGCCGGTGATCCTGGCGGTGGGTCAGCACCATCAACCTCCGTTCGTGCCCGTCACGGAGGCTGAGCTGATCGCTCATGCGGTCTGCATCGCGGACGGACTGGTCGGGCATGCCGAACGAGGCGAGACGCCAGACCTGGAGGAGTTCCCGTCGATCGCCGCACTGAATCTCAAGGTGCAACACATCGAGGCCCTTTGGACCCGGATACCCGCGATGCTGGAGGAGGCCCAGGAGATATGAAAACGCTCGTGGAAGACATCCACTCCGAGCGTTCCGGGGAGCTCGAGACCATCCCCGCGGACCCGGTCCGCACCCCCCAGAAGCGAAGGAGCAGCTTCGTGAACTGGCTGCAGGCCCTCCTGCATCCTCGTGCCACGCCCGTTCGCGAGAGCGCTCGCCCCGCGCGCATCGAAAACCGGCCGACAGAGGTGGTGGAGGAGATCGCTCCGGTCGAGGCCCAACCCTTGATCGAGCAGATCGCAGAAGTCCTGGGGCTCCCGCTCGAATCGCGCCCCGTAGATGAACCAGACGACGAGCGAGTCAATGAGATCGCCGAGAAGGTCCTCACCCACTTCGATGAACACCGGCCTGGCCCGGATGCGTTTCCGACCCTCGCGCTGCGTGTCCTCAACCTCGTCGCGGACCCAAACGTGAGAGCAACGGACCTGGCACAGCTCATCTCGAAGGACCCGGCATTGTCCGCCGCGATCCTCAAGATCGCCAACTCGCCGATGTACGCGCGGGACTTCGAGGTTCGGTCCGTGCGAGACGCCATCGTCCGCATGGGGCTCAATCACCTCGCACAGACCGCGGGCGCACTCGCCGCTCGAACGCTCTTCAACCCTCGGACTCGGGCGGAGAACGCCGTGATGGGTCCGCGCTGGGCCTCGCTCTTCAACGACTCCACCATCATCGCGATCCAGGCGTCGGCAATCGCGATGCGGCTGCCGCACGCCCGGTCTGACCAGGCTTTTCTTGGCGGGCTGCTGCACGACGTAGGGAAGTCCATCGCCTTGAGATCCCTCGCCTCGCTCATGGTGGATGAGGTGCTGCCGCGCGAGCTCCCCGAGCGAGTCATCGACTCCGTGCTCGACCGAGTACACCTGCTCATCGGGAGCGAAGTGCACCAGGACTGGAGCTTGCCTCAGTACCTCACTGTCCTCTGCGTTCGGCACCATGATGAGTTCGTTCCACTCGAGAGTGAGACCTGGGACCTACACGTCGTGCGCCTCGTGAGCGGCCTGCATCTATGGCGCAGTCATCCAGTGAGGCATCGCAGCGCTCCCTACGAATTGGCGCAGTCAGCGGAGGCGCTCGGCTTTGACGTCTTCCAAGTCCGGTCATTTGCCGCCGACCTCCGGCAGGTGAAGCTTCAGGTGATGAGTAACTTCGCGGGCTGAGGCCCGAGAACACAACAGGAGTTCGACGTGTCGCAAGGTCTTGAGAACTGGTCCAGCCGGGACGACGAGGCCGCCGATGCCGAATGGCGCCGGCAGGTCGGGGCATCGCAGGAGCGCCGCACTTATTCCTGGCGGCTCGAGCCAGCCTCGGGTCCGGTGTTGATGGAGGTCCGAAAGGCAGCGCAGGTCGTGCTCGCGGCCGAGAAGCCCATCGATGCGACCCTCCCCGCGGTCGCGCGCGAGGTCTATCGACTGGCCGGAGATCCCACCGTTTCTCTCGAGTGTCTTGCGACGACCATCGAGCGGGACCCGCTGATGGCCGCTCACCTAGTCGCGCTCGCCAACAGCGCGTACTACCGCCCGCGCAGCCGGGGCATCGAATCGGTGAAAGAAGCGGCGCAACGGGTGGGCGTCGATGGAATTCGGACCTCCATCATCATGCCCCTCCTGGGGGCACGTCTGGTTCGCGACGAAGCGTCCGCCCAGCTTTGGTCACACGCCAACGAAGTCGCCGCCGCCTGTCCCTTCGTCGCTGGGCTCGCGGGTGTGAAGCCGGAGACTGCACACCTGGCCGGCCTGCTGCACGACGCGGGTCGGATGATCACGCGCGTCGACGCTGCCCGACTGGAGGCACAGTTCGGGACGGCCGCGACCAAAGCGGCGACCGCCATTCACGAAGAGATCGGGGCTGCGTTGCTGTCGAAGTGGGGGCTTCCCGCGAGCATTTGTGAGGCGGTTGGGCTACACCACCACCCACCGGAGCATCCGAATACGGACGGTGAGCGCCTCGCAAACGTCGTCGCGCTGGTCGACACGCTGGTGCGCGGGCTCGAGCGCGGCGTGGAGGCCGACCCAACCGAACTCCCGTTCTGCGCAGCGCTGGGCTTGCGACCGACCCCGATCCGCGCGCTCGTCGCGCGGCTGCCGGAACTCGTTTCCGAAGCTCGGCGATGATGGGCCGGTCCGTCGATGGAGGCTGAACCGAGCCTCAGCTCTCGTCGCCGGGCGGGACCTGCTTCTTCTCTGGCGTCACGTCGATCTCGTTGTCGCCCTTGAGGCCCTTCTTGAAGTTGCGAATAGCCCGCCCCAAGCCATCACCGATCTGCGGCAGGCGCGGCGCCCCAAAGATCAACGCGATCACGAACACGATGATCAGGAGTTCCTGAAAGCTCGGCACTCACGGAAACCTAGCACGGCGGAACTGCCGCTTCATGGAATCTTGCCTTCATCCGAAGCCGCGCTCGGCGTCCTCCGCGGCCCGACCTCGACCCGAAACCGCAGCGGGCGGTAGTCGGTCGGGGAATCGGGAAAAACGACTGCAAAATCCGCGGCTTGATGAGGCGGCACCGGGTCCACCAGAGGTGTTCGCTGCGTCTCGATCACCCGATCACCGTCGAGCGCGTGCACCAGGACGTCGACGTCCGAGAGTGGGGACTCGCCGAGGTTTCGAACCTGGCCGCGCACCACCACCCCTTTCTCTTTTCCCATGAGCGACTGCACGCGAACGCCGTCGGTCGCCACCCCGTCCAAGGCGGAGGCATCGATGGGGCCTGGCGTGCTCGAGAGGAAGCTCACGATGGGTCGAAGCGGCGAGCCTGGATCCTCCAAGGCGAGCAAAAAAGGCGTCGCAACGAGTCCCGCGATCAACAGCGCCCCGACCTCGATCGCCCAGGCTGGCAGTTGCTTTTGCTCCGGCGGGATGGACCCTGGAGCCTTCGAAGCGGAAGAGATGAAGTCGAGGCCTCCGACCTCGAGGCGACGCGTGGGTCCGGCGGACTTCGGACGCGCCGCGGGCGCTCGCGGCGGGAAACTCGCTGAACGCTTGCTGCTCTGCTCGAGCGCGCTCTGAAGCTCGAACGGATCCCCCTCCGCGGTGTCGCGCAACCCACGTTGCGAAGGTTCGAAGGCATGCTCTGGCGCCTCGGGGAGCGAATCCAGATCCGGAATCATGTCCGGCTCCATCCGGACCGTTTCCTTGTCCTGAACGCCCCAAGCGGGGAGTTCGCTGACGTGTTCGAACCCGGGCACTTCAGGGATCGAAGAGGCTCCGGTCGGCGGCGGGCCGAAGGATTCGTGCGCGGCCGGCGGAGGAAAAGAGACGTGAGACGCTCGGCTGAACTTCGAGACTTCGGCGGTCCGCCCAAACTCGGGCCCCGCGAAGCTGGGAACCTCGCCGCTTCCGGAGCCGGGCGCGCGAAGGGGGGGCGGGATGTCGAAGAACTGATCGAGCGCCTGCTCCGGGGTGGAGATCTCGCGCGAAGGCACGGGCGGCGGCAGCGAATCTGGCGTCGGCGCCGCACGTCCGGCCGAGCTGGGCGCAAAGGCCCCGAGCCCGACCGGGGGCGGCCGAGGCGACGGCGGTGATGGCGCGGGGGCGGCCGTCGCGTGCGTCAGAAAAGAAGGGAGCTCGGTCCGACTCGTGGGCGGACCCTCAGTCGTAAACTCCGAACCCGCTCCTGGTGCGCTGGGCGCGGAGACCTGCGGCGTCACGGCGGTGACCCCAGTGAGACCGGAGTAGCCGGCGGGCGGCGGGAGCGTCGCCTGGGTGTCGGCGGGCGGCGGAGCCTGCACGATGAACACGTTGCCGCAACGGCTGCACCGGGCCTTGGCGCCCTTCGCGCCGACCGCGCCATCCGGGAGCCGGAATCGCGTCTGACATCGGTCGCATTCGACGATCATCGGGGGCATGCGCAGTCTAAGGGTGCTCGGGAACCCCGGCAAGTACAGCTCTGTGCGTGAGGGGTCCTTTGAACGCAGTGCGTCGTATCCGCGTTGACTCTGTGCTAGGCTCGTCCGAAGGCTTGGCAGCATGAGCGGTCCGCCCGATAAACCCTCGACCCCTAAAGAGGGCGCCAGCGACGCGATCCAAAAGCCGGCAAAGATCGTCAAGCGCTACTCAAACCGCAAGCTCTACGACACGGAGCGCAGCCGCTACGTCACGCTCGAAGAGATCGCGCGGATGATCAAAGAGGGCGAAGAGGTCCAGATCATCGACAACAAGAGCGGACGCGACCTCACCGCGGTCACGCTCACCCAGATCATCTACGAGGAGGAGAAGCAGAAGAGCCGCATGCCGCTCTCCATGCTTCGTAATCTCATCCAAGCCTCGGGCGAAACCCTTCAGGATTTCTGGGACCGCTCCGTGATCACGCCGGTCGTCGAGGTCCGAACCAACGCCCAGAAGAGCGTCGAGGAGCTTCGATACGGAGCCCAGACCTTGCGGGATGCCGCAACCCGGAACATCGCCGACTTCACCGAGACCGCGAAGTCCGTCTTCACCAAGACCGGATCGAAAGACGCGAGTCGTGCGGTCGAGGTCCTCGTGCACCGATTCGACGACGCCTTTGCCGACGCGCGTCAGCGAGTGGAGCGGCACATGGCACACAACAAGAGCGAAGCGGTAGAGATGGTCATTTCCCTCGACCGCCACCTGCGCGAGAAGCTCGAGTCCTTCGAGGCCCTGCGCAGGGCCGAGCCTCCCTCCCCGGCCGAGGCCGAGACCGAGACCGAGTAGCGCTCATCTCGAGACCCCCGACCGAGCGAGACGGCCGAGATCGCGACCGAGGGGGTCTCGAGATGAGCGCTAGCGTTCTACGCTCAGCCCCAGCCTTTCCAAGACACATCGAAGGCCGTACCGTCTTCGGCGCGCGCCATGCTTCGACCGAGCTCCGGAAGCGCCGCCGCCAGCTTGGCGACCGCACGATGGGGCGCGCCCACAAACAGCAACCCCGAGCCCAAAAGCACACCACGCACTTTGGCGTGTTTGCTCTTGGAGAGGATCATCCCGCCTCGACTCGAGAGCTCCACGGACACGCCCCGAACGCGAGCCGCCTCGAGAGCACGGCGAAGCCGCTCCGGCCGACCCTCGTGCGGAGCACCCTCTTTCACCGGATACCACAAGACCAGCGTGGCCCCGGGCCTTTTGACCGCGGTGCGTTTCACGCAGGCCTCGATGTCATCCCACTCCTCCGAAGCCTCGAAGGGCGGGTCGATCAGCGCCATGAGATGAGCGCCCTCCGCGACCGAAGTGGAGATGAGACCGGCGTAACCGTCGCGTTCGAACAGCCGTACCCGGCGGTCCTTCTTGGGTTCGATCGCGGTCTCGAGCTGGGCCTTCGCGGACGGCTTGAGCTCGTAGAGTTCGAGCCTGTCCGTATCTCGCAGGAGGGCTTGCGCGATGAGCGGCGAGCCGGGGTACACGGCGGGCGCCTTGCCCTCCTCGGCCACGAGATCCAGGTACGGTACGAGATCGGGCAGCTTTCGGCGGGCGTTCTTCGAGAGCAGGCGCCCGATGCCCTGGGTCCACTCCCCGTCTGCCTTTTCGAGGCCGTAGAGGCCGCCCCCGGCGTGGGTCTCGAGATAGTGAATGGGATCCTGCCGGCGCGTGAGCTCGCGAAGGATGAGGACGAGCGCCGCGTGCTTCAGGACGTCGCCGGGGTTACCGGCGTGAAAGCCATGCTCGTAGTTCACGCCCGGCCTGATGCCAGCAAAGCCGTGAGGCTGGCAAGACCTTCCTAGATCTCGGGCGTACTCGAGACCCACCGCACCACGAGCTCGCCCGCGAGATCGATCTCCATGCCCGACTCCATCTTCAACTGACGAAACTGCTTCTCGCCGCGGAACGACCCGTTGCTCGACGCGGTGTCGATGGCGAGGAGCTCGCCCCGGTCGCGCACGAGGAGCAAGTGGACCCTCGACAGTTCGTTGTTGCCTCCGCGGCGACCGATGTCGCAGCGGTCGTAGCGACCGAAGAGCAGGCCTCGCGAGAGCGCGGACCTCCCTACTTCGCGCATGAAGCGGCGCCCGTTCGAGGTGGTGAGATGGATCTGCCCCTCCGGCAGCTCGTCGGGACCCAGTAGATCGGCCTCGGGCGGCAACACGCCGAGTTGAGATCGCACGAAGGTGCGCTCATCAGCGGAGCCACCTTGCGAATGAGGACGAAGCACGCGGAACTTTGGATCCGTGGGAGAAGCCTCTTGTGCATCGACGAAGATCCGCGCCGGAATGGCGTCGTAGGCGTCCTCGGCGCTCAGGTAGCTCGAGGGATCCTCACCCGTCACGAGGGCGAGAACGATGAGGTCACCGAATCGGAAGAAGCTCGTGCCGTCGATCGTCACCCCGCGCAGGTCCCGTCCGGTCTCATCCGCAAATCCAAACTGAGTGCGCAGGTCAAAGATGCGCGCACGCAGACAGTTGAACGAGACCGCACGAACGCAGATCACCGCGTGCCGGAGCGAGACCTCTTGGGCGGTCGAGAGAACGGAGACCGCACAAGCGCTGTGCCGGCCGAGCACGGTGCTCGTCGTGCGATCGATCTGAGCCGCGATCCAGTGTCCGGCGATGGGCTCGGGCCGGTCGGCGAACACGAGGAGCGCGAGCCCCAGCTCCTGATGAGCGGCGAGCGTACGGCGAATGGGATCATAGTGATGGATGAAGAAGCGCCGAGCATCGAATCGGGTCGGCAGACGCTGGAGATTGGGGCCGAAGTAGGTTTCGGAGTTCTGGGGGATGGGATGGTGGGGCTGTCGAGGGAAGAATGCTTCGTTGGACACGCACCATGGACATTGCGCGAGAGGCCATCGGTCAGTCAGCGATGGGGCTCACACTCATGTCACATTTTGCCTCAGCTCAGCGAGGCCTCCGGCGTGACCGGAATCACGCGCATCCCTCAAACGAGCGGTGACTTCTGAAGCGCGTGCCACGCCGCAACATCCACCCCGTACTGAGTCTCGAGCAGCTTCTGGAACGCCTTCGTCTGCGCGGTGTTGGCGTGGCTATCAAACTTCTTGAAGAGATCCTCGATATCCTTCTCTTTCATCTTGTTCGTGAGACCGATCTTTTCGAAGTAGCGCTGGTACGTGACCGGGCTCGTGTCGGAGTAGACGTCCAGATAGTGGCAGGCCTGGGCCCCCATGACGGCCGCCCGCAGACTGTTGAGCGCGTTGGTCTCTCCGTTCTTGTGGTCCGCCATCGCGAGGCCGATGTGGAACGTCACCAGACCCCCGAGCACGTTCGGCTCGATCTTCTTGGCCAAACTGGCGTTGTATTCGACGCGAAACAGATGCGGCTGGTGGGGCTTGGTCTTCACCGGGCTGACGCGCACCAACTCGCCCGGCTTCGGGTCCGGAATCGGCCCGCCGGCGAGGAGTGAGTCCGCATACCTCTTGCCGAAGTAGCTCTTCTTGCCGTTCGAGTGCTCGACCTCCCAGTGGTAGTAGAGCTCGCTCCGCGCGAAGTTGATCGCGCGCATGAAGTTGAGGCCGGTGTCGCCTAGGCCGACGTCGTAGAGGCGGTCCGTGCGCGCGGGATGGAAGTCGACCTTGCCGTCCTGATCGGAGTCCATGAAGCCGAACTTCCGCCACTCGTCGGGATAGAAGTAGTTATTCGCGGGCTCGTCCCAGTGCTTCTTCTCGGTCTTCTTCCGCATGTACGCGTAGGACTCGCCGCGCGCGAAGGTGTCGAACATCGCCTCGATACGCGCCTGTCCAGACACCGAGTAGGTGTGCTTCTCGGTCATGATCACGTGCGCACGGGTGTGCTTGTTCGTGAACTCGGGGTAGTTGTCGCCGCCCCTGCAGTTCGCCGCGAAGTAGAGCTTGGGATGCTTGCCCTTCATCGTGGGGCTCGCCTCGACCGCCTGGCTCCCATTCCCACCGAGCGAGGAGTGTCCCGAGTACATGATCACGTGCACCTTCGGGTCGTTCATGTGCTCCAAGGTGTCGAGTTCGCCTTTGACCACCACGAGGTTGACGTTGAGCGGAGGCTTTTTTCCGGTGGGGTCCTTCAGCACGCCTTTGTAGGTCCGCTTCGTGTCCTTGGAATCCTTCGAGACGAGCTTCCAGCCGTTCTTCTTGGAGAACAGGGCGAGCTCCTCCTTCCAGAACTCCTCGTGAACGCTATGGCGGATCTCGAGCGGCTTGGTGCGATTCTCCGTGTACTCCTCGATCAGCGGACGCGGTGGGAGCAGGCGAGCTTCGATGCCTTCGAAGACCTTCTTCTGTGCGCTGTTGAGCGGGAGGAAACGGTTCGTGGTCTGCAGGTAGAACGCGGCGATCTCGATGTTGGGCTCGCGAGCGACCGCGGCGAGGACGCGATCGACGATCTCGGCCCGAAGCGCGGCGGAGGAGGCCGGAGTCGTCTGGGCCAAGTGTGTGAGCAGCGCGAGGGATCCGGAGAGCGCCTTCTCTTTCGCTCGAGTTCGGTTTCCGAGCTGAGCCGAGGTCACCGCCTGGTCGAGCTGCGCGAAGATGCGGCCACGCATCTTCTGGGTCAGCGACTGCCCAAAGAAGTCCCCGTCCTTGGCCGCGAGCAGCTCCGCCGTTCGATAGATGAGCTCCGCGTCCGCGCCGACTCCGGGGCTCGAGGAACCGAGCTGACCGCCGAGCAGGAGCCGACCCGAAGCACCAAACTCGAGCTTCTTTCCATTGATGGCCCCGAGTTCAACGCGCTGGCCCGCCCCGCGACCGACCGAGAGCGCGATGGCCGGAGAGGTGTAGAGCGAGGGCACGGGGGCGACAGACACCTCCGCTGGCACCGCGCCGGCCGCCTCCGGCCCCGAAGTCACTGGAGAGTTCGTGACGCCGTGAACGCCCGGGGGCTGCGTGCGACCGATCGCGACCATCCCCTGGGTTATCGGCCGATGGCGGAAAACGTTCCGGGAAAACTCCAGGATGCCCACCTGGAGGGGCTACGGGGCTCGAGGTCGGGTCAGAAGCTGAGCTTCCCATAGATATCCGAGAGGCCGCGCACGGTCTCCATGAGCGACACCAGCAGCTCGATCCGGCTCTCTTGATACTCGGGATACTCTGTCGGTTCGTTGGCGATCTGCTGCACCCGATTCACGAGCTCGAAGCCCGGAGAGAACTCGCTCGCCTGCTCGGCGCGGATCGCGACGAAGGTCCGACCGGTCCGCGGATGCTGGTAGCGGGCGATGCGCTCGGGGGAAGCGGACGGCAGGATGCCCTCCCCGTTCCCTTCGATGAAGATCTTCATCTTGTCGTTGAAGCTGTTGTCAAAGGAGGCGTTCAAGAACGCCATACCGAGCCACGCCGCGTAGAGCTCCACCGTAAAGCTGGTCGCCGGGTCCACCGGCCGCGCGAGGTCCGCGCCCGAGGGCTGCGTGAACATGTCGCGATAGACGAAGGAGCCCTGGCTGTTCGCGAAGCCCGCGTAGGACGAATAGGCCTCGGTGGCGCTACCGCCCACGAGGCGTGTGACCTCGTCTGGAAAGACCAGGTTCATGCCGATGGCGAACTGCGTCAGGTTCGCGTCGAAGTCGACCCCGAGGAAATTCGTCTCGGGCGAGGTGAGCGTCTGCACCGCCGCGAGCTTGTCGTAGAAGCTGCCAACGACCTGCAATCGATCGTAGAAGTAGTAGCCCGAGTCACCATCGTACAAGCTGAAGGCGTACTTGCCCGTCCCCAGAGGCACGGTCATATCCGAGCATTCGTCGTTGACGACCGCTCCGCACACCGGGATCTGTTCATAGCTGTAGTTCAAGAAGAGCTGTTCATCGGGGTCGTAGTAGTAGGCGCCGGGCTCGGGGGTCTGAATGACCCTCGCGAGCGTATTGAGACCGGTCCTGGCGGAGAACGCGCCCGCGAGCCCGCCGTCGATCGCTTCGTCATAGGGCACGTCTTCGATCTGCCAGTATGCGGGGTCCTCGCGCAGATACTCCCAGAGGCCGTCATAGTCCCAGGAGCTGTAGAACCACTGCTGGTACTGGTTCTGGATCGGGAAGAAGAAACGATAGAACACGTTCTCGAGGTGAGACCAGGACTCGATGTCCTGACGATCGCGAGAGAAGTTGTTGAAAATGTAGTAGGTCTCGTACTGGTCGCTCGCGTTTTGAACGATCTCGTACGGATCGGCGCCTTCGTCGTAGGCCGCGCACCAGGACAGCGCCCCCTCGTATTCATCGGAGCAGAACCGAAACGGCACCTCGATGAAGCTGGTGCTCGCCGAGCCCTTCAGCTGATCGATCACGTTCGAGTACGGCACGGTTCGGCGCCGGTTGATCCGCGAAGCATCATTGCCAAACAGGCTCGGCAAGGAAGTGTAGTGACGGAGTTCCTGCATCGCGAAGGTGTATCCAAAGGCGTCGCCGAGCGGGTCCGCCGGTTGCGTATCCGGCTCGAACACATCGACGAGCTCGCCGTAACCAAACTTGATGGCCGCGCGGTCGTAGGGGCCGATGCCTTGGATGTCGCTGTTCACCCGAGCCCCGTAGTCCATGATCGACGAGTACTGATACTCGCGCTGCCGCGCGGTCTGTTGTCCGGGGGTCATGGCCTGAAACGGCTGTGGATCGTTGCCGCGTGTCGTCCAGTACTGTGGATGATAGTTCAGCGAGTCGTAGCTGCCGCCGAAGTTGTGGCGCAGGCCGAGCGTGTGCCCAAGCTCGTGCTCCATCGTCGAGGCGAAGACTTCGCCAATGATCGTGCGACGGACCTCTTCGCGCTGCTTGCCGCGCAAGCTCTCGGCCAGACCAATCACCGCCGGGTCCGAAAAGGCCGCCAGCGTTACGCTGTTCTCCATCAGCTTGCGCCGCCGCTTTTGCGTGAGGTCGCGGAAGGCGCCCGTGGTCGCCCAACGCGCCGGCGAGATCTTGGCGCGGGTGGCCGGGCTCAGGCTCGCGGAGAGCCCGCTTCCGGGCTGGCGCGCGGACGGGACCAGAGCGCGCACGATCTCGTCGTTCATGAGCCGCTCCTCGAGGGGGCTGTCCTTGATGGCGGAGAGTCGGGCACGCACCTCGGAGCGGTCGAGCCGGAAGCGCTGCTTGCCGAGGCTCTTCTGGCGACCCCGCGCCTGCTTGACGTTCCTCGACCTAGCGAACTCACGTGCGCGGTCCAGTCGCTCGGCGTTTCCGGCGGCGGTCGCGACCCGATCGTACTCGCCGTGGGCACGCGCCACGTACTCGCGCACGTCCTCACCCTCGAGGAACTCGTCGGAGGGAATGACGCCGTTCAGGAGGTCGACGATGTCCGCGCCCCAGGTCCCGAAGATCTCGGTCTCCGCCCCGTAGACATAGGCGCTGCCGGAGATGATGCGCCCGGTCAGCGGATCGGCCGCGCTCGGCCCATATCCGAGCAGCCCCGCCGACTGCGGCTCCGCGACGTAGTACAAGAACGAGTAGCGCAAGTCTCCGATACGCTCGCCGCGTGTCACCCCGGCCTCGTAGCTGTTGGGCCGAAGGAGAAAGACATCCTCCACACCCCCCGGAGGCGCCACACCGCCGTACTTCTTGTGCAGCACAACCTCTTTGAACGCCGCGTTCCATTGGGCCACCGACTCCGCCGCCTGGGGAACCAAGGCGGTCGGGAAGCCGGGCGAGAGGTGATACACAACCGGCCGAACCGTGCAGTTTCGATAGGAGCCAGAGGCGTCGACACACTCGGGTGCGTCCTGCCAGATGCCCCAGCGCGTGATGAGGAAGGTGCGCCCCGACTGCGTGCGGCCGCGTTGCGCGTCGAAGTAGTCACGCTCGATCCGGAAGTAGCCAAACTTGTCGAAGTACGGCACGCGAATCGGGCTCCCGAACTCGTCACGCAGGGCGTTGCCATCCGGGTCGCGCAAGATCTCGTTGTCGGGATAAGCCATGGCCTCGTAGCGCTCGGCCGGATTCACTTTGAGGAACGAAGAACGCACCTTGAGCCGGGAGGGTTGGCAGTCGGAGGCGGTGTAGAACCAGCACGCCGGGTACTCTTCGAGCCCTCCGTATTCGTCTTCGGCGACCAGGCTCTCCGGTTCCGCGAAGAGCACGTCGACGATGTCGAGATAGTCGACCTGGTCGAGGTCTGCGATCACACGCCAGTCGTGATGCTCCTCCCAGCCCGCCTCTCGTTGGACGCCGACCATGAACGTGTCGGCATCGGTTCGGTCTTGGATGAAGTAGTTGACGGGTGACTGCCCCACGCCGTCGGCGATGAAGCTGAAGTTGAGCATGAGGTTCTTCGACCAGTCGACCCGCATGTGCGCGCGTTCGAACCAGGGGCGGTCGACGGTGTTCTCGAGGAGGACGTTGGTCTCTTCGCCGGTCAGCGTGTTGTAGTCCCTCACCACGTCGAAGTGCTCTTCGATGGCATAGGCGGCGATGGGCGCTCCCTTGAGCTCCACGTCCGGCAGGGCGGCGTTCGCGTTGGTGTTCTCGACGAAGTCGTAGGCTCGATAGGCGATGAGAAAGCCGCGCTCGATCTGCCATCGGATTCGCTCGAGGTCCGAGGTCTCACCGGTGAAGGTGAACCCGGCGGTGTACGGCACATCGAAGATCGTGCGCTGCAGGTACCACTCACCCTCGAACAAGCTCTTCTTCAGGCGGTACGGCTGGGTGCGGTCGATGTCTCCCACGTCCTGCGCACACCCTGTGAGTGCGGCGGTGGCCACCAGCACGAGCGCCATCCATCGAGTTGTGTTCATCACGAACCCCCTAGTGTGTAATCCACGCTCAGAAACCACGTGGTGAAGTTGTTGGCCGGCGACACGAAGTCGAAGAACGGGAACCGCAAGGACTGTCCGTCCGCGGTTCGAGCCGGCTGGAAGCTATAGACCCCGAAGCTCGTGGTGAGCTGGGGCAGGATTTGATAGTTCAAGCTGAGCGAGCCGTAGGTGCTGTCGGACTCGTTGATGCCGTCGACGACGCGGTCGCCATCTCCATCCACGACAGCGGACGAGAAGCCGTCCGGAGTGCGACCAAAACTTCGGGTGTAGATGTAACCCACGGAGAGCGCGAAGGAGAGACCTTCGAGGAAGCCGAGCTCCACGGAGCCGTCGAGCCCCAGACGCAATCGCCAGTTGGGCGCAAAGCCCGCGAGCGGCACACACGACTCGAGGCGGTCGGCCGGACAGAAGGAGATCGGCACCACTCCATCGAGGTCGGAAGCATCGAGCGTGCTGGCGTCCCCCCCGTTCCAGAACTTCGCGAAGCTCGTGGAGAGGGCGGTGGTGACCGGACCGAAGCTCCGAGATGCACTCCCACCCAAGGAGGTCGTGAGCGCGGTGTTGGCGGCGCGGGTAAAGCGGTTCGTCGGAAAAGAGAGGGCGAAGAACGTGCTCCAGTCGATGGTGAGGAACGGGATCCTCGAGTACTCGATGCCGAGCTGCAGATCGCTCGCCTCGAATTGGCGCGCGTTGCCGTCATCGGTGTCCGAGCAGTCGAGCGTCGGACCTCCCGAAGGTCTCGGCCCATCGGGCTGGGAGCAGCTCGTGACCGCGTAGGTCCACTCGTGGGTGACGGAGAAGAAGGCGAAGAGCGACAGATGCTCCGACAGCGCGAAGGAAGGGGTGAGCTGCAGGGTGGAAGCCCAGTAGGGATTGTCGGCCTTGTCGCTCGCAACGAAGGTCCCGGTCCCCACGTAGTTCTGCAGAGAGACCGAGAGGCTGAGGGCGTCGTACCAGTCGCTGTCCGCCGCGACGATGCCGGCGGGCGGTTCTTTGGGGACGTTCGGTCTCGAGCCCGCCTGCGAGGGCAGGAGGATCACGAGAAGTGAGCCAAGGGCGTACATCAGGGCGGAGGGCCTACATTAAGCGCCCTGGGTGGAATGAAGATCAACCGGGCCCTGCGGGCGGTCGGTCGGACGTCGTATCAGACCAGAATGGCTGTGATCACAGCCAGATAGGTAGCTTCATGGCTCCTCCGGAGCATCGGTCTGGAGGGCCTTCGGAGGCGGGAACGGCCCACCCCGCACGCGCACGGTCTTCAGCCTATGAAACCAGCGGCCGAGGAGCACCTCTTGGAGGAGCTCGGCGGCTCGGGTCGCAGGGATGACCGAGTGGACCGCGCCCAGAAGAGGAATGTCCAAGCTCTCGACCCCTTCGCGCTCCGCTTCAGCAAACAGAAGCTCGAGTCCCTGGCGCAACACCGCTTCGGTGGTCGAGGGCTCGCTCTCCAGATCGTGCAGGATCAAGAGCCAGGAGCGGCCGTGTTTCCTCAGGCTCGGAATCGCGTGTGGCTCGGCCTGCCAGGCCTCGGTCATGACCCGAATCGGGTGAGGTCCCGTCTCTGGGATGTCGGGGGGCGCAGAAAGGACCGTGAAGGAATCTTCCTCCTCCACTCGGACCGAGGCGGTGGGCTCCTCCGGCCTCCCCTCGGAGACGAGCAGTCTCACAAAGCCGCTGGTGTTCACGAGACCAGCTTTCTACTGGGCAAGATGAGGTCGTGCCCCCAAGATGGGCGAACCTTGGCGGGACCGATCCAAAATGGGGGACGGACCAAGGTCGCCGCCCCCGTCGCCGACAACGCGACCATCACGAGTTCGAAGGATCGTCCCGAGACGAAGGAGGTCACGGACGAGAGCATACCGCTTCGGTCGGCCTTCGAGAAACCTCAGGAGAACACGCTCAAGGCCGGGCGGTCGACGAAGCTCCTCGACGCCATCCTGCGCAGCGACCGCCACCGTCTCGCGACGAGCCGGGGCGAAAAAGCGATGGAGGAACGATCCCTCGCCAAGAGGATCGGTCTCACCCTGCTCGCTACGCCGTACGGCGCGCCTCCGTCGGTGGTGCTCGCGCGGCTCTCGCAGGAACCCGAGATCGCCGCAGCGTATCCGGACCTGAAGGTCGACGACCTACTCGCCTTACACCTGAAGTATCCGTCCATCGTGCCCCACCCCACCACTCCAGTGAACTTCGGCACCGCGGTGACACCCACGACCGACGGCTATCTCGATCTCTTCTTCCACGACTTCGCACAGCAAGTGGGCGCAACCGTGCCGAGCGCCAAAAAGAGCGGCAAGGATGTGCGCTACTCACTGGACGGATTCGATCTGCCGCGCAACTGGCTGCCGGATCACCAGCAGGTCGTGCGGCAGTTCAGTCGGTGGCACGACTTCGGCTCCGGAGGGCAGCGTGTTCGCCAGGCGCCGATGGGTTTTGGCAGCAGCCTGCTCCGCCGTGTGATCCAGGCCGCCCCGCCGCAATGGGGCACCGCCGAGATCGCGGAAGAGTTCAATCGATCGCTCGACTACTACGCCGCGATCATGAACCGAGGGAGCCGCAAGGTCACGGACGAGGATCGCGAGAAGTACCGAATGACCCCCGAGCTCGTCTCCAAGATCATGGAGAAGAACCCGGCGGACAGCGGCGCGATTGAACTGGAGGAGCGGCGTCAGAAGTTCCGAGGCGCCATCCTCGACACCCTCAAGGCCGCTGGGCCCGATCAGAACCTCTACGAGTTGGTCGAGGGTGTCGTCGCCAGCTTCGAGACCAAAGCAAAAGCGGCGGTGCCCTTGTCCAAGCACGAGAGCTGGGGCTTTGGCTGGACCTCCACCCATCGATCTCAATCGGACGCCATCTTCCCCGAGCCGCCGAAGCCCGAGGCCACACTTCGCGCGGAAGATCTCGTTTCCTATCTCACCGGCGACCCTCAGATCGCGAAGGAGCTCGATCGACTGCTCTCGGCGCGCGGCGACGGGGTAGAGCGGAGGATGGCGCAGCAACTCGCCAGCACGCTCGGCCGCGGTATCGGCCAGCTCTCTTTGGTCGAGATGACGCGGGTGATGAAGGCGGAAGATCCGGTGTACACCGAGGATCTCATCCTGCGGCTCACCGCGAGCTTTCCGGAGTTGTTTCCGGGCGTGACCATCGAGCGCAGCAGAGCCGAGCGAAACCTCGCGCTCGGACATCGGTTGGCGAACACGATGGCGAACATCTGGCCTGGCGCGTCGCTCGAGAACGTGGCCGAGATCATGAAGCTCGTGGATCCGAGCTTCGGCCAGGTCTACCCCAACTTCTCGGCCGACGATGTTCGACTCCTTCAGAAGGCCTACGACTTCATCCCCGCGTGGACCGAAAAACCCGAGGTCGAAGGCCCGAGCGCCACCGGGCGCATGCCCTTCGGGACCTTGCTTCGGATGGCGAGCGCGCAGATCGGCGAGGCGGGCGCCAAGCGCATCGGGGATCTGGTTCTGAAGCATATGGTGAAGAGTACGCAGGCGCACATGAGCGTCGGTGCCACCCCCGCGCAGGCAAGACGAGACGAGCTGCCGCCCGAGCTCGTGGAGGGCGTTCAGGACGCCTACCGAGTCGCCCTGCTCCGATTGGTCATCGAGTTGCTCCCGCTCCCAAGCCGAGACATCAGGATCGAGACCGCCGCGGGTCTCGAGCGATCGACGCCGCTGCCGCAGAATCTCCCCCCTCGGCAGGCCGGCTCGAGCTCCGAGCTCCTCGATGCACACCGCGCTATCGAACGCATCATGTCGAACGATCCGGCGGTGAAGAACCTCGACGTCGAGACCATCGCATCGCTCCTCACGAGCCCTCAGTTCGACGGACGGGATGGCCGGAAGATCTCCGCCGAGGCCGCGAGTTCGGTCGCCAAGGTCATCGACGGCATCCGTCGCTTCGATCTTCCGGCGGTGCACGACGCTCTCATGGAGCATCTGATGGCCAAGCCGACCTTCACCAACGACCTGGCTCGCTTCCAATCGCTGATCTTTGGCTACACCAGTGTGGTGGGGCGCCTCGAGCTCGACGTCTTCAAGAACGAGGCGCTGCGATCGTCGCTCGCGCGTTGTGCCCGCATCCCCATGGGGGATCCGGACCTGCAGTTTTTCGTCGACAAGTACAAGGCCGAGCAGCCGCTCGAGGACGCCAACGTGTGCTTCATCCAGCACATGGTGGCCAACTCCTATCCGGCGACCAAGGCCTATATGGACCTGGGGGTCGACCCAAAGAAGGCGATCTTCGTCGGCATCCCGTACCACGACAATGAAGAGGTCGAGGAGACCCTCGTGCGCTCGTTCGACATGGACGTGCGCTTCGGACCCAAGGGCGACATGCTCGGCCTGCAGCGCGACATCGAGAAGGCGGTCGATGACTCCATCGCTCGTCACAAGCAGAATGGGCTTCCCGTGCTCATCGTCTGTGATGGTCCGCATGCGCGAAAGTACCTGCGAAAGAAGTACCCGGAGCTCCTCGAGGCGAAGCTACCGAACGGGCAACCGGTGGTGCGATGCGTGGAGCAGACCGCCAACGGCGACCACCCCGAGGAACGCGCGATGAGGGATCTCGCGGTTCGATCGATCGCGCGCACGAAATACAAACAAGAGAAGGAAGCCCCGCGGGTCGGCCAAGCGGTGGCCAGGGCGGTGACCGCGGTGATGACGCAGCTCGGAAAGAGCATCGAGGAGAAGCCGGTGCTGGTGCTCGGGGCGGGCTCCATCGGCCGAGCGGTCACTGTCGCCATGCAGGGCAGCGGCGCGAAGCTCTATGTCTTCGA
The DNA here is from genome assembly GCA_011526105.1 of Deltaproteobacteria bacterium. Classification (GTDB taxonomy): domain Bacteria; phylum Myxococcota; class Kuafuiibacteriia; order Kuafuiibacteriales; family Kuafuiibacteriaceae; genus WYAZ01. The sequence goes on along the minus strand of WYAZ01000052.1, from coordinate 11,926 downwards.
CAAGAACCCCACCCCCGAGCTGCGCCAGCACGCCAAGGAACACGGCTACACGCTACTCGAGCGCGAGGAAGACATCGAGAAGGGTAAGTTCATGATGATCGGATGTTCGGGCTTCCTCACGCTCGATCAGAAGCGAATCATGGCCTCCGAGCCGGGCACCATCTACGTCTCCGCCTCCTCGAAGCTGGTCGAGGTCGACATCCCGGGCATGCACGAGCTGTCCACGGATGACGCCGGGCATCTGCAGCGCATGTTGGCGGCGAAGGTGAACGGCCAGGAGACGTGGATCTATCGCCTGAACGACGGTACCATCCGATTTGTCATCGCGGACGGTCTGCCCGCCAACTTCAACGACATGACCTCCATCCAGTGGGAGTGGATCAAGTGGACCTCGAGCGCGATGGTCATCGCCGCCGTCGACGTGATGAAGGATCCCGAACCTGTCTTCCGAGATGCACACCCCGAAGATATGGCGGAGCTCGATCGCCGTTGTGAGGCCATGATCGAAGGCCTGGACGCGGAAGCCAAACGAGCCGCCGACGCGCAAAGCGCCCCACCCGTCTCTAGCTGAGCGGTGGCGTTTCGGGCGGCGGCCTAAAGGGCCCCGTCACTTCCGAGATCGCGCGGGCCGCCGCGAGCAGACGCTCGTCTTCCCAGCGACGACCGACGAGCTGCACACCGATCGGGAGCCCGTCCGAACTCAGCGCGCTCGGCAACACGACCCCCGGCTGCCCGCTCAGGTTGAAGAGGAGGCAGTGATGCGCCGAGTGCCGGTAGTCCACCCTCGCGCCGTCGACCTCGATCGGCGCTCGCGGAGCCGCGTGACGAAAGGCGGTCGAGATCGAGGCCGGAAGCAGAAGTACGTCCCAGTCTTCCATGAAACGGTCGAAGGTGCGGATGAGATGGTCCCGACGGTCGAAGAGGCGCGTAAACTCGACGATGCGCGGCGGAGTCGGCTCCTCCTCCATGGCATCGGGCGAGCCACCGACGAGCTGAATGAGCTGCCAGGCGCTCTGAAACACGTCATCGTAGTCGAGCGCGGGTAGCTTCTCTTCGACGCGCGCCCCGAGTCCCGAGAGCGTCCCCGCAAGCGCCTCGACGGTCTCGCGGAGCTCCCGCGCCACCGGCACCCCTGGGAGCGTGGGCGCGAAGGCTACGCGCAGCGAACGGAGCTCGGGCGTCGGGACACGGCGCGCCGGAAGCGGCGGCAGCTCGGTGTCGAAGCCGTCGGCCCCGCTGAGGATGTCGAAGGCGAGCTCCAGATCCTCGAGGCTACGCGCCAGCGGGCCCACGGTGCAGATCGACCGCCAGACGCGCGGATTGCCGGGCACGTCCCCAAAGCAGAGATGTCCGTGCAAGGAGACACGTCTCTCGGAGGGCTTGAGTCCAAACAGCCCACAGAAGTGCGAGGGAAGGCGCACCGAACCGAGCGCGTCACTACCGATGTCGATGGGGACGAGACCGGCGGCGACGGCGGCGGCCGCCCCGCCGCTCGAACCACCCGGTGTGCGCGATAGATTCCACGGATTGTTGGTCCGTCCAAAGATCGGGTTGTCGGTGTAAGGTCCTCCGAGCAGCGGCGGAACATTCGTCTTCCCTATCAGGATCCCGCCTGCGGCCTTCATGCGACGCGCCACGGTCCCATCCTCCGTCGGCACGTGATTGGAGAGCGGCGGAAACCCAACGGTGGTTCGGAGGCCCGACGTGGTGTGGCAGTCCTTGAGCGTGAAAGGCACCCCGTGCAGCGGACCGACCAGCGCTCGGCGCGCCAGAGCTTCATCGGCTGCACGAGCGACGGCGCGAGCCGTTTCGAGGTCGAAGGTGACGATGGCGTTCAACGCGGGATTGAGTCGTTCGATGCGTGCGAGGTGCGCCTCGAGAAGCTCGACCGCGGAGAAGCTGCGCGAGGCGATGCCCTGGGCCTGGGCGGAGGCGCTGAGCTCGTGAAGGGCCGGCATCCGCGGAGAATAGGTCGGGCGGAGGCCGAGCACACGCGACCGGAGATCAATCACTTGGGGTACGTGATTGTGCTCGAGATCACAGCCTGGCCTCCGACGGCTGGCAGCGACCCCAGATCGGTTCATATTATCCCACACCTCCCTACGTTGGCCTCCGATAACACCAGCGAGCCGAGGATTGGCTGGGAGGTTTCGAATTATGGTGCTTCGACCGGTATTACCCTTCTTGCGCAGCGGAGTGACGAGGACGCCAGTCGTGGACAGCCCCCGATTGACCGTCGTCTCCGGCGGCAGCACCACGCCCGCCCCGAGCGGGAGCCTGCCTCGCGCGAATACCACGGAGCAACCCGCGACCCCTCCCGCCAACGGCTTTGCCGGCTGGATCAGCAATCTCTACAGAACCCACCGCCGACCCGTCATGGGTGTAATGGCCGGACTGGCCGCAGTGCCCGCGATGACCAGCATGGCGGTCGCGCAGCCGAACACGGTCGCGCCGACCACCACCCCCGAGACGAACACCGACACCGCCGTGGCCGAGACCTTCGACCATGCCCGCCTCACCGACTATCCGCTCTTCAAGCTGTTCTGGAATAGCTCGAACCCTGCGGACGGAACTGCACACGAAGGCCTCGACGAAGTGACGCTCGATGGCGTGGCCGCCCTTGTGAACTACGCACGCGCCCACAACCTGGACGGAACGCCTTCCCCCGCGGGCGCGCGCGCGATCTCGGCGGCCGAGCGCGATCTGATCAAGGCCGTGCTCGAGAACCGCGACTACGGCTCCTTCTTCGAGCTCGATGCGCTCCCGAAGCTCTACCAAGACTTCGGTATGGAGGCGAACACGGTCCACGCCGTGGCGAGCGACCTCGCCGCGGCTCGTGCCACCTTGGCCCGCATCCTCGGCATGAACACGAGTGAGGTGAAGCTCTCCTTCCCCGACGCCGGGCCGAAGAAGGAGACGACCTATCTCTCCATGGACGGCAAGATGGCGGAGCCCATGCGCTACGTCGATCTGTACCGCGAGGCGAAGGGCCTCAGCAAAGGCGCCGAGGCGTTCGAGAAGAACCCGGTGCTCGCGTACATGATGGGCGGCGAAGCAGGACACACGAAGCACGGCAGCTTCAGCGAGCGCTCTCCATTCTCGACCTCGGGTCTCAACTGGGGAAAACTTCTGTTCCCGGGCGACGCGGAGATCTCCGAGCTCCCCGTGAAGAAGGGCTTTGAGTTCCCCATCGACGCCCTGAAGGGCTTTGCGAACCCGGTGGGTGCTTACGCCTACCAGGGCGACCGCATCGTGCCCCACGACAAAGACGGCAACCAGCTCACCGCCGAGAAGGTGATCCAGCGAGACGCATCAGGCACCGCGGTCTCATGGTCGGCCACGTTCAAGAACGCCAGCGGCGAGGAGGTCAAGGCGGAGGACGTCATCGGCCTCATCAAGACCAGCTCGGGCATGACCAAGGGCGACGGCAAAGTCGACGGCTCCATGAACATGGGCTGGTGGGGCTTCTGTGACCGGAACACTGCCGGCAAGCTCTACAAGAGCATGTTCGAGATCCCGAACGTGGACCGCGACGTCCGTATCGAGGTGAACGGTCAGATCATCACCATCCCGAAGGACGACGCACAGAAGCTGCTCGATGTGGATCTCTCAGACATGGCGGGCCGCACCCGGTTTGTCGGAAACCGCTTCAACGACGAGCCGGCTCAGCTCTTGATCTCGGGCCACGGAAACGTCACTGGCAAGATCCAGGGCATGGTTCTTCGAGTCGACGCGAACACCATCAAGTCCGGTGGAGACAACATCACGGTCAAGAACACCGACAGCCATCCGATCCGAGGGAGCATCGAGCTCGAGACCAGCTACGGCGGAAAGTCGCTCATTGACCTTCAGGACGTCGTCTCCATCACGAAGGATCCCGCGACTGGAACCGTCGAGGTCGTGGTCGACGGAAGCTCGTACAATCAGTCGGGCAAGCTCTTGACCGACATCTCCTTCGCCGGTGCCGAGACCGTCGACGGCAAGCTCGTGCTGAAGAACAGCGACGCTCACCCCATCCTCGGCGATGTCCATGTGAACCTGGGCGGCGGCGTGACGAAGTCCTACAAGGCGAGCTCGGTTCGTTCCATCTCCGGTGAGATGGAGCACGAGATGAAGATCAGCGAGTACCTGAAGTTCATCGAGTCCAACCACGGCATGTACGCGACCGACAACGCCACGGGCGTCATCGTCTCGAACGGCATGCGTTGGTTGAATCGGGTCGATGCCACCGTGCACGAAGGCACCGACAACCCCGAGTGGATGAAGGGCAAGGTCTTCGGGGTCGAGGGCCAGCTGAAGCGCGAGGCGGGCGACAAGCTGGTGCACATCGACGGGCTCTACAAGAGCGGCTATGGCACCGGAATGAACTCCGCGTTCAAGGGCTGGGTGCAGCTCGACAGCAACGACAAGATCATCAACGAGGGCTTCTTGAGCGGTGAGCCGGACTTCGGTTGGGCCGCGAGCGGACCGCTCGACTGGAACGCCCGCTCCTCCTTCAACCCGCACATGCAGCCCGAGATGCGGCTCAAGATGCTCATCAACGGGGTGTCGGACATGGCGGAGCTCGAGTCCATGGCGAGCCGGCTGAACTTCCCTTCCAACTGGCGCGACCTGCGACTGCCCGAGGCGCCCCCCGCAGAGTGAAGTGAGTGAAGCCTCTCCTCCTCCTCCGTCACGGTCGGCGAAAGTGAAGGACATCCACTCCCGCCGCATCGGTCCGCTCGCCCCAGAGGACGACGTGCCCGTCGCGCGCGATCATCTCCACGCTCTTTAGCGTGTGAGAGAGTTCGATGAGCGGGCAGACCGTCTCCCCGATGCGTCGCCCGAGGAACTTCCTCCCGGCCGAGATGTGATACCAGACCTCTCCTTCGCCCACGGACGCGATCGCATCGACGTCGCCCGGCTCCGTGCGCGAGCCTGCAAACTCGGGCATGGGGGTCCAGTCGGTGCCGTCGAGCTGGAAAAAGCTCCCGTCGATCGTCCCCACGATGGCTTGGCCGCTAGGAAGAACCGCACCCGCGCGGACGGCAAACGCGACCAGCGGCCAGTCGTAGGTCTGAAGCTCGTTGCGACCGACGTCGAGCCAACTTCGGGCGTCCTCTGGGAACACGACGGCGCGCGTGTCGTTGAGCCAGAGCGACACGAGGAGCTGTCGAGTCCCAAAAGGCGCCGGCTCCGGGGAGAGGAGCTCCGAGATGACGCCCTCGCCCTCACGGAACCGAACGAGGCGATCCGCCTTTCTTGGCGCGTTCGGTTCGGGATCGCGAGGGACCGTGATGACCGCGAAGAGCTCCACCTGCCCCTGCACTCGAGCCCCCACGATCGATTCGACCGCGCCCGCGGCAAAGGAAGGACGATAGATGAGCTCGGTCGTCACGTCTCCCGAGACCCGATGGAGCTGCCCCTCCAGATCACCCCAGTAGGCGACGCCCTCCTCGATGGAAAAGGTCGATGTCGCAAAGAACTGGGGTTCGGAGTTTCTGGTCACCCGACCCGACTCGAAGTCGATCAGTGCCCACCCGCCGGTGCGGCCCGACCTCGGTTCGCAGCGATCTCCGTCCTGCGTCGCGGCGAGGACCTGCCCGCGCCCAAAGAAGCTCATATCGGCATCGCAAGTCCCGGGGAGCGAAACGATCCGCAACTCCGGCTCATCGTCGCATGGACACGGGCCCGCAAAGTGCGTCGCTGGCGCGGTCTGCTCGGGAGCACGCCGCGCGAAGTCGAAGACACCCTCACGGTCCTGCAGAGCGTAGCGCGCTCGAGCCACCGGGATGCCCTCCGCACCGCAGGCCCCTGCGTCCACAAACTCGACGGTCCCGGGTTCTTGGCCGAGGACCTCCAGGGTCTCATCAAAGAAGTGAAGCCAGACATCCGGGAACCGCTCTCCTTCGCGCACAATGAGCGGGGGTAGGCCGTCGCGTTCGTAGCTCTCACGGGTGGCGAGCCATCCAGTCGCCGTCTTGGAGTCGTCCGACCGCGCCATCCATAGAACGGAGCGCGTGCTCGGCTCGAGGTCGGGCGCAGAGATGCCCGCAGTGTCGACACAAGCGGCCACGCCGAAGAGGAGCACCATGCTGGTGTGTTGCTGCCACCCGAGCATGCGGCCGGAGCATATCCGGTTTCGCCACTTCCAGGCGAGAGCGCACTTCAGGTGGGCGCTTTGAGATAGCGGATCGCATCTCGCAAGCCATCGAGCGTGAGCCGATGCATGGGCATGACGTTGCCAATCGCGGATACCGTCGGATGGTTCCACCAACGCTCCGGATCGGGATTCAGCCACACACTGGCCGGGCACTTTCGCTTGAAGGCCGTGAACCAATCGAGGCCCGAAGGCGCGGCTTGTCCGATGCCGCTGGCCTTGGTGAACAGCTCCCACGGCGCCATCGAGGCATCCCCAACGAAGATGAGCCGGTGTCGATCGGTGAGACGGTTCAGAACGTCGGAGGTCTTCTCACGCTCCCAGTTCTCGAAGTCGGTGTAGAGATACTGATAGATCGCGTTGTGAAAGAAGTAGTGCTCGAAGGTCTTGAAGGTCTTGGTCTCCTTCGCGGCGGTGAAGAGCCTCGAGACCAGCTCGGCGTTGGGGGTCATCGAGCCCCCGCTGTCCATCAGAAGCACGAGGTGAACGCGGTTCTTCTTTTCTTTCCCGAAGACGAGATCGATCTCGCCCGCGTTCTTGGCGGTCTTGTCGATGGTGCCATCGAGATCCAACATCTCTTCGCCATCTTTGGCGAGCTTACGCAAGGCGCGCAGCGCCACCTTGAAGTCGCGCACGCCCAGCGTTTGATCGGTCCGGTAGTTCTGCCAGCGCCTCGAATCTGCGAGCCGAACCCCGCTGCGGCCGCCCCCGCTGTCGCCCAGCTGCACCCCTTGATTTGCGCGGCCGCCGGTGCCCCAAGGTGAGGTGCCGCCGGTGCCCACCCAGCGATTGCCGCCGTGATGCTGCCCTTGTTGCGCCTCGAGCGTCTTCCTCAGCGCCTCCATCATGTCTTCGAAGTTCTCGAAGTTCCACTCGCCGGGTGGACGTTCGGGATCCATCTCTTGAAGCTTCTGTAGCCAAGCCTCGAAGTCTTTGACCAGCTTGGGGTCCGCCGCGATGCCCTTGAAGGTGGCGAGGAAGGCGACGTCGTAGAGATCGTAGTGCGCCTCGGTGTGTACGAGCACCGCGCGCGCCAAAGGATAGAGGTCGTCGAGGTTGGTCGCGAGGCCCTTCTGCAGCGCCTGCAGGAAGCGCAACCACTCCGACATGCCTACCTTCAGACCCTGCTCGCGCAGGTTGTACAAAAAGGCGTCGAACACGAAACACTCCGACCGCTACGTGGGTCGCTGCCTCGACACGAGATCGAGATCCTGCTCCTGTTTGACGAGCACACCCACGAAGGGCATGGCGCCCGCGATGTCTTTCGGCGCGACCCCGGCGCGTGAGAGCACCGCCAACCAGTCGAGGAACTCCGAGGTCGAAGGCTTCTTGCGAATCCCGTCGATGTTGCGAAGACGAAAGAACCGCTCCATCGCCGAGGCTACGAGCTGTCCATCGATGTCGGGGTAGTGGACCTTCACGATGGTCTGAAGCCGCAGCTTGTCTGGGAACTCGATATAGTGGAACACGCAGCGCCGAAGAAACGCGTCCGGCAGCTCTTTCTCCGCGTTCGAGGTGATGACCACCAGGGGCCGCTTCTTCGCGACGAAGGTCTCGTCCAGCTCCGGCACGAAGAACTTCATCTCGTCGAGCTCACGGAGCAGATCGTTCGGGAACTCGATGTCTGCTTTGTCGGCCTCGTCGATGAGGATGACCACCTGCTCTTCGCTCTGAAGCGCACGCCCGAGTGGTCCAAACTTGATGTAACGCCGAATGTCCGAGACGTCGTGATCGCCGAAGCGCGAGTCGTTGAGTCGCTGCACCACATCGTAGGTGTACAGACCCTCGACCGCCTTGGTGGTGGACTTCACGTGCCACGTCAAAAGCGGCATCTTCAGAGCGTCGGCCATGGCCTGGGCCAGCATGGTCTTTCCGGTGCCCGGCTCGCCCTTCAGCAGCAGCGGTCGCTCGAGGACGATCGCGGCGTTGACCGCGGCGATGAGACCCTCGTCTGCGATGTAGCGGTCAGAGCCGGAGAAGCGGCGAAACTCAGCCATAGACCGGCAGGCTCGCATCGTCGCCGGTGGGCGTCCATCGGGAAACGAGGGCCAATCGGTTCATTCCCGATAGCGGATATCCGCTCGGACCGAGAGCGCGGCGCCCCGCGGCATCACCTCGAGGTGGACGCTCTCGGTGGCCCGGACGACCGGCTCGACCACCATGCGCGCCGCCATCAGTTCCACGTTGTTCAGCGTGTAACGGGGACCGTAGCGGTCGCGGACGCCGCCGAGCACCGAGAGCACGTGCTCGGGACGGAGGTCGAGAACCAACGGGGCGGCCTCCTCCTCCCCGAGCTTTCGGAGCCCGGCCGGGTCGACCGCGCCGACGTAGACGCCAAGCCGCTTCGCCTCCGAATCGAGGACCACCTTCGCGGTCGAGACGCGAGCCTTGAGCGCCTGCTCGAGGAGCGCCCGCGCGGGCTCACCGATCTTCTCGCTGACCTCGAGCTCGAGCACAAACTCGCCGCTAGCCGTCACAACGGCGTGGACGCCGCCTTCGACGCCTTGAGTGAGCTGGGCGGGGACACCAAGGCGCTCGACCAGCAGGCGAGCGCCCGAGCTCATCAGCCGCGCTCGCACGGAGAGCGCGGGTTTGAGCGGACCCTCGTCGAAGAGCGAACGCGCCTTGTGTTTCGCGGAGACGATCTCCCCCATCACCACCTGGTCGCGCGCGCTGAGCGCCCAGAGGGCATAGAGTTCGAACCCGTTGCTGTTTGCAACCAGCGCACCGGCGGCGGAGTCGTCGCCGGCGACGCTTCTGAAGTACAGATCGGGGACACGAGAGAGGTCGAGCTTTGGCGCCGAGAACTTCTTGCGCTTCTTCAGCGCGGCCAGCGGCGCCAGGCGCGCGTGGTCCGTCCAACGCTTGGGTGTCTTCTTGGCCGCCGGCAGACGCATGCGAGCACTCGAGTCTCCAAAGAAGCTGAGCCTGGGAGCCTCCGGTAGTTGGATGTAGAGGCGGTCTTTATCGAGCACGACCGCAACGAGATACGTAGCGCCCGTATCGATGAGGACCGCATCACCCCAGCGGGCCACCTCCGGACGCTCCTTGTTCTTGGTCATGATGTCAGCCAGATGTGCGAGCACACGCTTTCGATCGCGCACCACGACTTCGACCGTCATCGCTCGTGTGGACGGATCGAGATACACGCGCATCGGTCGGTCGGTCCGAAGACCCATCTCCGTCAGCTCGGCTACGTCCATCGGATCGACCCCGAGCTCCGAGGCGGCGGCGCGGATCCGTTCGGGGACGAGCGAGGGCTCGACGAGCGAGAACCATCGAAGCGCCCGCTCGAGCGCGGGCAGTCCGGTCGCCGGATGAGGGAGCTGCACATCGACGCTGGGCAGGCCCGCGGGTGGTGCCCCCAGCATGGCGAAGGCGAGTGTGAGGCCCAAGATCATGGCGGCGGAGCATAACACGGCTATAGGCTGGCTTGGTTTACCGCGAGACCCCGCGCGGGCTAGAGTGCCCCGTGCTCGCCGCCGCTCGAAAGCTCGCTCTGTCGTCCGCCGTGCTCCTGCTCCTCGTGGCCTGTGAGGAGCTCGAGGTCCCGTTCGATGCCGGGCTCAGGGATGGGGGGAATGACCAAAGCGACGGAGCAGTTCCATCCACTTGTCCGACCGCGAGCGACTTCGTGGGCGACTCCAGCTGGCCTTACTCGTTCAGCGTCGAGAGCAGCGCGGTCTATTGCGGCCTGGTCACCGAAACACCGCTCCGCTCGGCCCCATCCAAGGCGCAGCGCCTCCGATTGAGCCCGGGCACCTATCGACTCCCGGAGACTTCCGGCACGTACGCGATGCGTCTTCCCTTCTGCATCGAAGACTCGACCTCGAGCGCGTTCGAACTCGGCGGGCCCAGCCCACTCAGCTTGGATCGACTCCCGCTCGGCGAAGACGCCTTCTGGCTCTACAAGCTCGAGCAAGGCTACACACTGGGCGGAATGGCGCGTGTGCTCGACGTGGGCATCGACGTCTTCTACACCACGAGCCTCGGTCGACCGCCCGAGCTGATCCTCGACGACGCGCGCGATCACGGCTCGAACCCCGATACCAGCGCCACCTATCTCTCCTCTTGCGAAACGCCGTGCGGCGACCCCATCTGGTTCGAGCCCTGCCCGACCCCGGGGGAAGGAGAGCTGTACGCGGTGCGATTCGATCGCGGTCGAGTGGAGCTTCGTGTTCGAGTGTATCCCGCGTTTGGTCCCACCGGCCCCGCGGCCCTGACGCAGGCGATGGGGACACTCGACGGCCAAGGCTTCACTCAGTCGAGCTTCTTCAAGCTCGCGCATCGGCCGGACCACCACAACCATGGCGGCGGTTTCTTTGTCGCGTTTGCTGAACCCATCGGAGATGTCTGCGGCATCGAGCTCGAGGTGCCTTCGCGCGACGGCGGATGGGCGGTCCTCGGCGGACGATCGGTGGACTGCAATCTAGAGACCCTCGAGGAGCTCGCGGGCCTCGTCTTCGAGGACAACTGAATGAGCAAGAAGAAACGTGATGATCTCGAAGATCTGCGCGCGGCGAACCAGCTCGCGGTGCATGCCACCGAGCAAGTGACCAAGGCCGTCGAGGCCATGCACACCACGATCGCCGGAGGCCCCGCCATCTTAGGCAAGCCTCTGTCGGGTGCGGTGGGGCTCATCAACGGCTTGGTCTACGGCAGCATCCGCGGCGCCACGCGCTTGGTGGGCAAGAGCATCGAGATCGCGCTGGGGGAGCTCGCGCCGCTCTTCGGGCAGAGCGAACCAGGGCCGGAGCGTGAGGCCGCACAGGCGGCGCTCAACGGCGTGGTGGGCGACTACCTCGCCCAGTCAAAGAACGCGCTCGCCATCGAGATGCAGCTTTGTCGTCACGGGCAGCCCCTCGTCCTCGAGGAGGCGGAGCTTCGCGCCCAGATCCCCGAGGCCACCGGCAAGCTCTTGGTGCTCGTGCATGGCTCCTGCATGAACGACATCCAGTGGAGTCGCGAAGGCCATGATCACGGCGCGGCCCTCGAGCGAGATCTCGGCTACACCCCGGTCTACGTTCACTACAACAGCGGCCTTCACATCTCCGAGAACGGCCTCGATCTCGATGAACATCTCGACCGCCTCGTGAGCGCCTGGCCCAGGCCAGTAGAGTCGATCACGCTGCTCTGTCACAGCATGGGCGGCTTGATCGCGCGCAGCGCCTGTCACTCGGCCGAGACCCGAGCGACCTCAAAGTGGCGCCCAAAGCTCCAGAACCTTGTGACTCTCGGATCTCCGCATCACGGGGCGCCCCTCGAACGCGGCGGCATGTGGGTGGGTGCGCTGCTCGGCGTGAGTCGCTACAGCGCTCCGCTCGCTCCGCTCGCTCGGCTGCGCAGCGCCGGAGTCACGGACCTCCGCTTCGGCAATGTGCTCGAGGAGCACTGGAGCGGTCAGGATCGCTTCGCGCTGCGGGGCGACCAGCGGAAGATGCTGAGTCTCCCCGAAGGTGTCGCCTGCTATGCGATCGCAGGGAACAGCACACTCGGCGGTGACGGGCTCGTCCTCGTGGACAGTGCGCTCGGCCGTCATTCGGATCCGGCCTTGGCGCTCGAGTTCCCGGAAAACCATCGATGGGTGGGCGAAGGCATCGCACACCTCGATCTCCTCAGCCGGGCGGAGGTCTACGCTCAACTGCGCGCCTGGCTCGATCGCTAGTGTCCCGTCCGAGAAGTTCGATCATGTTCCCGCGAAGTATCTTTTGTCGCTGGTCGGCGCGCTACGAAGGGAGTTGGGTCGCCCCCAATGACCGAGGAGCCCGAAAGGGCGGCCGCAGGCCG
>WYAZ01000051.1 GCA_011526105.1 Deltaproteobacteria bacterium | reverse complement strand
GGCCTGCGGCCGCCCTTTCGGGCTCCTCGGTCATTGGGGGCGACCCAACTCCCTTCGTAGCGCGCCGACCAGCGACGAAAGATACTTCGCGGGAACATGATCGAACTTCTCGGACGGGACACTAGTTGGAAAGCCGCCGGCGAGTCTCGGAGAGGCTCAGATACTCGGAACCTACCCAGACCTGGAGCCCCGGCCGTCGCGCGAGAACATCGAGCTGTTCCGGGGTCCAGACGTGTTCGGAGCCGAGACGAAGCTTCTCCAGGCTCGGGAGAGCGGAGACGACCTCGAGATCGACCTCATCGGGCCCTGAGGAGACCTCGAGTTTCTCGAGCTTGACCGCCTTCTCGAGTCCGGAGAGCTGGACACTGAAGGCGGTGAGAGATCGCAACTCCGACACGTTGCTCAAATCCAAGGACTCCGGCTTCTTCGATGTGCGCTTCCCGAAGAGCTCGATGCTGCGCAGATGCGTGAGCTTGGAGAGGGTAGAGACTTGCCTGGCCGGAACCTTGTCCAGGCGAAAGTGCTCTAAGCTCTTCATGGCCGCGAGCTTCCGGCACGAAAGACCTCGGGTCGAAGCGGCCATCGGGCCCACCACCTCGAGCGACTTCAGGCCGGTCTGTGAAGCGATGCGATCGAACGTGAAGTTGTCCGTGTAGACGCACCGAAGCCGCAACTCTTCGAGCTGAAGTGCGGCCGCCAGCACCGGGAACTCGTTGAGCTCCGCATCGAGACGCCTCAGTCCCACGAGCTTGTCGAGGTTGAGCGGAACACGGTCCCGCTTCGGAGACGAGAGCATCAGCGTTCGCAACCCGGCGAGGCTCGAAAGCGGCAGAAGGTCGATGACGTCATAGAAGTGCAAAGACAACTGCTGGATGCTCCCGGAGGCTCGAGCCATGGTCGTCAGCTCTTCGAGGAGTGGCTGGTCCACGGCCGGATGCACGATCAGAGTGGTCGGCCGAAGCAGTGAAACGAGCGGCAACTGCTCCCGTTCCCGTATCACCACTGCGTCCACGATGAACCCCGGGTGCGTTTCCTGCCAGGCCGGCGCTTCGGGCAAGGTCAGGTTCAGCTCGACGCGCTCCCGCGTCTCAGGGTGGTGCGCGCTCAGGGTGTCGTATTGAGAGCGGTTCAGAAGTTCCACCACAGATGCCTCATTTCTTCTTGGGCTTGGCCTTCGCTCCGCGCTTGGTCGCCTTTCGGCCCATGGCCTCGTCGAGTTCTTGGTACTCCGTGGTCTCGAGAGCCAGAGACTCCTCGACTCTCGCGCCCACGAGCCGGTGGCCGGCGCGCAGGTGCTCGAGGATGAACTCGGACAGCGAGACCGCTGCGTCTTCGTAGCTGGGTTTGGTCTCTCGCTCGAACTCGGCGGGGTTGTAGGGCCCGAGGGGCTGACTCAGCGCAAAGGAGCGGCCGCACCAGGCGCCGGTCCTAAAGCTCTCCTCGCCCTCTTGGAAACGATGAGCCCAGGCGCCGCGAATCGGCGACTTCACCTGGAGCAGATCGGATCCGACCTCGGAGCGCAGGCATCGTATGACTTCTGCTCCGCGATCGGTCTCTACCAGCACGATGCGCGAGAACTGGCGGCTGTACCAAGACTGGGGTTTGGGCGTGAAGCGCACGAGGAGTTGGTCGTTCCCGATCGTGACCAGCTCACAGAACGGACCCTTGTCGCCCCACTCGAGATCCACGAAGAACGGGGCCACCGCCCCCACCGGGCCGGCGCCGAGCGCCTCGGGAAGAAGCTTGGCCGCTTCATCGGGGGCGGCATCGACGATCACTCGCCCGAACATGTGCTCCTGACCCGACTTGTCGAAGAAGCACAGGCTCTCGTCCTGCACTTCGAGGCGACTGCCCTTTTTGTCTTGCCACAAACTCATACATCCTCCTCGGGCCCAGGCTCCGTGAGGCCCGTCCCTTGTGGGCGCGGGCCCTATGGGCTCCGAAATTCCCTGCGACTTGGTACGGGCCCCAAGCGGCCAGCTTCCTTCCCTCGATGGTTTTGACCCTTAATTCTGCGGCCCGGGCTCTCTCGGGGACCCGCGGGGACCCCTCGCCTGGTCGCGGCCTTCGGCCTTGACCAGGGCCCGCATGGGTCTAGGATCGCGCTCATGGGGGCCGAATGGTCTCGACGGGGGTTGTGAATCGATTTGAGGCGTGTCCGGCAACTGTGCTCGCCGGTAAAAACGGTACAGAATTGTTAATTGCCAACGATGAGCCGATGGCTCTCGCTGCTTAATAGTCCCACAAGGATTCATTAGGCCGTCAGCCCGAGACCCCCGCCTGTGGGTTTCGATGCTGGCGTGAACAAAGCAGGCTTAGTCTTTCGCGGTGTCGCGACGCGGATGATGAAAACTTAGCGGCTGGTTTCGGGGACGCTTGCCGGTGTGCCGACTCGAGACGACATTGAACACTCGGCTACGCACGTAGTTCTCTATCGAGGAAAAACTTTCGGACGCGGGTTCGATTCCCGCCGGCTCCATACAAAAAGCACAGTCATCTTCGACCGTTGGAGATGACTGTGTCAGTAACTGTGACAGAACCCGTCTAGGGAACGCGCTCAATGAGCTCGAGAAGCTCCTCGCCGACGATCGAGTCGACGAGGCTCTTCGCGTGCTTCGCGCCTTGATCAGCGACCTCGCGCACGACTGAGGTTCTCGCGGACAGCCCTGGTGCCTTCCACTGTCCGTCGAGCGTGAGGAACGCTCCGGTACCCTCGGGATCATGACGGTCCCAGATCAACCGCGACGGATCGAAACGCTGCTCCACGCCCACGGCGACGTGATGGGTGTGACGGGCATCAGGGGCGACTCGTGATTGAGTTCTACCCGCCCGCCCCCAGCTCGTTCCGAGTCCTGAAGCGCCCGAGGTCTTCCTGTGGGACGAGCACGACGACCCGGAGAACAACTACCGCCGCCTCGACCAGCGTCCGGTGCGATCGGGCGAGTTCTTCACGCCTCCCAGCGACGATCGGGGGCTGCACCCGTTCCGCCCCGAAACCGGGGACGCCGGCTCTCGAAGGCCGCCCATCGGCAATCCGGCGCACGCGTGCCTCCCCGGGCACCCCGAGGAGATCGCGGCAGAACTGCGCGGCCTGGTCGAGCGATGGAAGGACGCAGGTGTCCGTTGGATGGAGTTGCGCTCCATCCCTTCTCGCTCTGGGCCAAGACCGTGGGTGGGCTGGGACCGTCGCAAGCCTCGGGCTGACCAAGCAAGTCATTTCGGAGGCAGACCGCGACGCGGACACGGGAAAGGAGCGCGGCCTCGGTGTCGCGCTTTCCGCGCACGGCGGCGAGTCGCTGTGCCTCGAGAAGGAGTTGGAGAGGTGTTCTCTCCAGCTCGAGAGAAAACAGGGCCGATTCGATGAGAGCCGGCCCCACTTGCAGTGCCGGTCTGTCGTGCAATCGAGAGAGCCGGTGCAGAAAGATGACAGCGCTTGAACTCGGTTGGGCTGCGAAT
Source organism: Deltaproteobacteria bacterium (assembly GCA_011526105.1). Taxonomy (GTDB): domain Bacteria; phylum Myxococcota; class Kuafuiibacteriia; order Kuafuiibacteriales; family Kuafuiibacteriaceae; genus WYAZ01. Next base: position 10,983 of record WYAZ01000051.1, on the reverse strand, counting down.
CAGCCCGAGCCTCAGCGCTCGAAGAACCCATGAGTAAATCAAAAATCGAGTGGACCGACATGACGTGGAACCCGGTGAGAGGCTGCGTGAAGGTCAGCCCCGGCTGTAAGCGCTGCTACGCGCAGACCTTCGCCGAGCGGTGGAGAGGCGTGCCGAACCATCCCTACGAGCACGGTTTCGACTTGTGCCGCGTGCCGGAGAAACTCCTCGAACCGTTCACCTGGGCAAGACCGAGGACGATCTTCGTTAACAGCATGAGCGATCTTTTTCAGGATGGCGTACCCGACGAGTACATCGCCGACGTCGTGGACGTGATGGCTACCGCAAACTGGCACACCTACCAGGTACTGACCAAGCGCGGAGAGCGACTGCAGGAGTTGCTCTCGGGCTCCCTGAGCTTCGTCGCCGAGCACTCGCACATCTGGTGGGGTGTCAGCGTCGAGGACCGCAAGTTCGGGCTCCCGCGGATCAAACTGCTGCGAGAAACACCCGCTGGCCTCCGCTTCCTCTCGGTCGAGCCCCTGCTCGAGGACCTTGGCACCGTGGACCTGACTGGAATCGACTGGGTCATCGTCGGCGGGGAGAGCGGGCCGGGAGCACGACCCATGGCTCGCGACTGGGTCACCAGCATCCGAGACCAGTGCTCCGATGCTGGAGTGCCGTTCTTCTTCAAGCAGTGGGGCGGGACGAATAAGAAGATGACCGGACGACGTCTAGATGGACGAACGCACGACAGGATGCCTCGGAGAGGCGTCCGGGATCCAGTGGCTCTCCCGGAGCGTCGCGCCCTTGCCGCCGCGCTGGGCCGAAGCCACGACCGCTGGCGCTAGCTGCTCTCAGCGGAGTTCGCCTCAGCGGCGCCAGGCGTCGTGAAGAACGATGCGTCGGTGCTCGACCTCTTTTGGCCCCTCTGGACCTAGAGTCGGCCGCGATCCTGTCCTTCGCGTCCAATGACGCGCGTGTCAGATCCTCGATCCCAACTGCATCCGCAGCAATGGGAAATGCCCAACTGATCGAAACGCTCGATCATTCGCGCCCGGCGAACGGCCGCTGAAAATCCGACGGGTGTTCCGGGCATAAGGATCTTGAGCGGAAACCACCGTTCAAAACACCTGCGCAGCCGAACACTCGGCTCGCATCCCCAGGAGGCCCAACATGCGAAACCACGCCCTTGTGCGTCGACACCCCGATCCGCTTCGAGTGAAGCTGGGCGAGATCATTCAGTTCCCTGCGACCGGCCCGCGCGGACGCAACCGCCAAACCCCGCGCAGTCGCGTCCTAAAGACCGCCGCCGCGATCATGCGCGATGCGCTGCTCGCTCTCGTCCCCGAAGACAGCGTGACCCTCGAAGCCGTGCCCTCGAGCACCCCCGAGGAAGGCACCATGCTTCTCTTGTGCGTGAGCGGGCAGGCGCGTGTCGTTCTCATCGTTCCTGCATCCGTCATTCGCTCCAAGCGCCTGCTCGAGGCCCGGAAGCGGCACCCCGAGTCCGAGTCCGTGTTCGAGCGCATGCGTCTAAGCGACCACCATGCAGCGGCGTCAGCGGAGTCTCTTGAGGAGTCGGACGATGTTTGACCGACTGCGCGCAATCCACGAGGGGCTCGAGGCTGCGGGAGGCACACGAATGGGTGCGGTGCTCTGGTGGGCGCTGGCGAACAACCGCATCTCCCACGAGCGTCTTGCAGATCTCGTCGATCAGCACGGCCTCGATCGAGAACTGCTGCCGAAGGAGATCAAGCCCGCAGGGGCGTTTCGTCGGGCATGGCGACACGCGGCTCGCGAGCTACCTCCCGGTCAGCTCCTCCGCCCCATCGTGGAAACGCCGGACGAGATCGTGCTCGGCCTCGTACGCGAGGACTCCGACGGGAAACGTCGCGAGCTGGACTACGAGCTCATCACGCGTGTGTCCTTCCGCAAGGACACGGCCGAGATCAAAGAGGACGTCGAGAACGCGGTGACCCAACGGATCCGCGCTCTGCATCGGCACCACCAGGAGCACACCACTACAGACATCCGAGGAATGATCACGTCGTTCCTATCGGAGAAGGGGGTCCCGCTTCGGAGCAACGGAGGCGTGTACTTTGTGCCGGAGCGGTTCGGACGGTCGCTCGATGCGCTCTGCCGCGTCGTGGAGTCGGCCGGTCACAACCAGCTCTTCCGACTTCCGATCGTAGAGACGCCGGAGACAACCCAGACACTCGGCGTCGTCGCCGAGCGTTCGCTGGAAGAAGAGGTGCGTCAGCTTCAGGCCGAACTCGATCGGTTTGATGCTGACCGTACTCGGCCCGCGACGCTCGAGCGTCGTGTGGAGGACTTTGAGACGCTGCGCGGGAGAGTCCGTCTCTTCTCCTCGCTTCTCAGCTTTGAGGCCACCGGGCTCACGTCGAGAATTGACGCGGCCCAAAGAACGCTTCGGGATCAGCTCGGACTTCAAGAGGTCGAGCCCGAGCACAAGCCGACGCCTAACGCCGCAAGACGCGCAGAAGCCGTCCTCGCGTCCGATGTCGGCTTCTGACCAACCCACGCACTCAAGAAATGGAGTTCATCATGTCGAATGTCCCCAGGGCCGTGCCTTCGGCCTTTTCTCAGTCCCATCGTGCAGCGCTCGAGTCGGTTCGAGCGGAACTTGGAGCCCGGTTCCTCGAGCGGACCGAGCTCGTTGACGGTCTTCTCTCCGCGCTCTTGTGCAAGCAGCATGTCGCGCTCATCGGCCCTCCGGGCACGGCGAAGAGCCAGCTGGTGGATGCCGTGGTCGGCGCCATCGAAGGCGCGACCAGCTTCTCGTGGCTGCTCACGAAGTTCACCACGCCCGAGGAGGTGTTTGGCCCGGTCAGCCTGGCGGCCCTTCAGCAGGACCGGTTTCGGCGAGTCACGTCGGGAAAGCTTCCCGAGGCTCACGTGGCTTTCCTCGACGAATGCTTCAAGGGTTCGAGCGCCATCCTGAACTCGCTGCTCGGGATCGTGAATGAGCGCAGGTATCACAACGACGGCCACGCGGCCGACTGTCCGCTGCTCTCGCTCATTGGCGCGAGCAACGAGCTGCCCGAGACGGCGGAGCTGGAGGCGCTCTTCGACCGGTTCTTGGTCCGCTTCGAGGTGAAGTACCTCGTCGATCAACGCAACGTCCGAACGCTGGTCTCCCGTGACCCGCCGCCGGCGAGCGCGAGCATGACGTTGGGCGCGCTCGAGCAGTGCCAAGACGAGGTGGACGATGTCGAGCTGCCTGACGAGATGGTCGAGGCCGTCCTCGCCATCAAGCAAATGTCGGAGGAGGCCGGCTTTCGTGCGTCCGATCGGCGGTGGCGCCAGTCCACCACGCTCCTGAAGGCGCGGGCGTACCTCGACGGTGACGCGCGGGTCTCCGAGGACCATCTCGAGGTATTGGCGGATGTGTTGTGGCGGCGGCCCCAGGACAGGCCTGCGATCGCGGGCATCATCGGACGAGTGGGTAATCCGCTCGGCGTTCGGGCGCTCGAGATCCTCGATGCGGCCCGAGAGGCTCTAGGCTCGGTCGGAACGGCGGATGCGTCAGACGCCTCTGCGAAAGCGGATTGGCTGCGCCGTGCCTCCCTTGTGGGGTCTCGACTCCAGGACATGGAGCGTGAGCTCGAAGATCTGTCGAAGCGGAACCCGAAGAAGAACACGCGGCGCGTTCGAGAGTCAGAGGTTGCGGTTCGCGACATGAGGCTCGACCTCACCAAGCGGGTCGCCGACCTGTACCGATTGTGAGGGGGCGAGATGCACTTCGATGTTGCTCAGTTTCAGACTCGCGATCGTGTGTTTCTCGTCGACAAGTGGTCCAGCTATCAGTGGGGACGAGCGTGCGACGAAGCGGAGGACCTTCGTGCATTGGTCGAGGATGGGCGGCGCAAGCTGTTCAGCTATCCTGCGTTCGCGAAAGAGCTGTTCGCTCGGCTTCACGGCGGAGCAACACCTCTAGACCAGGTGCGACCCGAGGACGGCTGGGCGGAAAAGGCGCACCGTGCGCTGGATGACTTGCCCAGCTTTCAGCAGCTTCGAAGCCGCTGCCTTGGGGACCGGTTTCTGGCCGCACTGTCGACCGTCGAGCTCGGACGCAAGGTGCTGGAGTCCCTGCCGGAACCACCGGAAAACACTGAGGATCCCGAGGCGGTCCGCGAGCAGGTTCGGGGGCTCCTGGCGTTCGCGAGTCAAAAGATAGACTCGGGTCAATTCGCACCGGAGGTCAGGGAACGTCAGGAGACCGGCAGAAGTCTGGTGGCGGGGTGGGTCGAGCACGGCGCGAGGGTCGATGACTCGGAGCTGCGCTCGGCCCTCAGGGCAGCGGTCGACCATGGCCACGAGGCCATCGACGAAGTGGAGCAGCACCTCTCGGCTTGGGGCACAGGATGCTCAACCACGGGTGCGCCGACCGGACTTGGGCTGAAGGCTCAACTGGCGCGGCAGATCGCCCAGAACCCGCGCCTTCGGCAGATCGCCGAACAGGCCGGGCGCTTGAAGCGCATCGCGATCCAGAAGCACGGGGCTCGGCCGGACCGGTCACCGTCCGAGCTCACCGAGATCGAGATGGGCTCGGACCTGCAGCGGCTCCTCCCCGTCGAGCTCGCCAAGCTCTGCGACGCCAAACGTTGGCTCGAGTTCGCGCGAGGATACGTCGAAGGAGCGCTCCTTCAGTATGCGCTCGAGGGAAGCGAACCGCTCGGCCGGGGTCCGGTCGTGGTGTGCTTGGATGAAAGCTCGTCCATGGAGGGGCCGCGCGAGATCTGGTCCAAAGCCTTGACGCTTGCGCTCCTTCAGATCGCGACCCTCGAGCACCGCTGGGTGCGGGTCGTGCGGTTCAACGGAGATGTGGTGCGCGTGGACGACTGGCCTCCGGGCCACATCGATCCCCTGGACCTCATCGAGAGCATGTCGACGACCTACCCGGGCGGAACGGCGTTCGAGCCACCGCTTCGGTCTGCATTGGATGCGATCCAGCGAGAGCCTGGGCTCGCGAAGGCGGACGTGATCCTCGTGACCGACGGCGAAGCGCCGGTCTCGGAGGAGTTCAGCGCCGAGTGGAAGCGTCAGCGAGAGCAGCTGGGCTTCACTTGCTACGCGGTGCACGTCGACGCGGCGGGCGGCGTTCCGCCGACTTCGCTGAGACGGATAGCCGATCACGTGATCGGTCTTTCCGACGTCCGTTCGGATGGGGCTGCGACGGACGCGCTGTTCGCGCTCTGACAGCCCCGATTAGCACAACACGAGCGGGCATCGGCCCGCCATTGAGCGTTCAACAGAACGCAGAAGGACAACACCATGGAGTTTTTCAAGAAGGTCATTTCACACGTGGAGGTGAAGCGAGGTGCCTCACACCTCATCGTCGGTATTCTGATCGGACTGGTCTCGACCGCCGTCTTCAAGCAGCCCGCGCTGGGCGGGGACTAGACGGTCCGTCGCACGGGGGCTCGGGAACCAATCCGGGCCCTCGTGTGGCGGGTTCCTCGGAACCACGATGAGTCAAAGAGAAGAGGTCTGGTTCGACGCTCCGGAGATCGCGGCAGAGTTCATCGCCCGCACCGGACTGATCGATCCCATTCTGACAAAGATATGGGTCTGGTCGACGGCCGTGCCGGCTCTGCTGGGCGAGTGGCTCGGCGTTCACCTGCACACCCCAAGGCGAGGGCCGTGCCCCGACTTCCATCGCTCCGCCGGCGAGTCTTGGACGGGAGTGGTCGTGATCCAGGCGAATGAGCCAACTCTTTGGTGTCTCGCGAAAGGCGGCCGCGATCGCCCGCCGCCCAGCATCGAAACACCGCCTTGGGAGCGCGTTCGTCAACCGGCATGGATCGACGAGGACGAGTTCGAGATCTCGCCTGACGGTCGTTGGCGATGACACGGCGGGCCCCTGAGCCCGCTGCCGCACACACGCTTCTCGACGACACCAGGCAGTCGCGAGGCTTTACCAAGTGCCCGGGCCGCTCGCCTGGGTGCTCACCACAAGGAGGCACATATGAATCGAGCAGAACTCGAGGGGATCTTTCGTCGACTCTCGGCGCCGTTTCCCGACGAGGCCATCGAACGCACGAAAGGAGACGTCACGCGCAAGGGCTATGACACGACCGGCTTCCGCTACCAGTTTGTCGTCGACCGATTGAACGAGGTCCTCGGCCTCGATGGCTGGCGGACAGAGACGAGCTTTGAGGTCTCGGAGTCGAGGAGTTCCAAGGACCGGGCCATCTATGAGGCGGTCTGCGACATGCGCCTGGTCATCGGGGCGTGCGGGGAGAACGGCGTGTTTGCACCCGTCGCGATCCGCGAAGGGACGGGAGGCCATGCTGCGCTTTCGAAGGCGGACGCACGCAAAGGCGCGTACACGAATGCGCTCAAGAAGACGGCGGCGATGTTCGGGTGTGGCGGTGAGGCCTATCGGGGGACGATCGACGGCGACAATCGGCCTGCGCCGAACGACTTCCCCGCGCCATGGGTCGACGAGCGCAGGGACAAGAGGGCAGCAGCACCCACGCCATCCGACCGCAGCAGCGGGCGACTCAGCAGCGGACAGCTCGCTAAGCTCAGAGAACTCGTGGACGAAGTGGGCGGAGACTGGGCCCGGTACCGAGACCATGTTCGCGAGCAACACGGCCTGAGCGTCGAGTACGTCGACCGCAAGCTGGCGAGCACCTTGATCGAAGGTCTCATCGCCACCGCACGTAAACGCCGGGCCAACGGCAACGGCGAAGGCGTGAAGTCGCCATGACGGCGGCGATCGTCTCGCTGAGCCGAGCGCGCGAACGTTTGCACGTCTCGGCATCGGCGGTCTCGACGCTCCAGGAGTGCCCGAGACGCTTCTGGTACCACTACGTGGTGGGGGCAGAAGAGGAACACGTCGCGAGCAGCCTTGTTCTCGGCAAGGCGGTCCATCGGGCGCTCGCGCTCCACTACCGGAGCCTTCGGGATGAGGAGCGAACGCCCGAGCTCAACGAGCTGGTGTCGATCGCGGGGTCCGTGATCGTTCAAGCGGCTGCGAGTTCACCGGGGGTCCTGTACAGAGAGGGAGAAGATGCAGGTTCGCTCGTCGAGCAGGCCAGCAGGATGCTCACGGTCTTTCGGGATGAGGGCTATCGGCCCGTACGCGTCTTGGCCGTCGAGCTGCCGTTCAGCACCCCTTTGGTTCATCCTCGGACTGGCGAGGTCCTGGCGTACGATGAACACATCGTGGGCGCGATCGACCTCGTCGCCGAGGAGGCGGGCGGTGAGGTGGTGGTGGTCGACCACAAGACCGTGGCGCGATCTGATGCGCAGCGTGCTCATCGGGTGGATGTGCAGATGGCGGTGTACTCGGGGGTGGCGAAGGCACACTTCGCGGCGGAGTCGGTCCGCCTCCGGTACCAGCAGTTGGTGAAGACCAAGGTGGCGAAGGTGGAGATGCTCGAGGTGAAGGGAGAAGCCAATGATGTCGCGCAAAGCATGGAGGCGGTCGCGTCCGCGATCGAGTTCATCCAGGTGGCGGTTGCTCATCCGCGAGGGAAGTTGCTGATGGGCCGTCGGCGGTCTTGGAAGTGCCGCGACTGTCCGAGCAGGCGTCGTTGCGAGGGGGATCAATGGTGAGGCACGGGAGTCTGGATGCCTGGATGAAGGCACGCCTCAGGGCTGCCAAGGCTGCGCTTGTGGACGCTGGTGTTCCGAGGCGGATCCTGAGGTCGAGCGTTCGCATTGAGTGGCTGCTCGTCGACTGCGGTGCCTACGTGCGCGAGGGAGACCCTGCGATCCACGTTTGTGGGAGTTGGGCCACGTTCTGCTACTGGCGCTCCGATGCGGGGTCGATGGAGTACGTGCTGCGGCACGAACTCGGCCACCTCATCAGCGAGCGCTCCCCTGGCGTGCGTAAGGCGTTCCGCCTCCCTGGGTACCCGAGCGAGCTCGTGATGTGGACGCGGTACCTAAGGGCGAGAGCCGGTCTCATCGAGTATGGGCAGACGCATCCGGAGGAGGCGTTCGCGGAGCGGGTGGCGAGCTTGAGTCCGAGAACGGTTCGGAGACTCGTCGCGGTTCTCCGGGCGACTTCGGCTCGGTGACGGGCGGCGATTTTTCGGACCGGGCTGTAGTCGGGTCGTAGGGGGCCGGTGTGGACGGTCCCGCTCCGCCTCCTACGACTCCTCGGCTCGAAACAGGATCTCGAACATCCGCACCGCGCGGTGGATTTCGTTCTCGGAAGCACCGTCGAGCATCTTTTTAGCCCGGCCACGAAGCTGCTTCGAAGTTTCCAGGGTGAAGTCCATGAGATCGCGAGGCTCGACGTCGAGAGCCGCCGCGAGCTTGCAGATGATCATGAGGGTCGGGTTCTCTTCTCCGCGTTCGATTCCTCCTATGAATTTGAAGGAGACATCTGCGCGCTCGCCCAACTCCTGCTGCGTCAGATGGGCCGCCTTGCGGACGGCCCGGAGGCGCCTTCCGAAGGCCTTTGGCGGCAACAATCCTACGGTGCCCACAGGACGACATCGTCCTACAGCTTCGATCGCATCTTACACCCCCTATAACGGGTATCTGTATTGCCAATACTACCTATGGCGGTCACCATGCCCTGCATGGTTCGCATTCAGACGAAGAATACCGGTCATCTTGGGCTCAGATGGGTCGCTGTTTCGTATCAGAAGAGGAGCCACCTCTGGGTTCTTGCAGCGATCGCGGGGTGTAGTCCATCGCTCGGCGACGTCTCGAAGGCCGTGTCGCGGAATGATGGAAGCGCCCTCATCGCGTTGCTCAACGAAGCAGACGGACCGGTTCGCATCGCGGCACTCGAGGGTCTCCGTGATGTCGGCTCGGAGGATCAGCTTGTACAGGTACTTCGATGGTACGTCAGTGGTGAGGCCTTCGAGAAGGGCTCGCACCAGGCTCACGACCTCGTCACGTGCGCCCTTTCTCCGCCGCCGACCGGCAACGCAGGTTGCGTCTCCTCGAGCGCTCTGCTCCAAGCCGCAACTGGAGCATGTACGCGAGAGCCGAGAATGGCCTCGACCCTAAACGACATGCTCATGGGTCCCTGGTCCGATCCACGCCTTTGGCCCGTCATCGCGGACGGACTGAACACAGCGTGCCCGGCCGCCCTGGCGGCCCTGGTAGATGTCGAGGCGGAGAACCTCCGCGCCCAGTTCTCGAACGTATTGCCCGCCGCGATGAATCGAGTGCGGTTGTTCATGCCCCGCGATATCTCCGCCAACAACCGGGCGGCAATCTTCGACGCGTTGGTTGAAATTGCGCTCAGTTCCCTCGAATCAGACGCGCCGGAACGGCTCGCGTACGTCCGCGAGGCGATCGCATTGGGGAAGGACGAATCCGAAACGCACGAGTTTGGCTGCGCTGTGATGACCAGACTCACAAACTCGATTCCGTCGCTGCTCGGCCAGTCCGAGTTGATCGACGGTTTCGCGCCGAGCATGCACGCCGGTTGTTCGGCCCATGAGGATTGGGTCGGCGCTATCGATGCCGAGGTGAAGACCTACCGAGAGTGGGCCCGTGCATGCACGGGGGCGCCCCCATGCGCAGAGACGCAGCTTGCTCTCACGCGGTTGGTCGGCGCCGCCCGAGTTCTTCGTTGGCTCGATGCGGTGGAGGCCACTGACTCGCTGGAATCGCGGGCCGTCGCCGCAGTCGCACAGGGCCGCGCGATCGAGGAGCGCATCTCGGGAATCTCTGGGGTTGAAGGCCAGATCGAGTCGCTGCAGGAGCGAATCGGAGAACTGCGAGAACGGCGAAGGGACTTCCGCTATCTCGAGGGGTACATCATCGCTCACACGGACGGTATCTACGAGATCTCCGTGGGTGGGCGACGTGCTCTGCTTACGACGTTGACGAGGGAGTATAGCTCACGAGGCTACTTCTCGCTCTGGGTCGTGGACATGGGGAAGCAGACGATTCGGACCGTCAACGGGTTCGACCAGCAGTGGACGAGCTACCTCGAAGCTGACCAAGGCGCGCGCAAAGAGCTAGACAGCGACATCGCGGAGGCGGAGCGGGATCTCACAAGAAAGCGAGCCGAATCAAAGTCGTCGTCGCGAACGCTTACACAAGAGACCAAGAGCTACGCTCGCGATGCGCAGAAGCTCGTTGCCGACTTCGATCGTGCGCTCCAGCAGCGCCGTGCGCGCGTGGGGATGACCGCGTCGAATCGGAGCCCCTGATGAGTCCTGTCGCTGGCATGGGGACCGAGGGCAAGCTTTCGCGAGTTCGCCGCCTTGGGGACCGGCGCGCCTCAAGAGCTGGCGACCGCGAGGAGCTCGCGCCAGGGGCACCTTCGATGGCCGATGAGCCGAGACCGAACCGCCACACCATGAAGACACCAGCGCTGTTCCTAGCCCCGTTGCTCCTGGCGAGCTGCACAAAGTCCTACGTGGATCGCGTCTGCGACAGTTTGCGTGAGAACTGCGATCCAAAGGCGATCACCGCCGTGGAGCAGCTCGGTGGAGCACGTGTTTGCGAGCGGTGGGTTGATCGCTTGCGCAAGGATGTCGTCTCGGCTCGCACGTTCCTCGCGGCTTCTCCGGAAGTCGATGGTGACACGGGTTCGCTCCCCGAAGGAAGCCAGGCTGCAGCAGTGGTTCGAGTTCTAAGAGGCATCGCGCGGCGAGCTGGACAGGACCGGGTGCGGATCGATGACCCCGCCAGGCAGCCGGAGGACAAGATGTTGTTCGCGCTGTTTCATTCGGGCCTACCGATGTGGAGTCAGGAGCTCCTAGCTGAGCTCAAGTGCAAAGAGATGCCGCCAAACACGATTACGTGCTTCGAGTCGCCGGAGCAGGCCGCGAAGGATGGGTACGATTGCACATCGAAGCCGATCCCGCCCCGGCACTAGCAGAATCCCCGGGCGAGCGGCAGCACGTTCGTGATTTCGCCAGCCCGTGTTGATGATCGCCAGAGAGCGCGTGTTTTTGGACCGGATGGTCTGATCAGACCTCTCTAGCCTGGGAATTCGCCTCGGTCTCTTGGGCGTGCGATGAGCTCTCTTTCGTAGAAAGAAACAGCGAG
>WYAZ01000050.1 GCA_011526105.1 Deltaproteobacteria bacterium | reverse complement strand
GTGTCCCGTCCGAGAAGTTCGATCATGTTCCCGCGAAGTATCTTTCGTCGCTGGTCGGCGCGCTACGAAGGGAGTTGGGTCGCCCCCAATGACCGAGGAGCCCGAAAGGGCGGCCGCAGGCCGCGCTTCGGCCAGGGGCGAAAAGGACAAGCGCGAACGTGATCTGAACTTTTCGGACGGGACACTAGACACGAAGATTGCTCGCCGAACCTTGCTAGCGCTCGCCCAGAGCAACGGTGGCCGCTCGTCAGCGGGCGCCGCGCTTAAGCGCAATCCGGCCATCACATGTCTGGGCGAGCTTGACGCAGGCGCGACACAGATGAAGGACTGAGCCCATGAAGATCGTTTCTTCCGAGCGGTCTGATGCCGCAGCCGAGCTCGAGCCCGTTTTGGGGTCAAAGAAGCTGGGCGGCTCCGCGCCCAAGCCGAACGCCGACCAGTTCTCGGTCCAGGCCCTTGGACGCCCGAGAAAGGGCGCGCTGGCGATCGACAAGTTGCAGCTGGCCGAGCTGGGGCCCTACGTGGCCGAGGTCGCCAAAGATCAGTGGCAATACTACGCGGACCACGTCAACGCGGACACCCATCACCTGCCGCCGGACAATATCCGGGTGGAGGCGGGTCGCCCCACGGTGGTGGATGCGCGGACCTCACCGACCAACATCGGCTTGTACATGTTGTCCACCATCACCGCCGCCGAGATGGGGCTGATCGATCGCCCCGAGGCGCTGCGGCGCTTGCGCGCCACGGTCCAGACGCTCGAGAAGTTGCCGAAACACGTAGGTACGTTCAAGGACGACGCTGGCCAAGAACATGCGATCGAACATCTGTACAACTGGTACGGCATCCAAGGACCGCCGGCCGAGATTGGCGGCGGCTTCATCTCCACTGTCGACAACGGGAACTTCGTCGCGTTTTTGATCGCGGTGATCACTGCGCTGGGCGACTCAGATCCTGCGCTCTCGGCCAAGCTGCGCGGCATGGTCGAGAAGATGCGCTTCGATGTTCTGTACGACAAGAAGGCGGGGCTGCTCTATCACGGCGCAAACTCGAAGGATGGACAGCTCAACCCCACCGCGGGTCACTACAACATGATCATCAGCGAGGTGCGTACCGCCTACGCTGCCGCGATCATGCTCGACCAAATCCCCAAGACGGCTTGGACGAACATGAAACGCAAACTCGGCAAGGAGATCGACAATCTCCACGTCAACCGGGCGCTCGACTTCCAGAGCTACACGGGCACCATGTTCGAGTACCTGACGCCGCGTTTGTTGATGAAACATGCCGGCACGCCGCTGGGCGTGGCGGACGAGCAGGCCGTCGCGATCCAAAAGGCCGATCTGGCGGGCGGTATCTGGGGCCGCTCCGAGGCCAACTCCAACACCGCGAAGGGTTACGCAGCGTGGGGCTCGAGGGCGCTCTCTCACAGCAAAGAGTTCACGGGCACCGGCGCCGACATCATCGCGCCGTACGCGAGCCAGATGGCGATGGGCATCGCGCCGCTCGAAGTCGGCAAGAACATGCGCCGCATGGAAGCGCTTGGGCTGCGCGGGCGCTACGGGTTCTATGAGTCGGCGGCGGTGACGAAGAGGGGACGCGAGACTCAGGTCGAGATCACCCCTCAGTTCTACGCTCATCACATCGGCATGGGCTTCTTGGGTATGGCCAATCACTTGCACGGCGATGTGATCACCGATTGGTTTCACGGCTCGGAGTTCAATGGGAAGCAAACGCTGGAAGGGTTGCTCAACACGCCGGCTAGCCAATACGCGAACCCCGCGACAAAGCGGACCGGTCAGCTGAGCAACGCGTACGCATACGAGAGCCCGGTCACCTACGACAAGACCGCGATCATCGGCAATGCTCGCTTTGTCTCCTACGTGGAGCCCATCGGGGCATCGACCTGGTTCAACGAGAGCTACGCCCTCACACACAACGAGTCGCTCTATCTGCGTAACAACAAGACCGGACAGGTCTTACCGATCGGCATGAGCGCGCCCGATACCGTGACCAGCAAGGACGGAGTGCGTTCGTTTCAATACAGCGTGCCGATGCCGGAGGGCGGCACTCTCGGCCTCAACGTGGAGGTGTCCGCTGCCTCCGAAGACAGCGTCAAGCTCACGCGGGTTCGCATCGACAATCGCACCGATCGTGCGCAGGACCTCTCGATCACCGGCAGCCTGGACTGGATCCTGGACGACATCAACGCATACCTAAACCACCCGGTGTATCGAAACCTGTATGTGGAGACGAGCTTCGACAAGGCCAGCGGCACTATCGTGGCGCGGCGGCGCACCGCGCAGGGCGCAGAGCAAGAGCGGCAGCCGTTCGGATTCTTCGCCGTGGGCGGCATCGGGGGCGCAAAAGTGGACTGGGCCGGCGGCAGTCGCGCGGGTTTTCTGGGTCGGCTCGGCAGCCAAGCTTCACCCCGCGCCGTCGTCGATCCTCGAGCCAAGTCCGAGTTCGGCGTGACGCTCGACCCGGCGGCGGTGCTGTCGAAGAGCGTCCAGATCCAGGCGGGGCAGAAGGGTGAGGTCTCGTTCTTGTTCGGCTTCGCGGAGCGGGAGGCGGACATCAAGGCTATCGTGCGCCGGGTCCGGCGTGATCCCAGCAAGGCCAAGCGCAAGGTCGGTGCGCCTCACTATCCGCCCGACACCAGCCACGCCAAGATGCTCGAGCTCGCCAAACGTACGCGACGGGAGCTCAGGATCAAACCCACCGCCATCAAGAGCGTGGACTTGCCGCCAGCTCAGATGGGCCACTGGTCCGACAACGGCCGGGTCTACACCGTCGATGATCCCTTCGCGCTCAAGAAGCCTTGGGCCATGGTCGCGTCCAACGGTGCCATCGGCTTCGTCGCGACGGCCGGCGGCTGGGCTTACACCTTCGGCGACAACAGCCAGCAGGATCGGATCACGCCGTACGTGCCGGACAACACGAGCGAGCTTCCGCTGCGCGGCGTGGTGGTGAAAGACAAGCTGTCGGGCGAGTCCTTCTCGATCGCGCCCAATCCGGCGCCTGCAGGCAACGGCAAGTATTCGGTCGAGATGTCGCCGGGCCAAATCAAGTACCTGTTCCGTCGCGACGACGGCCTGGCTCTGTCCTTGAGCATGTCGCTGGCGTCGAAGGATCCGGTCGAGCTCTGGAGCATCGAGGTCGACAACCAAAGTCAGAAGCCCGCCGACCTAGAGCTGGCCAGCTTCCTGAAGTGGGCGGGTGAGCAGACAGAGGCGCGGCAGGAGGCCGGCGCCGTCTTTGCAAGCAACCCTGACGCGATTCACAAAGGCTCGGTCGCGTTTCATGCGCTGATCGACGAGGGTGGTCGACGCGGACAAGCCAAAGATCTGATGGGCGCGCCGGACGATCCTTTCTCAGGCCTGGCTTCGGATCTGAAGGTCGGTGTTGGCCAGAAGAAGTCGCTCGCGTTCGTGTTGGGTCAGGCTGGGGATCAAGCCACAGCCTCTGCTCTGGTCGAGAAATACAGCTCGATGGGTGCGGTGAAGAAGACGCTCGCGACCCGCAGTGATGAGGTGAGTCAGACTCTGGACGGGCTGCAGGTGAAGACGCCTGACGCAGGGCTGAACGCCATGCTCAACACCTGGTTGCCGTACCAGGCGTACCACGCCCACTTCGTGGCCCGCTCGGGCTACTACCAGTCGGGGGGTGCGTACGGCTTTCGAGATCAGCTCCAGACCGCGATGAACCTGCTCGACACTGGCAGCGCCATGTACCGAGACGTGGCCAAGAAGCACATCATCGAGGCGAGCCGACATCAGTTCGAGATGGGCGCGGTTCAGCACTGGTGGCACCCGCACAACAACCTGGGTCAGCAGTCGACGATCAGCGACAACCTGTTGTGGCTGCCCCACGCGCTCGAGCACTACTTGGAGGTGACCGGGGATACCGGCATCTTGGGTGAACAGGCGGCCTTCTCGGTGCCGAGTCGACCGCTCAAGGAAGGCGAACTCGACTTCGTCGAAACCATGAGCTTTAGCGACAAGACCGCCAGCATCTACGAGCACGCCAAACGCGCGATCGATCTGGTGGTCGGTGAGCGCATGGGTGAACACGGGCTGCCGCTAATCGGTAAAGGCGACTGGAACGACGGACTCGATCGGGTCGGTCACCTAGGCAAAGGCGAGAGCGTGTGGCTGGCGTTCTTCTTGTACGATGTGTTGTCCAAGTTCGCTGGCGTCGCCGACAAACACGGTGATCTTCCCACCGCCGAACGTTACCGGGCGGAGGCCAAAGAACTGAAGGACAACATCAAGGCCCACGCCTGGGACGGTGATCACTTCCTGCGCGCCTACACGGACGACGGCGAGAAGATCGACTTCAACGACGCCATCGTGCAGGCCTGGGCCGTACTGTCAGGCGGCGCGGACGAGGATCAGGCCAAGGAAGCGGTGCGCTCCGCGGTCGCCAGCCTATACAAGCCCGACGACAAGACCATCCTGTTGTTCGATCGGCCTCTCGACAAAGAGAAGTGGGGCGGGAGCTTGGCTGCCTATCCGAACGGACTACGCGAGAACAACGCTCAATACACCCACGGCTCGAGCTGGCTGCCGCGCGCTGTAGCCGAGCTGGGCGACGGCGATCTGGCGATGGAGCTGTACAAGAGCATGCTGCCCAACGAGCACGCCTCCGATCCTCGGTACGGGGCCGAGCCCTACGTGGTGGCCGCCGACATCTACGGCGGTAGCAAAGCGGGTGAGGGTGGCTGGACTTGGTATTCGGGCGGCCCGGCCTGGATTTACCGGACGGGCATCGAGAAGATCCTGGGCCTCAAATTCCGTGACGGAGACCGGCTGTTGCTCGATCCGACCATTCCGAAGGCCTGGCCCGGCTATGAGATCGAGCACAAGCAGGGCAAGAGCCTGTACCGGATCGAGGTAACGAACCCGGAGCACGTATCGAAGGGCGTACGCAGCGTCACGCTAGACGGTCAGCCGATCGACGCGAGCGCAGGCATCCCGCTGACCGACGATGGCCGGGTGCATCGCGTGAAGGTGCTGCTAGGCGCTCCGGTCGAAGCCGAGCGTTGATCGTGCCCGGTTCTCGGGGTTCGGTGAGCGCTGACCCGTTGTAGGCGTCCGAGCTTCGATGGCCCGGGTTTGATCTAGGTTTTGGTCAGGGGGGGCGGTGCCGAACACCGCGTGTCGAGGGCATTCGGTGACCCCGAGGCCGCTCTTCTGGCACTCGCAAGCCGGGGCCCGCCATTCATCACGAGTACGTCGTTGCCATCTCAAAACCCCTTCGGTCGCGATCCAGGCCGCACCGACTTGGATCGGCCGTCTCGCTCGATCAAGGGTTCTGAGATGGGCTCTAGCCCTTTGCGCGCTCGAAGTGCACCACGTCGATCAAGACGGTGGCCGCAAAGCTCAGCGCGCGCAGGCTGAGATCATCGATGCCGCCGAGTTCGATGCCAAAGTTGTCCGCATCGGTGAAGATCTCTTTGCCTAGGCCGCTAAAGCGCTTCCTGATCGCACCGAGCACTCGATCACCCTCCTTGATCTCGAAGGTCCAAGGCTTGAGGAACGGCCCAAAGATCTGGGCCAACTCTCGGCCCTGGGCGTCTTCGATCACGTAGATACGCCTGATCCAACTCCACCTCTTCTGGATGGAGCCCAGCGCCGTGCCGTCGCCCGCGCTCACCTCCAAACGATGAAAGATGAAGCGAAAGGGGCGCCTCAGCGACAGCAAGAGCTCGCCGCTGCCGATGTCGGTCACCGCTACTTGTAGGGGGCGCAAGGGGCCCAGAAGCATGCGCGCAAGAAAGCTCGTCAGTCCCGAGCCGGTCTCTTTGACGTCCAGCACCGCCTGCGCGCCGTCGAAGACCTGGTAGGCGTTCTTCAATTCGAAGGAGAGGAGGATCTCGAGCCACTTCTTCTTCTGTCGGACCGTCAAACGGTCGTAGCCGCGGAAGCGCGTCTCCAAGGCCGAGGTGGAGGCGGGGGTCAAGGCGCTGGTCACCCCCCTGTGTCCCGCGCATCGGAGCCGACAGCAAGAGGTTTCCGAAAGTGCTGGCAGACAATCGCGGATTTTCTGGACGAGGTCCTGTCAGCGTCCGGCTCCTCAGTCCTGATCTTGCAGCCGTCCGAGATCACTCTCAATCGACCGCTGAATCCTGTCGGCCGCACCATCAATGGCTTGGTCCAAGGTTGCGGCGGTGTGCGTGACGGCAGTGGGCTGGCGACCTCTGAGCCGAGCCTCGATCATACAACGCTTATCGTCCTGGCCGCTCTTGTCGGCGTTCTGGTCGCTGAGGTGAACCTCCACCCGTGTGATCCGATCGCTGAATCGGCTCAGAGCGCTCTGCACAACACCTCTTACGTGGGCGACGAGCTTCTCACGCCCTTCGATGTTGCTGTCGGAATTGACTTGGATCTGCATGCTTCTGTCCCGCCTTTGGTGTCCGTTTAGTGCCAGTAGATTGCCGCCAGCCCCGTTTGCACCGGCGTGAGGTTGGACGGATCACCATCACTTGTCCACCCATGTTTGTAGTGAGTTCACCCACGTCGGCGAGCCGTTCATTCGCCTGCTCACGCTGGCCATGGCCACGGTGGCAGACGACGATCGTTCGCTGAACTTCCGGGACGAGATCGGCCTCGTCGAGTGCACCACGAGTTCGCTCGAAGGCTCGAAGGTTGTGGAGACTCAAACCGAGGAGAGCTCGAGGCGCGTCATCGGACCGACGACCGACCGCTCCACCAACCCCGCTCACCGCGCCCGACGCCTTTCAGGCCCGCGCGCTCGACCTCTTGGCCCCCTTCCAGACAGGTCGAGACCAGTACGCCGCGAGTCCGAAAGCCGATTCCGGCACTTGCCTCATCGGAGCGTCGTGTCAGAGCACGGACTGCAGCCTCCCCAGCGGAGGCTGCATCTTGGGATGGCCCTCGGGCGGATACTGCATCGCTTTCTGTGGACCAGAGTCCGGACCATTCGACGTACCGCCTATCACCGGTCCGGCGGGCTCCGCTTGTTCCAAAGCGTGCGGATGCTGGTGCTACAGGTCGAACCAAACTGGCGCGGATTCTCGGAGCGGGTACAAATGCGGGGACACGGATGGCGAGAGTGTGACCATCCGCAGTCCTGAGACGTCTGGCTAGGAGGCCCTGCGTGCGCACGCGCAAAGACGCGCTCCGCTCGGCTTTGAGGCCGAGAAAAGGTGCCTGTCCCCATTTCAGCGCCAGTCGAGCTTGTTGGGGGCCTCGAGGGTCGCCGCGCCCTTCTTGACCCGCAAGCGAAACGGCACCCGGAAGAGCGGCGTTCGGTCTGGGTCTTGGGCAAACACGCCCCAGTGGTACTGCCCAGGACCGAGTTCGGTGATGACCACTCGCGTCTCGGTGAGCGAACGATCTAGCACCGGCTTCGACAAGCTCGGATCTCTCGAGACCACAAGCTCGTAGCCAGCAGCACCCGGCCACGGAGTCCAGACGAACTCGATCCGTGTTCGGCGCCGAACCCACTCCACCTCAATCGCGTCCGCCGGGGCTAGCAGGTGTTCGAGCACAACCCTCTCGATCACCTCGAAGGTCCCCACGACGCTGCTCACGCCCACCACGCCGCTCTTGCTCACCGAGCTCACTCGCCAGTGGTAGGTGCCTGCATCGAGCACCGTCGCCCAACTCGTCTCGTCGACCTCGGCGCTCTGAACCGAGCCTCGAAAGTTTGTGTCCTTGGAGACCTCCGCTCGGTAGCGGGCGGCTCCGTCGACCCCGACCCACGTGAGCTTCACTGGCCGTCCGCGTTCGACCGTGATCTGGGCGGCGTGCGCGGGTGATGCCAGATCGGGCGCTGCGAGCAGACGTTCGGCCTCCGAGAAGCGGCCCTTGGTCATCACGCGGGCCTCGCCGGCGCGCAGTACGGAACGAGCCGCGCCCGATGAGATCTCGGCCGCGCCGGAGGTCACAGCCAGCTCCACCTCGCCCGATCCGCGGACGGACACTCGATAGTCGAAGCTCTCGCCGGCCTTCTCGGGGGCCAACGACACACGTTCGCCGCCCGGTGTTCGCAGCGACACGCGGCGGGAGACACCCTTCTCCGATGACCCTCTCAGCGATCCGCTCTCGAGCGCGATGAGTGGACCCAAGGAGGAATCCTTGTCGTCGCCGGTGGTCTCGATGATCACCGTCGATACCGGATCGAGCTCCACGACGGAGCCACTGTCGAAGCGAATGCTCGCCCGAGCGGCCTCGGCGGTTCGAACCCAGTCCCCGAGCGCGAAGCGATGGCCCTGATTCACGCTCTGCCAGACGACTTCGCGGGGTGGATGAAAGCGGACGTCCCCCTCTGCGCGGACACACTCCGCGACCGAGTCCGCGACCGCGCCGGTCTCGTCGCCGCAGCGGCAGGCCGCCAACCCGAGGGGCACGAGAAAGAAAGCGCGCCTCACGAAGCCTCCGCCGTCGTGCTCGTATCGGCGAGCGGGAACTCGAGCACGGCCGCCACGCCGTTGGCTTCGCGCACGAGCGTCGCGGACGCGCGATGGGATACGAGGAGGGACTCGACCGCGCGAATGGCGCGCCGGGCCGCCTCCCTGGATCGTCCGGCGAGCTCGTAGCTCACCGCCAAACAGAGGGTGCCTTCTCCGGTGTACGCGGTGACGCGAATGCCACCGCCCTCTCCGGGTGCTGATTCGGCTCCATACCGAACCAGGGTCAGTACGATCTCGCGCAGCTCGCTCTCCTGCGCCGGCAACCGAGGAAAGAGGACCGCGTTTGGGGCCTCGAAGCTCAGTCGAACGCGGGCGCCTTTCAGGTTGTCGCGGGCGAGGTCGACCGCGTCTCGGATCGTGGCGGCGAAGTCGATGCGACGCGCGCCGATGGCCGCCCGCGAAAACGCGCTCTTGAGAGCACGCTGCGCCTGCTCGACCAGGGTGCCGAGGCGCCGTCGGTCGACGTGCCCCGCATCGCCGCCGTCGGGGCCTCCGATGATCTCCCGCATCCCATCCAGCGCCAAAGAGAGATCGGCCTCGAGCCACTGAGACATCTGCTTCTGCCACGAACGCGACTCCTCTTCGGAGAGGACCTGACGCATTCGCAGGACTTCGTCGTCGCGCTCACGAAGCGCCGAGCTCATTCGATTGAAGGCGCGAGCCAGGACGCCAACCTCGTCCTTGCCCGAGACCTCGGTGTCTGAGAACTGACCTCGGCCAACGTCGGTGGCGAGCCGGGTCAGTCGCCGGAGCCGCTGGGTCATGCCGCGACCAAACACCGCCGCGACGAGACCGGCGAAGAGCAACACCATGGCGGCGACCATGAGGATCTTCTCCGCCAGCACTCGAACGCTATCCGCCGCGAGCTGGTTCGGCGCCGCCATGATGACGAGTCCGGCGTCGATCTTCGCCCAGCCCACGGAGTGGGGTGAGGGTCCGGGGCTCTCTGCCGTGCCTGCGTGCTGCGGTAGAGCCCCGTTGGCCCAGCTCGGCAGGAGGGGCCAGGGTGCGTCGCCGACGCGCGCCACCATCCTGCCATCGGGCGCGACGAGAAAGGCGGAGAAGCCACTGGGGACCGAGTTCGGATCGAGGAGCGACCCACCCGAGACTCGGCCGAGCGCGACTCGATCGCCGTGCCGCAGGGCGAGATCGATGCCGCCCTCCGTGGCGCGTTGCTCGAGGCGGGCCTCTGCGAGGGTGTTCGTCGCCTGGATGCGCTCGGGACTCGGAGGGTCGCCCTTGAGCGTTCGGCACTGCGCCTTCTGGCAGCGCGTGAGCTGAGTGAGGTCGCCCGCGAGCAGCTGCAGATCACCATCGTTGACGGCGAGCAGGGTCAGGAGTTCGCGGTGGGAACGAGTCTTCTCCTGAATGAGGTCTGCAACCTGACGCGAGGACCGCAGAACGAGCTCATCGACGTAGAACTTGCGGTCCGAGCGCACCCGGTCGAGCGCCAGAGCCATGACCGCGCTGACCGCGCCCACCGCGACGAGTGTGGAGAGCAGCATGACCTTCAGCCCGAGACCGAAGCGGGGCTTCTCGACCGCCACCGCGAGTCTCTCGTCGAGCTTCGCGCTGGGCGGCGGGGGCGCGGGTCTCGAGATACCCATGACGCTGGAGATGACCAGGGTCTGAACTGGCTCCGCGTCCAGCTCTGGGCCAGGAATACTGCTGGGCTCTTCTGCCGTCTCCGCAGGCGCTTCCCAGCTCTCCGCGATGGGGGTCGATTCCGCCACGCCGTCCGGCAGGGAGGCGCTCAGCATGAGGATTCGATCGAGCCTCGACTTCGAGACACGATCGAAGCGGACGAGCTGACTGCCCTCTCGCTCTCCGCCCAGGCGCCGTTCGAGGATGGCCCCGAAGTCGATCGCGAGGCCATGGGCCGGAACCTCGTAGCGCACGTTGATCGGCGCGCCGAGTGGGGGACTCTCGCCAGAGGCGGAGGTCCAGGTGACACCGCTCGTCAGATCTGTGAGCAGAGGACGCGCGAGATCGTGCGTGCTCGAGTAGCGACGCACCAGCGTGGGCCGGCGCGCGAGATACTTCGCGTGGTCCTCGGGGCGATTGAGAACGTGCGCGTGCTCGAGTTCGCGAAGTGCAGCGGCGACCTCGGGGAGGGTCGGTCGATCTTCGGGCGCCTTTGCGAGCATGCTCAACAACAGGCGTTCGAGCGACGGTGGGATCTCGGGCGCGATCGACCTCGGGGATGGGGGCGCCTGCGTCACGTGCTGGGTCATCACCTGGCGGATGTTCTCCCCGTAGAACGGACGTCTTCCGGTGAAGAGCTCGAAGGCCAGCACGCCGAGCGAGTACACGTCGGAGCGAGGGTCCACAACCTCACCGCAGGCCTGCTCCGGGGAGATGTAGTCGGGCGTTCCAAGCGCCATCTTCGGTCCGGTGATGCGCGTGTCCTCGCCGGAGAGCTTCGCGATGCCGAAGTCGAGGAGCTTGACCACAAGCCTTCCATCGCGACCCGGAACGATCTGCACGTTGTCCGGCTTGATGTCTCGGTGCACCACGCCCATCTCGTGGGCGGCCTCGAGCGCGCCGATGAGCTGAAGCAGAAGTTCCACCGCCTCCTCGAAGGGCAGGCGGCTTCGAGCGAATCTCTTGGTGAGTGTCTCGCCGTCGAGCCACTCCATGACGAAGTAGCTGCGCCGGTCGGCGAGCGCACCGAAGGCGAAGATGTCGACGATGTTGGGGTGACGGATCTGATTGACCGCCCTGGCCTCGTCCACGAAGCGCTGGACCGCTTGCGGGTTGGTACACAACTCAGCGTGCAGCACCTTGATGGCCGCCCGCTTGCCGATGATGGGATGGACCGCCGAGTAGACGGCGCCCATGCCCCCTTGGGCGAGCCTCTCCCGCACCTCGAACTCGCCGACGCGAGTCCCCGGGGTGAGCTCTGAGTCCGGGGTGGGACGGGTCTCCACCAGGCCTGGATGCTTTCACGGGGCGCGAGTGTCGTCAAACCGGAGGAACGGTATACTGCCGGAGATGGCGGCTGGCCTCTTGGCGTTGACGTGGCTCCTCTCCGCGCAGGCCTCGCCGGCCGTGACCTTCGAGGTCCAGCACACCGGAGCCATCGTGCTCGGAGAGACCACCTCGGTCGAAGTCTTGCTCAGCGCCCCCGAGCCCCCCGAAGGGGAGAGCCGTCCACTCCGGCTGTCCGTGAACGTGGGTAGCTTTGGGCCGGTGCAGCGTATCCAGGCCGGTCGCTACCGCGCCACGTATGAGCTGCCGAGCACGAGGCACCCGCAAGTCGCATTCGTGGCGGTGTGGAGGGAGACCGGGCCTGAGGCTCCGATCCACTTCTTTCGCGTTCCGCTCTCGGGTCGAACGACGTTGCCGGTACGCACCAAACCCGGAGCCACCGTGAAGGTCTTCGTGGAGGAGCGCGTCTTTGGGCCGGTGATTGCCGGCGCGAACGGGCGCGCCGAGGTACCGATCGTCGTGCCGCCTGGCGTGCCCGAGGTGGTGGCCACCTCCACGACGACCAAGATCCAGAGCCAAGCGACGGTGGACACCGGGGTGCCGCCCTACAATCGACTCACCCTCGCCGTGACGCCGTATCTGGTCGAAGCCGACGGCCAGTCCTCGGCGACCGTCCACGTCATCTACGATGCCAAAGGCACTCCGCCTCCGATCAATCGCGTGCGTGTCACCGCGAGTGGCGGACAGCTCACCGCCATGGGCGCCGAAGACAATCGCTATCGGTTTCGTTTCGTCGCGCCGCGCGAGCTCCAGGAGACAAAGGTCAAGCTCCAGGTCCGCATCGACGGTGATCGCGCCTCGGAGGCGAAGGTGGAGCTCGAGCTCGGCCGGCCGAGTCCTGCTCAGATCGTGATCCTGTCGCCGGAGGTGCCGCTCGTCGCGGATGGCACTTCCACGTCGACCGTGCAGG
Organism: Deltaproteobacteria bacterium; assembly: GCA_011526105.1. GTDB lineage: Bacteria > Myxococcota > Kuafuiibacteriia > Kuafuiibacteriales > Kuafuiibacteriaceae > WYAZ01. Next base: position 34,071 of record WYAZ01000050.1, on the reverse strand, counting down.
TGCTCGCCATCGACCGACTGGGCTTGGGCGTACCTCGTCTCGTGCTCACCGCGACTGCAGCGGGTGTGCGTATCCTCGGGCTGAAAGACGCGGGGGAGGGACGCTACCTGCTTCGCTTGGGTGCCCCGGTCGTCTATCCGCCGGGAGGAAGTGCGCGCCTCGAGGTGGAGCTCGAGAGCCCGCCGCTTCGCGCGGAGCGGATGCTGAAGCTCGCACCACCGCCGTGGCCGAGTTCGGTCTCCATCGAAACCGATCCGTCGACCCCGAGCGGTGACGTCGAAGACCCATTCCTCGTGCTGCTCGAGGCCTCATCCGCCGATGGCTCGCCGCTCGATGATGCGAAGCTCGGGCTTCAGGTTTCGTCTGGCAAGCGCACCGAGGTCGAAGCCCTAGGGCAGGGCCGGTATCGAGCCATCGTGATGCCTTCGGGTGAGGACGAGTCCGTGCTCCTCACCGTGAAGGACGCCTCCGGTCGCTTCGAGACTCGGCGGGAGGTTCGCTTTCGCACCCAGAGGCACCTCCTCGGCTTTGGGCTCGGCGGGGGGATCGGGTATGCCGCGGGCGGCCTCTTACCTTTCGTGCAGTTCGAGCTTCGCCTGCGACCCGAACTCCTCGAGCGCCGGCTCGCATTGTACCTCGCCGGTGGGTATCGCCACTACGCCCGAACCTTCGCTCTCCCGCCCGCGTTCGCCGCGTCCGGGCTCACCGAGATCTCCGGGCTACTTCAGGTGTTTCCGGCCTCTTTGGGTGTCTCCTATGACTTCTTTGGAGGTCGCACCTGGGCCGCTTACGCCGGTGGCGGGGGGGTGCTCGCGGGCTTCATCAATCAGCTCGATGACCAGCGCTTCGAGACCCCGGTTCAACGCGGCGTGAGCTTTGGGGGTGAAGTATTTTTTGGCGCCTCATGGCACGGCTTCTTTGTACAGTTCATAGGGAGCCTAGTGCCGATTTCGACCAACGACTTCTCTGCCCCAGGCCTCATGCTCGGGCTCGGCGGCGGCTTCCGGACGGGGGTACTGTGATGCGGCTATCCAATCTTTGTGTGGTACCGCTCGCCGTGGCCCTGGGCTGCACGGACTACGTTCCGGCCGCCGACGAAGCCCTCTTGGTGGTGCCGAGCTCCGGCTCGACCGCGATCGACACCCCGATTCAGGTCAGAGGCCAACTCGTCCTGACTCGGCTTCGTGTCGACTACGCCCAGCCCGAGACCGTTGAACCGATCGCGCGCGTTCGGGTGTGGATGCAGGTCCCGGGGGCGAATCAGACCCTGCACGAGCTCCTCCCCATCACCGTTTCGGAAGAAGGACACCTGCAGACGGTGGTCCCGGCGGGGCTCCCACCCGCGCTCTATGACGTGCTCGTCGAGGATGCCTACGAACGCCAACGCAGCATCGCGAAGGCCTTCACCGTGATCGGGATCCAGTGCTCGGACGGGCTGCAGCGCGGCGAGCGTTGCGGAGATCTCTGCGCCGCGATCGAAGGCTGCGAGTGCCGCACCGAGGATCAGTGCGCGGCGATCTGTGGTGATGGACTCATCAAAGACGACGAGTTTTGCGACGACGCCAACCAGACGCCCGACGACGGCTGTGATGCCGAGTGTCAGGTGGAAGCCGGATGGACCTGCAGCGGGGAGCCGAGCGTTTGCGAGACGAGCTGCGGCGATGGCGTCGTGGCTGGTCTCGAGCGCTGTGACGACACCAACCAAGTGGTTGGAGATGGCTGCAGTCCCAACTGCGAGGTCGAAGATGGCTGGACCTGCGCGGGCGGCCGGTGCGCGCCTGTGTGTGGCGACGGCAAATTGACCGGCGGTGAGAAGTGCGACCCCCAGCTTCAGCGCATCGGCTGTGGTTCTGACTGCCGTCCCCGTGAGGGCTTCGAGTGCGAACCGGTGGACGATCCGAACAACCCAAGCCGAGTGGTCTGCCGGCCCAAGTGCGGCGATGGCCTGCTCATCGAAGACGAGCAGTGCGATGACGACAACAACCGACTCGGCGATGGTTGCGCCCTCTGTCGCATCGAAGAAGGCTGGGAATGTGATGGCCAGCCCTCCGTCTGCCATCCCGTCTGCGGTGACGGCCTCGTGCGCGGCGACGAGGAGTGTGACCCCAGCTCGGACGGCGGAACGGACGGAACGCGTCTCGCTTGTGGTCCGGACTGCAAGGCATCGCCGGGTTATGTGTGCCAAGACGGAGTGTGCGCGCCCATCCAGTGCGCGTTGGGCACGGCCTGCAACGACGGGAGCAACTGCACCCACGACGACATCTGCCGGAGCAACGGGCTCTGTCGCGGGATCCCCAAGAGATCCTGCCTCGGCTTCTGCAGCCCGAGCTGCGCGATCAACACGCTCCTCCCAAACTCGGACTGCTGTGAAGACAACTGCCTGCTGAATGGTCAGTGTCCGGACTGCCAAACCTCGGCCCTCTCGCCGCAGCCCATGTGCCTGTATGACTGCTACAGCTCGGAGTGCCGTGTGCGGTGCCGAAGCGGGACCACCTGCCGGTTCGACTACAGTCCGTCCGCGACCGTGAACGGCGGCAGCGGGCGCGTCGATTGCGACACGGGCGCGGTGTGCGCGATGAGCTGCGAGGGAGGCTCCGCGGGCAACGGAGAGCCCACCTATTGCGTGATGAACTGCGCGCAGGGCGCGGTGTGTATGATCGAGTCCTGCGATGAGGCGGATTGCGAACTCAACTGCTCGGATCAGTCTCACATGGAGTGTCAAACTCCGCAGGGGCGAGTGGTTGTCTGCGGCCGTCCGTGCCCGACCTGAGCGCTCTACGCTCAGCGCTCGAAGACCCCGGTGAGCCATCGCCATACCGACTTCGGTCGATCGAGCTCCGCGGTTCGCTTGTCGATCTCGTCCGAGGTGGGGTTCGGCGCAAGCCCAAGCCGCTTTCGCAGCGCCTCCGGGGTGTCCTTGGTCGCGAACTTCGACTCCATCTGCCGACCGGAGTGACGTTCCGATGCCGATAACTCGAGGATACACTCCTCGGTGACTCTCAGCTTGATGTCGATGACCACGCTACCCTTGGGCCCCTTGGGGAGGCCCGAGAGCACGAGCATGCCGAGCGGCTCGTTGTGGGCGACTCGGTCGTCTTCGCCTTGGAAGATGAGGATTGTGACCTCGGGTTGGTTGTTGCGGACGGTTCGGATGGAATAAGTGGTCTCGGACGGCAGGCGCGTGTCGCGTTCGATGAGCTTTTCGAACTTTCCGCCTGGGAGCCCGATGCCGATCGACATGGGGAGTGCGTCGATCAAGATCACGTTGTCGAACGAGTCGAGACCCGCCGCATAACGAGCGGCGCCTCGGGCCACCGCCTCGTCTGGGTTCACCGATTCCTTGGGGTCTTGGCCGTAGAACTCTCGAACCCGGTTCCTCACCAAGGGATAGCGAGTCTGGCCACCGACCAGCAAGACGTCATCGATATCGGCCACCGTGAGATCCACGCGCTTCAAGACATCGCTCACGATCTTGAAGCTGTGCTCGAGCAGCACATCGAAGCGTGCGTCGACGTCCCCGCGGCGCAGGGGCAGCAAGAGGTCTTTGGCCGGATGGTGATGGATCGCGAGGCCTTCGATGTGAACGATGGTGCTCGGCCGCTCAGACAGCGCGATCTTTGCTCGCTCCGCGTGTTGAAACACGGTGGCCATGGCGGTTTCGTCGGCTCGGGGATCCAATCCGTGCTCTTGAACGAACCGGTGGACGATCATCTCTGCGAGACAGGCGTCGAAGTCGACGCCGCCGAGGAACGTGTCCCCGCCGGTGGCCAGGACCTCAAAGACGGACCCGTCGACTTCGAGGAGGCTCACGTCGAAGGTGCCACCACCGAGGTCGTAGACCATGACCTTGCGCGTCTCGAAGCCCTGGCCCAGCCCGTACTCGAGCGCCGCCGCGGTGGGCTCGGAGAGCACGCGTTCGACGTGGAAGCCCGCGAGCTCTCCGGCCACGCGCACCGCTTCTCTTTGGCGCTCGTTAAAGAAGGCGGGGCAGGTGATCACCGCTCGATTGACGACGGTGTCGAGCTGAAGCTCAGCCGTGGTTCGGATCTCTTCGAGCAGGTGCGCAGAGATCTCTTCGAGCGAGACGATCTCGTTCTCGATCAGAATGGCGGCCTCTCCCAGGTCACCCTGCACGATGTTGTACGCGAAGTGCTCGCGGACCATCTGGACGATGGGGGAGTGAAATGGGCGTCCGACCAAACGCTTGGCGCCGAGCACGGTGTGCTTGGCGTTGGAGGCGGCCCGTTCGAAGGCCGGGCGTCCTACGAGCAAGCTGCCGTCCATGTTGAAGCACACCGCGGAGGGGATGGTCGGCGTACCCCAACGAGAAGCGAGCACATGAGCGCGTCCGTCCTCGATCAAGGCCGCGCAGCAGTTCGTGGTGCCCAGATCGATGCCGAGCACGACCTTCCCCTTGGGGGCGAGGTTGATGTCGCGGCGCAGCCGGCGAGCGATCTTGACCGCGCGCCTTGGGGCGGCGACAGCGCTCGGGACCGCCGGAGGTGCGATCGGCACTCGAGCATGAAGACCAGGCTGCGTGATGAACTCCGCTGGCACCGGCGGCAGCTCCGGCAGGGGCATGGGAGCGAGGACCTGAGGCCCCGCGACCTGCTCCTGACCCATCAGGAAGTCGAGCGGGTCGTCGATGGCGACATCGAGCTCGACGTCCGGGAGGTCAGGCACGTCGTGGCCAGGCTCCGGGTCGACGGCTGGACCCAGTGAAGGCCTGCCGTCGCCGATGGCATCCGCCCAAGCGGCCTCGAAGGGATCGAGCTCAGCGCTGCTCCCCTCGTGCTTCTTGGACCCGAAGCCCTGAGGGGGCCCGGCGTGAGGGCGGCCTTGATCCATGAGGGCCATGCCATAGTGCGACGTTCGCGGTTGGCGCGCTAGCGGGTCGCCGAGGGCCGGACTGACACACCCTCCTACATTCTGGAACGAGGGTGATTTCTCCGCCCAAAAAGCGCTGTCACCGGATCGCAGGGACCCGCGTTGGGGCTGTGCATCCCGACCCACAAAGGAGATAACCCATGGTCATCGCAACCCCGCTCACCCACCCCCACCCGGCCGCATCGAACCAAGAGGGCGGTCGTTTGGTCTCGACCAGCGGTAGGACGCTGCCGCTCGAGAAGACCGAACTTCGGGCCGAGAGCGGAGGCGGCATCGCCCGCACGATCCTCGTCCAGCACTTCCGCAATCCGTACCCCGAAGCGCTGCGCGTCACGTACAAGCTCCCGCTGCCGGCTGACGGAGCGGTCTCGGGCTTCTCGTTTCAGGTCGGTGACGAAGTCGTCGAAGGTGAGGTCGATCGCAAACAGGAGGCGCGCGCTCGCTTCGAACGAGCGCTCGTCGAGGGGCGAACCGCCGCGTTGGTGGAAGAGGAGCGCTCCAGCCTCTTCACGCAGCAGGTCGGCAACATACCGCCCGGCGAGGGCGTCATCTGTCAGACCACGGTCGATCATCCGCTCAGGTGGCTCCTCGAAGGCGCTTGGGAGTACCGATTCCCCACCGTGGTGGGCGCACGCTACATGGGCAGCGCGGTCCAGACTCCGGACGCCAAGAAGCTCGCGATCGATGTGAGCGAAGAGAAGATGGCGGCCCGGCTCTCGCTCTCGCTCTCGATCACCGACTCGATCACCAACAAAGCGCGACTCGAGTCTCCCTCGCATGCGGTCGAGTTGGCCGAGGCGGAACACGAGCAGGTCGTGAGCTTCCGGAAGGGGACACCCGTTCGGTTGGATCGGGATGTGGTGGTCCGCTGGCCCGTGGCGAAGCTCGAGGTGGGCATCCAGCTCGGGGTGATGCGCCGGGAAAACGACGGAAAAGAGGAGGGCTTTGGTCTTCTGACCATCGTCCCACCTTCGCCCGAGTCCAAGACTCCTCCGGTGCCTCGTGACCTCATCTTCCTCATCGACACGAGCGGATCGATGAGCGGTCAGCCCCTGCGGCAGGCCACGAGCATCGCGGCGTCGATGATCGACACGCTCCACGACGAAGATCAAATCGAACTCATCGAGTTCTCGAACTCGCCCCGCGCCTACAAGAGCAAGCCGGTCGTGGCCACCCCGCAGAACCGAAAGGACGCCATCCGATGGCTGAAGGCGCTGCGGGCCAGTGGCTCGACCGAGATGGAGTCTGCGCTTCGAAAGGCGATTGATCCCTTGCGCAAAGGCGCACAACGTCAGGTTGTACTCATCACCGATGGCTACATCGGCTTCGAAGAGCGGATCGTGAAGTACGTGCTCGACGAGCTTCCGCGCTCCTGTCGGGTGCATGCCGTGGGTGTGGGCTCGGCGGTGAATCGCACGCTGACGCAGGGGGTGGCTCGAGCGGGTGGTGGGGTCGAAGTTGTGCTCGGGATTGACGAAGATGTTCAACGACCCGCCTCCAGGCTGCTCGCTCGCACCGCCGACCCGGTGGTCATCGAACTGGACGTTCGAGGTCCGGGGGTCACGCAGGTGGTGCCGGTGCGTCTCCCGGACCTTTTTGCCGGTTCGCCGTCTCTCATTCCGGTGCGGCTCGACGCCCAGGGGGGCGAGATCGTGGTGCGCGGTCGTTCAGCCGACGGGAACTTCGAGGCACGCTTGCCCTTCGATCCGATCGCCGCGGGGCAAGGCAGTGGTGCCTTCGCAAAGCTCTTTGCGCGCGAGTGGGTCGAGGATCTCGAAGCGTACCGAATGGTGGCGAATCAACCGGAGGACACCGACCAGCAGATCGAAGCGGTGGGTCTGGAGTTTCAGATCTCCACGCGTAAGACCTCCTGGGTGGCGGTCAGTCGCACGCGTCGCGTGGCCGAGGACATCGGTCAACGCACCGAAGAAGTGCCGCAAGAGATCCCGCACGGAGTGTCGATCGCGGGATTCGGGTTGCGCTCCGCCTCTGGACCCACGGGCGGCGCCGCGCCGAAGAAGTCCGAATTCTTCTCTCGGTCGAGGAGCACGCCCGAGCGCGCGAGCAGAGGTCGTGCGTTCTTGCCCCCGGCCGAGCTCGGTGACGTCGATGAGGAGTCTTCCGATTCGCTCAGCTCGAGAGAGGTCGCCGACGCGGGCGTCGACGCATTCGAGTCGCTTGAATCCGTGGGCGCGCCCGCGCTCGGGGAAGTGACGGGAGAGAGCCTCTCTCCGTTTCAAGATGAGGATGAAGGCCGGAGCGAGCTTCCGACCGATTCACCTCCGCCGCCGGCGCCCGGCTCAGCACCGGCCCCGAAGTCGAGTGCGACCTTTGGGGCGGTCACGTCGCAGGTTTCGAAGCTCTCGGAAGAGAGAACCAAGCTCGAGGCACCGATACCCGCCTCGCGGGCGACCATGAGCGGTCGGGCGGCGTCATCTGGCCGCTCGAAGCGAAACGCCGCTCTGCTCTTGCTGCTGCTCGCGCTGGTGGTGCTGATCGGTTGGCTCATTGGTCGCGCCTTCAGTGTCCCAGAGGCCCCGGCACGGAGCGAAGTACCTCGCCAGATTGAAAGCGCGCCTTCGGGGGTAGAGACGAAGTGACGGATACCGACGCTCATCTACCGGGCATCATGTCCGGCGACGCCCAGGCCTTTGCCCGGTGGATGCGCGTGGCGGAGCCGGAGGTTCGTGTGAGCCTCCGGCGCTTCGCCGCCTCGGTGGACGCGGAGGCAGTCGTGCAAGAGGCCTTGCTCCGCGTGTGGCAGGTGGCCCCGCGCTTTCAGGCCGACGGTCGGCCCAACGGACTGCTTCGGCTCTCGGTTCGTATCGCGCACAACCTCGCGGTCAGCGAGACGCGCAAACGCCGCGACGTCGCGCTGGGTGAAGACGGTCTCGAAGCGCGTCTCAACCAGCTCGCAAGCGCCGAGGGTGTTCATCATGGAGATCCGCACCTGAGGCGGGCCATCCACGGCTGCAAGGAGAAGCTGCCGGCGCAGCCCGCCAAGGCGTTGAACGCACGCCTCTCGAGCGAAGGGGGCCTCGCGGATGCAGACTTGGCGGAAGGCGTCGGCATGAAGCTCAACACCTTCCTGCAGAACTTCTCCCGGGCCCGGAAGTTACTCGCCGAGTGTCTTCGCAAGGCGGGTGTCGACATCGAAGCGGAGCTGGCATGAATACTCCGGAAGAGAACGAGGTCCTCATCGCGGCGGTGACCTCCGCGTATCGCGCTCGTGACGTAGACGGAAAGCTGCGCATTCATCCAAACTGGCATGACCTGGATGACGAAGGTCGACGCGAAGCCTTCGACGCCTCCTTTCAAGTACGTCGGCTCGAGTCGGCGCTGGATGATGACGGTGAGAACAGCACGATCAAGGCGGTGATCGCGCGGATCCATGCGGGACGCTGAGGGTCGAACGCGGATCTCGAGCACGGTGGGCGAGCACGAGGAGAAGCGAGACCAAGAAGTAGGCGAGCACCTGGTGAGACACCGCGATGCCGATCTGGACTCCGCTCATCACCGTCAGCGCCCCGAGCCCGAGCTGAGCAATCACCAGCGATAGCAGGAGCCACAGCAGCCTTCGGACCTCGAGGGTCGAGGATCGGGGCAGCGCCCAAGCGACGAACGCACCCACCGCGAGCACCACGACCCAAGCGAAGTGGCGATGGATCATGTGGATGGCCGCCGGGTTCTCGAAGAGGTTGAGCCACGCGGGAGAGAGCTCGAGCCAGCCTGGCGCGACCCACGCTCCGTGCATGGTCGGAAAGGTCGAATACATGTATCCGGCGCGCGTGCCCGCCATGAAGGCGCCGTAGACCACCTGAATGCTCAGCAAGAAGAGGAGCGCCCACGCGGCGCGTGATCGCTCGTTTCGAGCGGCTCCAATGAACTCCGGGCGCGTGAGATCGAGCGCGATCCAGAGCAGCCACATCCCCACGAGAAACGCGAGGCTCAGGTGGGCGGCTAGCCTCAGGTGGCTCACCGCCGGTACGTCGACGAGCCCGCTCTTCACCATGAGCCAACCCATCACGCCCTGCATCCCCCCGAGCACGAACGCGCCGAAGGTCGTCCAGGCCCAGCGCCCCCGGAGTTGTCCTCGCGCCAAGAAGTAGACCCACGGCACAAAACACACGAGCCCGATGCTCCGGCCGAGCAGGCGATGCAGATACTCCCAAAGAAAGATGCGCTTGAAGTCCTCGAGGCCCATCCAGTGATTGACCTGCTGATACTGAGGGGACTCGCGATACAGATCGAAGACACGTTGCCAGCTCTCCGCGTTGAGTGGCGGGATGGCGCCGATCAGAGGCTGCCACTCCACCATCGAGAGACCCGAGCCGGTCAGGCGCGTGATCCCTCCGACGGCGACCATGAGCCCTACGAGCGCATAGAGGCTGAGCAGCCAGTAGAGGACACTCCGAGGCGGGGTGAAGCCGGTCGACGACACGTGCCCAGATGGAGCGCTGCGCAACCGTTTGACAAGTCGAGACTCGCACCGCTCGGTCGCGATCCCGGGCCTCGAGATGAGCTCTAGCCCCTTGACCTCGGGGTCGCCACGGAGTCGGATGCCCCAAGGCATGGTGACTCGTACTCCGAGGAAGGTCGCCGAGGTGGAGCGAGACCTCACGCGGCTCTTGAGCGTTCCGAGCGAGGACCAGCCGCTTTTGGCCGAACTCGAGGCGCTCGCGGTGGAGCCTGCTTTTGGTCTGCTCGCTCATCGCTATGGGCCGGCCCTCTATGCGAAGAACCCGGCGCATTTTAGGCCGTTCATCCTTTCGCACCTGTCGCTCTCTGGCTGGGATGGCCGCCGCTATCGGCAGCTCGAATGGAAGAAGGTGGAAGCGCAGTTCGCCCCCTGGCTCCTCGAGGTGGACCGCAAGAACGACATCCCCCTCTTTCGCGCTCTGTACGGGCTTCAGCTTCGCTCGCTCGGCGCCCAAGCGGAGAAGGAGTGGCGCCAAGCGTTGGCTACGCGACTCCGCACCGCCTCCACCCCGGCCGAGCGCAGCGTGGAACTCCAGAAGCTGAGACTCGGCTATCGGCTCGATGAGGAGACCGCGCTCGCCATCTACGAACTCGAGCCAGAGGCCACGCGAGACTTCATCCTCGATCACCTCCCGTACCTGTTCAGTTGGACCGGGAGTGAAAAGCGGCGTCCTTGGCAACGTTTGTGGGACGCGACGAAGACCCGCGACGACGAGAAGCTGTACCTAAGGCTCTATCGTCGGCAGGTCTCGGTGGCCAGCTGGCGTACAGAGGTGCTCGCGCTCGCCGCTTCCGTGCGTGATCCCGCGAAGCTCGACACGGCCCTCGAGCAGCGTCACCCGCAAGGGCTCCGGCTCGAGCTGGGTGACACCATCGTCGAGCTTCTGCGAGCGCGAGGTCGTGACGTCTTTCCCTACGTCTTCAGGCATCTGCAAAGCATCTACAACTACGGCTGGGGTGAGCGAAAGGCCTACGCCGCGCTGAGAGCCCTCGCGGTGGAGCAGGGCTGGACCGAGCTTTGGGGTGCTCTCGTTCGAACCTGCGCGCAGCCCAAGGAGTTCGAGGCCGAGCTCGAGTCGGTGCTCATGGATCGTTCGCTCTCCGACGCCGAGACGGTCCGCAAGCTGTCGATCCTCTCCGGGGTCTCCCGCGAGCTCAACTTCACGGGCCTCGGGATCGCGCTCGTCCGGCCGCTGTCGGACGCGCACGCGGTTCGGATCTACGAGAGCTATCCGAACCTCCTTCGTGGGCCGTTCCGGGCCAACGTGGCTCCGAGCTGGCACTCGACGTACCCGAGGCTCATGCAACTCGCGATCGAAGCGAAGGACGAGCCGCTGGTGGACTATCTCGCGAGCCGAATCGCGGCGCGATCGCATGGCATCGACGAGAAGGTTCGACGCCAGATCGACGAGCTCGCAGAGTACTATTCGGTCTTGCTCGCGGACGATGTGGCGTTCTCACGTCGCGCGGCGTCGGTGCTCGGCATCGTGCCGGCGTACAGCATCTTCGCGTACGGCACCCTGATCAAAGAGAACAAGCTCGCGCGGCTCTTCTACGAGCGCTCTGCTTCGCGTTATCTCGAGGACCCCGATGCGCTGCGAGACTTGCTCGAGGCCTCCGAGATTCACGCCCAAGCCCTCGGCTTTCGTGCGCTCGGACTCGACGATGCGCGGGCGCGCCGCGCGGCGATTCACAACCTCGATCTGCTGCTCGCGAGCCTTCTCAGGCCCCTGCATCGAAGGACCCGCGCGCTCACGTTTCGGGCGCTCGACAACGCCACGGGAGAGCTGGACCCCGCCCGCGCGGTGCTCGACCGCGCCCGCGAGGCGATGGACCTGCCCGACCGAAAGTACCCCAAGGACGCACTCGTGGCGCTCATCGGGCGCATCCTCCACCGCTGGCCGGAGCTTCGGGGCCCCGAAGAGATCACTCCGATCTACCGAAAGGGGGCGGCCTGATGGTCATTGCGCGCTTCGACTACGCGACCCCCAGCGCCTTCTCCTCCACCCGCGACCGGGAGGAGCTCGGTTTCACGGCCAATCGAGCGCGGCAAGTCCGCTTGCATGCCACTGTGAAACCATCGGCCAGACTTGCGTTCCGGTACGCGCTGCGTGCGCTCGGTGAGCTCATCTGGGCCGATGACAGCTGGGTCAGCCGAGGGGAGTACGTCAGCGCCATCTTGGATCCGGTCATCACCGTGCATGAGGACCGCGTCTTCTTTGAGGCCTTCAGCCAGGACCAGAGCAGCTATGGTTTGGTGATCGTCGACCGAAGTGTGCTCGAGACGGAGGGCGAGGTTGTGCTCGGCACCACGAACATCGACTTCTCCGCTTGGCTCTGGGCGGCCTTGGGGGAGATGCGCTCCCGCCGAACGACGTGGCTTCGCATCGAGACCAATGGCTTCGAGGTCGAGACGCAAAGAAGCGGCGGGCGCTGGGAAGCGAAGGTCGAGCTTCCCGACGACTGGGTGAGGGGCTTTTTGCAGCTCCAGAGCGCGATGATGATCCCGGGCACGCGGCTGCGGCTGCGACCCGTGGACCTGCTCTCGGCGCTCAGGCACCTACGGCATCAGAAAGCGAAGGTCTCGCCCCGCGCCTTGCGCTACGAGTTCGACCCCGGGGAGCCGGCGCGGCTCGTGCTCGAACCCTGGGAGACCGTCATTCCGCTCAAGGGCACCGAACACAACTACGAAGTGCCCCGAGTGATTCGAACGTGGGGGCGCCGTCGGCTCCGGCTCATCGAGCCCTTGCTGCCGTATGCGCAGTCTGTCGACGTGTACTTCAAGGGGCGCGCTCGGCCGAGCTTCTACTCGGTGGCGCTACCGGGTGTGCGCTTCGTTCTGGGTCTCTCCGGCTTCACGGGACAAGCGTGGACGAGCAGCGGCGGATTCGATCTCGCGGTGAGCTCTCGCACCGACGAGGTCGTCTTCGAACGCATCGCGCGTCTGCTCGAGACACATGGTCATCTCGGGGTGGAGGGCGTCGCCCGGCTCGCGGAGGTCTCAAACGAGATCGCCGCTCGCTCGCTCATGCGCCTGTGCCGGCTCGGGCGGGCCATCTACGACATCGAGGCTCGCGAACTTCGCAGCCGAGCGCTGTTTGCCGAGCCCATCGATGAGGCCAGCTTCTATCCTCCGGAGCCGCGTCTCGAGAAGGCACAGGCCCTGCTCGCGGAGTCCAAGGTGAGCGTGGAGCAGGTCGGCCTCCGCGAGACGCGCAAACAGAGAAGGCTGAAGACGCCGGATGGCCCGGTGCTCAGGGAGCTGATCCTCCGCGACTGGGAGGTCAAGGGGAGCGCGGGTGAGGAACCTCGCGTCGAGATTGTGATCGACGATCGCGGACAGATCATCTTTGGCGTTTGCGGCTGCCGGTTTTTTCAAGAGAACTTGATGAACCAGGGGCCCTGCGAGCACATGATCGCGTTGTTCTCTGCCAGCGAGGATCGCCGCCAGGACGGACCGAGTTCGCGTCCAGGGGTGGAGCAGGCGAAGGACGAGGACGAGCTGGAGTCCGAGGAGGAGTCGTGAGAGAGAGACTCCGAGCGGACACACATTCACGGAGACGAGCGGTGCGAGGTCAGCCAGCATTGCTGCGGTGTTTCGCCGCGGTGGAAGAGTATCGGCATTACTTCGCCAGGGTCCCCAGTCGTACGAAACGATGGGGAGCCCCGAGTCCAGAGCTTCGGGGCTTCGGTGGCCTCGCACTGCTCGTCTCATATTTCACTGAAGGTGCATCGTGAGCCTCTGGAGCTGGGTGAAGCGTGTCTTCTCCTCAGGCGTACAGCGCGACGTCTCCATGCTCGGCGCGGATGGAGAGGTGGACGTCGAGGTCGTGAGCGAGAACGTCGACCTCTCGGGAGGACCGCTTCGCCCCAATGGCGTGCGCCGAGCGTTGCGCGACCGGCGTCTCCTCCCGAAGAAGCCGGTTCGATGGCCGCTGAAACGCAAGCGACTGATGAGTGCGGAGGAGGCCCAGCGCCTCTTCTCGGAGACGCAGCGCACGCAGAACCGAAACATCCGAGATCTTCTGCCGGACGAAGCGCAGCTCACGCGCCAGGGCCTTCCGCTCTGGCTAACCGAGACCGATCTGGCGCAATCGCTGGGCCTGAGCCTCCGCGAGCTTCACTACTTCGGAAGTCACCGTCAGCGGGACCGGGTGCTCCACTATGTCCGGTTCGCCATTCCAAAGCGCAGCGGGGGCGAGCGAGTCATCATGGCGCCCAAACGTAGGCTCAAGGCGATTCAGCGGACGCTGCACCGCGAGCTCACCTCAAAGTTCTCGCTCGATGATGCGGCCCATGGTTTTCGCCGGGGTCGGAGCATTCGTTCGGCCGCGGAGCCGCACGTGGGCAAGCAGGTTCTCTTGAAGATGGACCTCGAGGACTTCTTCCCCTCCGTGAGCTTTCGCCGGGTGCGCGGCTTCCTCGTCGCGATGGGTTACGGCTATCCGGTCGCCACCACCCTCGCGGTGCTGATGACCGAGGCGGAAAGGCAGGTCGTCTCCATCGAGGGAGCGCTGAGTTATGTTCCGGTGGGTGAGCGGGTGTGTGTGCAGGGCGCGCCCACGAGCCCCGGCCTCACCAACGCCATCGCTCGAAAGCTCGACCGTCGCCTGAGTGGGCTCGCCAAGACGCATGGCTTTGCCTACACGCGTTACGCGGATGATCTCACCTTCTCCGGCGATGACGTCTCCGTGGTGGAGGGGCTTCGGAAGAGCGCGACCGCGATCATCGCGAGCGAAGGTTTCCGCGTGAACCGCAAGAAGACACGCGTCATGCGGCGTTCCGCCCGGCAGTCCGTGGTGGGCGTGACGGTCAACGACACGCTCGGACTATCCCGGCGCGAGCGTCGCCGGCTCCGCGCGCTCATTCATCAACACGGAACGGACCCCAGCAAGGCCGCCCTGATTGCCGGCAAGCTCTCGTACCTCGCGATGCTCAATCGCGAGCAGTTTCTTGCTCTGAACGCCAAGTGGCGAGCCCTCACGGGTTCCGTTGATAGATGAGGCCGGTGTTTTCGCCATCGAAGCTGAGTCCGGTCACCCAGACGTTGCCGGTGCTGGAGCCGTGAACCTGGTTGAGGAACGGCGAGTCTCCCACTTCGAGCTGAGTCCAGTCGTCACCGTCGAAGTGGGAGATCACGCCGAGCTCCCCCACCGCCCACACGTCGTTGGGGGCGCTGCCCCACAGCTTCGTGTGTGAGGTCTCGAAGTCATCGTCAAAGCGCTCGCTCGTGTGCTCCCAGCGGGTGCCATTGAAGTGTTGGACTCCCGCGAAATCTCCGACCAGCCACACGTCGCTCTGCGAAAAACCAAACACGCCTGATGCGCCGGGGCTCCCGTCGACCTCGAGGTTGGACCAGCGCGAGCCATCCCAGTGGGAGACTCCGAAGATGCCAGCGGCGTAGATGTCGGTGGACGAGCTGCCCCAGAGATCCTCAACCTCCACCGTCTGGGTGAGCGTGGTTCGCCACTGGTTGCCATCGTAGACGAAGACCCGACCGTTGCTGCTGTCCCCGAGCCAGAGGTCATCTTTTGACGTACCCCAGATCGCTTGGAGTCCGCTGGGCTCGATCTGTCCGCCGAAGTCCACGACGGACCAACTGACTCCGTCATAGTGCAGCAGCCGTTCGCCGGAGACCGCGAAGAGATCGTCCGGCGCGAAACCCAGGAAGTCCGCGATGAAGCCGCCCCCGGTGGGTGCCTCGACCTCCACAAAGCTCTGGCCGTCGTAGTGAAGCATGTTTTGACTGGCGGCCCAGACATCGTCCGGGCCGAACACCCAGAGCCCAGTGACACCAAAGGTCGCGGGGGAGTCGTGACGGCGCCAATCGTTGCCGCAGGCGCTGATTGCGCTCAGGCCCAAGAGGAGGCTCATCGCCCGCCGCATCCCCGCCCCATACCACGGATCGATGCGCGGGATCTCGGGCCCGGCCTGCGTTCGTGTTCTGCGAATGGACACTTCCCGCCGGCGTGCGGATTCGCTACACACTCGGCATGACCTCTGCCGGTTTCCTGGAGGGCCTCTTCGAGAGCAAGGCGACCATCGGCGGGGTGGGTCTCATCTTGGCGGTGGTGGTCCTCGGGGCCGCCTTTGTCCTTCTTGGTGCGAGCGGCCGCGGCAAGCTGAAGTCGCTGCTCGTGATGTTCGGTGCGCACCTGATGCTCCTGGTCATCATCAGTCAGCTTCCCGAGCCGAGCCGCGCTCACTCAGCGGTCACGGTGCTCGCGCTCTTTCTCCTGCTGCTGGTGATCGCGCGGTCCGGCTTCTTCATCTTCGCGGACTCGGTTCTGATTCGCCGGTGGGCTCAACCACTGCCCAAGATCATCCGGGACATCCTACAAGCGCTCGTGTACGCCGCCGTTCTTCTCATCACCCTCCGCGCGGCGGGCGTGGACCCAAGTTCGCTCCTCACCACTTCGGCGCTCCTCACCGCGGTCATCGGTCTCTCGATGCAAGAGACGCTCGGCAACATGTTCGCCGGCTTGTCCATTCAGGCCCAGGAGCCGTTCAGAGTAGGGGACTGGATTCAGATCGATGGTAACGACCGACTCGTGGGACGGGTGACCGAGATCAACTGGCGGGCCACCAAACTGATCACGAACGAAGAAGTCGAGGTGATTGTGCCCAACGGGGCAATTGCCAAGGCCTCCATTCGCAACTACAGCCGGCCCACGCCTTCCTCTCGCCGCTCCGTTCGCGTCCAGGCGCCCTACGACATTTCGCCCGCACGAGTGAGAGAGGCGATGCTCGATGCTCTGCACGACGCGCCCAACGTTCTGGCCCAGCCTCCGCCCTCCGTGGTGACCGAGGAGTTCGCCGATCATGGCGTGGGCTACTGGGGCCGCTTCTTCATTCAGGACTTCTCGCGCCGCGAGACCATCGACAGCGAGGTGCGAGACCGGATCTGGTTCACGTTCGCACGCGAAGGCATCTCGATACCGTATCCCATTCGCGTCAACTACAACCAAGACGCGGCAGATACGCAGGCCGAGAAAGACGCGGAAGATCGCGTTCGACGTCGTCGGGCGCTCGAGAAGGTCGACTTCCTCAGCTCCCTGCCGAAGGACGACATGGATGAACTCGCGGGCCTCATCACCACACAGCTCTTCGCGCCCGGTGAGTCCATCATTCGGCAGGGTAGGGCCGGCCAGGAACTCTACATCATCGAGCACGGCGAAGTCGCCGTGTTCCTCGAGATGGGCGAGGCGTCCGGTACGCCGCGCGAGATCGCACGCCTCTACGAAGGTGAGTACTTCGGCGAGATGTCACTCATGACCGGGGAGGCACGTTCGGCCACGGTTCGGGCGGTCGGCGAAGTCGAGTTGGTCATGGTGGACAAGCCCGCCTTTCAGAGGATCATCGAGGACAATCCGACGGTCCTCGAGCAGATCTCGGAGGGCCTCGCGAAGAGACAGAGCGAACTGAAGACGAACGCTGAGAAGACCCATCCAGGTGCGGCGAACCTGGCCACGGACAGTCACATCATTCTGAAGCGGATTCGGCGCTTCTTCTCGATCGGGTGACGGAGAGGAGTCTGGCGGTCGTGTCGTCCTCGCGTGTGTTCTCTGCTATCGTGCTCCCTCTGCGCCCGTCCATCATCCAGGTGCTTCTTGCGTACTCCGTCGTCGCTTGCGGGTCGGCCGAGGTTGTCTCGATCATTCCCTCACCGGATGTCGATCTCATCGCAGTCTTCTCGCTGCACGACCCGTCGAGACCGCTCGAGCTCGCTAACCTTGGTGCCGGTTCGGGGCTTCGAGACCTCAGCACTCCGATCAGCGCATCGCCGCATTCACTCGTGCTTGGCTTCTCTTCCGCGGACCTCGAGCATCTTCAGCCCCCCGGTGCGGAGATGCTGGCAGAGATCCCGCTTCGACCTCTGCGGTCCGACGAATCGAGAGACTCTCTGCCCTCGCCTCGCTGGTTGATGCAGCTCGATGAGACGGGTCCTCTCGAGACCCTCGAGCCCGGCAGCTTTCGGATCCGGCTCAGCTCGGACTGGATCCGCGAAGGGATGTGGAAAGAGGTGCTTACAGAGCCCCGCACCCCTGCGCTTCACCAGCACACCATGGCCTACGACGAGTCCCGTCGGGCGGTCATCATGGTCGGGGCCGTGGGTCCTGTCACGGAGAGTTGGCAGTACGATGGGGTGGGCTGGAACAGCCTGGGACCGGTGGGCACGGGCGCCCGAGTGGGCGCTGGCCTCGCGTACGACTCCGCGCGCGCGCGGCTCGTGTTGTTTGGAGGTCGGACCAGCACGAGCGCCCTCAGCGCCGAGACCTGGGAGCTCGGACCCGAGGGGTGGGCGCAAAAAGCACCGGCGCGTTCTCCGCCCGCCCGCCTCGATCACGCGATGGCCTTCGATCCGAACCGAGGAGAGATCGTGCTGTTCGGAGGCGCGAACGAGAGCGGGGACAGGCTCGCGGACACCTGGACCTACGACGGCGAAATCTGGACCCGGATCTTCGATCCGACCCCGGCGGCACGCGAGAACCAAGAGATCGTCTATGACGAGGCCAGAGGCGTGATCCTCATGTTTGGTGGCGCCGGCACGCCGCAACAGGACGAGACCTGGGTCCTCGAGCCCGCGGGCTGGCGAGCGCTCGAGTTTGAACACCGTCCCCCGGGGCGTTCGAAGTTCGGCATGGTGTATGATCGTGTCCGTCGAAAGACCTTGTTGTTCGGTGGATGGAGAGGACCGGCGGAGTACGCCGATCTCTGGGAGCTCGATGCCTACGGGTGGCGGGAGGTTCCGGTCTTTGGTCCCCGTCCGCGCTGCAATCACGCGATGGCATACGATGCAAGCCGGGCCAAGACCGTGCTCAACGGGGGATGCGACCCCTCCGCCGTTGATTGCGGCATGCTGGACGAGACCTGGGAGTATGGTGTGCTCTCTGCGCCCGATTGAGCGGCGCCGCCTTCGGTCGCGCTTGACTCAGCTTCGATAGCGATAGCCGACCGTGACGAACACGGTTTGCAGCAGCGCCTCGCCATCGAGAAACGCCTGGTACTGGCCGAGAACCCGAGCGCCTTCCAGCGACTCGTGAAGCAGATCGAGCTCGAGCCAAAGGGTCGCGTTCAGGTCGACGAGCACGTCCTTGGGTAGGAGCGGGTCGTAGGGGTCGAGAAACATGAGTCCGCCGCCGAGATCGATCGAGAGCCCATCCAAGATGTCGAATCCCCCCTGCAGCGAGCCGATGATGTTCTCGGTGTCGAAGTAGCGTCGAAAGGTACCGGATAGGTCGACATAGCCGAGCCCCACCTTCTGAAGCTTCAGACCGCCACGACCCTCACCACCATTCGAGCTGCTCTCATGGCGATGATCGAAGCGTCCCGCGACATAGGTCGTGACGCCCGGCGTGAGCGTGAGATCCATCGTGAGTGATGCCGTCGATCGCCGACTGCCGACCGGAAGCGGGCCATCGATGCTGAAGCCCAGCTCTTGGCGTTGCTGCTCGACCCAGTCCGTCCACCAGAGGTTTGGCAAGAGCGCGTGGGTGTGACTGCCTTGGAGCGTGAGCGCGAGCGCGAGCGCCGGGGACCACCGGGTCGAGAGATAGGCGTTGGTGAGGTCGAGTCCTTCGGCGGAGATACCGTCCACGGTGACCGAAGCGAAGAGCGCGAGCTCTCGGCTGGGCACATACGAGAAGCGCTCGCTCACGAAGAGCCTGTCGGGCTGCCCGCGGTAGACTTGAATCGCCGCTCCCCCGCTATGCGCCAGATGCTTCGACCGATAGTCGTACGCGGCGCCGCCGACGACGAAGTCGGTGTCGAGTGAGTTCAGGATGGGATGTGGCCCGAGGCCGCCGAAGGCCGACAGGTATAGCCCCTCGGCCAATCGGAGGCCGACGCGAGCACCATCGACACGGATGCTATTCACCGGTTCGATCATCATGCGACCCACGGCCGCGAACCACCTGCGGTCGGCGCCATCGAGCTGCACGAAGAGCCGCGTGACGTCTTGACGACCCGAGGTCACGTCCGACCACGGGATCTGGGCGATGCCGTCCGCATGAAGCTCAAACCACGTCGAGCCGAGTGGTTGGATGAGATCTCCTTGAAGCCGGAACTGCGTGAAGCTCAGATCCCGCATCGCGGTGTTGGAGGTGACATAGAGCTGCGCGAGATCCAGCCGAGCGTCGACGACTTCGCGCAGAACCTCGAGCTCTTGGGCCTCGATGGGCACCGGGAGCAACAGAATGGTCATGGTCGTCAGCGACCAGAACCGTGCAGGCTTCACGGCTTGCGGCCCGACGGATGACAACTTCGATTTACGCAGCCCACGTGGCCACTCGGCCAGAGGGCTCCGCCTTCGTTCGGAGGAACGTTCTGAGCGGTGGGGGAGAAATGGTAGAGGTGGAACTGCTTTTTGGCCTCGTTCCCCTCATCCACGCCGTTCTTGTGCTCGCTGTTGAGGCTGTTCTGATTTCGGTGACAGGACGTGGTGCAGCTAAAGAGTGCGTAGTTTCCGGCTTGGGCGTGGCACTTGTTGCACTGATTGGCGTTCTCGTGGCGACCATTCGTGACCCCGTCTGGGAACCATCGCCCCGACCAAGTGGAGTACGGGAAAGGTGTGCTCGGAGGATTCCCCACGTGACCGCCGGCCGCGGGGACCCAGCCGCTGATCGTGTGGCAGGTCTCGCAAGCGCTGTTGCCTACCTGCAGTGGATGGTCGAGCGGGAGCGGGTGACAGGTCTGGCAGACGACGCTGGGCGACGGAGTCGCGAATTGGCCGCTCGCCTGAAACGCACCGTGGCAGGACGTGCAGGTTCGGTCCCGGTGGCCGCCCGTCAGTGGGTGAAAGGCGTTCGCCGTGGGCTGCAGGGCCGGAGTCCAGCGCCCGGACGAGTGGCAGTTCTCGCAGTTGTTCGTCGCGTGTCCGAGCGGTGTGTCGTTCTGATGACACGAGCGGCAGTCTCTCGAGATCGCGTTGAACCCGCCCTGATGACACGCGGTGCAGAGGACCGTGGAGTGGCCGAAGGTGAGCGGGAATGAGTTGGGATCCACCGCGTGGTGATTGAGTTCTCCCGTGGGATTCCAGCTCGTAGGCTCGTGGCAGCCTTCGCAGTTCGCGCCGTAGTGATTGGCGGGCTCGTCGTCGGCGTGACAGCTCAGGCACGTGGAGCTCGTCAGTTGGTAACTGGTCACGTGGCATGAAGCACAGCGCGTGTTGGCATGCACGCCGAGCAGCGGGAACGAAGCGGTGTGCTCGTAGGGCTGAGCGAGGTCCACCCAGTCCACCGTCGTGTGGCAACTGTCGCATGCGCCCTCGAAGAAACCGAGGTGCCGGGCCGGTCGGTCGCCCACGTGGCAGCTCGAGCAGTCGCTGGGCGGACGGGGCAGCGCGCCGTCCTCGTGACAGCTTCCGCAGGCCGCGTTGGCGTGTGCGTTCTCGAGCGGGAAGATCGCGTGATCGAAGGCGCCCTGGAGCGCAGGTGCCCACCTGTCCGCCGCGTGGCAAGACTCACACTCGGGACCGAAGTTGTCGTGAGCCGGGAACAGGGGCGGCATGTGGCAGCTATCGCAGGTGCCGGTGTTGCCCTCGTAGGTCACGCCTTCGTGGCACTTCTCGCACTTCACCTCGATGTGTTTGCCCTCGAGCAGCCACTGACTGTGTGGGTACTGAAAGTCCGCGAAGGCCGAGATCTGGTGGCACTTCTCGCAGGGCTGGGTGGCGAGCTGTTCCCCTGTGCCGTGTTTCGCCGGCCGATCCTCGAGGTGGCAGCCCTCGCAGGCGGGGGCGAGCCCGGCGTACTCGGGCGGGGTGTGGCACTTGTCGCAGGCCACGTCGGTGTGACCACCCGAGAGCGGGAACTGATCATGCTCCGCGGTGGCCGGCTTCCACCCCTCGCTCGAGTGACAGGTCTCGCAGTTCGTCTTGTAGTGATCCACGGCCGCGTCATTTACGTGGCAGCCTTCGCACTTGGAGGGCGGATCGAGCCGGCCGGCGCTGTGACAGCGATAGCAGTCGAGTGTGAGGTGCTTGCCGAGCAGCGGGAACTGCTCGTGCTTGCTGCCATCTGGTCCGGGAAACTCGGCCCAGGGACGATCGGCCTGGTGGCAGAGTTCGCAGCGAGCGGCGAAGTGCCCCTCTGGTGCGGGTGTTTCGGGCTTCTCGATCCCTCGACCCAAAGGATGGTGGCAGTCTTGGCAGCCGAGCGGCGCCTCGTTCTTGTCTGCGCTGTGGCAGCGATCGCAGCGGAAGGCCTCGTGTTTGGAGCCGACGGTGAACAGCGTATCGTGGCTGAAGCCCGGGCATGGCAGACCACCGGCGCCACCGCGCAACGCGGACAGGACGTCGCCCTCATCGGGGACCAGGTTCCCGTCATAGTCGTCGAAGATCTCGACCGCCTGTTCCTCGAAGCTCGCGTCGAGGACAACCTTCTCGGTGACACCATTGGAGAGGTGGCGGAAGAGCAGACCCGAGGTCTCGCCAAAGATGTAGCGCGTCCATCCCCCAAAGTCCGCGACGCCATCTTGCTGTTCGTCCGGAATGATGTCGACGACGAGCAGCGCCTCCTTGGTGTCGGCATCTCCGTCCAGGTCTGGATAGTCGTCGAGGAGGTGGCCGCGAATGGTGGTGCGTCGTGCTTGCGCCGAGACCCGGACTCGACCCTCGTACTGTCGGTCCGCGCTGCGAAAGCGCAGGGTCTGGAGCCCTTCCTTCGTGAGCACCAGCGTCGCTCGGCCGCGATCGTCGGTGATGGTCTCGAGTTGAGTGCCCCCTCCGGTTTCGAGGGACCACACCAAGCCAGCCTCTGGGACGGCTTCCGGCACCTCGATCGCAGCCGGCGAGATCGGCAGGTCGCAGAGCGAAGCGCGACTCGGGGCGCGCGTGGCGCTCTCGGTCAACAGGAGCGCACCTCCAAAGACTGCTCGCCGCGCCTGTCGAGGGGGACGGACCTCATTGGGTTCAGACGCGGACGAGCAGGCCAGGAGGGTGGTCAGGGGTAGGAGGGCCAAACGACACGAGTGACCCCACTTCATCACTCCCATTGGTCGCGACCCACACCGGGGATGATGAAGACTTCTTCGGTTTATCAGGGCTTTCAGTCTCCGACGCCCGACCGCCAGCCCAGGAGGAGGGAGACGACCGTACGAACCCGCCCATCTTCCAGCACCACCTCGTCCCGCACCAGATACTGGACCGGCTCGAAGGTCAGGGGCAGATCGACGGCAAGGGATAGCCCGAACCCGGCCCCCAGTTCCGCCCGAGCCTCGAGACCCGGCCCGAAAAACCCAAGGGTCGTGTTCGTCGATTCGCCTGCCGCTTGCCCGGGGGCACCGATCTCCGAGTCCGCGAGCGAGAAGCCTCCGCTCACACTCAGTCCGAGATCGACCGCCCCAAAACTCAGCCCTGCCGCGCCGCGCAGCGCGAAGTCCTGACGCCCGTAGCTCAAAGCGAAGCGCTCCGAGCCGATGGTGAGCTCCTTCGAGGTCCGTCCGAGGAGGCGTGCGCGTGGACCGACCGCCCACCACGCAGCACGACCCGCGCTGCGAAAGACGAGGTCCGCACCGAGACCGAGCTGGATGAGGCTTGGGTCCGAGCCGAAGCCCGCGACGAAGGCTGGCCCGGCGAGAAGACCGAGCGCCCACGAGGCGGGAACGGGCGGCGGCGGGGGCGGTGGCGCCGGTCTGCGTTCGGCGGCGATGTCGATGAGCTCGAGGGTGGCGACCGCGAAAGAGTACGGCGCATCGAAGCCGGTGTTCGGGGCGAACACGCGTGTGATCACCGTCTGTTGGTCGGGGCGCACCGCCGTGATGCGAGCCGCCGCGAGGTCGAGCAGGATCACCGCCTCGCGTCCGCTGCGCCGCTCGAGGATCTCGGCCGCCTCCAGGCTTCGGCTCGAGGTCTCCGTCTTCATCTCGGGGATCTCTGCGCGGAGATGTTCGATCACCGCGCGTCCGGACTCCGCCTCCCACTCGAGGACGATCGCGCGCACCGGCACCGGGTCCTTCTTCGCGACGGGACCCTCGGCGCCGACCACCGTGCTCGCCACGAGTGAGGCGAAGAGCACGGCCGAGAGCGTCACGTGGCCATCATTCCATCGAGTGTGCCGCAGTGCAGCCCCCGTGCGTGTCTTTTTGACTCATCGGGGACGGCGCGCTGGCACCCACGCCGCCTCGATATGGCACAGCTCGCAGCTCGTGGGGTAGCCGTCGCGCTCGTGGCTCTGCGGCCAGTCCGTGACCGGGCCACCGGCCCCATGACAAGCAAAACACTCGAACGCCACTACCCGTCCACCGAAGGCCTGCTCGTACTGGCTGCCCGGATGGCAGCTCTCGCAAAAGAGGGCCTGGTGCGCCCCTCGCAGCGCGAACCGCAGGTGCTGATACTTCGCGCCGCGGAAGGTCGTGCTGTTGTGGCAGGTCGCGCAGTCGGTGCCGAAGCCCAGCATCGGGTGACTCGGACGCGTTGCCGCGAGGTAGTCGCCTTGGTGGCACGCATAGCAGTCGGTCGGTGTTCCGGCGTAGCTCCCGATGGTGTGGCAGTCGCGACAGCGCGCGAGCTTGTGGGCCCCACGCAAGGCAAAGCCGATGCTCGTGTGGTTGAAGCGCGCGGGCGCCCAGTCGAACTGGGAGTGGCATCGACCGCAGTTGGGACCCAGCGAGTTGTTGTGGATGTCGTCGCCCAGGTGACAGAGCTGACACATCGCGCCGAGGCCCGTCAGCGGCCGGTCCGGCTCGTGGCAGCGCTCGCAGCGCAAGCGGTCGTGGGTCCCTTGGAGCCGAAACGAACCGGTGTCGTGCACCGCGGCGTTGGCATTCTGGAACGAACTCGGATCGTGACAGCTCTCGCAGGCGCTACCGTAGGCCCCTTCGTGAACGTCGTGGTGGCAGTCCCGGCATTCACTCCCCGGCGCTGGAAACTGGAAGTCCATCGCCGGGAGGGGCACGTGTTTCGCCCAGCCCACGACCGGCGGCTTTGAGCCCGGGAAGCTCACGACGTGGCAGCGCTGACACTGAGTGTCGAGGTGCACGCCGGTCCGCACGAACTTGGTCATCTCCTCGTGCTTAAACTTGGGCGCGCCCTTGTGGGGGGTGTGGCAGGTGTCGCACTTCTCGCCGAGCTTGCCGACGTGAGGATCATCTTCGCGGTGACAATCGATGCAAGTGGTCTTGCCGGTCTTGTATTGCCGCTCCGGATGGCAGTCCTCGCAGTCCGCTTCGGCGTGACGGCCCTCGAGCGCAAACGTGGTGACTCTCAGGTGATCGAATTTCTCGTCGGTATCGACGAAGTTGACGGTGGGGGCGTGGCATCGCTCGCAGGCGTCCCCGAGCGACCCGTCGTGCGAGTCCTGGTGACAATCTTTGCAAGCCAGCTTGCCGGTGCGAAACGCGTCGGTGGGATGACAACTCCGGCACTTGCCTTGTTGCTCGAGTTCGGCGTGAAAGCCAACGAGGGCAAAACGCGAGTCGCGGTTGTGGTCGAACTTCGCGACGTTCTTATTGCCGCCTTCTTTGTGGCAACGTTCGCACTCCGAGCTCTCAAACTGCCCTTGATGTGCCTTTTCGTGCGCGTGGCAGCTTGCGCAATCGCTCGTCTCGAACTTCTCGAAGCGGCGAGGTCCCTTGCCTCGGTGGCACTTGCGGCAGTCCAGGGATGCGTGGCCGGCCGTGAGCAGGAACTTGGTGCGGGCCTTGTGATCGAAGCTGTCCGGCCGCTTCGAGCCTCCAATGCCGTGGCAGTTGCCGCACGAAAGTCCGCTGAAACGCCGTCGGTGGGGGTCCTTGTGGCAGCTCAGGCACTCCGAGGCGGGCTTCTTGTCGGTGGCCTTGTGGCACTTCGCGCACTGCTTCGTGGCGTGCTTCGAGCGCAGCGGGAATCCGGTGGTGCCGTGATCGAAGTTCGCCCGGGCGAAGACCACCTCGGGTCCGTGGCACTTCTCGCAGTTTTTCGCGACGAAGGCGTTTCCGTGCGGGCTCTTGTGGCAGCTCGCGCAGACCCGCGGGCGGTCGGGTACGCCCATGTCGGCGTTCCTGTGGCAGTCGACGCACTCGGCCTTGCCGTGCCGACCGGTGAGGGCGAACTTGGTCCGCTCCCCGTGGTCAAAGGGTAGATCTTTAGGCTCGAGCTTCTTCGTCTTCCCGCCCTTGCCGTGGCAGCTCTCGCAGTTCTTCCGCAGATCGGCGCTGGTGAACTGGTGGGGGTTCTTGTGGCAGCCGTCGCAGGTGATGGCTACGCTCGCGTACGAGGTCACGCCCGACTTGAGCTTCTTCTTGTGACAGGCCGTGCAGGTGAGCTCTCCGTGGACCCCCACCAATGAGAAGCCGGTCTTCTCGTGATCGAAGTCGCGGCGGCCCCCGACGCCGCTCCAGTCCACGATGAGGTGCTCGCGGCCTTTGTGATCCGTGTGGCACGTTCGACACTGGTCTTTGAACCGAGCGTGCAGCCCCTTGCCCGCCTTGATTGCGTCGCGCAGCGGGCGATGTTGATGGCAGTCCAGGCAGAGGAAGTTGGTCACGCCGGCGCCGAGTTCGTGGCACTTCGTGCAGTTGTCGTGGTTGTCGAACTCCTCGTGCGCCTTCGAGAGTGGACCGGGAGACAACTTGAAGAACTCGTCCGCAAGGGCGGTCCCAGGAAACAGGACCACGCCGAGCACGAGCAGCAGCGCGGCTCTCATCGGGCCCGCCTTTTCCCCCTTGTCCTCTTCTTCTTTGCAGGCTTCGTTGCAGGGGGCGCTTCTATGGTGATTTCGGTCGCGATGATGTCTGCGCCGATCGCCCGGCCATCGATCGATGCGGTGGCGGGATCGGACCCCTCGCTCAGACGCGGTGGCAGCGGGAGCTCGCTCATGAAGGAGTCGTCGCGGTGGAGGAGCGAGCTCTGCAGCTCCAACAGGCGTGCGCGATGCTCGGCATCCAGGCCGAGGCTCGCATCCAAGAAAGCGTTCTCTGCCGCCAGCGCTCTGGGTACGGCGGGAAGCGTCTCGTCGTCGACGAGTGCCAAGATGGCTTCCTTGCGCTCCGCAGCTTCTGACTGGGAACGGGCGGAGGCCAGGCGAGTCCAGGGGCTGGTGGGGCTCACGTCTTCCATGCGCTCTAGCACGAGCTGCGCGTCTCGTCGCTCGCCATTTACGTGCTCCAGCGAGAACAGCGCGTAGAGGTGAACGACGTGTGACGGCTCCCGGGCTTCGGCTTCCAGGTAGCCGGCACGTGCTTCCTTCGACCGCCCCAGTCCGGCCTCGAGGGAAGCAGCCAAGGCGACAGGGTCCGCGTCCCGAGGAAGAACGAGCGCCTCGCCCCCTCTCAGGATCGACGCTCGCTCGGTTCGCGAGGTGAGTAGAGCGGCTGCAACCCAAGCGTCGTTCGTCATTCGATTCTTCTCGGCGATGAGCAGCCTCAAAGCTCGCCCTTTCCGGGCGGGGTCCGCGTCGTGGAAGCGGTAGAGCGTGGCTTCGGCTCTTGCCCTGATTGCGGCATGGGCTCTTGGGTTTTTCGCTTGAGCCACGAGCGCCTCGAGCTTCTCCAGATGGGAGCGCGCCTCACTCAAACTCCCGGTGATCAAAAGCTCCTGCAGAAGCTGCGCCTGAGACTTGGAGTCCGAACGTGCGCGCTCTTCCACGCCGGTGATAGCGAGGGCGACGATCGCCAAGAAGAAACTCACGAGCACGGAGCCCATCAAGGCGCGCCCCAGCCACAAGCCCCAGCGGAGCCCTGATCGTCTCCGCATTCGAGGCGCTGGCAGACGACACTGCGATGCCAGTGCTCCCCCCAAGAGCGCACTCATTTGCACCGCCTCGACCTCGGTGGCGTCGACCACAAAACCCGGATTCCTGAAGATCGCGGTGCGCGGCTCCGAGACCTCGTCAGCCGACGCTGCCGCGGCCGGCCGCTCCAGGCGCGTGATGAGCTCGGTCCGCGCGTTGGCTCGTGGCTCGGGGTCTGCCACCTAGGTTGCCTTGAAGAGCATCGCCGTCGCGACGTGGATGAGGCCGATGATGAACATCAGCGCGGTGAGGATGATGTGTGCGTGACGCCAGGTCGCGGCCAGGAGCCCTTCTTTTCGTTCGACGGATGGACCCAGCTCGGCGCTTTCGAGCTGCTTCTCGAGGATGCGGCGAGCGGCTGCCAACTTCAGGCGCGGGTTGACATAGCGCCCGAAGGCGCCGCTGAAGACGACGAGCCACATGAGCCAGAACGCGAGGCTGGGCCAACGGTCGAGCTTCACCGTCGTGTGATAGGTGACGAAGATCGGGCCTAAGATCCCGGCGAGGATGTGCGCAGCCAGCCATCCCCGCGTCTCGGTCCGCCCGCGGAGCCAACCGATGCGCGAGTGAAGTGGATAGAGGGCGGTCAAGAGCATCAGGATGCTCCCGGCCACGCCGAGCCAGAAACCGAGCCCGTTGCCCGGCGTGAAGCTCACATCCGGCTCGAGGCCGGCTTGCCTCTGCCAGAGGGCCTGGGCCGAGTAGTCTGGCATCAGGCGCCGCAGAAAACACTCGAGACCAATGATCGCGGCGGCCGCGATCGCGATCGTTGCGCTCAGCATCGCGACGCGGCGGCGGATCGCGTGACGCGTCTCGGGCTCGAGCGGCTCGGCGGCCTCCTCGGGGGGGAGGAAGAGCGCGGAGTCCTCGGCGAACACCCGCGCTGGGCTGAGCTCCATGATCGCACCGGTGGGACAGGCCGCGATGCAAGCCTGCTCGCCGTGGTCCGCGCAGTGGTCGCACTTGTTGGCGTAGCGACGGTTTCCGCGAGTGGCCGCGAGCCGCACCATGTCGATGGTGCCGGGTTGCACGATCCTGATCCCGATGCGTTCGAAGAACGCGGTGGGGGGTTCTGCGCCGAGCAGCGCGAAGACGAAGTCGTTCTCGATCTCCATCGTCTCGCCACCCTCGATCTTCAGGGTGAGGCTCCCAGCGCCGAGCGCCTTGACGCTGGAGCTCATGATCAGCTTCACCTTACCGTCGCGCGCGTACTCCTCGATGCGTGTCTTGTTCCGCGCCTTGATGCGTCCGAAGCTGTCGCGTCGGTAGCTGAGGGTCACTTGCGTCTTGCCGCCCATGTCCGCGATGCTCATCGCGGCCTCCACCGCAGAGTCACCGCCGCCGACAACGAGGACTCTCCGGTCTTGCAGCTCCGTGGGATCGGTCAGTGTGTAACGAACCCGAGGTTCAGCTTCTCCCTCGACACCGAGCTTTCTGGGGGTCCCGCGTGTTCCCACCGCGAGGATGACCCGACGCGCGCGGTAGCGTCCCTTACCGGTGACGACCTCGAGTTCATCGGGTCCGTGCGTGATGACCTCCGTGACTGGTTCGTGGCTGTGAAGCTCGAGCCCGGTCTCTCGAATGATCGTCTCCCAGTGGTGAATCAGCTCTTCCTTGGTTGTGTCTTTGAGCCAGAGATTCCCATACAGAGGAATGTGCGCGGGCTCCGCCATCACGACCTTGTGACGGGGATAGCTCTGAATGGTGGTGGCGAAGTGGCCCTTATCGAACACCTTGAAGTCTAGCCCCATCTCTTTCGCGGCGAGGGCCGCCGACAGACCGGCTGGACCGGCGCCGACCACGACCAGATCGAGGAGCCCATCCGTGCCGCGCTTGTCCCCGAGTGCATCGACCACGTCCTCGACCGCGGTCCGGCCCCCGTTGATGGCGACTTTGATGAGCGCGGCCCCGGAGGCCTCACCGACGAGGTACACCCCGGGCACGTTGGTCCGGCCCACGTTGTCCGTGTCCGGCATGGGGTTCGGGAAGTCGTCCGAGCTAAACGCCTTCTCGTGCATCGTGATGACGTTGTTTGGACAGGCGCTCGCGCACGCCGCACAGCCCACGCAGCGCTTCGGATCGATCCGAAGTTCGTGTTCCTTCAGGTCGAGCGCGTCGAAACCGCAGGCAGGCAGGCATCGGTGATCGGTGCAGGTTCGACACGACACCGGAAAGGCGAAGGCGCCGAGCTCGGGGCCCTTGCGCACCAAACGCACGAGCCCATGCCGGTCGCTGCAGGCACGCTCGCATCCGTCACATCCGATGCATAGGCCCACGTCGATGACCTTCATCGTCGTGGCGTAGGAGAAGTTGTGCTGCAGGCGAAACGCCTCGGCCAGACGCCGACGCGGTTCGCGGCTCTCTTGATATCGAAGTCGAGCGTCCTCGATCCGCTCCATCACTCGCTGCGCCCACTCCCCATTGATGCGGTAGAGCTGCAGCAGTTCGGTTCGGGCGAGCGCCACGAGCGTCGTGCGAACGACGGCGACACAGTCGATGTTCGCGAGCGCGTCATTCACGTGCTCGCCCACGTAAGCGTCCGAGAGCACGTCCTCGACCTCGAAGGTGAAGAGGAAATCGGCTTGCGGATTTGGGAGCATCGAGCGCGGTACTTCGGTGGCGGCGGGGATCCGTGGCCGAATGACGCCGAGCTGTCCCTCGAGCACGAAGTAGAAGTGCTCTACTCCGTCCTGCTCGATGTGTTCCGAGAGACGCTCCTTCGGCTTCAGGTGGATGAGGTGGGTAGACCGGATGAACGCAGCGAGCTGGTCGTTATTCAGGTCCGCGAACAACACACGCGACCGGAGTTCATCGAGCAGGTTCGACGAAGAGATACGAGCGGCGTCGCCGGCCATGTCGGCATGGTCGCGTCCTCCTGGTGTGCGCGTCAATGCTCGGATCGACCACGACGGGCGGAGTCCCCGTCCGCGTATTTGCGAACGCGGACCCAGTTTTTCTTTCATCATCGCTCGTGGTTCATGCGACGCATCTGTGGCTGGATGTGCGCGCCGGGGTGCCGTCTGCCCTCCTGGCGAGGCACGACCTAAGCACTTGAATCTCAACGCGTAATAAATGTTTTCATCCCCTGGGTAGCTTGCTGCGACTCATGGCTTGTGCGAGTAGGTTCCTATGTCTTGGGGCGCTCGCTCGTGGCTCCTGTTTCTGCGGGGTCCGAGGTGTCGTTTCCGGCCTTCGGCTTGATGGGCGCACGAAGCAACGCAGAGCCGACGACCTCTCGTGTCATCGATGAGGAACTCGTTCAACGTGCGAAGCGCGGCGACGCGCGCGCGCTCGATACCATCGCGCGTCACGAACTCCCCAAGGTCGAGCGTCTCCTCCTCCGCATCCTCGGTCCGCGCTCGGATCTCGAGGATCTCGTACAGGTTGTCTTCATGGAGATGTGCCGCGCGCTTCCCGGGTTTCGAGGCGACAGTGCCTTCTCCACCTTCGTTGGCGGCATCACGGTGCGCGTCGCGCGTCGAGCGATGCGCCCCTCGGCCTGGTGGAAGCGGCGCGCGGAGCTTCAGGATGACGTAGTGTCTCCGAACGCAGGGCCTGAGCGGGACGTGATGGCCAACGAACAGCTCCGCCGAGTCCGAGTCGCTCTCGAACATCTATCCGACAAGAAGCGGGTCGCCTTCCTCCTCTGGGCGCTCGAGGGCCTGAGCTTCGAAGCGGTGGCTTCCACGATGGGGGCCTCACTTTCAGCGACTCGTTCTCGCATCTTCTACGCTCAGAAGGAGCTTCGGGCGCGAGCCGAGCGCGATCCGTACTTGAAAGAGCTGCTCGGAGGAGGGACGCGCGGTGAAGACTGAAGAGCGTCCCGCGCGTCAGTTCCGCGAGCTCGTCCAGCGAGAGGGCAGTGGCTTGAGCCCGGAAGCGCGCGAGAGAGTTCTCGCTCACCTTCGAGCGCAGGGGCCCTCGACCGTGCGCCGGGCGAGGCTGCAGCGCCAGGTGATCCAAGTCGGTGCTGCCGTCGGCGCGATCGCCCTGGCGGTGGCCGGCGCGTGGGCGCTTCAGGTCGAACCCACTTCCCAGTCAGGTGCCCCGCTCATGGCCTCGGGCCGCGCGTGCGAGTCGCGTCCGCAGGTGTCGGGGCGCTTCGAGGCTGACGCAAACGGCGAGCAAGTGCTCGATCTCGACGGTCGAGCCTTCGTTCGAGCCGAATCGGGCTCGGTGGTTCGGTTGCTGGAGAACGAACCTTGTCGACTCGTCCTGAGCCTCGAGCGCGGGCGCGTCGATGTTCATGCGATGGACCTCGGGTCCGGAGAGCTGCAGGTCCTCGCGGGTGAGGGTCGGATCGAAGTCAAAGGGACGATCTTCAGCGTGGTCCGCGACGACGGTGAGTTCACTGTCGACGTCGCCGAGGGTGTGGTCGAGGTGTCTTCCGGGGGAGACCCAAAACAGCCGGTTGGTCGCGGCGAAAGACTGCGTCGGGTCCGGCGTGCCGCGGAGCGCTCCGCCCTCGAGGTCGAAGAACAGAACCGAATCCTCCTGGCGGTGGGTGTCATCGATGCGGACGATTCTGGGGCTCTCGATGAGCAAGTGGCGGAGGTCGATGAGCTCGATGAGCTCGATGGACCCGAGCCCTCACGTCGTCGTCGGGCCAAGCGTCCGCGCCACCGATCGCGGCGAGCGCTCGATCGTGAGGTTGCGCCGGTCGTCGAGGTCGAGCCCGAGGTGCCCGAGCCCGCGCCGCCGCCCGTAGCACTCTCCGCCCTGCTCTCGGAAGCGGAGCGGCTGAAGCGGGCCGGAGATCTCGAGGGTGCTCGTCGGTCTCTTCGCAAAGCTGGGGAGGGGTCGGGTGCTGACGCCCGCGCGGCGTGGATCGCGCTCGCGCGGCTCGAACTGCAGGCCGGCCGGACCGCAGATGTTCGGCAAGCTTTGAGCGAGTATCGTCGCCGCGGTGGTGGGCCCCTCGAACCCGAAGGCGCATGGATCCTCGTTCGGGCCGAAGAGCGTGCCGGTCGTGTCGCGGAAGCGCGAGCGGAGGCCGAGGCTCTGCTTCGGCGCTGGCCGAGCACGCCGCAAGCGGAAGAGGCTCGACGTTGGCTCCTGCGCGCGGACGCAGGCTCTGCTCCATGAAACGCTGGCCATCGTACTTACTCGGCGCTGCGTTGCTCGCGCTTCTTGGCTGCGAGGGCAGACAGGTCGTCCTCGTACCCGGTCTCGACGGTGCGCTTCCCCCGGGTGTCGATCCGATCCCTCCGGCGCCCGATGGGTTGCTTGGCGTGCGGATAGATCCCGGTTCGGTGAGCCTTTTGGACACCCAAGCTCCGCCGGCCACCACGACGTTTCGCGCGATCGGACAGTTCGAAGATCGCGAGGAAGATCTGAGCCGGGCGGTGGCTTGGCGAATCTCTGCCCCCGAACTCGGGACGCTGGAGTTCGGGGTCTTCACTGCTTCGGGTCAGGCGGGCACCACGCAGATCGAAGCGCTCATCGGCAGCTCGAGTGCGGTCGCGACGGTATCCATCCAGGTTGACCGGGTGTGGGTGGCGCCCGGTCTTCCGCCTTCGATCGTCGCCCGGTTTCCCGAGGATCCATCGAGTGATCCCGAGGATGGCCCAACGATCCTCTACCCGGCGTCCGAGGTCGGCTTTCCCGCCAACATGCCATCGCCTCGACTCCAATGGGAAGCACACGCGGGGGCGGTGGCCTACGAGCTGCGCTTCGAAAGCAGCGCAGGTACCCTGCGGATGTTCACCGCCGCGACCGATCTCGTTCCCGACGCTTCGGCCTGGAAGGCTTGGCTCGGCGCGCACCGCGGACGCGGCTTCTCGTTCTCCATTCGTGCCGCGACCGATACGACCGTTCATCGGTCGGCCCGCCATCGCATCGAAGTGAGCGGGGCTTCGATCGAAGGCTCAGCCTACTTCTGGTCGACCCAGGCGGCCGGCATCCTCCGCGCGAATCTCTCAGACCCCGTCGCGATGCGGTACTTTCCGGTGACGCCGCCTCCGCCTCGCCCAGACGCCGGCTTCGACGATGCAGGTGAGCCCATCGAGGTCGATGACAAGACTGGATGTGCGTCGTGCCACGTGGTGTCGCGTGATGGCCGGCGCATGGCGCTTGGATTCGAGGGCGAGAGGCTGCTGATTCTCAACATGGAAGGACCTGCCCCGGTACCCATCGGTCCCTCTCGCAGCGAGGAGTTCGGCTTCGGTGTCTTCAGCCCAGACTCCACGCGGCTCGCGTTCACGAACGACGGCCGGCTCAGGATGATGGACCTGTCCACGTTCCAAGTGACGCGCCTGTCCTTTCCCGGAGACGAGCGTTCGATCAGTCACCCCGACTGGTCGCCGGACGGGCGCTCGTTGGTGGTGGCTTACTCGGAGGAGGACGAGGAGAAGAACAAGGAGATCGAACACGAGACTCATCTCGCTCGAATCCCGGTCTCAGCAGACGGCACAGTCGGCGTCCCGGAGATCATCGTGGCGTCCACCGGCGGGGACGATGTCCTGCACTCACCGAGCTACTCTCCCGATGGTTCGTGGGTGGCGTACGTACGCTCGCGAGGACAGAGCAAGGACAACGATCGATCTGTTCTGTGGCTCGTGCGAAGCGATGGGCGCGGCGAACCCATCCCCCTCACGCGTCTGAATCGGAACGTTGGGCCCGGCGTGGATACGAGCGATCTCGGCAACAGCATGCCCACCTGGGTTCGAGGCGAAGCCGGCCAGGACTGGCTGGTCTTCTCGTCTCGCCGCGCGTACGGTCACCTTCTCGAGCGCGATCGTCGCGACCAGCTCTGGGTCTCATCCATTGATCTAGACCGCGCAACAGAGGGTTTGGATCCAAGCGCGCCCGCTTTCTGGCTCCCCTTTCAATCTATCGACGCAGACAACCACCGCGCGTTCTTCACGGGACACTAGTCCGAACTTCGAGCAACCAACAAGCGTAAGTGCCCGTTTTGATCGTGCTGTTCGCGTATCGCGCTGACCTTGGCCTGCCTACAAGGCGTCCAGCAGATCGAGCGCGCGGGCCTGGACGGCGT
>WYAZ01000003.1 GCA_011526105.1 Deltaproteobacteria bacterium | reverse complement strand
GTCTGGTCGTCGCGCGAGGAGGGCGAATACTCTCTGTATTCAACCGACGAGAGCCAAAGGCGTCGCGGCGAGCAGCCGCGAAGAGGGCCGGCGACATTTGCTAGCCTCCACGTTTCCAGGGGACTAGCGAGAAGCGTGACACCCTGGAGACTTGGCACTGCTCGAGCCGCTCCGGCAAGCGCCATCACGCTCAGCGGAGGCGCGCCCGCGCTGTTTCGAGGAGATGAATCGTCGCTTGCCGGATGGTTGCGGCCGTGGCGGGCTCCGGGAACTCGAAGCGAAGCCGGAGATCAGGCTCGTGCGCGATGACATCGAGGCCGAAAGCATCGAGCCCGATCATACGAGCACTCTTGGGCGAAACGTTTGCAAACGCCCGACAGTAGTCGAGCAGCGCGGCTTCGTGGTCGCTGTTCATGTGCTCGATCACCATCGCGCTCGAGTCCACGAGCGGATCGAGCTTCGGGTCCAAGGCAAACGCCTCCGCTTCGAGCCAGAAGATCTTGCCGAAGCCACCGATGTACCGAACCTTGCTGAGCTCCACCACAAACAGCTCGAAGCCGTGTGTTCGCTCGTAGCTCGAGGCCTGCGGAAGCCGTGCTCGATAGCGCGCCCAAAGATCGGCGTGTTCCTCTGCCTTCACGAGACGCGCGCGTCCAAGAAGCGTGACGCGACCGCGCTCCTGTGCATCTTGGCCTTCGGCGACCGCAAGATCGTGGCTGAGCAGACTCACGCGGTTGTCCGCGCTGATGTTGCGATGATGCTCCGCGATGCGAGCCATGTAGAGGATGGGCTCGCCGCGCGGGCTGAGCCCGTAGGGCACCACCGAGCCGAACGGCCAGCCCCCCTCGCGCTGCGACAGCGTGGAGAGCACGCCGTGACGGCACGCGCGCACCAGCGCCCGCGCCTCATCAAAAGCCTCGGCTTTGCGGATGGACTGCGCGGACTCCGCCTCGTCCGGGGACTCGGTGCTCATCCGCGCATCATCCACCATACCCGTGGGAAAGTCGCGGTATAAGCCCGAGACCAGAGATCAGCGCACCGGAAAGCCGCGGTTCTTCAGCAACGCCTCGACCTTGGGATCACGCCCGCGAAACTGCCGGTAAGCCTCGGCGCGATCGATCGCGTCGCCGGTGGCCAGGATGATCTCCATGAACTTCTTCGCCGTGGCCGGGTGCCAGGGGTCTTTTGTCTCCTCGAAGGCCTCCCAGGCATCGGCGGCCATCACGTCGGACCAGAGGTACGAGTAGTAGCCGGCCGAGTAGGCGTCGGAGGTAAACAGGTGCTGGAACTGAGGCAGGCGATGCCGCATCACGATCTGCTTGGGCATGCCGAGCGCCGCGAGTGCCTTCTCTTCGAACCTTTTGGGGTCGACGGCGCCCTTGGGGTCCGTGTGGAGCTTCATGTCTACGATGGCGGCGCTGAGATACTCGACGGTAGCGAAGCCTTGGTTGAAGGTCGACGCCGCGCGCATCTTATCGATCAGCGCTTGGGGCATCTTCTCTTTGGTCTTGTAGTGCAGCGCAAACTTGTCGAGGACGTCGCGCGTCAGGACCCAGTTCTCGTGCACCTGGCTGGGGAACTCGACAAAGTCGCGCGGGGTGCCGCCCAAGGACGGGTACGTCGTGTCGTTTGTGAGCGCATGAAGCGCGTGCCCAAACTCGTGAAAGAGCGTCTCCGCGTCGTCGAGGCTGATGAGCACGGGCTGGTCTTTGCCCGCCTTCGTGAAGTTGTTGTTGTTGGACACGATGGCGTCCACCGGGGCGTCGAGCTTGTGCTGACCCTGATACGTCATCTGCCAGGCGCCGGACCGCTTGTACTGGCGGGCGAAGTCGTCGCGATACAGAAAGCCCACGTGGGTGCCGTCGTCCTTCTTGGTGACGCGGTACACGCGGACGTCGGGATGGAACACAGACACGGTGCCGGTGATCTCTTCGAAAGCGTAGCCGTATAGGCGCTCGGCCATGTAGTAAGAGGCCGCGATCATGTTCTCGAGCTCGAAGTAGTTCTTGAACTCGTTTTGATCCAAGTCGTAACGCTCTTTTCGGACCTTCTCCATGTAGAAGCGGTAGTCCCAAGGCTCGATGGTGAGCTTGTGGCCGAGCTTGGTGGCCAGCGCCTGCATGTCGGCCACCTCCTGCTTGACGCGAGCCACCGCCGCTGGCCACACCCGCATCATCAGCTTCTCGGCGCGCGCCGGATCCTTGGCCATCGTGTCGCTCATGCGCCAGTGGGCGTGACTCTTGAAGCCGAGGAGCTTTGCGCGTTCAGCGCGGAGCTTCACGATCTCCACGATGAGCGCGTTCGTATCGTTCTTGTCGCCGTTGTCTCCGCGGCGAATGAAGGCCGTCCAGACCTTCTGCCGTTGTTCGCGGTTCTCCGAGAACGTCAGGAACGGGTCCACCGCCGAGCGTGTATTGACGACCGCGAAGCCTTCGAGCTTGCGCTCCGTCGCGGCGGCTTTGTAGCTCTGGATGAGGGGCTCGGGCAGGCCGGCGAGGTCTTCCTTCTGCAAAAGGACCCAGGTGTCCTCATCGGCCTGCACGCGGTTGCCGAAGTCCGTGAACAACTTCGCGAGCGCCTGGTTGATCTCGCCCATGCGCTTCTTCTTCTCGGCATCGAGGTTCGCGCCGCGGCGCATGAAGTCATCATAGGTCTTGACGACCAAGCGCTTCTGTTCGGCGGTGAGGCCAGTCTTTTCGCGCGCGTCGTACACGACCTTCACGCGCTTGAAGAGCTTCTCGTTGAAGTTGACCTTGTCGGAGACCTCCGAGAGCTTCGGCTGGATCACCCCGTTGAGCTTCTGGATCTCCGGCGCGTTCCGGTTTCCGGTCATCACGAAGAAGAGCGTGGCGGCGCGGTCGAGGCGTTTGCCGGAGCGCTCGAGCGCGGCGAGGGTGTTATCGAAGGTGGCGGCTTCGTTCGAGCTCGCGATGGCCTCCACCTCGGCGAGGAACTCCGTCGCCGCTTGCTCGATGGCCGGCTGAAACAGCTCGGTTCGAACCTGGTCCCAAGGGGGCACGCCGCCGTGAGGGCCCTTCCACTCCGCGAGCAGGTCTTCGATCGTGGGCTCGGGCGGCTTGGGTGCTTCCGCCTTTGCGGCAGAAGGGGCCGGGGCCGGAGCCTGCGTGGCTGGCCGAGGCCCGCAGGCAGCGAGACCAAAGCAGGTGATTGTAGCGGCGGCGAGGGTGCGACTCATGGGGGGCAGGCATGCGCGGGGAGAGCCACACAGTCAACTCGCTTCGCAGGCGACGTGGCTCGGGCGAGGTGGCGCCCCTCAGAAGGGCTCGCGACTCCGGTTCGAGCATGCGGCCAACGCATCCGCTGCTGTCCGTGATCGGCTCTCGCGCGTTGTCACTTTGACCTGCACACGTTCTCGCCAGCGCTTCCGCGCTCGGAGGTGCTCGACGGCCAGCCTTGTCTTGGTCGCAGGGAGCCAGGTCCCGGCGCAGGCTTCTGCTGCAAGCCGCCGAGATCCTCGTACGCCTTTGGGCAGGGTCGTCGACGCCATTCGGGTGGCCCGCCATTTGCCTCAACCGGCCTCGGAGTTTGCCCAGGTGTTCACCAAAGAACTCACCGAAGACGGAGGAGTCGCAAGCTCCGGCAGTGCGAGGCGCGGGAGATACGAACCCCCGGAGCAGCACTTGTGTCTCCTCGGGGCGACAACCCGGGGCCTTCATGAGATCGCTCGAGCCGTTGATGCGCACCGATGGGTTGGCCCGTCTCATGCAGCGAGGAGCTTTCACGTCATGAAAGTTCAAAAGACGACCCGCACCATAGCTCAGAGCCCCGGCGCGCTTTCCACGAGGTCTCCCAAAAAGACCGCCGGTCCCCGCCGCGTGGACGCGGGCGATCTGCCGCCCAAGAAGCGAGGCCAAGGAGGCCTCGGCGCTGAGACCTATGGAGCGACGACGCAGCGCTCCGGTCAAAGCAGGGCCCTTCCGAAGAGCTCGCCCGCCTTGGGCGCGTCGGTGGTCTCGCCTGAGGACGCCGCGCTCAAGTTCATGAACAAGCTCCTCGTCCACGATCGGATGGGCATCGACGACGTTTCTTTATTGATCCACGAAAAGGCGGGCAAACAGGCCGGCGACGCCTACGACCAGCTCTCGCATCTCCGAAGCCTGGTCTTCCGCCGGGCGAGGTCGAACTACGGCGCGACGTACTCCGATGAGGAGAAGAAGCACAACGCGTTGACCGGCCACCCGCTGCCAGACAAGCGGGCGCCCTTCGAGCCCATCCCCCAGTCGGCGATCGAGCTTCCCGCCGAAGGGTTGAGCGCGCTGAAGAAGGCTGCCAGGAGCCGCCGGTTCGGCAAGAGCATGAGCGAGCATCTCGGAAAGCTCGTCAACACATGGGAGCGGCGTTCTCATTCGAAGGACTTCCGCGCGCTCCGAGATCAGCTGATCGAAAGACCAGAGGCCCAGCCGCCGACACCGCCCAGCTACTCGAGCAGCCGGCCCGGGGGCATCATCTACAACTCGGTCGAAGACATGCCGCCCGAGCTCCGTGGCGTCAGCCGATTCAAGGCACTGGAGAGAACGATCGCTGAGAAAGGACGAAACGGGTTCATCGATGATGTCAGGCCCTATGACCTGCCCGATTCCGCTCTCGGCACCGCCGAGCTCGCCAAGCAGGCGTTCGCCCAGGCTCTGCCTCGAGTGGGCATCGCGTTGATGGAGAAAGCACAGGAGCAGGGACTTGATCCCCGCTCAACCCTCGGCAAAGAACTCGAGCACCAGCGGCGCAACGCGAATACCCACGAGGCAAACCGGGCCGTGAGATTTCGCCCGCTTGGCTGACGTCGAATCCGTTGACCCAAGCGCCTCGGCGGCTGCGCCCCCTCGGCTCCACCCGGGACTCTCCGACCGTGGATGAGTCGCTCAGCAGCAGTTGCACTTTGGATGGTGGATGACCCGAACGCCCTTCGCTTCGAGGCGACGGAAGAGGGGCAGGTTCTCTCGGCGACCGCTCCCGTGGGCTGGGGTCGAGCACACGTTGAGGAAGGTGAGGGCGGGCAGCTCGAGAAGAGCGCTCAGGCCGCTCTCTACCCGACTGCTTTGTGCGTCCACGGACTGAAGCGCACGGGCCTGAGCCAGCGGTTCGAGGCTCGAGACGTTTGTGTGCCCGATGTTCAGGTGAGTCAGCTTGGGTAGGTGCGCGAGCGCGCTCACGTCGGAGATGGCCGTGCCCTGTAGGTCGAGCGTGACGAGGTTCTCGAGTGCGCTGAGCGGCCCCGCTTCTGATGCGGGGTTGTGACCTACGTCGAGTTTGGAGAGCGCCACGAGCGATGACAGCGGACTCAGGTCCTGGATCTGGTTCGACGAGATGTCGAGGCGATCGAGCTTCGGAAGTTGGCTCAGCGAAGCAACGCTCTCGATCAGGTTCTCGCGCAGCTCGAGGTGACGCAACTCAGTCAGTGAAACGAGTGGGGAGAGGTCACGGACGCTCGCCTGCTCGATCACGAGGACTTGAAGCTGCAGCAAATGCTGGAGTGGACGCAGTGTCGCAACCGGTGTCCTTTGGTTGTAAGGGGAGTCCTCGGGCCGTAGGACGATCCGGAGGAGTCTGAACTCTGCGAGTCGAGTGAGAGCCTCCAGTCCATCGAGGTCGGCCAAGCTGTCCGAGTGGATGGTCAGGCTCTCGAGCCCGCAGAGAAGATCAACACCGTCCAGGTCGACCACCCGGTGAACGGTCAGGGTGCTGATCGCGGCGAGCTCATCACAGCGAACTCGATCACGCGCGAGTCCGGCCTCCGTCATCGGAACCCCCAACGCTCCGGCGACGGCGGCGCCGAACCCGTGAAGCGCTGCGATCGAGATCGTCTCCGACGCGCAACGACAAGCGGAGGGGGCTGCAGCTTGGGTCACGACTTCAGGTTGCACGCGAGGAACCGGATCCGCCGAGGGCGTGGTCGCTCGGCAACTCAGTGCCGCAAGTCCAACGAGCGCTACGCGCCGGAGCGAACCCGGTTCGAGCATGCGCGAAGATACACCGCGGCCCCGATCCGCGGAGCCGCAAACGCGCGGTCGCTGGAGCCCTCGCAGGATTCTCCGAGTGCCGAGCGTGCAGTCCCGCCACTGCAGCTCTGCAAGCCAAGGACTGCGCCGAGAGGGCTGAACGACGATCTAACTGTCTGAAACCACGCGATTTGAGCCCTGGCACGGGCCCTGCGTTAGGGGCCGGCATGAACAACAACCGCCCCTCCCACAACCCTCTCGTCAAACTCGCTCTGCTGGCCTTGCTCGCCAGCTCCGTCGCCTGCGCCCACGGACCGACGGGCACTCAGCCCGGGATGAACGCGACCTTCGCGGTCGGCCCCGGCGGCAAAGGCATCTCGCAGGCCAATGACTTCAACGCGACCCGCTCCGCCCCCAACTTCGCAGACAAGACCATGCCTGATCGAAGCACCTTTGAGCGCGTCGCGCTCCCACCCGTCATCGTCCGCCGCTAACGCATCCAAGAGGAGTCCCCCATGACCCAGAACGAACCACATGTTCCTTTTCTCCGCCTGCTGATCGCGGTGCTGCTCCCACCGGTGGGCGTCGCGCTCACCACCGGCTTCGACCTTCGGCTGCTCTTGAACATCCTGCTCACCTTCCTGGGCTACATCCCCGGCTTGGTTCACGCGGTGTTTGTCATCGCGCGGACCCGGGATGACCACGAGCGCGGCATGAGGTACGCATGACTCTGGTGCCGGAGATGACTTGGCTCGAAAAGAAGGCGGCGGCTCCCGAGCTCATCAGCCCTGGGCCGGTCGACGCGGTTTACCGGGAAGCCGAGGCCGCCGCCGATCGCCGAGTCGCTTTGTACAAGCACCTGGTCATCTTCGGCGCGGTGATGCTCTTCTTCCTCGGGACCGCCGGCCTCGACGCCGCCGTGCCCATCGGCCTCATCTGGGGCATCTTTCTCGCGGTGAAGGCCTACAACACCATCTGGGCGCCCGAGCTCAAGCGACGATGGACA
The DNA here is from genome assembly GCA_011526105.1 of Deltaproteobacteria bacterium. Taxonomy (GTDB): domain Bacteria; phylum Myxococcota; class Kuafuiibacteriia; order Kuafuiibacteriales; family Kuafuiibacteriaceae; genus WYAZ01. Next base: position 7,159 of record WYAZ01000003.1, on the reverse strand, counting down.
CGCACCGAGCTCGAACAGCGCGCGCGCGAGCTCGCGGCGGAGCGTCGTGAAACTGTGGGTCGGCACGCCAAAGACCTGGCGGACCTCTCCGCCTCCATCGCCCACGAGATCCGAAACCCCATCACCGCCGCCAAGAGCCTGGTGCAGCAAATGGGCGAAGACCCGAGCTCGGCCGAGAATCTAGAGTACGCCAAGGTCGCGCTCGAAGAGCTCGACCGGGTGGAGAAGTCGATCTCTCACTTGCTGCGTTACGCACGCGAGGAGCCGATGAAGCTCGAGCGGGTCGACCTCGCCGGCATCGCCCAGAGCGCGGCCGACGCCCTGCGCGACCGCATCGAGAAGGGCGGTGTGCAGGCGGAGTTCCACCTCGACACGCCCGTGAGCCTGGACGGCGACGCCGAGCAGCTCCGACGCGTAGTGCTGAACCTCGCGGGCAACGCCCTCGAAGCCCTCGCCCACGCCGAGGTGGCCAACCCCAAGCTCGCGATCTCGGTGGGAACCTCTCTCGCCGGAGACGAGGCCTGGCTCGAGGTTCGAGACAACGGCCCAGGGGTCCCAGAGGCCGAGCAGCAAAAGATCTGGAGCCCGTTTCACACCACCAAGGAGTCGGGCACCGGCCTCGGCCTCGCCATCACCAAGAAGATTGTCGAAGCCCACCGCGGCCGTATCGAGCTCGCGTCATCCCCGGAAGGCGGGGCTGAGTTCACGGCGGTGTTCCCGAGGCCGGAGAACAAGTCATGACCGCGCGCATCCTCCTCGTCGAAGACGAACGAGGCATCCAGCTCGCGCTCGGCGGCCTCCTCAAGAAAGAAGGCTACGAGGTCGAGGTCGCACCGAACGCGGCGCAGGCCATCGATCTTCTGAAGAGCAGCGTCTTTGACCTCGTGCTCACCGATCTCGCGCTCGGGAGCGGCAAGACCGGCATGGACGTGCTCGAAGCGAGCCGCAAACAACGCGCAGAGACGCCGGTGCTGCTCATCACCGCGCACGGCAACGAGAAGATCGCGGTCGAGGCCATGAAGAAGGGCGCCGAGGACTATCTCCCCAAGCCCTTCGACAACGACGAGATGCGGCTCACCGTTCGGCGAGCCCTCGAGCGCACCCGCCTGGCGCGTGAGCACCGGCTCCTGCTCGAGCAGGTCCAACGCGAGTACGGCTTTGGATCGATCATCGGGTCGGGCCCAGGCATGAAGCGCGTGTTCGAGGTGATCAAGAAGGCGGCCGAGACCGACTTGACCGTGCTCGTTCGCGGCGAGAGCGGCACCGGCAAAGAGCTCGTAGCTCAGGCGCTTCACTTTCAGAGTCTGCGGCGCGATCGTCCCTTCATCGCGGTCAACTGCGCTGCCATCAGCAAGGAGTTGGTCGAGAGCGAACTCTTTGGTCACGAGAAAGGCGCGTTCACCGGCGCAGAAGCCAGGCGCGTGGGTCGCTTCGAGGCGGCCGAGGGCGGCACCATCTTTTTGGACGAGATCGGCGACATGCCGCTCGAGACCCAGGCCAAGGTCCTGCGGGTGCTCCAAGATCGCACGCTTCTGCGCGTGGGCGGAAACACCGAGGTCTCGGTCGATGTGCGGGTGGTCGCCGCGACGCACCGCGACCTCGAGGCTCAGGTCGAAGAAGGCACCTTCCGCGAGGATCTCTACTACCGTCTCAAGGTCATCGAGGCTCGACTGCCCGCGCTGCGCGAACGCATCGAGGATGTGGCCGCGCTCTCCGAGCGGTTTCTCTCGCAGGTGGCGGAACGCCTGCAGCGCCCGAAGAAGTCCGTCTCGACGGAGGCGCTGAAGCTTCTGATGGGTCACCCGTGGCCCGGCAACGTGCGCGAGCTGCGGCACACCGTCGAACAAGCGGCGGTGATGTCGGCGGGAGACGAGATCCAGCCGAACGAGCTCTCTTTGGGTCAGCGCCGAGCGCGCGGCTTCGTCGCGACCCCCACGCCTGGGGTGAGCTTTTCGGAGGCCAAGAAACAAGCGGTGGAGACCTTCGAGCGCGCCTATCTAGAGGCCGCGCTCAAGCAAAACGCGGGCAACATCTCCCGCACCGCGGAGGCCGTCGGCATGGTGCGCCAGAGTCTGCAGCAGAAGTTGAAAGAGCTCGAGATGGACGCGGAGGTCTACAAGCCATGAAGCGCAGCGAGACGGCTACCGAACTCGACTTCCTCGCGCTCGAGCAGAGCCTCAAGGAGCAGCTCCTCCGGCTCTACTACCTACGCTGCAAGCTCGAAGCGCAGGGGGCCGCGGAGGTCCCGAGCCTGCGCAACGAGCTCCAGCGCATCGAGCATCGCTCCGATGAGCTCATCTCACTGTGGGCTTCGCTTCGGCGTGAGAAGGCGCTGGCGACGGCCGAACGTGAGCTCGCTTCGGCTTCGGGCGAGGCCGAGGTGGCCCATGCGCTGCTCGATCGCTTGAGGGAAGAGCTCGAGCGCCGCGCGGCGGAGCGGCAGCTCGATCGGGAGCTTGGAGGCCTCTAGCTTGGTCGGTCTCGGGCTTACCGCTCTGCTTCTGACTCTGAGCGCTCTTCCGGAGCGCGACGCCAACGGCTTGCCGCACACGCGCTCCGAAAGTGTCCTCATTCGCTACTCGGATACCGGCGAAGTCATCCTCGAGAAGCTGGCCGATAAGGCGCGTCCCATCGCGAGCCTCACCAAACTGATGAGCGCGCTGGTGTTGTCGAAGAGCGGGCTTTCTCCGCCGGAGGAGGTCACTCTCCTCGAAGAAGACAAAGACCGGCTGAAATGGTCACGCTCGCGGCTGCAGATCGGCCGCGTGTTTCGCGGCCGCGACCTCTACCGCGCCGCGCTCATCGCTTCGGACAACCGCGCCATGTATGCGCTGGTTCGGAGCCTCGGCTACGAGCGCTCGAAGTTCGTGGACGAGATGAACGCGCTCGCCAAGAAGCTCGGCATGGCGAAGACGCAGTTCAAGGACCCGGCGGGAATCGATCCCGAGAACATCTCCACCGCCCGCGACTTCTCGAAGCTCCTCGACGCGGTGGCTGAGGCGAGCGAGATCTGCGAGACGACTACCTCCACCCGTACCTCGATGGAGAGGGATGGCGAGGTGGTCTTGCGCTTCAGCAACACGAACCGCCTCCTGAACTCGAAGCGCTGGCACATCCTCGCCGGAAAGACCGGCTACACAGTAGAGGCCGGTCGGAACCTCGCGATGCGCGCGATGATCGGCGACCGACCGGTGGACATGATCTTCCTCGGCTCACGCGAGATGCAGTCGATCTTTGGCGACGCAGGACGCGTGAAGCGCTGGATGGAAGAGAAGCTCGCGAGGGCCGCCGCTACTCCCTGAGGCCGCGCGCCGGATCCGCGAGCGACGCCCGCCGAGCGGGCACCCACGCCCCGAGCACGGAGGCGAGTGTGCCGAGCAGCCACGCTCCCAGGAGCAGCACGAGCGGAAACGCAACGAAGCTGCTCGGCTTGAATGGGATGTCCGGAACCCACTGGAGCGCGACGCGATCCACGATCAGCGCGCAGACAATGCCGAGAGCTATACCCACGAAGCCCGCGATGGCGCCCACCACGGTGGCCTCCGTCAAAACGAGACGAAAGAGATCGCCGCGCCGCGCCCCCATGGCCCGGAGCACCAAAAGTTCGCTTCGACGCTCCGCGATGAGCAAGAAGAACGTCTGCCCGATCGCAAAACCGGCCATGCCGAGCAGCACGAGGCTGAACGCGAGCGCGACGAGCGCGGAGGCGGCCACGGCCGCGCCCACGACCTTCTGCGTATCGTCGACAGCAAATCCCATCCGCTCGATGGTCTGCGCCACCTGGCCCGCGTCACCCGCGCTCTTGCTTCGAACATAGGCCGCGACCAAGGGCTGACGCCCGCCACCGTGCAGCTCGTTCCAGCGACGCATGGTGGCCGCGGGGACCGTGAGCCCGACCAAGGACGCGTGCTGCGAAAAGCCCACGATTTGAGCGACCACCCGTTTGACCTTGCTCGGGTCCGGGGTGCCCTGCACGTAGCTCGAGCCGAGCACGAGCTCGAACGAGAAGCCGATGACCGCGTCTTCCGACAAGCGCGGCTTCTGAATCGCGGAGGCGACGGTGCTGTTGTACAGCTCGAGCAGACGGCGTGCGACCAAGACCGGCACGACCTCGGCGTCCGGACCCGGGTCCTTGAACTCATGACCCGCCGCAACATCACTTGCGACCAGCGCCGGGTCGAGGCCGGTGGCAAAGAGGTCCGTGCGAATGCTTCGGCCCAAGAAGCGCTCGCCCCCCTCGGCCCGAAGCGGAAAGGCGGCGCCGAACATCGGGTACACGTTCTCGACCCCATTCACCGCGCGCAGCCGTTCGATGGCCGCTTCGTCGAGCCCGCCGCCCAGCGAGGAGGTGTCGAAGGCGAAGACCCCGAGCGACAACACCTTGGCCTCGACCTTGAGGATCTCGAGCGGGAGCTTGGGCAGAAGCGGCGCGACGAAGCCGCGATAGATCCCGGTGCCGAGTGCCCCGAAGAGCACGGTCACGAAGACACCGGCCGAGACCAAGGAGCCGACCATCGCGAGCCGGCGCCGAGAGCGCGCGAGGTCTCGCCATAAAAGCGCCGAGAGCCTCACGAGACCTCACCTCCGGCGTGCAGCTTACCGCCCGAGAGTTCGAGCACGCGATCGGCGCGTTTTGCGATGTTCCGGTCATGGGTGACGATGAGGACCGCGCGGCCGCCCGCAACCGGAGCATGACGTGCCTGATCGAGGAGCTCGAAGACCTTGGCACCCGTGTCGGCGTCGAGGTTGCCCGTGGGTTCGTCGGCAAGGAGCAGCCGTGGTCCGTGGACCGTGGCCCGTGCGACGGCGACGCGCTGGCGCTCCCCGCCGGACAGCACCCCGATGGGACCTTGGGCGCGGTCTTCGAGGCCGACCGAACGAAGCGCCGTCATCGAAGCCTGGAGCACTTGCGCGTGCGAAGCCTCACCCGCGATCCACAGGGGCACCGACACGTTCTCGAGCACGCTCAAGTGTTCGAGGAGGTGATACGACTGAAACACGAAGCCCAGGAGCCGACTCCTCAGATCGGATCGTCGGTCATCCGAGAGCCCGCTCAGCGATTCCCCAAAGATCCGGACCTCGCCGGCGAAGTCTCGATCGAGCGCACCGACGACGTTGAGCAAGCTGGTCTTGCCGGACCCACTCGCGCCGACGATCGCGACCAGCTCGCCAGGCTGAACCTCGAGCTCCACGCCCTGGAGCACCGCCCTCTTTGTCGCGCCGTCACTGAAACCGCGCTCGAGCCCTCGGATCTGGACGATCGGCGGGCTCTCCGCCGGTACACTCACGGCTTGTCTCGGGCCCCGTCGAGGAGATCGAGTCGGCCTTTCAGACGCAGCCCGGCGTCGACCTTGAAGATCTCGAGGCGCAGCACGTCGAGCTGACCCAAGGCGAGCATGACCTTGCTGACCATCGCCTTCACCACCAAAGACTGAGGCCCGCCGCCGACGAACTGGTCGAGGTCGAGCTGCCGCAGAGCGACGAGGACCGGCCCGAAGCGAAGCTCCGCCACGAGTCCGGCCTTGTCGCTCAGCGGGTCCGCGGGAGGCTTCTCTATCGCGTTCACCAGCTTCTCCGCTCGACCCGCTTGGTTGACGATGATGAGCCCATCGCCATGCACGAAGGTCTCGAGCAGCAGGAACTCCGGGCGGTCCTTGCCGACGATCGCGGTGGTCTCCACACTCCCCGCCTTGCGTTTCTCACTCCTCATCCCGCGCAGGGCGAGAATCGGGTCGACCTTGGGCGCGAACTGCTCGAAGGTAGGAAAGCCTTTGGCGTCTTTGAGGCCAAGCGCGAAGTCGGAGAAGAGTAGGCCCATGGGGTTCTGCATCAGCTCTCGAATGCTGCGGAACTGACGCAGATCGCCAAAGCCCAGCGCAACACCTACGTGGCCAGACAGCTTGGGCAAGATGTCGTTTTTGAAGTCGACGCCAGTGTCCTCCGCGAGGCGGGCGAAGCCTTGGTCGAGGTCCGTCGCCATGGGGGACCCGGGCGGCGCTGCCTCCTTCAGGAGCGCGCCGATGTCTGCGGAGGCGAGCACAGAGAGCGCGGCATCGGACTGCCGCAGCGAGCGCACCGCCACCGGGGCCTTGCCACCGCTCTTCCAGATGCGTCCGAGACGACTACGACCCGCCTCGCTGAAGCGCAGCTCGAGTTCGGTCTCGATGCCTCGTGGTTCGAGGCGAACCACGCCAGCGAGGCTCGCGAGCTCCGCCGCCAAGGCCTCCGCGTCGAGGGCGGGCTGCTGCCCGAAGCGCTTTATGAGGGAACGCGCCGCGCCGCCAGCGCCCGGGGAATAGAACTCGAGCAGTCGATCGCCGACGAAGGCCTTCTTCTGAGCTTCATACTCCGGATGTGTCTCGAGGCTGTCCTCTGGCTTTCGATTGAGTGCTGCCGCAACGAGCTCTGCCCCGCGGCGCCCAATGCCCAGGAAGCCGAGCTTGCCACGTACGGTGTGCGCCACCACCACGACTTCGTCCGGACCAAACTGGGTGAGCAGGACTTCGACCGCCTGGTTCTCTACCGTGCGGATCTCGGTCTTCTGAACGGAGGCACGGCTCGCCGCATACTGCTTCACGGAGTTTGCGAAGAAGGTGGCCTCGGTCACGGGAACGATCACAACCGCGCTTCGTCCCTGGTCGGCGAGCTCGACCACCGCCCTCCCCTTCTTGGCGAGCCCGGCGGCCTCGAGCCCCTTTGGGGTGAACGGGTCGACCCCGAGCATGCGCACCAGCTCCGCTTGCAAGGCCACTTGCTGCTCAGGCGTCGCGATGCCTTCGAAGGGTTTGGTGAGGAGCTCCGGTCGTTCGCCGAACACGCCGATGTTCGGGACTTCCACGACCAGCTCGGCGTTCTTCGAGAGATAGCGAGCGAGCGGGGTCTCTCCCGGTCCCTGGCAGCCCTCCCGGCCCACGAACCAATAGAAGGCCAGGGCAGCGATGCCGAGCAGGAGGAGCGCCTTTTTCATGCGCGTGGCCTAACAGCGCCCCGCGCGCCGGTCAAAGGCGCCGATGTGTCCCCGGTCGGATTCGGCGACTAGTGTCCCGTCCGAGAAGTTCGATCATGTTCCCGCGAAGTATCTTTCGTCGCTGGTCGGCGCGCTACGAAGGGAGTTGGGTCGCCCCCAATGACCGAGGAGCCCGAAAGGGCGGCCGCAGGC
>WYAZ01000049.1 GCA_011526105.1 Deltaproteobacteria bacterium | reverse complement strand
TCCTGGGGAGTGAGCTTGATTGAGAATGGGCTCGTTCTTGCCATTCAGGCCCCAGATGCCCGGCGTGAATGCCGACAGCATCTGTGGCTCAGTATACGTCAACGTATTTATGGACCTAAGGACTAGTCGCGGCTCGCCTACCTGCGCGAGGCGGCTAGCCTCAGCAGCGACCTACCCGGACGACCGCTTCCGCGGCCGCCCCGTCACCGGGCTCAGCGTCGAGTATCGGGTGCCGCTGTGGAGCCCGCAGCGCGGCGTTGCGCTCGTTGTTGGTGTTCCTGCGCCACGTCGACGCGACGGCGTTCTTCGACGCGGCCCAGACCTGCAACGGGGACGTGTCCGACTTCGCCCTCGCGAACACGAAGACGGGCGCGGGCGCCGAGGAAGTGTGTGGGCACGCTAGTCTTGACTTCCTCGTCGAGCAGCAACTCCAGGATCACGTCGATGGCGCCTCGGGACAGCTCGTTCAGATCGAACCGCATCCACTCTTGCGTCGGCGACGAGACAGCGGCAGTCTCTTCCAAGGGGCAAGCTCCTTGGCGTCCCCTGGCAGGGAGGGGAGTCGGTTCGGGTTACCCAGGGGTTTCCCCTTCCCGACTTCCTGCCCCAACCGTTCCTACACAAGATTAGGGACACCACCGCAACTACCGACCGCCCCGTGTCTCATTCCGCTTGAGAAGTACCGTTGCAGCCCACGTTCCCAATCATCGCCCGGACGCTCAGCGGCACAGCAGGCGCCCGCGTTCTCAATGGTGGCGCCGATCGATTCCGAGACGAGCGAGTTCGGCCAGGTGACTCCCGTCCCCTTGCGTGGTAGGTTCTCGCGTATTCACAAGAGGCATTCAGTCGCCAGCCATGGGCTTCGGGGTCCGGCTTGCGTGCCGTCGCAACTCCTGACGCATAGCTGCGGCGCTCGGGATGCGAGTCGCCGAGGAGGCCGAATGAGCCGTCGCTTCGTGTCAGTGCTCGCTCTTGCGCTCTCAGTGTCGATGATTGCGGGATGCGGCGTCAGCAGACTTGAGGAGCGGCGTGAAGGCGCAGCTGGCTCGCCTGCGGCATCAACTCCGACAGCCGCCTCAGCCTCGGACGAGACCGTCAAGCACGTTGCGCTTGCAGCCAGCGCAGAAATAGTCCCCGTGCCCGTGCAACCGGCTGCCAACGTCAAGCTCGGCCGCGGCTACAACTCACTGACCGGCGCCATCACGAACGACTGCATCGAGGGAGGAAGGGAGGAACCAGTTGCCGGCGTTGAGGGCCAGCGCACCTACTGGCGCATGAAGGAGATCACCAAGTCCGACGAACTCTCTCGATTCTGGAGCATGGGCGCATCTGCGTCATTCGGGGCGGGTCCATACAGTGGTTCCCTTCAGATGAACGCCTTCCAAAGTTCCCAGTACAGCCTCATGCAATCCCTCTTCGTTCTAGACATGACCGTCGAGAACGCGACCACAATGCTCGGCGGAAGCTACCGCCTGAACGAGGATGGCGAAGCGGAACTCGCCAAGGGCCCTGAGAACTTCTTCGAGAAGTGCGGCGACAGCTTCATCGTGACCACGGTCACAGGTGGCAGATTCTCGGCGACTGCGGCCATGAGAACCGAGACGCGAAGCGAGCAAGCGCGCGTTGACGCATCCGCCAGCGGGTCGGCTGGCACAGCGTCAGGAAGCGTCACTTTCTCTCAGGAATTCAGAAGTGTCTTCAACGAGAAGAACAAGGGAGTCTCGATCTTCCGTGACGGGACACAGGATTCCATCCCGCAGCAGACTGCGGAAGCACTGCTGGACTACGCAACTCACTTTCCGACGAGGATCGGTGGTCCAAATGCGAGTAAGGCACGCCTGATCCTCGTGTCGGTCGCGCCCTATTCAGTCGCGTTCGGCGTGCCCCTGAGCAGGCTTCCACACCTCGCTAGGGCCAAGGCGACTGTCGCCGAACTGGCGAGGCGGAAGAATAGGATTCGCGACTTGCGCGCCCAACTTCAGTACGTTGTCGACAACGGCTACCAGTTCGCCGCCTTCGACAGGGTCGTGCTGAAGGATGCGATTGGCGACTACGAAGCACTCGAAGAGAACATCGACAAGGCTGCAAGCACTTGCCTTGCGAAGCCCCTGAGCTGCCCCGAGCCGGGACAGGCCCTTGCGGTCCACGCAGTCGCAATACCTGAGCGCGTGCTGGACCACCGCCTCTACGAGGGTGTGGGGGCTTCGAACAGAGGGATTGTCACGACCGCACAGGTCCTGCGCGGCGAGCAAGCAAGGTTCATCGGGTTCTCTCTATACCAGGCCGGGCAGAACACCGTAGCGCTCTGGAAAGGCAGTACTGTCCCTCCGTGCCAGGAGAGCATCGTCTATCCCACTCCGGAAGCCAATTGCAAGACGCAGATCGGTTACATGAGCACAACACAAGATGAGAACAGCACGTTGCGCGTGTATTCCGGCACCAGGCCAAACATCGATTACACGTTCCTGGTGACGTATCCGACCGCGGTGCCGAGCGGCTTCTTGCGAACGCCGAGGTGAGCTGATTCTTCTAGCCTGGGGGGCATAGCGAGCTTTGAACGATGCGATGCTAGGCGGCCAGCAAAGGGACCCAGGGCGACTCGACCGCCGCAGTTGGCCCGTCTCATGCGTTTCAGTGGGTCAAGTCCCGATTTGTATAGGAACGAACGGCGCAGTTAAGGGGGAGAGGGCGAAGGCTCCTCGCGGCAGCTACGCGGGGATGCCGTCGTGGGCCTCTTCTTCTGGTCGGGCAGAGTCATCTCGACGTAGCGCCTGGTGCCCCGGACGTCGGTGGTCTGGACGGCGACGGCGGTGAAGAGTCGCAGCGCGCTGTCGCGGTCGGGGAAGGCGCCGACGGAGCGATCGCCTCCACGGCGAACCTTGAACACTCTAGGGTAGACCGCCACATCATCAGACGGTTCCTGGTCCATCCCTTCGGACTCCTTCTCTTGGCGGAGATGAAGCCTGGCACGGAGGCCAGGAACCCACTCAGATCAACCGCTAACGGGCACCCTCCCTACAATCCACCGATCACGGGAACTCGAGAGGAGCCTCAAATGAAGCCTGCTGGACTGTGTGCTCGGGTGGCGATCGCCGTGACACTGTCTATACCGACCCTTGCCGTGGCTGAGGATCTGCCGGCCCATTGCTTGCAGTCGTTCGACGTAAAGGACCGGGGCTTCACCACGGGGCCTGCGACGATGAGTTGCAGACTTCTTGAAGAACGACGCCGCGAGCTGTTCGCACAGATCAACGGAATAAAGTCCGCCGGCGACATTGACGGCGCTGAATTGTCAAAGCAGATTGACGCACTGGCAACCATGCTCGAGGAGGAGCAGAGCAAGAGCAATTGGGTTGGGTTGGCCTCGGCCATCACAGGCAACGCCCTGGCTACTGTAGGGTTGGCGGCTTGCATAGAGACTGCTGCCGTCGGGTGCGCCGTCGCGCTGGTGGGCAAAGCGATGGCGGTGGTCGACGTCATCGACAGCGCGAATGAAGCTGACAAGGCGAAGAGGAGCACCGAGTACATAGTGCGATTGCGTGCGCTTAGTGTATCGGTGAAGACCAGGAAGTCGCAAGCCAAGGCGTTGCGTGATCGCCTGGTGCAGGAGTTCACGCAGGCGTGCATCGACGTCAAGACGCAGTGCCTCTGACAGACGCTCCACGGTAGCGCCTCGGTGCGCCGCGACCAGCGCGTCGCGCTCCGCGTCGAGGGCTATAGCGTCTACGCCCTCGAGCTGCGGTCCGGCGCGACCGCCCCCGTCAGCGAACGCACGTCCGGGCGGCAGCGCATGAGACGAGCACAATTCGGCGCGAAACCCCACGTGCGGAGAAGCGTTCTCTTGGGGTGCTCGGAGGCGTGGCCGAGTCGGCGAGGTCCACCTGAAGAGGTGGCCATGGCAGGCCGGTGGTGGCGAGCGGGCCTGTGGAGACAGGCCCTCGCCCGACCGGCCGCGTTGGGGGTCCAGGAGCTGCGGTCGGTGAGCCCGACACCTCTCCAACGCCCTGCGCGAGCGGCCAGTTGTGGCCGTGCAGGGCTGACGAGGTCGCATGCGGCCCAGAAGCAAACGGGGCGTAGCCACCTGTCCGCTGGGCTCGATCCGGTGGTGCCGGAGGCGTGGAAGGCCGAGGTCAAGGCGGCGAGGCGTGAGATCGGGTGGGTGGATCCGGACAGGGAGTGAACCGGCCACGGGGTCCGGGCTACGCGGGGGCGACACTATGCTCTGGCACAGCTGGGTGCCATTGAGCCGGATGTGGTGTACCCTTCGAACGTTTCGTGCCACTGTAGCGGTGCGCGACTTCGAGGCTGGTTTCTATGGGCCATACTTCCTTCAAGGCGAGAGCGGGCCGATAAGATGTCGAGCAAGAAGAGGGATGACACGCCCGCTCCGGCTTGGAGTGCCGGCTCGCAACAATTTCTCTCCGCTCTGGGCCGGTTCATCGACAAGTTCGGGGCATCATTCTCGTTCTACTTCTAGCGGCGGTCTACCTAATGGGCAGTCCCGCCACGCGGGACGAGTTCGTGGTAAACCTGTTCTTCGACGGGGGCCAAGACACAAGGTTCCTAAAGGCGTCATTTGCACTGCCCGCGCTGGACACCGTCCTCGGGTTGCGCCTTCAGCGCGCCTGGGCTGAGCGCGAGAATAGGGAGTTGAAACGCTGCTCCGATGAAAAAGCGAGACTCCAGGAGTTCTTGAACCAGCGTGGGCTGGCGCACACCGCCGATCACGTCGGAGTGGACTGAAAGAACGATGCGCCATGGTCCGTTTCACCTACTGGGTGCTTCTGGCTCGAGGACAGACTTGTGACCTTGTTCATGTGCGTTGTCGTTACGATACTCAGCGTTCACCTCGTCATGATGTGGCGGCTCTTCGGGGAGCGGTCCAGGCGGTGGGAGTTGTTCGCCCTTCGCGATCAGCTGCGGATGGCCGGCGCGAATAGCAAGCGAGTGCGTGACTCGGCGGCCTTCGAAACTGTGGACATCGCCGTGACCGCCCTTGCAGCAAACCTCAAGGACTTCTCGCTGTGGACCCTTATCCCGGCGCTGGCGCGCAAGGACCGGTCCGGCTCCGAGGATCGCGTACGAGACGAGATTGAGAACGCCCCAGCCGAGTGCGCGCAGTGATTAGGAAGGCATCTGGGGCGGCATCTTGCGTCGCGGCACGTTTTGCTCCGGGGCCTTATCGTCGCAACGCTTGTGGGGAAGTCGAGCGCCCGAAAGCTGGTTGCGTGGGCGTCGGATCTCGCTCTGCTGGGAGTCATCGAACCGCCATCGCGGCACCCTGTTGTGATTGGCGGCCAGCATCCACGGGCCGCCTGAGCCAAATCGCGGGTCGGCCGCTTGGCGAGCCTGACGGTCCGGCGCGCTCCCCCTGGCCCCGCCCGCGAGGGGTCCGATCGCGTGGAAGCGTGGGGTGATCCGTCATGACCGCTGAAGTCGCTGTTCTCAACAAGTATGCGGTCGCGTTGGCGGCCGATAGCGCAGTCACGGTCACTGGTGCCGCCAGAGTCAAGACGTACAACAGTGCGAACAAGCTCTTCTCGCTCTCCGCCCATGAGCCGGTGGGAGTGATGGTCTACAACTCGGCGGAGGTGGACTGCGTCCCGTGGGAGACCATCATCAAGGAGTTTCGCGGCAAGCTGACCGCCGCTCGACCGCAACTCAGTGAGTACTTCCAGGAGCTGATGTCGTTCATCCGGGGCGGGGCCGGCGGGCTCATGTCGCCTGGCGGTTCTCAAGTGGCGGCAGCAACAACATTCCGAGAGATAGTCCAGCTCGTCGCGAGCCAGGCATCACGGGACCTCGAGAGCAAGGTCGCGGGACTCGATTCGATCAGTAGTGCCGGAGTCCGGACGCTACAGGAGGAACTCGTCGGGGAGGTTGTTGTGAGGTTGCATGCGGCCCTAGCCGCGCAGCCCTTCTTGCCCGACTTCGACGAGAATGACGCGCGGGCTCTGCAAGGAGAGTTCGAGGAGAAGATCCGGGCCGCTATCAGCCGAGTTCCCGTGGTCCGGGATGTCCTCCAGTCGACCGGAGAGCAGCTGCTGCTGGAAGCCTGCTCGCTAGCACTGACCAAGGAGTGGCATTCAAGCCTCTCGGCTGGGGTCGTGGTTGCGGGGTTCGGTGCGGATGAAGCCTTCCCATCCTTGGCCCACGGAACGGTGTGGGGCTTGGCGCGGGGGAAGCTGAGGGTGCTGCCACGGGCGACGGTCGCGATCACGCCGGAGGCTCCGGGCGCCGTCGAACCCTTCGCACAGCAGGACGAAGTCCACACGTTCATGTACGGGATGGGCATGAAGCTGTTGAGCCAGCTTGGCGCGATGCTGGAGGGGCTCATGACGGAGTCGCTGCCCAAGAAGCTGGTTGAGGCGCTCCCGGCGGACCAACGATCGGGTGTAGAGTCCATTGCTCAGGAAATGGGGAGAGGCGCTATCGCAGAAGTGCGCCAGTTCTTGGCTGAGCGTTGCGGTGGTGGCAACGCTAGGAGCATAATCGATGCTGTCGGGGTCCTGCCGAAAGAGGACCTTGCGATGCTGGCAGAATCGCTGGTTAACCTCACTTCCCTTAAGCGTCGTGTGACGCTGGATGTGGAGACTGTTGGTGGACCAATCGATGTTGCCGTCATTTCGCGAGGGGATGGGTTCATCTGGATGCGGCGAAAGCACTACTTCCAGCCCGCCCTTAACCCGCGGTACTTCGCCCGTATCTCCGGGCGACGGTCACAGGAGTAGTAGCGTGGACAATCGCTTGGCGCCGGGTGTTGCGGCGGCCGTGGTGCAGGCCTTCGTGTCGGCCCATCAGCCACCTGCCACGCCGCACGCGAATGCAGGCCGGGATGCCGCCCGCGAGGCGATCTCCAAGGTGAGCGCCCCCCCCCCACCGGGACGACCCACCTCGAAGTAGGCCGCCCCGCCAACTCAGGGTAGGGCGGCGAACGTCCGCGGCAAGGCGGAACTTGTCCCAACCATACGGCCACTCGAGCTTTCGGCGGGAGGGCCGGAAGGGCTGGACCCTGAAGTACCGGCCGGGGCCCGGGCAGCCCCTGGCGGATGCAGCAGTTCAGGACCCGCGCGGTCCGCCGAGGACAGGGCTGGTCGAGGCGCAGGTCGGCGGAAATGCGCCGCAAGACGGCAACCGAGCCCGTCTTCGCGCAACCGCGTCCTTGCCGCCGTGCCCTGTGCGCATAAAAGCTCTGAACGGGAGCGTGAGCACCCATTGCCGAAGCCCGCTCCCGGGCGGCAGCATGTCAGCGAACACTTGGAGGCGGCCAGTAGGGAACACCTGAAAACCGGCCACTTCGGGTAGTGGTTTTCCGGGCACCCTGCGCCTGAAGCTCCCGACGTTTCTGCGGCTCCACGAGCGCGCCTTCACCGAGCTGGGCGGCGTGCCGCGCGTGGTCCGCCTCGACAACCTCAAGGCGGGAGTGACGCGGGCGTGCCTGTACGACCCGGACGTGAACGCGGTGTACGCGGCGTTTGCGACGCACTGGGGTTTCACGCCGC
>WYAZ01000048.1 GCA_011526105.1 Deltaproteobacteria bacterium | reverse complement strand
TTGGGGGGGGGGGGGGGGGGGCCCGGCCCCCGTCCCCCCCCCCGGGGGGGGGTTTTGGGCCCCCGCCCCGCGTCCCCCGAACTCGCGGCGAAAGCCTTCGAAACGAGTGCGCTTTCGCGCCACCGCGGAGTTCGGGTCCAGTCGAGCGTCCCCCGAACTCGCCCGGAGTTCGGCTGACCCCACCGCTAGAAATAGACCTGCGTCTCCAAGCGAAGCTGATGCCGAGGCGTGAGCGCATCGCCCTCGAGAAAAACGAAGTAGTCCGCCTGCACCTTGAGATTGTGCTTCATGAAGTACCAGCTCAGCCCGCCGCCGAATTCGGTGACCTGCTGGAGTCCGTCCCCTCGATGCTCGGTCGTGGGAAGCAAGTGTCCGACGCGCGCCGCAACCTCGAACTCCCCTAGAAACAGATAGCCGGCCTGTCCGAAGAATCCCGTCGCGTCTCGGGCGTTGCTGACGGCCGGGCGCGGCGCGCCACCCACGCCGCTTCGCTCCGTGTTCTGCCTCAACAGCCACTCCGCCAGAAACGAGAATCCTCGGTACTTGAAGATCGCATCCGCCATCAGGTGCGCATAGTTCAAGGTTTCATCTTCGAGCACCGCGCCCGTGGTGCTCCGCTCCCGATGGGTGCGGTGGTTGTAGCCGGCTGCAACCGCGAAGGCGAGCTTGGGGGACTCGGAGAAGTTGTGGTCGGACTCCACGAAGTCATCGAAGCGCCCAAAGGGGGCGACCTGCAGCCGCGCAGTCGCCAAAAAGCCCGGTTCGCGACTGAGTCGATTGCGGCCATTGCCGGCGAAGACGCCGACTTGATAGCTCAGCCGCCCGTCGTCGCCGAGCAGGTCATTGCTGTAGAACTGCACGCCGAGATCTCGGTCCAAGTTGAGCTCCGTCACGACGATGGACCGGTCCACCAGCTGGAAGCTCGAGGAGGAGATGATGCGGTGCCGGTCGAACGGCACCATCATCTGGCCGACTCGCAAGTTGAAGGCGCGTGAAGCGTGCCAGGTCATGAAGGCGTCGAACATGGGGACGACCAGGTCCGGCTCGAGGTCGCGCGGCGCGAAAGCGAGCTGCAGGTAGTAGGTCACCTGACGACTAAAGACCTGGCCTCCGATGAGAAGACGCAGGCGGCGAATCATCACGTCGGTGGACGTTGCCTCTCCGTCTTCGGCGGGCGTGAGACTGATGGCCCGGACCTGAGCGCGCGCGCGCATCTCGACCGAGAAGTTGTCGTCCGCCGCGCGGAACTGAATGCCCTTGCCGAAGGCGCCGCGCACCCGCATGGGATACCGACCGTCGGCGTCCGCCTCCATGGGCTCGGGCTTCTCTCCAAGCTCGTCGACCGGCTCTGCGTATTGATTGTCGGATTGGACCGGGCCTTGGGCGCGCGCGGGGGCCGAGATCCCGACCGCAGTCGCGAGACATCCGAAGGAGAGAACCGGGGCGAGCCAGTGGGCTTTCACTGGCGACTACGCTGCCCACAGTCCCGATCGAGAGTCGAGCCGAGTCAGCGGGCCCAGAGTTCAGACAAAGCCAGCTCGATGGCGTCAAACGGCTCGGCGCGGGCGATATCTTCGTGTGTGAACACTTGGTGAACTGTGTACACCGCATCGACGAGCTTGAGGACCTCGAGGGTTTGAATGAGCGGGTCGATGATCCAGACGTAGCCCACCTTCTCGCGGGCGTAGACCCCCAGCTTGAGCTTGCGATCGATGCGCGCGGTCGAGGGCGAGAGCACCTCGCAGAGCCAGTCGGGCGCGAGCGTGAAGGCCGCCACGTGGGGCACCTCGGGCATGCGCTCCCGACGCCACCCCGCCATGTCCGGGATGAGCACGTCGGTGTCGATGCCGTTGGCGAAGTGGAGCTCGGGTTCTGCAAGGAGGACCCAGCCGCCGGGTCCGTCGTCGCCGAAGCGAAACGGGGGCCCGAGTCGCATCGTGAGCACCGAGTTCGCGATCGCGTGGCGGGAGGCCGGACGCGGCTGCACGAACATCTCCCCGTCGATGATCTCGGAGTTGACGTTGTTTGGAAGCTCGAGGCGGTCCTCGAGCCGCGCCCTGACCTTCTGAACCGCCACCATCCACAGGATTGATCACCCTCCGAGTGGGTTCAAGCAAGCTTCAAGATGTTGAAATCATTGCGTTCGCAGCGGTGCTCCGAAGCCTTGTGTGACGCATCGCGGCAGCGCCCTGCCGTTGCAGTTTCGAATAGCCCGCGTTACCAACGCGGGCCATGGCCAAGCGCACGCACATTCTTGGAACCGGTCACTTTGTCCCTGAGCGGGTCGTCAAGAACGCCGACCTCGAGCAGCTCATGGACACCACGGATGCGTGGATCCAACAGCGCACCGGTATCCAAGAGCGCCGCTGGATTGAGAAGGACACCGGCGCCTCGGAGCTCGCGCTCCCCGCAACCAAGCGAGCACTCGAGATGGCGGGGCTCGAAGCGAAGGACCTCGACGCGATCATCTTCGCCACCCTTTCGCCGGACTACAACTTCCCCGGCTCCGCTTGCCTCATGACCGACCTCCTCGGCATCCCCGGCACGCCGGCGCTCGACATCCGAAACCAGTGCAGCGGCTTCATCTACGGCACGCAGATCGCGGACGCCTGGATCAAGGCCGGCATGTACAAGAAGGTGTTGATGATCGGCTCCGAGGTTCACTCCACCGGCGTGGATGTCACCACGCGAGGGCGTGATGTCGCGGTCATCTTCGGCGACGGCGCCGCGGCGGTGATCTACGGCGCCTCCGACGACGAGAGCTGCGGCGTCATCGACGCCATGGTGGGCGCGGACGGCTCTTACGCCAAGGAGCTCTGGCTCGAGCTTCCCGGCTCGCGTTACATCCCGCGCATCACGAAAGAGGGCATCGATGAAGCCCGCCACTATCCGGCCATGAACGGTCGCGAGGTCTTCAAGCACGCGGTCCGCAAGATGCCGGAGAGCGTGGCCATGCTGCTCGAGCGGAACCGCCTCACGATGGATGATGTGAACCTCTTCATCCCGCACCAGGCCAACCTTCGGATCTCCGAGGCGGTGCAGAAGCACCTCGGGCTCCCGGACGACAGGGTCTACAACAACATCCAGAAGTACGGAAACACCACCGCGGCGTCGATCCCTCTCGCGATGGACGAGTGTGTTCGGAGCGGCAAGCTGAAGAAGGGCGATCTCCTCGCGGTGGCCGCGTTTGGTGCCGGCTTCACCTGGGGCGCCGCTCTCTTCCGCATGTAGCGGGCCGACTCGTGAGCATCTACCTCGACATCAACGCGACCACGCCCGTGGATCCGCGCGTCTTCGAGGCCATGCGCCCGTTTCTCACCGACAAGTTCGGGAACGCATCTTCGAGCACCCACGCCTATGGTTGGGTGGCGCAAGAGGCGGTGGAGCACGCGCGGGGCCAGGTCGCCGCCCTCGTCGGCGCCAGTCATCCTTCGGAGATCGTGTTCACCTCGGGCGCGACGGAGTCCGACAACCTCGCCATCCTGGGCGTCGTGCGTCAGCACGGGGTCACGCGCGCGGATCGCCTTCTGCTCGAGACCGTGGCCAAGCGGTATCGAGCCGGCGATCGCGACCTGCCCAGCATTCTGCCCGCGCGGCTGTCCGGCCTCGACCTCGCGCTGATCGCGGAGCGAGGCGTCGACGAGAGCCTCATGGGGCGGGGTGATCACGTCGTCACGCTCGCGACCGAGCACCCTGCGGTGCTCGACGCCTGCCGCGCGCTCGAGTCGGAGGGCTTTCGAGTGAGCTACCTGCCGGTGCTCTCGGATGGTCGCGTAGACCTCGAACAGCTCGAACGCGCCATGACCCGAGACACCCTCTTGGTGTCGGTCATGTTCGCCAACAACGAGATCGGGGTGGTGCAGCCGGTCCAAGAGATCGGCGCTCTTTGCCACGAGCATGGCGCGCTGTTCTTCACCGACGCGGTGCAGGCGGTGGGCAAGGTGCCGGTGGACGTCGAGTCGATGCACATCGACTTGCTCGCGCTCACCGCGCACAAGATGTACGGGCCCAAAGGTGTGGGGGCGCTGTTCGTGCGCCGCAAAGCACCTCGCGTCACGCTTCAACCGCTGGTCTTCGGCGGCGGGCAGGAGAAGGGCCTGCGGAGCGGCACCTTGAACGTGCCGGGCATCGTGGGTTTGGGCATGGCTTGTGAGCTGGCCCGTTCGGAGCTGGCCGCCGAGCACGCTCGCCTCTGTGGTCTGCGTGACCGCCTCCTCGCTGCGCTCCGGGCCGAACTCGTCGGGGTACACATGAACGGCCACGAGACCGAGCGTGTGCCGGGCAATCTCAACCTGAGCTTCGACGACATCGACGCCGAGGCTCTGCTCATCGAACTCGAGGACGTCGCGGTCTCTTTGGGCTCCGCCTGCCACTCCGAGGAGCGGAGCATGTCCCACGTCCTCAAAGCGTTGGGGGTCAGCCCCGAGCGCGCACAGGGCTCCATGCGGTTTGGACTCGGACGCTTCACGACCGAGGCGGAGGTCGACGAGGTCGCTCGCCGAGTGATCGACGGCGTGCGGAAGCTGCGCGAGTTGGGCGCCCCGTGACGGACGTGTCTCTGCTTGTCCTCGAGCACGTACGTCACCCGAGGAACGCGGGGGCGTTTGCACCCGACGAACCACACGTGGCGAGCGGAAGCGCGCGGGCCCCCGAAGGCATCGACCGTGTGCATCTTTACTTGAAGCTGGAAGGCCCCACCGTCAGGGCTGCGCGCTTCAGGGCCTCTGGATGCCCTGCGCTCATCGCTTCCGCCTCCTTGTTTACCGAGAGGGCCACGGGCGCCGCTCGGGTCGAGGTGGGGGCTCTAGACGCAGAGACCTTGGCCGCCGCCCTCGAACTTCCCCAGCATCAGGTGTCCAAGGCGGCCCTGGTCATCGAGGCGTTTGTCGACGCCTGTACAAAGTGGGATGCTCGCGAGGATGAGCGGTCTCAAGATCCTCGGTGACTCGAATTCGCCCGAGGCTCCGGTTCCCGGAACGGTCACCGTGACCGAGGCGGGGGCGGAGGGGATCCGTCGCTTCCTGAAGGAGCAAGGAGCGCCCGCCGGTTCCGCCCTTCGGCTCGGCGTGAAGGGCGGTGGATGCAGCGGCTTTTCGTACGTGATGAAGCCCGCCGAGTCTTCGCGCGCCGACGACGTCATCATCGAAGCTTTCGGTCAGCGCGTGTTCATCGATCCCAAGAGCTTTGTCTTGCTCCAAGGGATCACGCTCGACTTCAAGCTCGGCCTCATGGACGCGGGCTTCAAGTTCATCAACCCGAAGGCCTCCAAGACCTGCGGGTGTGGCGAGAGCTTCTCACTCTAGATCGCTCTGGAGCTCATCTCAGCCGGAGGTGTCCGATCAGATCCGAGGTCTTCAGCGGCGCGATCTCGAAAGTGTCGCGGAAGCTCTTGGGTTCAGCGATCTCGATCTTGGGGCGCGGCTTGTACGTCTCGTTCGGGTCGTAGCGGGCGACGATCGCCCGGTCGTACTCGTAGCCGTTGTTGTAGCCGTCTGCCTCGTAGAGATGGGCGCGTTTCACGTTGACGTCGATCCAGCCGGTGTCCGGGTTGCGCTGAAATCCGCGGATCTCGAGGTATGGGCGTCCGTTCTCCTCGCGGCCCCAGCCCGTGAGCACGCCCTGGTGACCACCGCCATGCCCCTGCAGCTGCACGAAGTCACCCTTCATGAACTTCTTCGAGGCGTCGTCGAAGTTCTCCCCGTCGATATTGCCGACCATGTACCCGAGGCGGGAGCTCCGGAGCGCGTTCGCGGGACCAAAGCTGTTCTTGTCTTTGCCGTTGAACAGCGCGTGCTCGTCGACCGCGTTCATCCACTGGAGCTGAAATGTGGAGTCGAGCTTGCCTCCATCCCTCTCGACCGCGGTCTTGATGACGTCGAAGGTGTAGATCGAGCAGTTGGTCTCGGTCTTGGGGTCCGAACCCATGCGCCGATCTCCGTGTTTCGGCGCGAGCTTCTCCGAGATCTCCGCCACCTGGCTCGGGCTCTGGAACTTGGGCGGGTCGAAGCCCTCTCTTGCGAGCGGGCTCGCCTGCGCCTCTCTGGGGCGAACGGGTGTGGGCGGACGAGGAGGGGGTTCTTTCTGTTCGGGCCGATTCACACGGGTCATGGCTTGGAGCCTAATGACCGCGCACGCGGAGATCGATTACACGCCGTCGTAAGAAGTGGTTCGGAGCGCGTGCAGCCGGTAGCCGGCCGGAAGGATGGCGGTGACCGCCCCGCGCAGCAGCGCCTCGAGCGCCGGCAAGGCACGCATTCGGTCGGGCGTTCCGAGGTCGATGGAGCCGAGGAAGGCCTGGAGCTCGTTCTCCAGCGCCGCCCCCGCGGCCTCGATGATGGGGCCCTGCAGTTGCTCCGTCAGCTTGGCCACGTTGAAGGTCGAGGAGGTTCCGACTTCGCGGGCGGCAGCGAGGATCGAGTTGGGCGAAGTGTCGATGCCCACGTCGATCTCGAGATCGAACTTGATCTGCACGCCGTCGAGCGATCGGCTGACCGGGAAGCGCAGCGTCTTGGGCCGAAGGTCGACACGCTCCACTCGATGCCAGTTGGGGATGACCAACGCGGAGCCGAGATGGGCAGTGCGACCGCCCTTTGGGGTCACGAGGACGAGGGCAGTGCCCTCGGGCGGCTTCTGCAGGAGCTGACGTCGCAAGAGCCCCAAGCCGAGCCCGAAGAGGAGCACCGAGAGCACCGCGAACGCGATGAGGATCAGGCCCTTGTCCACGCGAGGACGCTAGCCCGAGTCCCGCTCAGAGTGAAGCTCTAGAGCACGCTCAAGCGGTGCTTCTGCACCGCGCGCAGCTCGAGGCCTTCGATCTGTGCGCACTCGGCCACTCGCAGCGTCGCTTCTTTGCTCAAGGCACCGGCCGCGTGCAAGGCCAGCGCCGCGTCGACGTAGTCGTCCACGACGATGAGGCCCGCGTAACCAGCCGGCGGCACGTTGTCCTTCACTCGATGAATGATCGCGGCGACCACCTTTTCGGGAAACCGTGCTTGCACCGCCTGGTACACCATCGGATCGATGTGGCTCGAGTCGCCGAACAAGACGAAGCCGCGCCCGGGATCACGCTCCATGAGACCGCTGATGTCCGAGATCTTCTTTCTTGCCATCGTCTCGTCGAGCGTCGTCGAGAGGCCGATGTGCAGGTTCTCCGGGCTCGGCAAGCCATGTTGCGCGAGGTACGCGGGCAGTGTCCTCGTGAGTTCTGGCTGACGCGCGGTGACGTAGTGCGTGTAGCCTGCCTCTGGGGATGGCTTTGTCTGCGCGCCCTGGAGCTCGTGAATGAGCGCAGCGATTCCCGGAAAAGGCCGAGGTATCGCGTCGCCGTCGTGCGCTGGGGCGATGGTCTGGTCGAAGTCCGCCACCACGCCGTAGCTACCCTCGCGGCGTGGGATCTCGACGGCGTCTCGAATCGGTTGCGAGCGGCCCACCCGAGGAAGACCGGGGTGCTTCGCTGGCTGGTATCCCGCAGGGGCGGGGGTCTGGAAGGCCTCTGGGAGCGGTTTCGGCGCGGTCTGGGCCTCGAGCTGCGTCGAGACGCTCCGGATCTGGCGCTGGCCAAAACGGACGAGAGGAGACCCCATCTCCTGGGTATCGGCTGGAATTGCCCCGTGTTGCGTCGGTCTGAGCCAACGTCGGATCTCAGCCGAGTGGTCCCTCGGCCACGGCCTCCACGAGCGCCTGATCGAGGCGGCTCGCTGCGCTCTCGTGCGCGGCAAAATCGACCGACCGGAGGTTCTCTCGAAACGCCTCGGTCTGCTCGAGGAACCGACGCAGACTGCTCGTGTCGATCTGCCGCGCGTAGGCCCCATAGCCCAGCTTCTGCAGGTAGGCGGCGTTGATGGTCTGTTCGAACTGCCCCACGAGCGGCACCGAGAGCATGGGCTTACCGAGGAACACCGCTTCGCCCATGAGTGTGAAGCCGCCGCCCGCGACGACGGCGCGCGAGGTCGCGAGGTCCTCGACGAAGCCCAGCTCCGAGAACGGACGGAAGGTCAGGTTACCCTCCGTTTGGTCCTCCTTGATCTCCCGCCGCATGCCGTAGATGCGAAACGGCACCTGCGAGTGCGACTTCAGAGCCTCGATGAGCGTCGGGTTGTTCGCACCGGTCTGGTACACGAGCACGTGATCATCGACTCGGACTCTGGCCTGCGCCTCCGTCACCATCGGCCGAAGAACGGGTGGGTGAAGGCTCGTGCGCGGCTTTTTGACCTCGGGAAAGAAGAACGTGGTGATGAGGTACGAGTTGCACTTGGGGAGCTTCGCTTTGACGATGCCTTTCGCGAGCAGGAACGAAGTGAGGTCGTCTCCGAGCACCGACTGCTCGTGAAAGCAGCGCGGGATGATCTGCATGTTGTCGAGCGAGATGACCGGGATACGCTGGCCCCGAGCGAACACGTAGCTCCACGATTCGAAGTCGGAGATCACCGCGTCGGGCGTGAAGTCGCGGGCCATCGCGAGATACGAGCGCAGGTTGTCGGGCAGATCGACGACCGCTTTGAGGTTCCGCAGCGCGGTCTTGAACCGGCTGACCTCGTTGTCTTCGTAGTGCATCGTGAGGCCGGTGATCTCGGTGACCGAACCGGGATGGCGTGCCTCGAGATACTTGGCGGCCCGACCCGACACGACGATGCGGACCTCGTGGCCCGACTTCACCAGGTGCTCGAGGATCACCCCCGAACGAGTGGCGTGGCCCATGCCCTCACCGACGACTCCGTATAAGATCTTCATCGACCCCTCCCCCTAAAGCATGTCGACGGCGTCCACGTCGAACACCACGTCGACCCCGTTTGGCACCTTGCCCATCCGGTCTCGCACGAATCGCATGGCCTGCACCAGCCGCGCCGGGCTCGGGGCGGTGAGCATGAGCATGTGACGGTACCTCCCCCGGATGCGCTCGATGGGCGCTGGAATCGGCCCGCGCGCGCGGAGCCCCTCGTCTTTGCAGGCCGCTCGCGCGAGCTCGCCCAGCTGGGCCGCGGTCTTGGACGCGCGCCCCGCATCCTCGGATTCGACCCGCACGAGGCCGAGGCGTCCAAACGGCGGATAGCCGGCGCCGCGACGACTCTCGCACTCGACCCTGAAGAAGAGATCGTCGTCATGCTCGATCGCCGCGTTGAGCGCGTAGTGTGTGGGCTGAAACGTCTGCACGATCACGCGGCCCGGTCGTTCGGCTCGGCCGGCTCGGCCGGCGACCTGCGTCATGAGCTGAAACGTCCGCTCGGCGGCTCGGAAGTCGGGGAACGCCAACGAAGCGTCAGCGCACAGGATGCCGACCAGCGTGACCCCCGGGAAGTCGTGGCCCTTCGCGACCATTTGTGTGCCCACGAGCACGTCCGCTTCGCGCCGACGAAACTTTCCGAGCACGTCCTCGAGGGCTCCCACCTTGCTGGTGATGTCGCGATCCAAACGGATCACCCTGGCCTCCGGAATGAGGGCGGCGAGTGCCTCGGCCACGCGCTCGGTGCCAAAGCCGTAGGGCTTCATCGCGAGGCTCGAGCACTTCTTGCAAGCCTGCTCGAGCCGCTCCGTGTGTCCGCAGTAGTGGCACACGAGCGAGCGCGTGGACTTGTGATGTGTGAGTGACACCGAGCAGGCCGGGCACTTACGGACCTCGGCGCACTCGTCACAGATCACCACCGAATTGAAGCCGCGTCGGTTCAAGAACAGGATGGCCTGCTCCCCCGAGCTCACGGTCTCGCGCAGCGCGTCTTCGAGCGGCCGGGTGAACATGGGCAGCTCGTGCTCGGTCTCCATCGCGCGCGCCAAATCGACGAGCACGACCTTCGGCATGGGGCGGCCGTGGATGCGCTGCGCGAGTCGAAGCTCGGTGAGGCGTCCTTGTTCGGCGAGGTGGCGGGTCTCGAGCGCGGGAGTGGCGGAGCCGAGCACCGCGACCGCCCCGGTCTTCTTGGCGCGAAACAGCGCGAGGTCGCGGCCGTTGTAGCGCAGGTCGTTGTGCTGCTTGAACGAGGCGTCATGCTCCTCGTCCACGACGAGGATGCCGACGTTCTCGACCGGGGCCCAGATGGCCGACCGCGGTCCCAGCGCGATGCCGGCTCGGCCATGCCTCAAGCGATGCCAGCTCTGCCGGCGCTCCTTGTCGGTCATGGCGGAGTGCAGCACCGCGACGTCGTCGCCAAACCGCGCGCGAAAGCGGGCCTCGAGCTGCGAGGTGAGCGCGATCTCCGGGACCAGGACGATGGCGGTCTTCCCGGCGGCGCGCGCCTTCGCGATGGCCTGCAGATAGACCTCGGTCTTGCCGCTCCCGGTCACGCCGCGCAGAAGGAAGGCCTCGGGCGTTCCGGCTTCGAAGGCGCCGAGGATGCGATCGAGCGCGTGCCTCTGATCGTCCGACAAGGCCAGCGCGGCCTCGTGACCGGGATCGCAGGCCATCGTAGGCCACGACTCCTTGGCCTCGCGGCGACGCTCGATCAGCTCCGCCGCGAGCAACCCCTTCATCGCCCGGCGCACCGAGTCGCGGCCGAGCTCGATGCCCAAGGCCTCCACCGTGGCGGGGCCCGAGCTCAGTCGGTCGAACAGCGCCCGCTGGGCCGGCGCACGTCGCAGATGTTTCTCTGCATCGTCGCCGCTCGCGATACGGCGTTCGAGGACTTCGACGGTCTCCGCCGCCGACTTTGCATCGAAGCTCTCGCGAACCCCGGCCCAGCCCTCGGCGAGCATCTGCTCGACGACCTTTTTGTCGAGGGTGTTTCGCTTCACGCCCGTGGCCCGGGAGGCAGCGACGAGCGCGTCCTTCAGCTTGGGGTCCGAGACGCTCTCGAGCACGGCTCGTCCCTTGCTGGTGGCCCGCAAGACAACTTGCGACGCGGCGGTGAGGCCGGGGGGCAGGGCGACCTTCAGCACCTCACCCATGGGCGACAGGTAGTAGTCAGAGGCAAAGGTGATGAGCGCCAGTAGATCCGCGGTGAGGAGCGCCTCGTCATCGAGCACGTCCGAGATGCGCCGAATCTTCCCCTTCACGCCTTCGGGCGGCTGCTCCGAGAAGCCCACGACAAATCCGGTGAGACGTCGCGGACCAAAAGGCACCGAAACCCGATGTCCCACCCGGAGCGAGGGCCGCAGATGCTCGGGGACTTCGTAGTGAAAGGTCCCGTGCACCGGGAGCGGGACGATCACCGCCGCGTAGAGGCTCATCGCCCGGGGGCTTCGAGCAGCGCGGGGTCGAACTCGGGATCGAGCTCGACTCGGTGATAGCTCACCGACTCGACCAGCTTCCCGTCCTCGAGCAGCTCGACCCGCTGAGGATACCACTCGTTCGTTTGAGCGGACTCGTAGCCCAGCGTTCGGATCTCGATGCGGCGCCCCTTCGCGTCTTTGCCCATGAGGCGGAGCGGGGCCATGAGCTCCTTGTCGACCCAGAGCTGGGGTTTGTCTGTCTCCCACGGCTTGGCGCCGATGACGTATGCGATGCGCTTCTCAAACCGACCGAGACTCACCGTTTTGGTGTCGATGTCCCAGGCCCGCAAGAGCTTCTCTGCGTCTTGATCGTTCCCGCTGACCAAGAACACATCCAAGAGGTGGGGCAGCGTGATGCGTTCGGGTTTGGGCTGGGGTTCGCCGGAGCGATACAGCCAGCGTGAACTCCCTCGCACCAGCTCGACGATGGTGCTGTCATTGGTCTTGATCTCGCGGCGCCTCGCCTTGCGCGTTACGACCTCGTACACGTCGCGCTCGGGTTCGTCGCCGCTCTTGTAGCGCCCATGGAGCGCGAGGCTCTTGAAGACGAGCTGAGCGCGCCGCTTCGCGACCGAGGAGAGGATGGCGTCCGTGGGAAGGACGAAGGCGAAGGCGTTGCCGGCACCCAAGGACACGACACCCACGAGGAGCCAGAGCAAGTGCGTTCGCGAGAGTCGCATCGAGCCCTCGGGGTAGCACACCTCCCGGGAATCGTGAAGAGAAGCGGGGTGTCGTGCTTGCCGCCGATCGTCTGAGGGGATATGCCGAGCAGGGATGCGGAAACTCGTTGCCACCCTGGCACTCATGGTGGTGCCCGTCGCCCTCCCGGAGCAGGCTCGGGCCCAGAGCTTCGAGGGCGCGCGGCTCCTCTCCCTCGCGGAGGCCCAGCGCGCGCTGACCAGCGGAAACGACTCCATCTACGTCAACCCTGCCGGTCTCGCCCTGTCGAAGTTCTATGCGCTCGAGGCGAACTACGGAGACAACTTCGAGGGTGGTCTCCGCCGGGTCAACGTCTCGTTGGTGGACAGTCAGGCCGGTCCTGTGGCGGGTGGTATCTCATACCTGAACAGCAGCGAGATCCGCGGCTACATCGGAGCAGTCGAAAGGCGGCTCTACGGCCACCGCTTCGACCTCGCGCTCGCGGCCGCGGTGGTCGAAGGACTGAGCATCGGCGTCACGGGTCGCTACGTGACCTTCGAGGAGTCTCGTGACGACGTGGAACTCGAGGATGGCGGCTTCGCCAAGTTCGACGTCGACATCGGACTTCAGTACCGGCTGCAGAGCGGGTTTGCGTTCGCGGCCGTGGCCTACAACTTGATCCCCGACGACGAAGCCAAGCCGTACACCCCTCGCTCCTACGGGCTTGGTGTGGGCTGGGCGAACGACACGTTCTCGCTCGAGACCGACATGCGCTACAACCTCGAGAACGGCAAGGCGCGCTTTCAGCTCGGTGCCTCGGTGACGCTCGGCGACATCTTCCCCATCCGTGCTGGTGGTGCCTACGATCGCTTCGATGATTCCTGGGACGTGGCCTTTGGGGCGGGCGTCCAGAGCAAGGAGTTCGGGCTGGACGTGGGTTATCGGCAGCAAGTGGCAGTGGCGGCGGCCTTTGAGCAGCCCACGACGCCTCGCGTCTTCACCGTCGCGCTGCGGCTGCTGTTCCTCTAGCCGACGATCGCGCTAGGCTCGGCCAGAATGCGGCCCGAGGTCCACGAACGGCTCTGGCTACGGGCGACCGCCGTGATCATCGCGGTCGGGCTCCTCTCGAGCGCCTGCGCCGAGGATCCCACCGTCTTGTTTGGCGAGCTCGATGCACGCACACGCTCCTTGATCATCGGCTTCGCTCAGGGCGAGCACCTCGCGTTGTATGCGGCGAACGCCGACCGGCGGCTGCAGATCGAACCCCCGACCGCTTTCAACGCGGACGACGAGATCCGTGTGAGCCGAGTTCAGCTCGAGCCGGCGCTCGATGCGCTCGGGCTTCACGAAGGATGGCTCGAGCCCGCGCCTGCGCCCAACCGTTCTTTGGGTTCGATCAATCGACTGTTGGATGAGCTCGCGCGCACCGAAGCCGGGGTCGCCGCTCCGTTCGTCCCGGGACCGCTCGAGCCGGCGCTGCTCGAGTTCCCGCTTCCTTTTCCGCCGTGTCCAAGCTTTCGATTCCAGCCCATCCCCGAACTCATCGATGCCGGCACGACCGTAGGTCGAGTCGTGGCGTCGGACGGCACAGCGATCTTCTTTGCTCAAGCGGGCCTCGTGGTCGTGCAAGAGGATCAGCCTCCGCGGCTTCTGCCCTTCCCGGGGGAGTACTTGGTGCACGCCGCGATCTCTCCCGAGGGCGGTGTTTGGTTGCTCTCGCAACTTCGAATGGCCCGGATCAATCTCCAGACGGGCGCTGCGGAGCGCGAGGTGCCGCGGCCCCCCGGTTCGCAAGCGGGCGGCCTCGTCGTTGAGCGCGAGGTGCCGCTGCTCGCACACGTGCTCGACATCGAGGGGAAGTTCTGGCGGCTGGAGAACGAGGGCTGGAGGCTCGTGGAGGGCGCTCCCGAAGCACGGATTGGGCGGATACCCATCGGCCGCATCGCCATGATGCCGCTCGAGCCCGGGACCTTTCTGGCCAGCGCGAGTCTGCTCGCCGCGGTCTATCGCTACCAAGCAGGCACCTACACCATCGACCTCGAGCCCGGGATCCTGGAGCGCGGTTTTCCAGCGATCGACCGCGATCGCGCTGACCGGCTCCTGGCGATCGAGGAATACACCGGCCAGCTCTACCTCCGCGCGGCCGACGAGTGGCGTCCGGGTCCAAAGATCGAACCCACCACGAACTCTCTCGCGCCCTTTGGCTCGGAAGACCTCCTCCTGTTCGTGTCGGGCAGCGGCTCTTTCGGGCTCGTGAGTCCAGAAGCCGGGGTTGCCTGCGGTCCCCAGCAGCTCGGCACCGCCGCCGTCCTCCGCGACGTCGCGCGCGTCGGAGACCGTTTCCTCGTTGCTGGGGCAGAGGACGGCGAGGTTCCGGTGTGGGGCTGGCTCAGCGCGGAATAGCTCGGTTTTCGCTTCTCGAAGATCTTTCTAAGAACCCGCGGCTTCGAGCGTTGTAGCTCCATGTGGCTGTCATCCTTGGCTTCCGGTCTCCTCCTCCTCGCTGCTCCCCTCGACGCTCGCATCACCCGGGGCTGGTCGGACCAAGAGGTCGAGAACCGGCTCCGCTCCACGGACGCTTTGGACATCGCATGGGCCGCGCATGAAGCAGGGGGGCGGCGCCTGAAGCAAGCCGTTCCGGCGCTACTGGACGTGCTCGAATCACCGCCAGAGGACAGCCGCCGCATCCTCGCCTTCGAGCACACGCTCGACGCGCTCATTCAGCTCGAGGCCGAGCTTCGGGCCCCCCACGTCGTTCACCTCCAACCCGAGAATCGAGTCCTCCGACATGAACTCATCATCCTCTACGCGCGCACCCCTCTTCGCTTCGAGAGCTCCCTCACGGCTCTCTTGGACCAGGATCCGGAAGGCATGGCGTTTCACGCGGTCGCCTCCTTGCTCTCGAAACTCCGCTCTCGGGAGTTGGCGCATCGGCTCCTGCCTCGGCTCTCGGTGGAGCTAGAGGTCACCGTGCACGACCCCTGGGGGCGGTCCGGTTCCTTTGGGGTGGGTTGCGGAGGCTTCGGGATCTCTGGTGGCGCGCGGCGCAGCTCTGCGTACCCCCCACCCTTCGACTACGAACTCGACTTCCTGGATGAGCTTGGACCCGAGGACACCGAGCCGCGCTTTGCGCTCGTCTCCGAACCCCGGGTCATCGTCGCCCGCCGACTCGAGCGCACCGCCAAGCGCTATCACACCGAACCCGCGCCGCGTCAGGCTCAGCTCGTCCAATACCTCGTGCATCTCGCGGGACTCCCGGCGGATTCGATGAAGATCCCCGAGACACAAAGCGAAACGGTGGAGTTCGAGAGTGTGGCGCAGGTGAGGGAATTCGTCGAGGCGGCAAAGGCGCGTGTTCTCGCTCCGCACGAGCGGCTCCGAGAGTCCCTCGCCACTCAGGGGCTCCTCGATCGCACACGCTGGAAGGAGACCGCGCTCCCGCTCACCGTCGTCGTCGAGGACGACCGGAGCGACAAGTCGATTGCGCTCGACGCAGTCCTCTCATCCCCGCTGGAACGCTGATCGTGGACCCCGGGCTCGAGCCTCCTCGAGCACGTTTCTCTAGGCGCATCCGGTTCCCTTTCCCGCCTTGGCTCGCTAGGCTCCCGCCATGAACACCGTACTCTTGACCGGCGCCAATCGCGGGATTGGGCTCGAGCTGGCCCGCCAATGCAAGCAGCGAGGTGATCGCGTCATCGCGGTCTGCCGGAGCTCATCCGATGAACTCGATGCGCTGGATGTTCGCGTCGAAACCGGCATCGATGTCACCGACGATGCCTCTGTCGCGGCGCTCGCGAAGAAGCTCGGTGACACATCGATCGACATCGTCATCAACAACGCGGGCATCTTGAAGCGGACCTCGCTGGAGGAGGGTGACTTCGCGTCGATGCGCGAGCAGTTCGAGATCAACAGCCTCGGGCCGCTGCGTCTGACGCGTGCGCTGCTCCCCTTGATGAAGAAGGGCGGCAAGGTCGCGATCATCACCAGCCGAATGGGCTCCATCGAGGACAACACCTCCGGCGGGCACTACGGCTACCGAATGTCGAAAGCGGCGGTGAACATCGCCGGCAAGTCGCTCTCGGTGGATCTTGCGCCGAAGGGCATCTTTGTCGCGATCATTCACCCGGGCATGGTTCGCACGCGGATGACCGGCTTCTCCGGCATCGAGGTCGATGAGTCCGCGCGTGGCGTTCTCGCGCGCATCGACGCGTTGGGTGCGTCCAACACCGGCACCTTCTGGCACCAAAACGGCGAGGTCTTGCCCTGGTGAGCCCTGGGGGCCGAGGCGAGGCCCCTTGCTCCCGCTTCGATGCGAAGCGAGACTCGAGCTCATCTCAAAACCCCCTCGGTCGCGATCTCGGCCGATCCGCGTCGGCCCACCGTGTTGGGCCTCCTCGCGTTATCGAAGGATAGCGCAGTCGTCGGCCCGCCTTGCGGGCCTCGCGTCTTGGCCGTCTCGCTCGGACGGGGGTCTCGAGATAAGCTCTAGCCTTGGCCGATGAGGCGCTCCGTCTCCGGTCTGCTGCTTCTCCAGGTGGTGGCGGCGGTGGAACGGACAAGGACGAACAGGCCGCGAGCGCTCCCGATCGAGGGGGCGGCGTACCCGCGTCGAGGTTCACGCCGCTGTCCTCCACACCTCCGCCATCGTCGTCGGCTTCAGCATCATCGCTGACGCCACCGTCGGTCACGACGCCGCTGTCGGTCGTGACTCCGCTGTCCGAGCTCGGACCGACATCCTCGGGTGCTCCGCCATCAAGCTCGCTTCCCGCATCCATCGTCGTCTCGGCATCGACGGACACCCCACTGTCCGTGCCGGTGTCCGAGGTCGGTCCGGTATCGGAGGTGCCCGCGTCGACGAGTGCTTCGCCTTCGCAAGCCACGCAGAAGATCAAGAATCGCTGCAGGATTCGATGCATGATGAGCCTCGGTTTCAGCAGGATGCATGCCGCGGACTCGTTATCAAACGGGTGGCGCTCCGGGAGGACAGGTTCCTGATCGGCGCCATGCATTTGACTGAGTTCGGGAAACACCTCGCTCGAGACGGCGCTCAGCCAGCGTCGGATTTCCGATGCGTCCGAGGATCCTCTCAGCGATCTGTCGAGTCCGCGCGAGGCCCGTCGGCCTGAGGGCGCAGGCCCGTTCCATGCGGGCCCGTGCACACGAACGGATCTCCAGTCATACTGCCCTCGCTGTGACCCACCGGAACGAGATCACTGAGCGCTGCTACGATCGAATCATTGCCCAGGTCGAATGGCTGACTGATCGACGACAGATCCCGGAGCCGGCGATCGCGGGCGCCCTGCTCGAACTGCTGCGCGGAGGTGCGGTGAGCGCGCCGTTCGAGACCGTGGAGGAACGGAACGTGCTCGGCCGGCTCGCTCTGCTCTGGCTCTGGCGGGCTCCGACGCGCGCTTCCATCTGGTTCGTGTCCGGTCCGGTCCACCTCGAGAGGATCGCAGCGGGCGAAAGCCGGCTCGTGGACTCGATCAAGGCCATTCGCGACCTCGACCGTTGCGTGGATCAACCGGGGCCGGTGGAGCAAAGGCTCGAGGACCTCTTGGGCATCGACGATGCGCAGATGGAGGTCTTGTGGTCCTTGGATGAGTTCCAGCTCAAACAGCGTCTGGCCGGGATTCGCGAGCAGCTGAAAACCGAGGTCGGCGCAGAGCTCGTTGAGGAGATCGTCGGACGCGTGACGGACCAAGTCGCGGACGTGATCACGGGTGGTTCGACAGACGATGTGGCTACGGCGGACGGGTTGATCGCGCGGGCTCGGCGAAGAGTGCCGGGCTCCGCGCTGGACCTTGGGCGCACTCGGTTGGCCGTCGACCCCATCCGTGAGTCGATCGACGACTGCGGGCAGGCATTGAAGCTCGAGCCCCTCAATCTGGAAGCTCGAGTGCTCCGGGCGCACCTCAGGACCTTGATTGCTGAACAGCTCCCGGAAGCCAGGGCAGATCTCGAGTTCGTCCTGGCTCGCGAGCCTCAGCAGGGGGATGCATGGTGTGCGCTGGGACGAGTATCCCAGTGCGAAGGCGACCTGCGCGCCGCGATCGCAGCCTACGACCGGGCGCTCGCGGTGGAGATCCCATCCCGTACGTCAGCTCGAGTCTACCGCGGAGTGACCCGGCTGGAGGTGGGCGACCTCGAGGGCGCTGAGTCCGATGCGCTCGCGACCATCTCCGCGCTGCCGAACAACCCGAGCGGGTATTGCATCCTCGGCACGGTGCATTCGCGGCGGGGAGATTTCGAAGCCGGCCTCGAGGCTTTCGGGCTCGCGCTCGCGGTTGACCCCAACTACGCTGGGGCCTTCCTCGAGCGGGCGCTGCTGCATGAGAAGCTCGGGGACACGGCCCGGGCGATGGAAGACCACGACCGCGCGGTCGCGCTCTCCGCCGAGGGAACCGCACACTACAACCGAGGAAATCTGCGGCTGGCCTTGAACGACCTCACCGGGGCCGAAGAAGACTTCAGCGAAGCGCTGCGTCTCAACCCCAAGGACGCGCAAGCCCTTCTGAATCGCGGATCGGTTCGGGCCCTGAAGGGCGATGTCGAGGGGTGTGCGGAGGACTTCGAGCAGGCGGCCAAACTGTACCCCCAGCGCGCAGCCGCCCGTATGAAGTGGGGTGTACTGCTGCTCAACCTCGAGAGGAAAGCCGAAGCTCTGTCCGAGCTTGAGGCCGCGCTCGCTTGTGCACCCGAAGACTGGCCGCACCGGGCCGAGATCGAAGCCTTGGTGTCGACCCTGGATTGAGCGCGGGGCCGCTCACCTCACTTCGAGTGCTGAGTGGTCTGTGAGTCATCGCATCCGGTGGGAACCGCCGGGGCGGCGGGGACGGAGGGGCGAGCCGGCGAAGCTCCAGTCGATGCAGCGGCGAGCTCGAACACGTCCTTGACTTCCCGCCAGCCAAAGTCGGCTCCGTCTTGGCTGAGCGACACACCGCCGACGTAGCGACTGCCCTCCGGATTCGTTAGGGCGGCGGCGGCAAATGGGGTCGTCTTCTGGAGGTCTTTGAAGCCTGCGATGTCGCTCGTGAGCCCCATGGCTCGGGCCTGAGAGGCCGCCTTATGCTCTTGGGGATTCTTGGGGATCCAGCTGTACATCTCGAGTTCTCCTCAGAGACGTTCTCGGGCTCGCGGGCTGAGAGTTGCGCGCGGGCGTGCTGACAGACCTTAAATCGCCTGTGGTCGAAGTCCAACCACCGGAGGTCAGCGGTTCGTGACCTGAGCCATCGATCGATCGTGCACCCCGCTGAAGAGGCTGAGCGAGAAGATCGCGCCGACCATCGCCAAGAACATGTCCCACTGCGCGTCCCAGACATCACCCTGAGACCCCAAAAACGCGATGCCGACATCGCCGGCGACCACGAGTGTGGTCCACCACTCGAGCAGCTCCCAGAACGCGCCGATGGCGAGCACGATGCTGACCACAATGAAGAAGAGCCACGCCCCGCGTTCGAGAGGCGTGAGGCGCAGAAGGATCTCCCGCACCGTGAACGCGGGAAAGAGCCCGAGCGCCAAGTGCCCCACGCGGTCGTAGGGGTTGCGGCTGAGCTCGAAGGCCTCTTTGGCCCAGTTCCCCAGCGGGGTCTCGGCGTAGGTGTAGACGCCGCCGTAGATGAGGATGAGCACGTGCACGAACACGGTCGCGTAGATCAGACGAGACATCGGGAAGCGCCGCGCGGTCAAAACGAGCGCGACCACCCCAATGAGACCCGGGCCCACCTCGAGCAACCAGCTCGTGCGTCCGGCCGGTGGACGCACGAAGGTGATGACGCAAATGACGGTCAGGACCAAGAGGAGCACGATCGGGAATCGAAGGTATCCTTCGGGGAGGGGCTTCGAGTGAGGGCCGGAGCTCATGGGGCGACGTTACTCCCGTTTCGGTGCCGGGGCCCAGAGGGGGCCCATCGCCAGCGCGTTAGGTCTCGTGGGGATGAACTTCTGCGTGCACCGCGAGGGACGTTTGTCCGCGGTGCCGGAGACCTGCGCGCCCTGAAGCGCACCGAAAAAGAGATCCCGCTTCAAGCGGGGGCGGCCGGTGGCTCGTCCGGAGGCTGGTTGGCCGCGACGACCCC
Source organism: Deltaproteobacteria bacterium (assembly GCA_011526105.1). Lineage (GTDB taxonomy): Bacteria > Myxococcota > Kuafuiibacteriia > Kuafuiibacteriales > Kuafuiibacteriaceae > WYAZ01. The sequence goes on along the minus strand of WYAZ01000048.1, from coordinate 10,868 downwards.
AGGCATGCGCCCCCTCAAGTAGATGAGCAGCGAGATCGCACCCATCGCCACGAGCACGGACACGATCTGGCCGGTGGACATCGGGAGTCCAAAGACGTTGGTCACGCCGCGCTCGCTGTCACCGCGGAAGAACTCGAGCCCAGTGCGGAGCACTGGGTAGAGGAACAGATAGGTGAGCAGAAGCTGCCCATGGAAGCGCTTGCGACCTCGGCTCAGGATCAAGATGAAGAAGATGAGGAGCTCACCCGCGCTCTCGTAGAGCTGCACCGGATGTACGTGCAGCGTGTACGGGTCGCTGTGCGCGATGAGCCCGTGGGCGGCCTGGCTGCCGTGGATGAGCGCGCCTTTGGGGAACTGGATACCGAGCGCGAAGGCGGAGTCCACCACGTCGCCCCAGCAACAGCCGGCGGCGAGGCAGCCGAGGCGTCCGAAGCAGTGGCCGAGCGCGACCGAGGGGATGAGGATATCCGAGACCTGGAAGAAGTCGCGGTTGTGCTTCTTGCTGTACCAGGCGGAGAACAATACGGCGGAGATGAATCCGCCGTAGAAGACGAGGCCGCCCTTCCAGAACTCGAAGACCTTGATCGGGTTCTTGGAGTAGTCGTCTTCCCAGTTCACGATGATGTACAGGATGCGTGATCCGGCGAGCGAGACGATGAGGATCCAGAAGATCAGATCCAGGATGAACTTGTCGAAGTTCTTCTCGGGCGACAGATCCACACGCCGCGCCTCGCGAGCGCCGAGCTGCATGCCCACGTAGAAGCCGAGCGCGATCATGAGCCCGTAGGTGTGGAGCGCAGGCAAGAAGCCGAACTTGGGGATGATGACGGGGAACATGAGCTAATCCGAGCTTTCCTGAGGCTGAAGGACCATGGCGGGGGCACGGGAGGCCTTGCGCTCACGTACCGCTTCAATCGCCCAGTCGAGGAGCAGAAGGCCGACGCCGCTGGTGATGGCGGCGTCCGCCACGTTGAAGGTGGGCCAGTGATAACGGCCCACGTACCAATCGATGAAGTCGACCACGTAGCTCAGGTGGAGCCGGTCGATGAAGTTGCCGATGGCCCCGCCGAAGACGAGCGAGAGACCGTAGATGAGGAGCTTCTGTCGGTCCTCGAGCTTCCGGAAGAATCCGAGGATGAGGAGCATCGCGCCGATGGACACCGCGATGAAGAAAGGGACGCGCACGGACTCGGTGGCGTTGGCGAGCAGGCCCCAGGCCGCGCCGGGATTCTCAATGTAGCGAAAGGACCAGAAGCCTTCGATCACCGGCACGTGGCGGCAGTAGCCGCCGCTGTCTGCGCAGGGGTGGACCGCATGTCCGTAGAAGAGGTCGATGCGCTCAATCAGCGAGAGGTTCGCGAGCACTTGTTCGCGCTCCGCGCGGGGCCTCTCGCTCAGCCCCAAAGAGACCTCGAAGGCTGGGGTCAGGTGCTGAACCGCGAGCAGCTTGGTCCATTGATCGGCGACGATCACGAGCAGCCCGAGGGCGAATAGGACCTTCCAGCGCATGAAGAGGGGTGGACCCATAACACCCGGGTTCGGGCCCGGCCAAGGAACAACCCCGGTTAGGGCTTCTTTGTTTCGCCTTTGGGGCTTTCGACGGATTTGAGCCCCGCTTTCGCCTCTTTGCGGGTGCGCAGGTACTCGAGCAGGGAGTCGAGGAAGATCAGGCCAACCCCGACCGAGATGGCGGAGTCGGCCACGTTGAAGGTCGGCCAGCGATAACTGCCGATGTACCAGACGATGAAGTCGATGACGTAGGTGAGTCGCGCGCGATCCACGAAGTTGCCGATCGCCCCGCCGAGCACGAGCGACAGCGCGATCATGAGCAGATGCTGCGCCGGTTGAAGGCGGATGAAGTACCAGACGATGAGTACGATCGCGATGACCGACACCGCGAGAAAGAACGGCAGCCGCACGGACTCGCTCGCGTTGGCGAGAAAGCTCCAAGCGGCCCCCGGGTTCTCTGCGTAGGCCCAATGCCAGCGGCCCTCGATCAAGCGGATGGTGGGGCAGCGCGCATCCGGAGGGCGACAGGGGTGACGCTCGCCGCCGAAGAAGTACCCGAGCTGGGTGAAGAACCCGACCTCGGCTGGGAGCTTTGGTTCGACCGAGCTCTGGGTGAGCTTGGCGTGATGGTTCTGCAGCGCGGGCGTGAGGTGTTTGACCGCGAGGAACTTGCTCCACTGGTCGAGAAACAGGACCGAGATGGAGATGATGAGGAGGAGCCTCAGGCGGCCTTTCACCGACCGGGCATAACAAAGCCCCGCGAGGCGGCCAAGCTCTTTCCAGGTCGGCGCCAAACCGCTATACGCGCTCGGTGGGCGCTTTCAGGACCTCGCCGCTCTTCGCCCTGAGCCTGCTTGCGTCCGTGCCCGCTTGCGGCTTCGATGCGGCCTTTCTCACGCCTTGGGGATTCGACCCGACGCCCGCGCCCCGAGTCGAGCTCGGCGGGGAGGCCGATCCGAACGCCGAGGTCTCGGTGTTCTCCGCCGACGGTCGGCGAGTCGCCGCGTCCCAGGCGGATGAGAGCGGGGTGTTCGTGCTCTCGCTTCCTCCGAGTGAAGCAGGGGTCAACCTCACTGTCCTCGCGCGGCTGGGCGCACGCACGACCAAGACCCTGCTCCCCTCCGCCGCGAAAGGAGAGCTCAGCGGGGTGGGGCGCCTCAACGCCACCACCACCGCGCTCGCTCAACTGGCGCAGTACGAGGTGATCAACGAAGCGGGCTCGACCTTGTCCGCCACGCCGCCCACCGCGCTCAGAGGGCTCTACCGAACGATGACGTCCTCCCCGAGCGCAGCCTTGCTCGACTTCGTCGTGCTGATCGACGAGCTCCTCACGACCGCACCTCCAGGGCTCGACGAGGCATCGTTCTCGGCGATGGAGCCATCGCTCTCCGAGTCCTATGTCTCTGTCGCCGGACTCTCGGCCGAGACGCTCACGCGGTACCGTCAGCTCCTCGGCGAGGCCGCGAGTGGCTATGCGCTCACGATCCGCTGCGACCCCAGCCGGCTCAACACCATGTTCACGGTGGACGCGTCCGGAAGAGCGCTCGACGGCAACGGGGCCCGCCAGCTCATTCGCCAGTCCGCGAAAGAGGGCAAGATCTACCTCGGCTTCACGAGCGATCCCACTTCGCCGGTCTCCGACGACGGCATCCCCACGCGTCTCACGCCGAACGATCCGCGCTTCGTGATGCGCGACGATGGCCAAGCCGGCGATGAGGTGGCCGCGGACGGCATCTACACCGTCGTGGTCCCGCTGCCGCGCGGGGCGCGCCTCGAGTACAAGTACACCAACGGCGCCGCCAACGAAGGTTTCTCGGGCACCGAAGAGTGGCCGGGCAACGCACGTATCCTCGAGGTCGAAGATCTGCTCACCGGCCGACCGGACGGGGAGCCCGACTGCCTGGTGCTGCGTCGAGACAGCTTTGGTGATGAGTCCACGAACAAGAACTTCGTGAACGGGAACACCGTGGCGAAGGCGCGCTCCGGCGGCACCTTGAGCTTCGACACCGATCTCGGCGGCGCGGAGCTCCCGGCCGGGCGGGGCGGTTTGCTCGGTGGTCTCGCCCTCGAAGACCTTCGCAGCTCGGGCGGACTCACGCCCCAGGGCGTACCGGAGGCGCGCGAGAACGGGGTGTGTTCGGTGTGCCCAGCGCCGCTGATCCTCGACCCCGATGACATCGAACCCCCTGTCTTGCTCGAGGCGGTTCGGCTCGGGGCGGAGCGGGTGCGGGTTCGTTTCTCGGAGCCCATCCTCGCCGCCGACGCCACCGACCTCGCGAAGTTTCAGTACCTCGACGACACCGGCCGAGCGGTGCCCATCTTGGCCATCACCGTCTCGGGCAGCGAGCTCTTCTTGAGCCTGGAGCCCACGCATCCCACCGAGGCGGCGCGACTCAAAGTGAGAGCACTCTCCGATGTCTCGGTTCGCGCGAACCAGCTCGCTGCGGCCGAGGTGGCGGTGGGGCCGGACCGCTCCGCGCCTCGGGTCTTGGTCGCGCGCGCTCGATCTCGGCACGACTTCTCCCCTGGGGCTGATACTCGTCCCGACGTCGGAGACGTCGTGGAGCTCGAGCTCGACGAACGAGCGGAGCAAAGCGCGGCTTCGGACCCTCAACGGTTCTCCGTCGAGGGCTTGCAGATCATGGCCGCGCTTCCTCTGGATGATCGCGCCGTCCCGACCATTCGCCTCTACACCTCGGCGCAACAGAAGGGTCACCGCTACGTGCTCTCGATTCGCGGCCTGCGTGATCTGGCCGGCAACAACCTCTCTCAAGAGCTCTCCTTCGACGGCTTCGCGCGATACCACGCTCGATTTCGCGCGGTGCCGGGGCTGGCTCTGCTCGAGGACGGAACCCGAGGGCTGCCGCGAGGCGAGCGCCTGTTCCTCACCGGCACGCCTTTGGCGGTGGCCCGAGCACCTACCACTGGCAAGGACCTTTCTGTGGTCGCCCAAGGCGCGGTCCGCACCGATGTCACCGGCTGGCCGGACTTCGAGATGAAGCCGAGCGGCGAGAGCTTCGAGGGTCAGCCGGTCTACGAAGTCACGCTGCTCCTGCCGCCGGCCGCCTACGCCTGGAAGGTCGCGCATGGGCTCCCCGGCGAGTACGTGGAGGCCCCCATCACGCTCGAGAAGGTCGCCAAGGCGCTCGCTACGACAAACGACGGGACCGGCGTGCGCGTTGATCCTCGGAGCCTGAGAGCCGACAACGGTGTGGACTACGCCGCCGGGCGACTGTCGCTGGACGGCGAAGAACCGCCGCGCCGAACTGTGCTCTTCAAGCGCGAGACGCTCGATGAGGCCTGCGAAGTCTCGAATCGTGACGTGGACTGTCCGCTCATTGTCGTGGGCACGTGGCGCGACGCTCGGCCGGGTCCGCTCGTGGACTACGACGACGGGGTCTTGCCGCTGCCTTCGGTGCGCCCCGAGCTCGATGGTCTCGGCGCGCCGCGTCTTCAAGACGCCGTCGCGCGTGACTCCTACTCCGCGCTGCTCTCGTTCGATCGCACACTCGTAGAGCCGGCGCTGAACCTCGTGGTCGAGCTCTGGAGCGCCGAGACCGGGCTCGGGACCCCGGTCGTGGTGCTCGACAACGCCGAGCTCGCGCCGCATCAGGCGGTGGTCCGCGTAGAGAGCGGACGGCTGGGTGACGGCGAGGTGTACTCGCTGCGATATCGAGGGGCGACCTCGGTTCGAGGCGAAAAGGACCGGGTTTGGAGGACCGCCACCGTCGCGGGGCCGCCGTCGGAGGTCGCGTTTCGGCCGCTCGTCGATCGCGAGGCGCCCAATCTAGAAGAGATTGTCGCCACCGATCTCGACGAGCTGATCATTCGCTTCGACGAGGAGCTCGATCCGAGCCGCGTGGTCACCAGCGCGTTCGTGATCACGAACCTGACCACCGATGCTCCGCTTGGCGTCGTGAGCGCGGTGCGCAGGTCGGACCGAAAGAGCGTACGGCTCATCACGGACTTGCAGAGCATCCGCGCCCCTTACCGGCTCAGCGTCTCTGGCATCGCCGATGTCGCGGATCCACCCAACGAGCTCAGCCCCGCCAACTACGACTTCATGGGTTTTGGCGAGCTCGAGCCTCCCCGCCTCGTGCGTGCGCGGGCCATCGACTCCACGACCTTGCTCCTGCGCTTCGACGAGCCGCTCGAAGCCCAGACCGCAAATGATCCGGCCCGGTACCGGGTGGACGGGCTCACCGTGCGGGGCGTCGAGTTCTCCGGGGCTCTCGGCCGAACGCAGCTCGCGTTCAGTCCTTCCTTGGCGCCGGCTCAGCGCGATCTCGTCCTGGTGTCCACCTCGCCCATGGTGGCGGGCCAGCGATACACCGCGCTCGTGCAAGGCGTTCGAGATCGAAGCGGCAACGCCGCCGATCTATCGATGGAGTTCACCGCGGTCTCGGTCGCGGAGTCGGTGAACGTCATCCTCGAGGTCGCGGTGAGTCGGAGCACCGAGATCGCTGGACGTATTCCCTCCCGCGCGCTCTCGCCGGCCCAACTCGCGGAGGGGCGTGAGGGCATCTTCGTGCTCGGCGCGCGCGCACAGATCGATCACCGTCCCACGCCGGGGGCGACGGGTCCGGTCAACGACGTGCTCTTCGGCTTTCCGGCCGAAGGCCAGCCGCTCGACGGCATCGAGCCGAAGCTCGAGGACAACGGGGTGGGGCCGGATCGCGTGGCCGGGGACAGCGTCTACTCCATCCTGGTGCCGAACGTACCGCTGGGCACGACCCTGGTCTGGAAGGCCTTCGCCCCCTACTCGGTGCGATACCGAGATCAGAACCCCTCCGATAGAGCGGCGCTGTACGCAGACGCGCTCCCCGGCCCCAGCGCCTTCGCGGATGGCCAGGAGTATCCAGGCAACGAGAACGGCGCGGTCATCCTGGATGAAGGCGCCGAACCCGGTGTTCTTCGCGTGCGCGCGCTGTTTGGCGACGAGGCCACTTATAAAAAGGGCAGCGGCTCTCCCGCGTACTACTGGGCCTACTGAGCGGCGCCCGAGTGGGGGGGACGCTGGCGTTCGCGAACCGTCGTCCCCCACCATCTCGTCTTCCATGCTCCAGAGGTGATAGGCTGGCTGTATTGGATCCGATACGCGCCGGTAAGGTCTACGTGACGCACAGAGTTCTGGCTGAGCCACGCGCTAGGGCGAGAGCTGAGCGCCTCGCTGAGCTCATCGACGCACCGATCAAGGAGACGATCGAAGACTCCAAGGTCGAGGCGATCCGGAGATCCGTGGTTCGCGAGGAGCTCTCGCGTCGTGGCCGGGACCAAGGCGGCTTCGACCATCGGACGGTGATCTTGGATCTGATGCAGTGGGAGCGATCCGGTTCGATCATCCCTGGATACTCCTGGGCGGAACTGCGCAACGCGAAGCAGCAATCGCTCCGCGGCGTCCTTTGTCAGACTGCAGTCGAGATCCAGACCATTGTCGGGTGCGGCTTTGACTGCAACTACTGTCCCTACACGGCCGCCATCACCGTAACCTGTGACCTCGAGCGCTTCATGGAAGAGCTCGAGGCGCTGTTCGATAAACGCCCTCAACAGCTGCTCTACAAACTCAACAATCGAAGCGACACACTGTGTTTCGAGCCCGAGTACGGCCTCAGCAAGCTGCTCGTGGAGAGATTCTCCCACGAAGCTTCGCGCGTTCTGATGCTCTACTCGAAGAGCAACAACGTCTCACACCTGCTCGATCTCGAGCACAAAGGCCGCACGATCTTTTGCTCCACGTTGTCGATGGCCAGCGTGGCAGCCAGGCTCGAGCCGTCGGCGCCATCGCTCGAGGCGCGCATTGACGCTGCGGCTCAGTGCGCGGCAGCGGGATATCCGGTGCGGTTTCGTTTCTCGCCGCTCGTGCCGCTGCGGGGGTGGCGACAGGAGCTCGTCGAAACAGTTCGGAAGATGGCCGAGCGGGTGACGCCGGAGCTCATCACATTGTGGACGCTCAGCATGGTTCCCTTCGAGGAGCTCGACCGGATCGTGTCGCTCGATGCGCTGGACCCCGAGGCACTCGAGCTGGCCAGGGAGCACAAAGAGGCCATGGCGGGCGAAAAGGGCGCGCCTTTTCCGGAGTCGTTTCGAGCAGAGATGTACGAGGTTGCGGCGGACGCCATCGCTCGCTACAGCCCGACCACGAGGGTCGCGCTGTGTCTCGAGACTCCGCCGGTCGTCAAGCAGCTGCTTCCCAGCCTGGCCGTCGTAGGCAACCAGCAAGTCTGTAACTGCGGGCCGCGCTGCACGCCGGCCCAGGTCGCGCTGGCGAACGGTCCCGCGGACCCTGCGCCGCGCAGTGATGTGCTCAATGAAGGCTGAGATGCACCACTCCCCTCCTCCCACTCGGGCTGTTCTTGCAACCCAGGTTGCTCTGGTCTCGTGCTACGAGGTGACGACGAACTCGAGCTCCGCGCCCGGCCTCACCCTCGGCGGAGCCTGCAGCGCAGAACACCGCGCCTCCCTCGGCCATCCCGCCATGGGCTCAAAGCGGGCTCTTCGGTTCGCGGGTCTCGCTCCCTCGTAGACCTCGGCGGACGTGCGACCGCCCAGGCCCGAGTGCGAACCACCAGGCAAAGGGCATGCACGGCACCATCTTCAACGGAAGCCACGGGACCCAAGATCCGGAGCGCGTGGGGACGCGGGTGAGGTCGACGACCCAGGTGTGATTCGGTCTCGAAGCGATGATACCCGAGGTCGTCTTCTTCGAACCGACGTCCGCAGATATCCGTACCTCGGCGTCGGGCTGCTCGGGACTGCCGCGGTCTCTGATTCGCTCGATGGTGGAGGCAAAGACGTGAAGACCCGCGCGTGCCAAAGTCTGGGCCCCGCGGAGCTTGCCCATGGTCGGCGCGAGTTGCCCGAGACGAAGGACGATGTCGGACACGAAGGTTGGGAAGGTGTTCACAAGGGTGAGTGTCTTAAGAAGCGCGTCGTTGCCGCCTTCGTCGCGTCGCTGCGTCCACTCGGCGACGGAGGCCGGGGCGAGCAAGAATCGCCTCGCGGTCTCGGCGGCCGGCCACGCGCATGCGGTGCGGAGAGGGAGGATCGCGAGTCGCTTGGTGGGCGAGTAGTACGGTCTTCGGTGCGCGGGCAGTTGTTTCATGCGGGCGTCTTCTATGGCGCAGTGCTTGGATGTTGCGCGCGTACGGACCGCTGCACGAGGGGGGTCGAGCGGTTTAGGGCTTCTTGCCGAAGACCTGGGCAAGCTTGGTCGCGGTGAAAATGCGATCGGCCCAGCGTTCGAGATCCTTCGCCGTCGAGACGCTTCTTGGTGCGCGTTGCGAAAGAGGTCGATGAGGGCCTCGTGGGTGTGAGAGGCGGCCGCGCAGAGGAGACGCTCCATCAGTCATCCCTAAATGTCAGCCACATGCCGTGAGGCTCACCCTCGGGCTCCGAGAAGTCACCGAAGAACACCTCGAAGTCACTGGTCACGAACGCTGCGCCACCCGCCCGACCACGGGTGCTCCCAAAGATGGGTGGGAGGTTCGGACAGAACTCACCTCCGTCATGAAACCGAGCCACGTGTCCGTTGGCGTCGCTGGCAAGAAATCCCCGCCCCCACGGCAGGATGGCGCCGACCTCGTTGGATAGGGGCGAGCCTTCCAGCGGCACGGGGCTCTGATCCCACGACAGAGCGAAGAGTTCACCTGCGCTTCCACCCACGATCGGAGTCTTGGAGCCCGTCATTCCGATCGCAACCACGTGTTCCAATCCACCGGCTTCGGGAGTGAGCGCCAAGCGCTGCACCCTCGATTCGCCGTCCCTCCACCAAGCCACCTGATCCCAGCCGACGAGGAAAATGGCCTCCCTTGGGCCTAGGCGCACGACCCGGCCTCGCTTCGTCACGCCCTCTTCCCGCTGACTCGGGTGGAGTTCGAGGGCCATCAAGGTCTCGAAGACCTCACCATCGAACCGGTGGAGCGTACCGGCCTGATCGACAATGAAGAGCTCGAACGACTCGTCCGGTTCAGAGGTCGCGAGTGAGCCGAAGCGGAGACCAGCGGCTGCTTGGGTGCTGGTCTCTACCACGCAGGTGAGTGTGGATTCCTCGATGCGAACCCGAACGAGAGGCCCCCACTGGACCATCCAGAACCGATTGTCCTGACCGCCCGAGATGGCATAGGGCACGCCGCAGCCCTCGACCTCTTCTGTCCCGTCATGATCGACTCGAAGGAGACCGCTGGATCCACTCCCGCCCGTGTGGGCGACCAGCGCCGCCCCCGAAGACAGCTGGGCGGCGGCCCAGATCCGGCCCCCAGATGCCATGCGGACGAGGCGAGGCTCGAGGCCGGTGCAGAATCGGCAAAGACCCGGTGCGACCAACCGGTCCCGGAACTCGCGACTGAGTGTGGTGCTCAACCATCGAGTTCCGTCCCCGACCGAAAGCGCGAGTGTCGGGAACGCGAGTCGGCAATCTTCCGCTGGCAGGTCACTTGTGATCTCACCTTCTGAAAGGCCGAGTTCCACCAGGGTCTGCCGGTAGCCAAAGACATCGATCTGCGAGCCCTCCGAAGCTCGGATCGACCAGCCACCCTCGAGGTTCGCGGCATGGACCACTCGCGTGCCGTCTCGAGTCACGTCCACGACGATCGCTCGGATCCCTTCGCTCTCCGGGAGAGCGAGAAAGGTCGAGGTCGAGCCTCCGGAACACCCAATGAGAAGACAAACGGCGACCGCGGCAGATCGAAGCCGGAGGCGTGGAGCCCGCGAACGCACCGCGAGCATCCTACGATCTTGGGCTCCCCCGCGCCAATCCATCTCGTCGCGGTCGCACCGCATCGCCAGGAACTGAGCTTGAACCGATCTCGTGCACGATTTGCCTGCGTAGGCCGCTTCTCAGGTTCACGGCATGAGAGGCCTGGCCTCGCAACCGAAGCCCGGCCAATGCTCGGAGGCTGTCGTTGAGGGTCACGCCGGCGTGCACGGAGAAGCCACCGTACTCGCCGCGGCTCGAGAGACGTTGGGATGTCCCGGCCGTGCCGACCTGCGGCGGTGGCACCCCTGTCGGCCTCGGCCTCAATCCAGCAGAGGGTCACGAGTTCGAGCGCCGCCCTGGGGACGGAGAGGTCTTGATCTTGGGGCTCTCGAGGCGGCATCGACACGGCGGCGCGTCTACCAGGGGCGAAAAGGACAAGCGCGAACGTGATCTGAACTTTTCGGACGGGACACTAGATCTCGGAAGAGGCCGGCGCGCCACCAGCACGATTGAAATGGGCCACGAGCAAGGCCGCCCCTGTTGATGATCGCCAGAGAGCGCGTGTTTTTGGACCGGATGGTCTGATCAGACCTCTCTAGCCTGGGAATTCGCCTCGGTCTCTTGGGCGTGCGATGAGCTCTCTTTCGTAGAAAGAAACAGCGAG